>NZ_CAMCEC010000049.1 GCF_945873775.1 uncultured Treponema sp. | reverse complement strand
GAGAAACTGCGGAATGCTCAATTGCCCTTAAGCTTTTTGCAAGCAGTATTCTGGAGTCAAATTATATCTTGTGGAATTATAGCAATAATATTTTCTCTTTTAATAAAATTGCTAACATTAAAGATTCAACTATTAATAAAAATTTTACTTCTTTATCATTAAACTTTGCGGAAGATATTTCAGACAATATGTATTATATTGACAGCAATATGAATTTGCAGAGAATTTTTGTAGATGATGTAAGGACTACAATCCCTGCTGTAACTGGCAGTCTTTTTTCAGATCCTCTTTATTATGATGACTCTACGGATTCCCTATGGATTGCAAGAGACGGTGATGGGAATGTAAACACTCTTCAGTTTTCAGTTATAAAAAATATTTCTACAGGAACGAATCCTTCTATTGATTTTAAATTTGGACTTGATATTTTTGAATATTATGGAGCGGCTTTTGCAATTCAAGGCAGTGTTCTTTATCTTGCATATATAGATTCTGATGGAAGCACATATTATCTCCAGCGTGCCACAATAACAGAGAACGCAGACGGCACATTTGCGGTTTCTAAGGTCGGTTCTGCAAAATCTGTTTCAGACCTAGGCGTTTCCGGCGCGATTACTGATGTTGCAATTCTTTATGACGGAACAGTTTATGTTCTTGTTTCGAATGTAGGCAATTCATTGGGCGATTCGGGGGACTCGTTTATATATAACTATAACCAAAGCAACACAATGTACAGCCGCGGCGCGCTCTTAAAAATACAAAGCACAAGCTCGGGATTTGAAGTAGTTGACACCTTGGGCTGGACTGGTTCTTCAAGGCAGATAGCTCCAGCTCCTTATGGAGAAGCAAAATATGGTGACACTACTCATACAATATTGCAGCCTTTGACAGCATACATTCCGTCTCTTTCTGAAAACAGCAATAAATTCTACGGACCGCGCAGGTTTGTTGCCATAAAGCCAAAAGAGATTGCAATTGCGGACTGCGGCGCAAACTTTGTAATGCCGAATCATGATAAGCAACAAAAAGGAAAGATGTTTGCCCAAAATAGAGTTGTAACAGTAAGTTTATCCAATTTTGCAATCAGCAATGTTACGAAACTTAAAAATATAAAATTCAGCGATCTTACTTTTAGCGGAAGTGGAATTTCTGGCGGATATATAGGCTGCGCTGGTTGCACAAAGGAAGATATAAAAGAGCAATAATAATTTGGTTGATAAAACTTTCTGCATCATTTGTTTTTTATTTGCAAAAAATCGCTTTTTTCACTTGAAGAAACTTGCAAAATAATATAGACTATTCTCCATTCGGCGCTTTAGCTCAGCTGGATTAGAGCATCTGCCTTCTAAGCAGAGGGTCGACGGTTCGAGCCCGCCAAGCGTCACTAGTCCGTTTCTAGTTTTCTGGAAGCGGACTTTTTTGTTTTTTTAACGTTTTGTTCATGCGGAGAATAAATATTCCAGCGATTGTGCCAAGAAGCGTCTATTATGTGTTATATTTATAGCAAGGAGTAAAAAATGCCGGTAATTTCAATGTTTTACGGAATTCTGATTAAAATGAATTGGCGTGATAATGACAAACATCATCTGCCGCATTTTCATGCCTATTACAATGAATTTGAAGCTTCATTTGATTTGAATGGAGAAATTATTGCTGGTTCTTTTCCGGCAAAGCAGACAGCATTTGTAAAAGCGTGGACGTTGCTACATCAAGATGAACTGAACGCAAACTGGAAACTTGCACTTGAGGGCGAGCAGATTTTTAAAATCAATCCTTTGCAATAGGAGCATATCATGGAAGAAATAATTTACGGAAAACCTCTTTTGCCCAGAGCGGTTTCTGTTGAAGCGTTGTCAGATTTTATTCTCAAAATCAAATTCAACAATAATGAAACGCGTTATTTTGACGGAAAGAAGATTTATAATTTAAATTGCTTCAAGCCGCTTCAAAATGAAGAGTTTTTCAAGACAGCCCATATCTCTTTTGGCAGTATTGCTTGGGATAACGATATAGATTATTGCCCCGACTGCCTGTACGAAGAAAGCCGAACTTATATTAACTAAATCAACTGTAATGATACAGCCAACTTGTACAGCAAGCACAGACAGACTGTACAACCGCCCCAGTTTGATTGTGCTTAAGCCCCAGACAGACTGTATAGCCGCCCCAGTTTGATTGTGCTTACGCCCCAGACAAACTGTATAGCCACTACAGACAAACTGTATAACAAGCCCAGACAAACTGTAGCGTAAGGCATAGTAGCCTGTACCTTTAGAAATCATATACAATTACTACAGTGTTAAGCACCATAATCTAGTCACATTGCTTTGTGAATCTAATTTGATTTTTTTTGAAGTCTAGTTAGGTTTAGAATTGAGCACGCAGGATATAAACTCAAACTGATATTAAAAACACGAATGCTCCAAGCATAATGCATAAATTCTAAGCATATAAAGCTAAAAGGTCAAGATTATTTTTTAGCTATTAAACAAATGAAAAAATAGAAGCAACTTTTATGTCTGGTGGACAAATAAAAGGAAAATCTGTTCCATTCTTTGAAGGAATTCCTTTTGGTGTTTATGATGTCTTATTGCCAAATTCAGATGGGCATTTTCGCCTTGAAGCAAGAGATGATTGTTACGGAGATGATAAAGTCTCTAATACTAAAAAATCCCAATTACGTTTACATGAAAGAGGTTCTGGAACTACCATTGGATGTATCTCAATTCTCAAAGATGATAAATGGAGAAAAATTGCCAAGATGATTAATGAAGCAAAAAATATAGGTGTAATGGCAAAATCTTTGAGTAGAAACCCATTTAATAGAGGAGAACCTGAAGAAAATACAAAATTAGCTATTTTGATTGTTGAAAATGGGATTAAGAATGAAAATGGGGAAGATTAGAAATTATATTCAATTACGATTAATATCTATTGCACTATTAATCTCAATATTAATAGCTGATTATTTATCAGATGTCTGATGAACCGTAAGATATCATTACTACATACAATTTCCTTATCAAAAACATTTTATGCTTTGCAACCAGTTTTTTCATTTAATGATTCTGTGCAATACGGAAACCGTTTGTAAGCCCAACTAAAGCACCGCCTTTGTATCCGGAACATCGTGAACCTACGATTTCATTTAAATAGTCTCCGCCTCTAAGTCCTCGTGCTGTAGAAAATTTATTCATTGAACCGTAAGGAACATCGTAGTCAAA
>NZ_CAMCEC010000048.1 GCF_945873775.1 uncultured Treponema sp. | reverse complement strand
TTGAGTTCAAAGTGAAACCAAGTTGAGTTCAAAGTGAAACCAAGTTGAGTTCAAAGTGAAACCAAGTTGAGTTCAAAATGAAATTAATTTAACATCTGTTTAATTTCAGCTTGATTTATCAACAATGTTAATTTAAAATTATATCTAGTTTCGCCTATCCTAGAACCATAGACAGGCGTTGCATGAAGCCATTACAGGCATAAAAAGACACGGAGAAAGCGCATGATTAACATAAAGACAGTGCCTAACAACACAGGGAAAAGCAAGAGCGGCTTTTGCTTCCAGAGCATAGCCGACACTGATGCCGGGCTTGAGGAAATTGTGAAGGAAATGGTCGGCTACAATTCAACCCTCACTGAGGCGGATACGCGCGCGGCGCTTGCCGTTTTGGACACGGCGGTCAGAAGGCTGCTTCAGGAGGGATGCAAAGTGAGGCTTCCGTGGGTTGACCTGCAGCTTGCGGCGCATGGAACGGCGGAGTCTGTCTCTGTAAAATTCCAGAACAAGAAAGGCGACAACTGCTTTGTTCTCAAGGCCGCGGTCAACAAGAAGTTCGAGGCGGAGGCCAGCGGCAAAGTGTCCTATAAGACAAAATCATCAGCGCCTGCGATGGATCCTGCAATCTACCATGTTTTCTCAGTCACTGACACAGCTGAATATTCGAGCGAGCTTCTTCTAAAACGCGGAAGCTGCTTTAGAATCCATGGAAAAAACCTGGAGTTTGACTTTGAGGACGAAAAACAGGGCGTATTCCTTACATTGAAAAGCGACAGGACAAAGAGCGCCAGAGTCACAAGGTTCATCCGGCGCACCAGAAGAACGATAGATGCCGTGGTTCCACAGGGGATTGAAAGCGGGATATACAGGCTTTCGTTCGTTAAGAAAAACGGCGAAGGGCTGTATCCTAGCACGAATTCAACGGATGAAATTGAAGTTGATGGCTAGAAATTTTCTATGATTTTTAATTTATAGGAGACGAAAGTTTTTAATAAAAGTTGAACAAATGTAATTTTATAAATAATATAAGTATATAAAAAGTTTTGGCTATGAAATTATTATCCAAACACATTCCGCTTATAAAGAAAATAATCTCATTCACATTTTGGGGCATTCTTACAACTGCACTGAATGTGATTCTTTATTATTTGTTTAGATACATAAAGCTTTCAGTTCAAATCTCAACCGTACTTGCCTGGTTCTTATGCGTGCTTTTTGCATTCATTACTAACAAAAAATACGTTTTTAAGGGAACCGGCACTACCGCAAAGGCTTTTGCCAGAGAAATTGCTTATTTTTACGGCTCAAGGCTTTTTTCAGGCATTGCAGATGTTCTTATAATGTCGCTTTTTGTTGATGTTTTGGGATGGAATGAAGTCTTTTCTAAAGTCACTGATGAAATTTTAGTCAGCGCATTTAACTTTCTGTTCAGTTTCCTTGTGATTTTTAAAGAAAAAAAAGATGTTTCTATAGATAAAACGGAGGAAGAAACAAATGAATAAAATATCGCTTATAGTTCCTTGCTACAACGAAGAAGCAAACATAAAGCCTTTTTACAATGCCATAATGGAAATACATACGGGGGGGGTATAAACGATGCTGACTTTGAGCTTCTTTTTGTAAATGATGGCTCAAAAGATAATACTTTGGAGGAAATCCGTGCATTGCATGAAAAAGACAGCCGGGTAAAATGCGTTTCTTTTTCAAGAAATTTCGGAAAGGAAGCCGCTCTCTTTGCCGGAATAAGAAACGTTACCGGCGACTGCACAGTTCTTCTTGATGCTGATTTGCAGCATCCGCCGTTTGTGCTTGTTGAAATGTATAAAAAATGGAAAGAAGGATATGAAGTTGTTGAGGGCGTAAAATCCAACCGCGGAAAGGAAGGTCTTTTCCATAAGCTATTCACAAAAGTTTTCTACGGAATGATAAGCAAAGCTGTCGGCATGGATATGAAAAATTCCAGCGATTATAAACTTCTGGATAAAAAAGTTGTCGCGGAACTTGCCAAGCTAAAAGAACGCAACACATTCTTCCGTGCGCTTTCATTCTGGGTAGGATTCAAAAAAACTACTGTCTACTATGAAGTCGCAGAACGAGCCAACGGAACTTCAAAATGGTCGACAAAATCGCTTATTAAATATGCGATAAACAATGTAATCTGCTTTAGTTACGCTCCACTTCATATTGTAACAGCAGTAGGTTGCGTTTTTACAATTATAGGAATCGGAGTTGCAGTTGACGCATTGATTTCATTCTTTACCGGAAAAGCTGCAAGCGGCTTCCCCACCCTCGTTTGCATTACGCTCATCGGATTTGGTGGTGTAATGGTTTGTCTTGGAATAATCGGAGTCTACATTGCCCAGATTTATGATGAAGTAAAAGGTCGCCCTCAATATATTATAGGAGAAAAAATTGAATAGCATTGTTGATATTCATGCTGATGATTTTGCGCTTAGCGAAAAATCCGATAGAGACATTTTGCAATTATGCTCAGAAGGAAAACTTGACAGCATAAGCATTATTCCTAACCTTGAATGTTTTGAAACAGCGGTAGCTAAATTTCTTTCTGTACAGGAAGAATCAGATAAAAAAATTCTTGTTTCAGTCCATTTGAACTTTATGGAAGGAAAATGCTGTGCCGAAAAATCATTACTTCCGGATTTAATTGATTCTGAAGGCTTTTTTACAGCTTCCTGGGGCAAACTTTTTATATGGAACTACATTCCTTTTATGCGGAAAAAAATAAAGATTCAGTTAAAAACAGAAATTCTGGCACAGATAAAAAAATGTATTGCCGCAAATGTAATAGACAAAAATGCAATCAGAATTGACAGCCACCAGCATCCGCACATGATTCCGCTTGTTTTTGAGGCATTAAAAGAAGCTGTTTTGGAACTGGAAAACGATGGCTGCAAAATTGAATACATCAGAAATACACAAGACCCAATATTGCTGTATGGCGGAAAAGATATTTTTTCAATGAATACAATCAAATGTCTGATTCTAAATTTTTATTCCCAAAAAGTAAAAAAGTATCTTGTTTCAAAAAAACTGCCTGTAAATTATCTTTGCGGCGTATATTTCAGCGGAAAAATGGATTCAAGACTAAAAAAAGTCCTTCCAAAATTCATAAAGAAGGCAGAAACACAAGAGCGGAACATTGAGCTTCTTTTTCATCCCGGAACAATGCTAAGATCAGAACTCACCAGCGAATTCAAAAAAGAAGGATTTAACGAATTTCATCTGTCAGAAAACAGAAAAATTGAATACAACACATTAAAAGAACTTTAGGAAAAAAAATCATGAAATCTCTTAAAAGTAAAAATTTATCATTCATAGCTTTTTATACAGTAATTTTTGCGGCAGTTTCGATGGCATGTTTTTCTTTTTATTTTATTCTTGGAAAAACATTTTTTACAACAGGCGACGGCAGAAGCCAGCATATTGCGGCTCTTATATATTACGGAAAATATCTCCGTTCAATTTTTTATAATCTTTTTGCACAGGGCAAACTAGTAATTCCTCAATGGGATTTTAATCTTGGGTTCGGGGCAGATATAATACAGACCTTTCACTACTATGTTATTGGCGACCCTTTTTCTTTTTTGTCTGTATTTTTCAGCCCTGAAAAAACACCGGTTTTATATACAATAAATATATTTCTCAGACTTTATTGTATCGGCTTGGCTTTTTTTGCTTACTGCAAATATCATAATTTTGACAGATATGCCTCACTTTGCGGAGCTTTTGTATATATCTTTTGCGGATTTTCTTTTTATTGTGCGGTCAGGCATCCATATTTTGTAAATCCAATGATATGGCTTCCTTTGCTGCTTATAGGAATAGATAAAATCTTTGATAACAAGAATTTTTTGCCGTTTGCTTTTTTTGTCTTTATTGCATGTGCCAGCAATTTTTATTTTTTCTATATGCTCAGCATAATTGTATTCATATATGCAATTGTAAGATTCTTCTTTAAGTTTCCAAAACAGGAATATAAGGATATATGGAAATATATTCTTTTAGCGCTAGCAGGATATTTCCTTGGAATCTGTATGGCAGCATTTATATTTTTCCCGAATGTCTCAGGTTTTCTTTCATGTGGACGTTCT
>NZ_CAMCEC010000047.1 GCF_945873775.1 uncultured Treponema sp. | reverse complement strand
ATATTTGGTTTTTCTTGGTGAACTATCTGTGGTTAATTCAGGCGAACTCTAATACAATCATATAAAATTAAGCAAAAATCTGATTTTAAAGCATAAAATCTTTTATTACAATTTTCATTACTTATGGTTAAAATATATGCCTTTTCATAATCTGTTAACGAATAAACAAAATCATTATTCCATAATAAATCTGGATTATCATCAGCATCATTATAAAAGGAAACCTTATTCGAAGGCTTAAAAACTATTGATTTAAATGAACTATTATCAAAACCATTGTAAAATTCATTTGCATATGAAACGAATGCAATTAATATATATAATTAAAAAACTTATCTTCTTCATTTTAATCTTCCTTTGGTGCCGCAATATTAATCTTTATTGTATCACCTTTAGCCCATGCATCTTTTCCAACACCATATTCAAATCCTACATCTTTTAAGATATTAGTAACTTCATTAAAATCCTCAAGATGAGAAATTTGGCATCCAAGACTTAAAGGTCTACCTTTTGCACTACCACTTCCATATTCTTCAGTTTCGCCTAGAGCCGTTTTGACATTTGGATGACATAAGACAGCATCAGATTCTTTTACATTATTGCCGGTAATACTAATTGCGTTTTCATAACTTCCTGATTTATTCAATAATGTTCCTGTGTAAGTTCCGGCATCGATGGTTCCACCTTTATCAGCATCTACTTGACTTTTCCAGTCTGCTGTAGATTGAACATCAATTGTATTTAATGGAATTCCACAAAAAGAAATACTTCCTTTAGATTGAAAATATTTTCCGTTTTGACCGTTATCATCAACACTTCGTTGAATCTGAATAGACGTATGTTCTTTTATAAAAGTTCGAGCAGTCTTAGAATGATTAGAAATAAATTTTAGCGCTGACGTTGCAATTTTTTGAGCTACGTTTTGTGCCCTTCCATCCGGATCCGTAAATCTGATTGGATTATTCCCGGCATAATGGTACAGCTGCAAATTCACTGTGTTAAATATTCCTCCTATACCCGGCAGGCTGCCCGCTTCGCTTGCAGTCGCCTTTCCAGCACTTGGAATATACTCGCCCAGTGCCGGGTCAGTGCTTATCCAGCGGCTGTACCTAGGGTCAAGATACCTAGCTCCATAATAGTACAGACCAGTCTCCTCGTCAATTTCCTTGCCTGTGAAGCGATAAGGCAGATACTCAAGCCCAGTGTTGTCTGTCTTCTCCACCCAGGTCTCGCCGTAAGGCGTGTACTCAATTCTTTGATATTCGTCGCCCTTGTAGTCTGTAATGAGGCTTGCAGAGCCGAGATGGTCAGAGTGGTAGTAGTACTGCTTGTAGAACTCCTCGTTGTAGGTCGGCTCGTCGCCGCTGTTGAGTTTTGTTACAATTCTTGTCTCGCCCAAGTAAATATTTTTTGCAGTCTGTCCGCCATAGACATTGTTTCCGCTGTCTGTGTGGAGCGTCCACATTTTGTTGAAGTAAAGCGTTTCTGAATTCTGCGTGTACTTGTTGCTCCGCTGTCCGTCCTGTCCGTAGACGTAGGCTGTGCTGTAATTATCGTCCACGCTTGAAACTAATTGGTTGCGCTCGTTCCATTTGTAGGTTCTCTTGTATTTTGTTCTGTTTGCTTTTCCGCTGCTGTCTTTATCATCTTCCTTGAACAGTCCCCAGCCGTAGTCGGTGGAGTAGACTCCGTCAGCCTCCTGCGTAATCTTGTGGTAAGAAACTTCTTCGCCGTTGCTTTCAAAGCTTCCGTCCTGCTCAGCCGTTATGTTTCCGTTCGCGTCATATTTATAGTAGCGATCCCCGGCATTTATAAGTCTGTGTGCGTAATTTTCGTCATAGTTGTAAGCAAAACTGTAGTTCAAATTATCACCTATAGTCTTTTGCGGCGTTATGCTTTCTGACGAAACTTTGCTTGTCATGTTGCCAAGACCTATATCATCAAAGACAAAACTCTGTGAGTAGTTTGATTTAAACTCTGGCACGCTTGACCTGTACGGATTATATGTAGTCTCGCCGTCTGCCTTTATGAGCTGATATAAGTTGTCATAAGAGTATGTCTGCTTCGTCTTGTAATTTCCTGTTACGGAGTCAAGACAATCATTCTCGTAACCAAGCACATTTCCAACTGCGTCAAAACTGTAGCTTATGTTCTGGTAACTCTGCCCCCATTTGTTCTCAGTCTTTATGGTATCAAGCCACCTGCGGGCTGGGGCGTAATTATATTCGGTAAACGTTCCATTGCCGTAGTCTATGCGTGTCCGCTGTCCGTATTCATCGTAGAGAATGTTTGTTACATAATTGAATTCGTGTCCGTAATGTGTGCCAGTGACAGACACGACTTGTCCGCCTCTGTCGTAGCCGTATGTGATTTTCTCGCCGTCAGGGTATACAATCCACTGCATACGTCCAAGATAGTCAGAGCGGTATTCCATAACAGCAGTTTCTGTCGGATTGCTTCCATTCAAATGCGTTGCGAGCGTCTGGGTTTCTTTTATAACTTCGCCAAGCTTTCCATACTCGTACTCAAGTGAGCCGCTTGCGTCTGTTACAGACAGAATCCTGTTTGCCGCGCCATGCGTGTCATTTGCGCCGCCGTAGGTATAAACAGTATCTTCCGTATCAGGGTAGTCTATTCGGACAAGGCGGTTCAAGCCGTCGTATTCGTATACAATCTGCTTGTTGTTTTCGCGCAGGACGCTGTTGTTCTCACGGACAAGGTTTGAGCATTCATCATAGAAGAATTCCTGTCTGCCTGAGTCCAGGCTTTCAAGGGCGGTTCTGCGACCGAGAAGGTCGTATTCCGCTGTTATAGGATGACCTTTTGTGTCAAAGGCCTTGAGCATTTCGCCCATAGCATTATAGCGGTATGTAACTTCCGTAAGCTGTTTTCCGTCCTTATCATTTTTTGCTACTCGGACAATGTTTCCCCTGCTGTCGGTCTCATGGACGGAGATGTTGCCGAGCGGGTCGGTAGAGTAAGAAATGTTTTTTTCAGCCTTAATCTCAAATTCTGCGAACTGAATAGAGCCGTCTGGAAGTATAGTTTTTATTTGCCTGTCCTTCTCGTCGTATTCGTAAGCGGTAAAAAGACTTGTCATTTTTGGCACGGATTCAAGAAGCACCTGAATGTCCCCTTGTATGAATTCCGTCATTCCTTCTTTTACGGTTCTGCCTTTGCTGTCGTATTCCACCGCTCCGCTTGCGTTCCATCCTTCAACGCCGTTGACAAAGCCGGTCTTTGCCGTTCTGACGGCTCGACCAAGACCGTCAATCTGTAATACGGTCTGAATTATGCTGTCATCGTCCGCGTCAAATGTTACTTTATTGTTTGTCACGGCATACCATAATTCGTGATGTCCAAAAGAATCATTGTTCGGTGTATTATATTCATAACTTACCGCGGGAATTGTGCCCGTGTCGTAAGCAGTCCGAATTTCTTTTATTCTCTGCCAGCCATCATATTCATAGCGCAATTCATTTTTATTGCAGTCTGTTTCTTTTGTTTTTGTTTGAGTTTCAATATCATATTCAATAAAACTTTCATACGAGTCAGTGTCTTTTCCAGTCTGTAAAATTTTTGTTACAAACATATGCTCTGTGTCATCATATTCATAAATCAACATTGAACCGCGACCATCTAAAACTTTTTCTATGTTTCCGAAATCGTCATAAATTACATAATTTGATGAATAATTATACAAACTATAAAATTGTTTTAATTCAGTAAGTTCCCCATATTCATTATACTCACCTTGTCGCTTTCTTAATAATTTTTCATCACTATCATAAACACAAATCTCTTTTGGTAAGCCAATAATGTAATCTTTTATATTTGTATTATCATACGTAAATTCACCAACCAAAGTTTTTCCATCTGAAAAAGTTTGAGTCAGTTTTGTACAGTTTCCATATTCATCATATTCATCATATTCATATTCTATAAAATTATTAATTGACTGATTTTCGCCACTTGCTTTTTCATAAGTCCAGCTTTCCTCTTTTGTTGGAAGTGCATAAGGAGATTCTCTGAGAGTTGTTTCACTCATAGTAAGAATAGCCCCGTCTTTGGCATAAGCGCAACTCTTTTTTAGGCTTCCCTTCGCGTAGTATTCCT
>NZ_CAMCEC010000046.1 GCF_945873775.1 uncultured Treponema sp. | reverse complement strand
TATTTAGTATAGCATATTTTATTCTAAATGTTAAATATAGAACGATGTACTAGAAGCCTTTATAAATGTTGTTGTGAGAGAATTTCGTTTTTTCAAGCCTCTTTTCTTGCGCTCCTGCGTAGTCTGGGAAGTAAGCGGAATAACAAAAATCTTGCCGTTAATTTGAACCGAAAGCCCGACATACGGACGGTCTTTTTTGAGGCTCACGCGGCTGTCAAAACCGTGCAAATATGACAGATAGTTTTTATCCACCATTACGATTTTTGGAGAAGTCTTGCTTATATCTGTATCGAATACTTTCATAAACACCATAAAAAAAGGCTTTCTCGAAAAAGAAAGCCTTGTGAAAGACTGTCTCCAGCCTTGTTTTGAATCGTCCACTAAGCAGGACCACTCTTTAATTTAAATATAGCAGAAAAGCGCGTTTTGTCAATAGTAAAATTATACACACTTTGTCTTTACATCAATCGCGGTCTCATTCCATACTTCTCCAAAGAGGACGTCATCGTTCAAATGCGCAAACATCGGGGAAAAATCACCCAGCTGCTCGCGCCCTGCCGTCTGTACTATTTTTTCTGCCATAATTTATTCTCCTACAATTTTACAGCGTCTGCTACAACCCCGTCATCAATGAGCCAGTTTCCAAGAGAGAGCTGCGGGATTTTGTTTCCGTTTGGTAAAGTTAATTCTTTTGTGAACATAAGTGCCTTCGTTCTTTTTGGCGTTACCGCCCGCTTCGCGGTCGGTCGGGCTTTGCGTGGTTCCGCCTTTCGGCTTCATTCCTACGTTCTGGTGGTTTCGACAAGCTCAACCACCGACACTTCGGAACGGCTAACGCCGCCACTCCAATCCCTAACGCATTTTCAGTATACCAGCAGATAATTCCATAAGTACAATAGAAAGTTCGTATGCGAGTATACGTTGTGCGTATACTCGACAATCAGCAATTTTCATGTTAAATTTAATTATGTTCATCGAAACGTATATCCTGCGGCTGCTTGCGGCCGTCAAAAAATATGGAACACTCAGCCGTGTTGGCGAAGAGCTTGGAACGACTCAGCCTTCAATCAGCCGGGCTATGCAAAAGCTTGAAGGCGAGCTTGGAGTGACGCTTTTTGAACGCACAAAAAATCATGTGGCTTTGAATGAGGCGGGAGTTCTGGCGGCTGACTATGCAGAAAAGATTCTTTCGCTGCAGGATGAGATGATAGAAAAGACACGCGAGAAGGCAGGTCTTAAAAAGAAGTTTGCTGTGGGCTCAGTTGCGATTATGCCTGCAACGACCGTGACTGAAACTGCACAAAAGCTGTACCCGGGAATCGAGGCACGCTTTGATATCAACGACAATGAAGCACACCTTTTGCGCGCTCTTACCGACGATGTTTATCAGATGATTGTTCTTTTGCATCCGATGGACGACGCAGAATTTAAAAGTAAGAAATATTTTTCAGAAAGTCTTTCTGTTATGCTTCCAAAAAATCACAGGCTTGCTGACCGCAAATCTCTCAAGCTTTCTGATCTTGCAGGCGAAACTTTTGTAATGTACGACGACATCGGCTTCTGGGACAAAGTAAAACAGGAAAAAATCCCCAATGCAAAGTTTATTCGCATAGAACGCCGTAACGAAAACGATTCACTTCCGCAGATAGTGGGCGCAACAGATATGCCAAGCTTTATTTCCGACCGCACAAAACATTTCTCACTTCCAGAAAACCGCGTTGCAGTTCCACTTACCGATTCGGAGATGAATGTAACTTTTTATGCAGTGTGCCGGCGCGACAAAGCTGATGACTGGCGGGCACTGCTTGAAGAAATGGGAAAAGCATAGAATGAATAGAAAGTGGTGATATGCGAATATTAAATCTTGTAGAAAACGAAGAAGGCGTTCCTGGCTGCGAAGCTGCACACGGACTTTCTTTTTATGTTGAAACTCAAAATCATAAACTTCTTTTCGACACAAGTCCGAGTGAGGTTGTTCTGCGGAATGCAGAAAGACTTGGTGTTGATTTGACAGCGGTTGATACGGTGATTTTGAGTCATGGGCATTATGATCACTCCGGCGGGATTCTGGCCTTTACGAGTTTTAATCCGAATGCGAAAATCTACCTGCAGCACAATGCCGGCGGTGAGTTTTATGCCTTCGATGGCGAGGACAAGGGCTTCCGCTATATCGGGATTGATAAACGGAGGTCTGTCCCTGCACGTGCTGAAAGCTGAAATGAAAATGCACGTTTTGTTGGCACGTGCTGCGAGTTTTGGCAGTTTTTTTCACAACAGGTATCATTGAAATATAACTTCAGCCAAAACTCCAAAAAAACGGTGTTTACAAACAAGGTCTGTCCCTGTTTTATTTGATGGAATAACCGCTGAAGTTGTGCTATAATAATGTTATGAACGAAAGATTTTTGCCAATCGGCATTCAGGATTTTGAGGATTTACGCAATCGTGGTTGCATTTATGTAGACAAAACTGAACTTATCTACAAACTTGCAACAGAAGGAAAGCCTTATTTTTTAAGCCGTCCGCGCCGTTTTGGAAAGAGTCTTTTGCTTTCTACAATGGAAGCGTATTTTCTTGGCAAAAAGGAACTGTTCAAAGGTCTTGCAATTGAAAAACTTGAAAAAGAATGGACCCAATATCCTGTTTTGAAAATCAGTTTTGGACGCGGTTCTTATGAAACTAAAGACAAGCTTTTGTCTATCATTGATGCCATTCTGACAGAAAATGAGCGTTTGTTTGGGCTTGAAAAACAATCTGATAACCCGGCAGTCCGTCTTTCCACTCTGATTGAAACTGCAAGTGAACAGTCGGATTGTAAAAAAGTCGTCATTCTCATCGACGAATACGACAAGCCGATTCTTGACGCCCTTTACACGGATTTTGAAGAACAGAACCGCCAGGAACTCAGGAATTTTTACAGTCCTTTGAAAGAGTCTGACAAATACATCCGTTTCCTTTTTATCACTGGAATTACAAAAGTAAGTCACATAAACATTTTCAGCGGACTGAATCAGCTCAACGACATAAGCCTTGACAGAAAGTATTCTTCGCTCTGCGGAATTTCTGAAAGTGAGCTTGAACAGTATTTTGAACCAGAAATTAAAACTCTTGCCGAAAAGCAGGAAATGTCTGTTGCCGAAACAAAGGAAAAGCTTGCCCAAATGTACGACGGCTATCATTTTGCCCACGACGTTGAAGGTGTGTACAATCCGTTCTGCCTTTTAAAATGCTTTTTTTCCAACGACTTCGGCTCCTACTGGTTTGAAAGCGGAACTCCGTCCTTCCTTGTAAAAACCTTGCAGTATCAGCCGCTTGAACTTGAAAACCTTGTAAATGGAAGGCTTGCGACCGAAAATCAGTTTAAAAATTACGATCCCGACAGCAAGAACATGCTGCCTGTTATTTACCAGAGCGGCTACCTTACGATAAAAGGTTTTGAAAAAGAAACACGCTTTTACACTCTTGACTTTCCGAACCGCGAAGTTGAAGAAGGATTTCTGGAAGTTCTGCTGAAAAAATTCGTGACAGTGCCTTACGACGACATGGGGCTTGAAATTGGGAATATGAAAATCGCCCTTAAAAACCGCAATATCGATAAAGTTCTTTCTATTATAAAGTCCGCCATTGCAGACCTTCCGACAATCGTAAAAAAAGAAAGGTGCGAAAATTACTATGAATCAGTTACGCACCTAATGTTCCGCATGACAGGCTGTCGCGTAGTTTCAGAACTTCAGTCAGTTGCCGGCAGAAGTGACATTGTCGTTACTACAAAAGACAGCGTATTTATTTTTGAGCTGAAGATGGACAAAGGCCGAGCGTTTGAAGAAGTCGCCGCCAAAGCTTTGGAACAGATTGACGCCAACGGTTACGCCGACCGTTTCGCTGTGAGCGGCAAGCAAATCTACAAAGTGGGAGTAGTTTTTTCCAGCGACGGCAAGGGAATGTGCGGGTGGAAGGTGAAGTGAAAAGAATAACGCCAAATTTTCTTTTCATAAAATCCCCCATTTATAAGAAAGTTTGCAACGCAAACTTTAGGTAAGATAAAAGCCGCACAATTTCAGTGGTTTTTATCTTACACTCCATAAAATTAATATTTCAAAATCTATTGTAACTATTCAGCACTAAAAAAAAATAACAAGTACTTTTAACTTTTTTAACGATGTGATATAATTCCCCATGGTGGGGAAAATGACAGATTCAGAAATCATAGAGATGCTGAAACAGCAGAACGTTTAAATCAAATGGCTGAAATTGCGCCATTTGATTTAACTTAGAGTTTCTTTCGAAACTCTCTTATTTAGGG
>NZ_CAMCEC010000045.1 GCF_945873775.1 uncultured Treponema sp. | reverse complement strand
AAGTTGCTCTGTTCAAATCGTTTTATTCAATTTTCAATAAAAAATAATTTCTATATTATTGTTTTGTGCAGTAACACTGTGATGTTTGTGTGCAAAATTCAGTTAGGAATCTTGTACAAAAGATTATCTTGTCAAGCCTGATAATGACATTAAATTATAAAACTTGGCATTAGGTTATTTTAGTTTCTTTATTAGTTCTTCAATTTCTTTTTCAGTTTCTTTTGGTGGGAATAGAAGTGTGGCTAGTTTTGGACGGATTGCTATTGAGAAGATAATGATTCCAATGCATTTAAAAATGTCGGCGGACAAAAAATAAATCCAGTTAAGATTTTTATAGAATAAACTTTCAAAAAAATAGTAAATGCTGAATCCTGCAATGCATCCAAAAAATACTTTGAAAAATATTTGGGCTGAGAATTTTTTTTCAATTATAGATGGAGAGCAAGCGATAAGTCCAGAAATAAATGTGCTTGCAAATATTGCTGTGAAATTTCCTGTTTGTTCTAATGAAAATCCGCTGAAAATAAATTGTGCGATTATAAAAATTCCTGCGCTGCCTGCTCCTTGGATTCCTCCCAAAATACAGCCAGAAAGAACTGCTGCCGCAACTTGAATGTTCAGTTCTGGAAAAAATCCGCAGATAAAAATAATAGCGGCAAAGAAAACTGTTGTGCTTCCGCGGATAATTTTTAACTTTGCAATGGTTTTCATTTTAATTTCCTTATGGCTTTTTTTAGAAGTTTTCTTATTTTTCTTTTGCTTATAAGAAATCTGTCTTTTACTGCGGAAAAAATTATGTATGAAAATACTGCAAAAATCAAAATGTATGCAAACCAGTCGCCCATGATTGAAAAAATTGTAATTTGCCGTTTGTAAATCGGAACGGAAATACCCATGGAATCTTCTTTGAACAAAGGCAAATCATATAAAATTTTTCCTGCCGGATTGACCGCTACAGAATATCCGGAATTTGCGCAGCGCAAAAGAGTTGTTCTGTATTCGATTGCAAGATAGCTTGAAGCGATAAAATGCTGCATTTCCGCGGAATTCGTTTTGCTCCAAGAGTCGTTTGTAATGTTTACAAAAATTTCGCTTCCTAGCTTGAAAAGATTTGTGCAGACTGAAGGAAATGAATCTTCAAAGCAAATCGGCGTGGAAAACTTTAAAAATGAAAGCGGATTTTCCTGATTGTTTTCTGAAAATTTTATTCTTTCCTTTTGAATTGAATTTCCGTTTTTATCAAGTTTTATTTCCGCGGATTTTTCTCTGTTGAAATCAAGCGGCGTTTCAAATTCCTGATTTTCCTTTAGTGGAATTTTAAAAATTGCATATTGAAATCCTGGCGCTAGGCTTGAATAAAATCCGACAATATTTCGCATTAAAAAATTCATTATTGGATTTTCAGCATAAGGAATCCGCTCTGCAAACGGAACAAGCTGAATTTTGCTGTAGAATCCTGAAAAAATTCCATTTTTGTCAAAAAGAATTGCGCTGTTTGTTCTTTTCCGCTTTTTTCGGTCCAAGGAAACTCCGCCGCCGATTAAAAATGGAGTCTGTGTGCTGGCTATAAATTCCTTTAGGCTTTCATCTTCCGGAAAATGAGAGTAATAATTTGCTGCTTTTGGGAAATTTTTTGAAAGAACGCCTTCGCTCCAAATTACGAGATCTGTTTCTTTTCCTTGCTCTGAAAGCTGCCTGATTCCTTTTTTTGTAAGTTTCTTTGAAATTTCAATTGATTTTTTGTCTCCGCCTTCCCACGGATCTATGTTTTGCTGCACGATTACTGCATTTAAAAGTTTTTCTGGCCAGCGAGGAATTGCAATTTGAATTATTCCATAAATTCCGCAAAGTGCAAAAATTGCTGCAGTGAATTTTGCGGCTTGGGCAAGCTGTTTGTTTGTATTTTTAGCTTTTGTTTTGTCTAAGAAATATTTGCGGCTCATTATTATTTCCGCGGTGAGTGAAGAAAAAAGCGCGTATATAAAAGTTATTCCCCAAACGCCAGTTATGTCGGCAATTTGTGTAAAAATTTTCCATTTGTAGGCTGCCATAAAAAGCGTTCCCCAGGGATAGCCGAGCGCGCCGGTTGATTTTATGTATTCGTACAAAACCCAGCAGGCGCAAAACCATAGCATTCTTTTGAAAATCAAATACGGGCAAAGTCCTGCTTGTTCTTGAAGTTTTGCTGTTTTTGAAATTTTGCTTGGAAAAACGTGCATTATAATTCCGCAGAATCCGCCTTGAAATGCAGTTCCTAATGCGCTTGCTCCGAGCGTAAATGCCGCAAATCCGTGGAAATTCGCCAGCCAGTAGCTTGAAAGCAAGTGAACTGTAAGCGTCTGTATGAAAAAAAGCCAGAAAGTCTGTTTGTATGATTTTGATTTGTAGACTGCAATGTACAAGGGCGAAAGGCAGAACAGCGCGGTCAACGGAGAACCAAACGGAAGAATTTCATTTGAAATTGAAATAGATTCAGTTGCTCCAGAAAAGATTGCACAAAAAACTTGTAAAAACAGCTGATTCATTGTATTATTTTAATGTCATATATAGAAAAAATCAACACGAACGGGAAGGGAATCATGGAAAAAGTCAGAGAAGCGCACCGCAAAATATATGGAGTGGAGCCGGAAGTTGTAGCGGTTGCTCCGGGCAGATTCCATTTGGCTGGGGAACATACTTGGTTCTTTAAAGACAAAACTTTGTCTATGGCGGTAAATCTTCCTGTTTATGTTTCAGCATCTTTAAGGGAAGACACTTCATTTAAATTTTATTTTGTTCAGCTTGAAGATGAAAAGCATACAAATCTTTCTTCGCTAAAGTTAAAAAAAGAAGATAAATGGGCAAATTCAATAAAATCTATTTTGTACGGATTTTCTAGCGGCGGATTTGAATTAAAGGGAATCAATTTTACTATTTATTCTGAAATTCTTCCTTCTGCTGGATTTGGAATAACAACCGCTGTAAAAGTTGCCGCTTGCTGGGCTGTAAGAGAACTTTGCGGATTAAAGTGCAGCCAGGAGCAGATTCTTCAGGTTATAGAAAGGGCGAATAAAAATTTTCTTGGAACGGCAAATCATTCTGCGGACAGTTTTGCTGCGATTTTTTCAAAGGAAAATAATTTGGTTCTTACCGACTATGCAAAAAAATCCTGCGAGCTAGTTCCTTTCAATTTTAAAGAAAAAACAATTTTGCTGACGGATGCTCTTGTGCCTAGGATTGTAACTTGGAACGAAGACAGCCTTATGCAGCCGGAAAATGTTTTGCTTTTAGGCGAGCTTAAGGAGCGAAAGGCGAATGTTCTGGGCGGCTGGCAGTATGAGGAAGACAAGGCGGAAGTCAATGAAGTTTTGAGCGTTGTTTCTGAAGATACGAAACGCCGGCTTTTATGCGTGATGAATGAACATAAATGCGTTCTTGACTGTGTTAATGCTATTCAAAAGGACGATTTTGCTTCTTTTGCTCGTTCTGTTAACCGAAGCCATCAGAATATGCGTGATTACGATATTTCTTGCCCTGAAATCGACTGGATTTTAAAAAGAGTCCATGAACTTGACGAAAATCCCGATGACTTAAGAAATCCCGTGAACTGCGGCCGAATAACAGGAAATGGCTTTGGACGCGGAATCTATACAATCTTAAGAAACAGCGATGTTGGAAAATACAAGGAAAAACTGGAAGAATACGAAAAAATATTCGGCTTTTCCCCAAAATGCTATTCTGTAAAACCTGCAAATGGAGTCCGCCTTATATGAATATTCTGCTTACTAATGACGATGGAATTAATGCTGAAGGCTTAAATGTTCTTTCTGCGGCTCTTTCAAAAAAGCACAATGTTTTTATAGTTGCTCCAAAATTCAACAAATCTGGGGCTTCAAGCCAGATGAATGTTGCTGTTCCTTTGGAGCTAAAAAAGGTTGATAAAGAAAATTGCCGCCTTTCTTATCATTTGGAAGGTTCTCCTGTGGACTGTGTGCTTTCCGGGCTTAACGGAAGCTATATTTCAGAAAAAATTGATGTTATTGTTTCTGGTATAAATGACGGTCCGAATCTTGGAACTGATATTGTTTATTCTGGAACTTGCGGTGCGGCGCGTCAGGCTTGTCTTGCAGGAATTCCAGGAATCGCTCTTAGCATTGATTCAGATTCAAAAGATGAATCAGACAAAAACGGCTCTTTATATTTTGAAAATCTTGCCGACTTTGCCTGTAAAAATCTTGAAAAGCTTGTTTCTCTCTGCGGAAATCTTACAGTTTTAAATTCGGCGCATAAATATTACAGAAATTTTGTAAACGTAAATGCTCCTGCAATGAAAAATTACAAGGGAGCAAAACTTACCGTTCCTTGCATAAGGCGTTATTGGGAAACTGTGGAGCTTTGCGAAT
>NZ_CAMCEC010000044.1 GCF_945873775.1 uncultured Treponema sp. | reverse complement strand
GATGTAATGCGTAATGATGCCGGAATCAACGGTGATGCACAGAGAATTGAACAGATAGCCTGGATGCTTTTCTTAAAGGTATATAACGCAAAAGAAGAAGACTGGGAATTTGAAGATGAAAAATATGAATCAATAATCCCGGAAGAACTTCGCTGGCGCAACTGGGCACATACAGAAAATCAGGGTGATGGGCTTACAGGCGACAAACTCTTGAACTTTGTAAACAATAAGCTTTTCCCAACTCTTAAAAATCTTGAAATCTCACCTGATACACCAATTCGTCAGAGCATTGTCCGCACAACTTTTGAAGATGCAAACAACTACATGAAGGACGGCGTACTTCTCCGTCAGATTGTAAATATTATCGATGAACTGGATTTTGGAAGCTACGAAGAAACTCACGCTTTTGGTGAAATCTACGAAACAATTCTTAAAGAACTCCAGAGTGCCGGAAGTGCCGGTGAGTTTTATACACCAAGAGCTGTTACTCAATTTATGGCAAAAATGATTAAACCTCAGATTGGTGAAACAATGGCAGACTTTGCCTGCGGTACTGGTGGATTCCTTTCCAGCTGGATAAAAGAACTTGAAGAAGTAAAAGACGCTAAAGGCAGCATTTCAAACGAAGAATCAGAAAAAATCTATAACTCAGTTTATGCCGTAGAGAAAAAACAGTTCCCATACATGCTCTGCGTCACAAACATGCTGCTTCATGGCCTCGACAGTCCAAAAGTCTATCACGGAAATTCACTTATTTATAAACTTTTGGACTACACTCAAAAAGATGCCTTTGATGTAATTCTTATGAATCCACCTTATGGCGGAAGCGAAAAGGACGACATCAAACAGAACTTCCTGGCAGACTTACGTTCAAGCGAAACTGCAGATTTATTTATGGCAGTCATCATGTACCGCCTTAAAAAAAATGGACGAGCAGCAGTAATTGTTCCTGATGGATTCTTGTTTGGAAACGATAATGCAAAGAACAATCTTAAGAAAAAGCTTCTTACAGATTTTAATCTTCACACAATTGTCCGCTTGCCCGGAAGCGTATTCAGTCCGTACACAAGTATTACAACTAACATTCTTTTCTTTAATAATGAAGAGCCGACAGGAAAAACATGGTTCTACCGCGTAGACATTCCAGGCGACCGCAAACACTTTAGCAAAACAAAGCCAATGGAATTAAAACACTTTGACGACTGTATCACCTGG
This sequence comes from uncultured Treponema sp., assembly GCF_945873775.1. Taxonomy (GTDB): domain Bacteria; phylum Spirochaetota; class Spirochaetia; order Treponematales; family Treponemataceae; genus Treponema_D. Next base: position 4,393 of record NZ_CAMCEC010000044.1, on the reverse strand, counting down.
TGGAATGCTCGTAAAGAAATTACGGACCAAGAAGGAAATCCAAAAGCAAAATGCTACACAACACAGGAACTCATTGATTCAAATTACAATTTTGATGTCTGCGGTTATCCTCACGAAGAAGAAGAAATCTTGAGCGTTGCAGAAACAATCCAAAACTATGAAGAAAAACGTACAAAGCTTAATGCAGATATAGACAATCTTCTTGCACAAATTACACAACTTCATCAGAAAGCACAGAAAGGGGAGTTGTAATGACAAAAATAATCAAAGACACAATTCACGCAAAAGGAATTGAAATCGGTATCTATACAACTGATTTTGAAAATGAATTTATTTCACTTACAGATATAGCACGATATAGAAGCGCTGATCCCCGTATAACTATTCACACATGGCTTCGAGGTCGGGATATAGTCGAATTTTTAGGTTTATGGGAAAGCCTTCACAATCCGGATTTTAAACGTAGCGAATTCGATACGTTTAAAAGTGAAGCTGGAACTAATGCATTTACATTTTCTATAAAAGAATGGAATGATACATTACAGGGAAAAGGAATCATTACAAAATCTGGCAGATATGGCGGCGGAATATTTGCACATTCAGACATAGCCCTTGAGTTTGCATCCTGGCTTTCTCCTGAATTCAAGTTATATATCATCAAAGATTATAAACGCCTTAAGTCCGATGAAAATTCTCGTCTTTCATTAAACTGGAATCTTAACCGGGAACTTTCTAAGCTCAATTACAAAATCCATACCGATGCCATTAAAGAAAAACTCATAATCCCTGAACTTACACCTGCCCAAAAATCTTTCGTTTATGCCGACGAAGCTGATTTATTGAACGTGGCATTATTTGGAATGACTGCAAAAGAATGGCGAAAGGACAATCCCGGCAAAAAGGGAAATATCCGTGATTATACAGACTTACATCATCTTCTAGTCCTTGCCAACCTTGAAAGTTATAACGCTATTCTTATAGAACAAAATATCGGGCAGCCTCAACGTTTGGAAATGTTACGGGAAACGGCTCTTAAACAGCTTAGAACAATTCAAGCCCTTGATTTTTCATCCTCAAAAATTCTGACCATATCCGATAAAGCAGAGGAATCAAAATGACCGCAAAAGATTTGAAAACCAGTCTTAAAGAAGTAATAGACAAATATAATTCTCTTGGAATAAATCAGCAGCTTGATTACGACAAATTCTATTTATATTCCATTATTACTCACTCAACGGCAATAGAAGGCTCAACCGTTACGGAAGTTGAAGCCCAGCTTTTGTTTGATGAAGGAATCACTTCCAGTAAGCGGACAATTACAGAACAGATGATGAATCTGGATTTGAAGAATGCTTACGAATACGGAATAAAATGGATTATGCAGCATCCAGAAATCACAGTGAATTCGCTTATAAGCCTTTCGGCAAAAGTAATGGCACGGACTGGAAGCGAGTATCACACAATTACAGGTGATTTTTCTGCGGTAAAAGGAGAACTCAGAAAAGTAAATGTAACGGCAGGAATTGGCGGAGCCTCTTATATGGCGTATCAGAAAGTTCCTGCAAAGCTTGAATCATTTTGCCAGAAGTTGAATGAACTCCGCAAAAATATAAATCCAAAAGACATTCCTTCTGTTTACAAGCTGAGCTTCTGGGCGCATTATGAACTGGTAACGATTCATCCGTGGGTAGACGGAAACGGCAGGATGAGCCGCCTTTTGATGAATCTTTTGCAGTGGGAATACGGACTCATTCCTTCAAAAGTTCTAAAAGAAGACAAGGCTGAATATATTCAATCTCTCATAGACTCACGGGAAAAAGATGATGATAGTATTTTTATTGACTTTATGTTGAACCTTCATGCAAAACATCTGCAAAGAGAAATTGAACAGTTTAAGGCTTCCATGAGCGAAAATAATGAGAAAATGGTCGATAAATCGCTTTTGAAGCTGGGAATGGTCGATAAGTGGTCTGTAAAGCCAACTTTAGCCGAGAAACTGGTCGATATTTTGCATTTTATGAGCGATAAATCCCAAATCACTACAGAGGAACTTGTGCGGCATTTTGATTTTGCGCCTACAACAGCCAAGCGTTACCTGCGCCAGCTGACCGAATTCGGCTACCTTGAAGCACTGGGCGGAAATAAAAACAGAAGATATAAATTAAAAAAAGGGGAACTGTACTAGATGTAATAAAAAAAAACAGTCCGCGGTCCCTGCGTCATCATACGATGAACCACCTGCTCAAGGCAGGGAGAAGGAATCCCGCGGCTTACAAAACTAATATACTGTATTTTTATCAAGAAATCAAATACAATAGAAACATGGAGGAGAATTTGTTATGGAGCTAAATGAATTGGATTCAACTTGTGGTGTTTCAGACGATGAATTGACAAGACGTTTTATTGAAGCAGTACGAATTGAAAACGAAATAAAAAAAGCAAAGGGAACTCCTATTTCCTGCTACGACTCAGCAACAAACTCCGCTTATTTGCTTTATTCTGATGGAACGAGAAAATATGTCCGAGCAAATTAAAAAGCAAGGCTACGCCAGTTATAAACGTTCTGAACTTCTCACAATTCTAAAACCATTTTTAGGTAAGATTGTAAATATTCAAACCGGAATTGAAGCTAATCTTTCCAAGCACTCAATCGACAAAATGACGAGTGCAAAAGCTCTGGAAAAATCAAAAGCAAATGGTTTTACTCTTGCAGAACATTTTGAATTGGCTGCTAAAATCAAACATCTTTATGAAAGCGCAATACTCGTAGCCTCACATGGAAATCTTAAAAATCCTGATGATCCGAATGTTGTTTCAATAAAAAGATTTGTTTCTGCCGCAATTTTACAAAGTGGTAGAAAAGCAGATGTATTGATTACTGTAAAAGAAAGTATTGCAAACGGACACAGAATATATTCAATAGAACTAGATGAAATAAATAAAGCCTCCGAAAAATTCGAAGGCTTGAGTGACGCGGCTGAAAAATCAGCGGACAGGGCAACTAAGACACCTCACGTCGATGATTCAAGTATAACAGATGAAGCCAAAAAGTCAAGCGAGGAACATAAATGACCGCCAAAGATTTGAAAAACGCACTTTTACAGGAAGCAGTGCAGGGAAAATTAGTTCCTCAGATTGCAAGTGAAGGCAATGCAAGAGATTTGCTGGAAGAGATTAGAAAAGAAAAATTGTCACACGGATTGGATTTTGCTAACGCAAAATCTGGAAAAAGGAAATCAAAAAAAGAGACAGCGTTAGCTGGCTCGAATCCGTGTGACATTACAGAAGAAGAGATTCCGTTTGATATTCCAGAAAGCTGGTGCTGGTGTAGATTGGGAGAAGTTGTTGAAATAAAAACTAATTTAGTTGATTCAGCTAAATATCCAGATTACATACAAATTGCACCTGATGATATTGGAAAGGGTACAGGAACACTTATCAAAGAAAAAAGAACTGTAAAACAAAAGTCAATAAAAAGCATTAATCATTTATTTCATGAAGATATGCTTCTTTATTCAAAAATACGTCCACGCTTACAAAAAGTTGTTTATGTAGATTTTGAAGGTTTGTGTTCTGCAGACATGTATCCTCTTGATACTAAAATCAATAAGCATTATTTGAAGTATGTTTTATTATCAGATTTTTTTGATCAAGAAATAAAAGTTTTTGAAAATAGAGTCAAAATGCCAAAGTTGAATATTGAGCAACTCAATTCAACTATAATTCCTCTTCCTCCACTATCCGAACAAAAACGCATTGTCGCTGCAATCGAAAAGTTCATGCCGCTCATAGAAGAATACGGAAAAAAAGAAACACAACTCAAAGCCATTAATGAAAAAATCGGTACACTCACAAAAAAAGCAATTCTGCAGGAAGCTGTCCAGGGAAAACTCGTTCCACAAATAGCCAGCGAAGGAAATGCACGGGATTTGCTGGAAGAGATACGCAAGGAAAGATTGTCACACGGATTTGCAAATTCCTACGGAATTTGCGATGGAAAGAATAAAAAATCTAAAAGCAGTGATTTACGTAGTAAATCACAAATCCGTGTGACAAAAAAAGAATTGCCAGAAATTACAGAAGATGAAATTCCCTTTGATATTCCAGAAAACTGGTGCTGGTGTAGATTGGGAGATATTTCCACATTTAATGGTGGATATGCCTTTAAAAGTGGAAATTATGTTACTAAAGAAAATGGTGTCCGAGTTCTAAGAATATCTGATTTTGATGAAACTGGAATAAAAGAAAAGGATCCTGTTTATTATCCCTTTAACACTGAAATGGAAAATTATAAACTTTCTGTAAATGATATTATAATGTGTATGACGGGTGGTACAGTTGGAAAGTCTTACTTAGTAAAAATCTTAAATGAAGAAATGTATGTTAATCAACG
>NZ_CAMCEC010000043.1 GCF_945873775.1 uncultured Treponema sp. | reverse complement strand
ATTTTCAATGGCTTTTTTCTACCCCAAATTGCGAACTTTATTGTACACTATCGTTTTTAGTAAATTCTCGCCGAGAATTTTCAGTTAGTTTTATCTAATTTGACCGTTTCCGTCGATTAAAAATTTTGTTGTGGTCAAGGCTTCTGCTCCCATAGGACCTCTGGCATGAAGTTTTTGCGTGCTGATTCCGAGTTCCGCTCCAAATCCAAAGATTCCGCCGTCTGTAAATCTTGTGCTTGCATTCACATAGATGCAGGCTGCGTCAATTTGTTGCTGGAACATAAGAGCGTGGCTTCTGTCGTTTGTAGCAATGCATTCGCTGTGCTTAGTGTTGTGGGCGTTTATAAATTCAATTGCCTGCTCTGTGGATTCAGCTTGTCGGACTGCAACAATAAAGTCAAGGAATTCAAATCCGAAGTCAGAATCTTCTGCTTCCTTTAAATTTTTGTAGCCGGCATTTTTTAGAACTGAATAGCATTCTCTGTCTGCGCGGATTTGAACTTTTTCATCAAATTCTTTTGCAAGAAGCGGAAGAAATTCTTTAAGAACTTTTTTATTTACAAGAATTGTTTCAATTGCATTGCAAGCTCCCGGACGCTGCATTTTGGAATTCTGCGCAATTTTAGCCGCGTTTTCCAAGTTCGCGCTTTCATCAACATAAAGGTGGCAGACTCCAGCTCCAGTCTGAATTACTGGAACTTTTGCATTTTCAACAACAAGATTTATGAGCTTTGCAGAGCCGCGTGGAAGAACCACATCAATTTTTCCGACCGCATTGAGAATTTCATTTACTTCGGAATGGTTGCCATATTCGCATAAATGCAATGCTGACTCAACGCCGTCTTTTTCAGCATTCTTTAAGCCTTCTTTGATTGCCTTTACTATGGCTTTGTTTGAATTCAGCGCAGAAGAAGAGCCGCGCAAAAGAATAGAATTTCCGCTTTTATAGGCAAGGGCAAACGCATCCGCTGTAACGTTCGGACGGCTTTCATAAATAATTGCAGCAACTCCAAGCGGAACTCTTACTTGGCGGATTTCCATTCCATTAGGAGCTTTCCATCCGTCAACGATTTTGCCAATAGGATCTTTTTGCTGAATTACAGTTTTGATTCCGTCCAGAATATCATTGAACTTTTTTTCATTTAGAGCAAGACGTTCAACAAGGGATTCGGGAGTTCCATTTGCGCGTGCATTTTCCACATCAATCTGATTTGCGTTTAAAATTTCCTGCTTGTTTTTTAAGATTGCTTCAGAAACACATTTTAGCGCATTGTTTTTCTGAAGTTCTGTATGAAGCGCAAGTTGTGCAGCTCCTTTTTTTAATTCAGCGCAGATTGAATCAAGCTCCATGAATTCCCTCCTGTTATTCCCATGTAATGACATGGGAATCTGTTATAATTTTGCAATAGATGACATTAAAATGTAAATTGAAACAGGTTTAATAATTTGCCAAAAAATAAATTCCAAGCAAAATGGCAATTCTTGTGCGTTCAGTTGACCATTGCGCATCCCGCGGAAGACTTTTTACGTACCACCAGAAAATTCCAAATTCCGGGTCAATTCTAAGCGCGTATTCTGGAAAATCTTTTGCCTTTGCCTGATTTCCAAACATAAGATAAACAACATTATCTAAAATAGAAAAAAACTGCGGATAAGCCTGAACATAATCTTTTGAATTTAGCTGAACACGGAATTCTTCAAGCTGATAAAGAATTTGCGCTTTAAGCTCTTCATCGGATTTTTCAACCCAAGTTTTCTGAATCAAAAGAACAAGATTATTGTTAAAACTGGAAACAAGTTTTGATTCCGCATCTGAATTTTTATCAGTGATTTTTTTGAATGTCTGACCTGCGCCAAAAATATCTGCAAGCTGCACCGAAGAAGAAAGAGCCACATCATCTGAACTGGATTCAATAAGATTTTTCAACGCCTTGAGCGAATCATTATCCACAAATTTTTCTATAAGATTTTCTGACATAAAGCCATTATAAATTTTTGCTTTCGTTGTTGCAATGGGTTAAAGAATTGAATCAAAGCCATAAAACTTGACAGATAGAAGATTTGATATTAAATTACAAACAGTACGGTTTTTGGTACGCAATTTTATTCCGACTTTTTTGGAGGCAATTATGACAATCGCAAAACAGATGGACATCCGCGCAAATATAAAAAAATATTTTGACATGGCGTTTAACGGTGAGCCGGTCATAGTTCCGCGCAAGGAAAACAAGAATGTCGTCATCGTTTCTGAAAAGGAATTTAAGGAAATGGAAAAGGCGAAAAACAATGCGGCTTATCTTGCCATGCTTGACAAAAGTGATGAGCAGCTTCGTCAGGGAAAAGTTGTCGTAAAAACAATGGAAGAACTTGAAGCAATGGCGGCAGAATGAGCGAGATAACTTTTACAGAAACTGGATTGAACATTATGTTTATTGGTAGACTCAAGATAAAAAGACAGTTCAGAAAATTAACAAACTGCTGAAAAGTATTTCTCGTGATGGTGCATTGCACGGTGAAGGAAAGCCTGAAAAACTGAAACACAAAGAGGGCGAATATAGCAGAAGAATTGATAAAGAAAATCGGCTTGTTTACGAATTTTCCGAAGATAAAATTACTGTAAAAGCTTGTCGAGGTCACTATGAGGACTGATTTTTGAATCTGCCTCTGCTTTTGAATATTATAATCTCTTAATACTTTTAATTTACATATCTTTTTACTTTTCTCAACAGCTAGAACAAAGTCTATGTCCAAATCCAAATTTAAACGATAAAAATGGTTGTGTCAAAAGTATTATTTTCTTAGTCATATTTCATATAAAAAGGAAGAACGGCATGATGAAAATGGCAAAAGTTGTAATACCTGTTTTTTTATTTGGATTTTTAGGATTGTTTATATTTTCCTGTTCTAATGGCTCGGGAGGCGGTTCTGGAGATGATTCATATTATGCGCCTACAATGCCATCTTCAAATACTGGAAATTCATCAAACAATGGTGATAATGACGAAAAAGATGAAGAAACAGGTAATGATGATACTGAAGAAGTACCTACAAACTACATGGACTCTCCGTATATTTTAAAAGCTGGAACAGATGGAAGCGCGGGAACAGAAGCAACTTATGTGCTTTTTGGAGAATGGCCGCAGACAGTAAAAGCGCAGGATGTTGAAATTACAAAATTAATTGACCAAGATAAATATCTTTATTTAGGTAGTGACGGTTGTAAATACTTCAAGATGCAAGCAAAACCATATGGTAATGACGGAAAATACGTATTTAGTGATGGTTTTGAGATAAAAACTGGAACTGAATATTATTTTAAAGTTGAGCCAATAAAATGGCGTGTTGTTACAAATAACTACAATGAAACAGGTAATGCACTTCTTTTATCTGAAAAAATTCTTGTCGCTGGGATTCCATACAATCCAACATTCCGTTATGGATGGGTGGAAGATCATTCTGATAAGAATTACTATTTTTTGCGTTCATCTGATAAAGATAAAAATATTTATCCTCCAAATTATGAATATAGTTTTATAAGGGCAGTATTAAATGGTCTGAGTTATATAAGCCATTATGGCAATCAAGTGCTTGATTCTTATAAAGTTGGCTCTTATGAAATAAAGTTTAAGGGTAATGGCTTTTTACAAAATGCGTTTTCTTCTAAAGGACAAAATTTAATTGAAACAACTTATGTAAAAAATGATTCAGATTCTATGAAATATTATCCAAAATCAGATGTTGCAGATGGAAAAAAGGATGGTACAATAGATTTAAGATGTAATGACACACAAGATAAAATTTTTATTTTAAGTGTTAAAGAATTGAATTTAATAAGCATAGGAAATATCTACTATAGTTTTTTAACTTCTGATTTCACAAGAGCGAGTGGCTTAGAATTACACAACATATACAGCTCTATTCCAAAAGATAGAACAATGAGTTGGTATTCACGAACACCTGCATCTGTAAAATCTGATTATAGTATTGGGGTGGATGATAAAGGTAATATCATTTATAGAAAGGGCTTCTATATTTCAAATTGTGGAAGTGCAATACATGTAACAAGTAATAGTACTGGCATTTGTCCTGCCCTCACAATAAAACTTGACTGAGTAATTTAATATACACCTCCCACTGCGATAACTGACCTTTCACCTTTTTTGTAGTGGGTTGCATTTAAAAAGTATTATTTCAAAATTTTCCTATATCCATTAAAATAACAAAGATTGCTAAAAAATTCTTGCGGGTTTTGCTATGTGTGCTTTCTTGATGAAAAAGAATTGTTGGGTTTTATCAGTCTTGTTTTTTGTTTGCGGCGGATTTTTCTTTGCGCAGGAAAATTCAGTGCAGGTTTATTATTGGCAAAGTTCGGACAATGAGCTTTCTTCTAGCTTTGCATTTCCTTCCGATTGTAAAAAAAGCGGATTTCGTTTTTCGCCCGGATTTATAAAAGGTAGTCTTTGGTGCGCTGTTCACCGCAAAAGTCCCCAGAAATTTCCTGTGCAAATTCTTGACCTTGGTCCTGAAATTATGGATTCCGCGGAGCTTTATGTTTTTGAAAACGGCATCTGGAAAAAAAGCGGCGTTGCGGGAAGAACAATTTTCAATTCACAAAAATCAATAAAATCCTGGAGAGTTTTTCTTGAAATTCCAAAAGGTCATTTCTTTGACGAATGCTATATTTTAAAAATTAAAAATTCAGATTCAACTTCGTGCACGTTCCGTTTTTTTGCAATGGAGCAATTTTTTGAGCAGACAGAGCGATTTTCGTTTGTGCATATAATATTTTTGGGAATTATGCTTATTACGGCGGCGGCTCTTTTTGTTTCGTTTGCAAGCCTAAAGGAGAAACTTTTTTTGTATCTGGGAATTATGACTTTTGCGTTTTTTCTTTATCAAGTTGCAATGAAAGGATTTGGCTGCACATACATTTGGAACGCTTTTTGCCAGAAACTGTTTTTTGTAAGATTCGGTTACATTGTGTGCGCCATTGGACTTTGCTTTTCGCAGATTTTATTTTTGGAAAATCTTTCAATTGAAAAAAACATTTTGTGCAAAAAAATTCTTGGCTTGATTTTATTTGTCTGCCTGATTTCTGTTTTTCTGTACGGATTTTGCGATGATGTAAAAATTCCATACATTGCAACAATCTGCTTTTTGATTTTTGGCTGTGCTTTTTGCAGCGTGCTTCTTGTGCATTCATTTTTTAAAAGAAAAAACATTCCGGCGCTTTTGATTTTTTCCTGGGTTCCGCTATTTGTCTATATAATTTTCAGGCAGTCATTGCATCTTTTGCGTCTTAAATTCAATGTGAGTTTGCTTTCTGTTTTTGACAACGATTATTATTTTGGCTACGACATTTGTTTTGTTTCGCACATTCTTATTTATGGCGCGAGCATTTTTATAAAAGTCAGGCAAAGGCAAAAAGAATTCAATCTGCTTAGGGAATCTTCGTATTTCTTAAAATCTTCAGCGCATGAGCTTCTTGCTCCAGTTACGATTATCCAGAATTCAGTTGAAGAAATGGAAAACATTGCAAATGAATTTTACAAGCAAAATGATTTCCGTGGGGGGGGGGGCTTTAAAGAATTTTTCTGCCTGCGTAAAAAGCGCGAATGGAAATATACAAAGAATAAAAAATAGTAGAATTTTTCTCTCTGCCGCAAGATGATTTTAGGTCGGTTGA
>NZ_CAMCEC010000042.1 GCF_945873775.1 uncultured Treponema sp. | reverse complement strand
TTCCTAAAGCCTTGAGTAAGTATTCCTAAGACCCTGAGTGAATATTCCTAAAGCCTTGAGTAAGTATTCCTAAGACCCTGAGTGAATATTCCTAAAGCCCTAAGAAAGTATTCCTAAGGCTCTTAGGAAGTATCTCTTCAGGTCTTAGGAAGTATTACTTAGCCTCTTAGGAAGTATCTCTTTAGGTCTTAGAAAGTATTCCTTTTGCCTTAAGTTTATTGCAATAAACAAAAAAACGGCATGCCGTTTAGACATGCCGCAGAGACTGTTTTTAATAGTCTCTTTTAGCTTATTGTAATTTCTTTAATAAAGCTGCCGTTGTATAGGATTGTGTTTGGCTTTGCCCTTATGCTGACCTTGTATGAACCGCTTTCAATGTCGGCTGGAAGCATTGCGTCAATCCGCTTGTTTTTGTTCCAGATGTAGTTTTCAAGCCTTATTGAAACATCTCCCTTTGTAAGGAAAATTCCCTGCTCGCTGTCATTTTCGTCAAGTTTAAGGTACTCGCCGATTATCCTGATTACGTTTCCTGGCTTTGCATCTTTTAATGCGGCTCCGTTTACGTTCTGGATTTCTTCTATCGACGGAATCATCTTGTATCTTCCTGACACACGCTCTGTTTTTGTGTTTGCAAGCACTGTCTTTGCTACGGAGCTGTCCACAGTGAGCTTTAGGTTTAGATCGTGGTCATTGCCGGAAAGGTGCGGCTCAAAAGAAGCAAGCTTGTCATTTGCTGTTCCTTTTGCGCAGATATAAACCTGTCCAAACGGGCAGTATACTTTGTAGCCAAGCTGCACATAGCGAATAACAACTTCCTTGTACACATTCATTGCTCCTGCGATGTCGGCCTTTGTTATAGTCGTGTTGTTTTTTGCCATCTCATCGATGAGCTCATCAAATGTGAGCACTCCGGAATTTTCTGAATAGAAATGGTAAGGGGACTTTGCATTGGCTGTCTTGTTCTCTCTTAATGAAATCTTTAACATAATTTTCTCCCGCCGGACTTGCAGGCGCCTTGCTTGCCCGGCATTTTGTTTTTTGAGGCAGAAGTCCGCAACGCGGAGGTTTTGTCTGCCGTTCGTTGTGTACAATATACAGCTCGTCAAAGCCCTTGAATTGATAACATTTACGCGCTGTTTTATGAGCGTAAAAGCTATCATTTTGGGCTCATGTTTTGGCTTTATCTTCTTGTAAAAGGTTTTCGCATTAACTGCGCAAGCCAATATTTTTACATGGAGGCGGCTATGGAAAATGAGTTGCTTACAAAGCTCTACGGAGAGTTCTGCTCTATGCGTGGAGAAATGTGCGAGTTCAAGAACAGAACTCTTGAGCGTCTGGAGGCTTTGGAAACAAGCCTTAAAAAATCTTCCGCAGAAAAGGCGGCTAGGATTTGCCAGATTGTTTCTATTGGTACAGGAGCGGTTGCCCTTGCTTCTGCAGGATTCGCTGTGTTAAAAGCATTCTTGGGAGGTGCGGCATGAGCATTCAGCAAAGGTACTTTGAGGAACTAAGAAAGTTTGAGGGCGCGCCTTATGTGTGGGGCGGTTCTTCTCCAAGCGGAAGCGACTGTTCTGGCTCTGTATGCTCCGCTGTTAGCCGCTCTCTTGGAATAAGGCTTCGTGTTACAGCAGATGAATTATATAGAAGATTTTTTACAGAAAATGTAAAAAGCTTTTGCGGCTCAAATTTCCTATATGCGGCGTTCTTTCTTGATGAGCGGGGCAGGGCGGTTCATGTGGCGGGCTGGTGCGGAGCTTGCTATGTAAATGTTTCACGGCTTGAAAGCGGTGGGCGCGGCGCATTCCGCAGTGAAAGCGAAATGAAGCTGATGTATTCTCATTTAAAGATGATAAAAAGGGGGCTTGCTGTATGACAAAGATTGAGCGCGTTGATTTTTCTTATGCAGAGCTTTTTCAGAATGTATTGAAAAGGCTGCTTCTTTTGGCAGGAAAACTTGCAGGCTACAAGGGATTTGCAGTTTTAATTGCGACAGTGCTTCTTGGGCTTGGATATATCGGAGAAGCTGCCTGGGCTTCTGTTGTGATTTCCGCTCTCTGCGGAGCTGTGCTGCCAAAAACGCTGGGCGGTTGTGCCGCTGTGGATTCATCTATGGATATAGGAGGTAAAGAAAATGAGCCATTCGCATATAATGCAAAAAACAGCCGCCGTGGTTCTGGCGGTAAACGTGGTTTTTCCTGCGAGCGCAGAAAAATTATTTCTGATGGAAAAAGCAGAATCAGAAGAGCAATTGAAAACGCAGGACTTGCCTCTGGATCAGGCTCTGGACAATGACGAGCTTGTAGCTGAGCTTGAAAGAATCCTTGAAGAAACGGTCGATGAAGCCTTGCTTTTGCAGCAGGAGTGGCTGAAAGCGCAGTTTGAAAAGGAAAACAGGCGCATTCTTAAAAGCCGCGCGTTCTGGAGAAAAACAGCCATGTGTGAGCTTGCTGTTATTATAGGGGCAGCATTTACAGGATGCGTTATGTACAGGCTTAGAAACTAGCAGAGATTCCCCGATCGAGCCGGGGAATGACAAGGGAAAAACATTTTTGCAAGCGTGGTTTTGCCGGACTGACGCGGACCTAATATTGTAACAACAGGAAAATATTCGGCGCAACGTTTTAATTCTTGCTCTATTTCTCGTTTTGTGTTCTGCATGATAAAATTATATAAAAAATGGTACAAATTTCAAGTTCAACTTTGGATTTGTACCAAAATAATAATTTCATTACACAAACATTGCCTAATCCATCAGTTCTTCAATTTCTTGTTTGTTTGGCATTACGCAAAGGAATACTTTTTTATTGGAATAAGATTATTTAATAGCCCAAATGTCGAGTTTTGATAAGAACAGTAATTTAAGTGTCATTCCCGTGCTTACGACATGGGAATCTGTTGGAAATTTTCAATAGATTATCAACCGAGTTTCTTTCAGAAACATCGCAGGGTCAAGCCCGATAATGACGCTAAAATTTAAAACTCGAAATTAAGGGTAGCTATTAAAAAGTAGAAATCAGTACATAAATCCCAGCAGCCAGATAGGAATCCGCCGGTCTGTGCCAAATTCTATGTCATCGGCGATAATGTATGAGTCTGGAACTGATTGAATTTGTTTACGCTTTTTGTTTTTTCCGCCTACTTCAAAAGTGTATTTTGAGTCTACAAAGAAATCGCTTTCCTCTGAAAAATCAACTTTATGGGAATGTAAGAGCTGGTTTAGAACAAAAGTTTCCCGGCGGCTACCTGTATTGGCGTTTTTTCCGTTAAAAAGTTCAGTAAGGTTTGTATTTTCCATCAGTATCTTTTCGGGCTTTTCAAGGACACTTAATCCACGTGATTTTTTATAAAGCTGATTTATAAGTTTTGCGTCTTCCAGATATTTTAAATATATGAGCAAGGTCTGCCTTGAGATTCCAATTTTTGCAGCAAGCTGTGTTATGTTTGGAATGAATGGAGCTGATTCTCCTATGACAGCCAAAAGTTTCTTTATCCTCGGAATATAGGCGATTTCCAGACCGCGGAGCATGGGAAGCTCAACTTCAAGAATCATGTTCAGGGTCTCATTCAGGCGGTTAAAATAATCGTCTTTTCCTTCCAAAAAATATGGATAATAGCCAAAAGACAGATAATCGTCAAAAAATTCAAACGGCTTTATTTTTGATGCGATTTCTGCGGAAATCTGCTCGTTATTCTTTAGTATCTCTTCGAGTGTAAAAATTGGAAAATCCTGTGATTTTATTAGCGAAAGATACTCGCGGAAAGAAAGCCCTGTCAGCTCATAAACTAAAGTTCTGCGGCTTAAATCCGCTCTGCCGTTCAGGATTTCAAGCAAGGAAGAACCTGTGAAGGCAATGTGAAGCTCTGGAAAATCATCATAAAGATTTTTGATTTCCTTTGACCAGTTTTCATATTTATGCACTTCATCAAGAAAAAGATGAGTTCCGCCATGGCTTACAAATTTTTCCGCAAGTTCAACAAGTGTGTTGTTTGAAAAATAAATGTTGTCAAGGCTTACGTAAAGAACTTTGTTCAGGTTGTTGGTAAAAGTCTTTTTTATGTGTTGCAAAAATAATGTTGTTTTTCCAGTTCCTCTTGAGCCTCTTATGCTTATAAGCCGCGCATTCCAGTTTATCTTTCTTTCTAGTTCGCGCTCAAATGTTGGAAGTGGAGCAGTCATTTTTTTCCTGAAAGTCTCTATTAATTTTTCCATAGCCTGATTTTATAGTATATTGTTCAAATTGTTAAGTGGTCTTAACAGTTTACGGTCAATTTTGTTAAGTTGACTTAACAAAATTGACTGGACTTCATTTGTTGACAGAAAGAAATGCTAAGCACGGCAATCTTGCTAGAGGATTATCGGGTCAAGCCCGATAATGACACTAAAAATTAAAACTCGAAATTGAACCTTGTAGAAAAATGTTCATGTTTTGTGCATGGCATAGCTAGATTTTGTTCATATTTTGTGTATAGAGCGTTTGAATTTTATCCATATTTTGTGTATTCTGTAGATATGGAAAATGCAATCAGGCGGAAGATACTGGATTTTCTGGCAAAATGGAGAAGCTCGGAAAATCATTTGCCTTTGATTATCCGCGGGGCAAGGCAGATTGGCAAGACTTACTCAGTCCGGCAGTTTGGAGAAAACTATAAATCTTTTGTGGAAATAAATTTTGTTGACAGCCCTGAATACAAAGATATTTTTTCGAGGGGATATTCAACTGATGAGGTTATAAAACGCATTTCTTTTCATAATCCAAAGTTTAAGTTTATACCTAAAGAAACCCTTATTTTTTTTGATGAGATGCAGGAGTATCCTGACTGCTCCACAAGCCTTAAATTTTTTGCCGAGGACGGACGTTTTGATGTTATTTGCTCAGGCTCAATGATGGGACTGAATTACAATCGGATTTCTTCAAACAGCGTTGGCTATAAAATTGACTACCAAATGTACTCGCTTGATTTTGAAGAATATCTTTGGGCAAAAGGCTATGACGAAAGTTTTACGGAAGAGCTGTATTCTCACTTAAAGAATCTTGAGCCTTTTTCTAAAGAAGAATTGAATCTTCTGAATGACTATTTTTTGGAATATGCTGTTATTGGTGGAATGCCGGCCGTTGTAAAACGTTTTTTGATTGATGGAAATTACTCAAATATACTTCCTCTTCAAAGCCAGCTTGTGCGTGATTATGAGGAGGACATCACAAAATATGCAGAAGGACTTGATAAAACGAAAATCAAAAACATTTACAGGAATATTCCGGTGTTTCTTGCGCAGGAAAACAAGAAATTCAAGATTACAAAAGTGGCAAAAAACGCAAGGTCGCGGGATTATGTCGGCTGCGCAGAATGGCTAAGAGATGCTGGCGTTGTGAACCTTTGTTTCTGTCTTAACAATGTGTGCCTGCCTTTAAAAGGTAACTACGATGAGTCAAAATATAAGATTTATTATCATGATACAGGACTTTTAATGGCAAATCTTGACGAGGAGTCTTCTGAGGATTTACGGAAAAACAAGAATCTAGGGGTTTTTAAAGGCGCGATTTATGAAAATCTGGTTGGCCAGATGCTAAAAACGGCAGGCTTTGACTTATATTATTATAAGAAAGAAAATGCCCAGCTTGAGATGGACTTTTTTGTGCGTACAACAGAATCTCTGGTTCCTGTTGAAGTAAAGGCAAAAGACGGTCCTACAGCATCGCTTAACAATCTTATAAAATATCCGTCATACAAAGATGTGCGCTTTGGAATAAAGCTTTGCAATAAAAACGTAGGATTTAACGGGCGGTTTTACACAATTCCATATTTCTGCGCTTTTTTGCTAAAGCGATTCCTGCGTGAAGATTTTGTAGTTGCAACAAACAGGGAAAAGCCAGGCTGTGCGTTGCTAAGTTAAAAACTGCAAATATTGACACTGAAATATTTTTACAATAAAATACTGTTAAGGACTTGACGAGAATTTATCAGTTTGCTAGCCTCTATTGCTCTATTGCTCTATTGCTCTATTGCTCTATTGCTCTATTGCTCTATT
>NZ_CAMCEC010000041.1 GCF_945873775.1 uncultured Treponema sp. | reverse complement strand
GCACAAATTCGTTATTTTTTCTCCTCCGTGTCTAAATCTGAGGCTTATTATAGTTGTCAAAGTTCTTCACGCAATTTCTTCAGGAATGATTTTCTGCAAGGAAGTTTTCCAGAAAATCGGCGGAATGAAAGAAGAACTTTTTATTGATTATGTTGATTTTGAATTCTGCTGGCGGGCAAAGAAATTTGGAATTGATACATTGTGTTTTTCTGACATTTCAATTCAACATCAGCTTGGAGATTCTTATAAAAAAGTCTTAGGAAAGAAAATAACGCTTCGTTCGGATTTTAGATATTTTTATATGTTGAGGAACGGTTTTTATCTTTCTAAAAATTGCGAATATCTTTCAGACTGTGAAAAATCTACTTTGCATAAACGGACTTTGATTTTTGCAATTGGAATACTTTTGATTTCAAAAAATAAATTAAAAACTCTGAATCTTGTTAAAAATGCAATTTGTGAATCAAGGATAATTGGAGATGAAAAATGAATATTTTAGTTCATAAATATATTTTATTCTCTCTTTCCTTTTTTGTTTTCTTCTATGATTTCCATCATTTTTTTTGGAGTAACAATGAATGGTTTTATCGGAAAGTCCTTGATATTGCCGGTTACAAGAAATGTGTCTTGTGTTTGGCGGGAATCCATTGTAACTTCATAAAAAATCATATCTTTTGGGTCGGATGGTTTTTCTTCTGTCTGAATGCCCGAAAGTTCAATGCCGTTTTTTATAATCATTTTGATAACGTCTTCAATTACTTTAGACGAAAAACTGAATTTTTTTCTGGACAAAACTTCCTTATATTCAGAGAGAATTTCTTTGCTAAAAACAGGAATTACAATTCCTGCCAAAATATGCTGAACAACTTTTCCTGGTATGGAAGTTCTTTTAAGCAATGCCGAAACTATAACGTTTGTGTCAACAACACAGAAAATTTTCATTTTTTATTTCTCCTTTCTGTATGCACTGATTTCTGCATTAATTTCGTCAAGCGTAAGGTTCTGGATTTTATTCTTTTTTGCTTCTTTGTTAGCCATTTTGAGGATATTGTTTGCCTGTTTAAGAGCCTTCTTTTCGGAATTTACTCTCATGCTGAACGGAATTCCTCTTTCTTCAACCGATTTTTTGAGGAATATCCTGAACGCAGTCGGCAAATCAAGTCCGAGCTGTTCAAAAATGCTTGTAGCCTCGTTCTTCAAATCTTCATCTACTCTAATCTGTACCAATGTGCTTGCCATAATTTGTCTCCAAAAATGATAAAAAAATATGTATATAATTTAAATATATGTGAATGTAATGTGTTTGTCAATAAAAAGGAGTTTCTGTATGAATAAAAATATTTCACAAAAATATCGTGCTTGCCAGAATCAAAAACTTCATGTCGCTGTTATCGGAACTGTCGGCGTTCCTGCCTGCTATGGCGGTTTTGAGTCGCTTGTGGATAACTTGCTGGATTTTACTCCGCCGAATGTTGAATACACGGTTTTCTGCTCTGGCAAGAAATATGAAAAACGTTTGGACTCGTACAAGGAGGCAAAACTTGTTTATCTTGAAATGGATGCGAATGGCAAAGAAAGCATTTTTTATGATTTCAAGTCAATGAAGCTTTCTGTTGCAGCAAATGCGGACATCATGCTGATTCTTGGTGTTTCAGGCTGCATTTTTCTTCCATATATAAGACGGATTTTCAATGGAAAAATCATAACCAACATTGACGGTCTTGAATGGCGGCGCGACAAGTGGAAGTGGTATGCAAAAAAACTCTTGAAATTCAGCGAGAAAATGGCGGTGAAATATTCAGATATTGTAATTGGCGACAACAAAGGAATTACCGATTACATAAAATCTGAATATTCTAAAATTGTGAAGAATAAGAGAGTTGAGCTTATTGCGTATGGCGGCGACCAGGTTTCACGTGTTCAGGACGATTCCCTGTTTGAAAAATATCCGTTTTGCCGAGAACCTTATTCTGTTACGGTCTGCCGGATTGAGCCTGAGAACAATATCCATGTGATTCTTGAAGCGTTCTCAAAAATGTCGGACGAGCCGCTTGTTTTTGTGGGCAACTGGGAAAAGTCAGAATACGGCCGCTCATTAAAGGAAAAATTCAGTGTGTATAAAAATATTCACCTGCTTAATCCGATTTACGAGCCGCACATCGTGAACTGGCTTCGTTCAAATGCTCGAGTTTATATTCACGGACACAGCGCAGGCGGAACAAATCCTTCTCTTGTAGAGGCGATGAATCTTTATCTTCCGATTCTTGCGTTTGACTGTGTTTATAACCGCGCCACAACTGAAGAAAAATGCCTTTACTGGAAAACTCCTGATGATTTACAGAATCTGATGAAAAAACTTTGCCATTCCGAAAGTGATTCTGAATCTCTTCGTGAGAAAATCGCGAGAGAAATGGGCGAGGCTGGAAAACGCCTTTACAGCTGGGAACGAATCGCTCGGCAATACAACGAATTGTATTAAAAACGTCAAAGCTGCTTTTTTCCTTCTTCTGTGATTTTAAATTTTCCGCCGTCGGCTGAAGCTGCAAAGCCTTTTGCAATGCAGCCTTCCAGCGCATTTTGTATATTTTTAGGCGTTACGGCGGAATCTTTTATTTTTATTTTGCAGATTTCTTCTATTATTTTCTGTTTCTCGAGCGGTTCATTTTGATTGAGGATTTTTAGGATTTCACTTTCCGTTTTAGTTGCGGTGTACAAACTGTTTGATTTTGTTGTAATAAGAAAAAGTGTCGGGCAACCGGGATTCGAACCCGGGACCTCTAACTCCCGAAGCTAGCGCGCTACCAGCTGCGCTATTGCCCGAATAAAAAAAATACCGCTCATAAAGAACGGTACAACGGGATGTACGGGACTCGAACCCGTGGTCTCCGGCGTGACAGGCCAGCGCGATAACCAGCTTCGCTAACACCCCATGTGCTATTGAATATAGCATTAAAATCTTGTGTGTGTCAATAGCGTTTTCGTTTTGCAGCGAAAAATTTTTTTACATATAATTTGAAATAAAACTTGAAAATTTGAAAAACTGCTTTATAATATATTTTATGGCTGATACAACTATTATAAATTCAAGTCCTTTGGGGCAGCATTTGGACAAAATTGCGGAATCTCAGCAGGTTTCGTATCTTGTTTTTAATAAGAAAAAAATTCAGATTGCCGCAAAAATCACAATGGGGCGAGAAGCAGATAATGATATTGTGATTGACTCAAAACTGGCAAGCCGTCATCACTGCATTATTCAAAAAATCCGTGATGCTTATTTCTTAAAAGATGAGGGGAGCACAAACGGAACATTTTTAAACGGCCGCAGAATTCCGCCGGATAAATACGTTAAGCTTAATGCTGGAGACAAACTTACAATTGGCTCTTCAAATCTTATAATGGGCTAGAATGTTTTCAAAAGAAGAGCTGGATTGTTTTAGAAATCATCTGCATGGAATAAACGACTCAAATTCTTTTCCAGAAGAAGGCGAATTTCAGCTCTTTTTGGATAAATCTTTGTCTACTCTTGAAAATGAAAATCCGTCTTACAGGCCTGCAGGTTCAGATTGCAAGCCGGGCGGACTTCTTGATTTTTCATCTGAAAAAATTCCTTCTATAATAGTTCCTGATATTCATGCGCGCGCAGATTTTCTTTTAAAGCTCCTTGATTTTAAAATTGAAGATGAATCCGTTTTGTCTCTTTTGAATGAGAAAAAAATTTTTGTTGTTTGCGTTGGAGATGCGTTTCATTCGGAAAGCCGTGGTTATGACAGGTGGATTGCGGCTTACAAGGACTGGTCAATGGACGTTTATGCCGGTCAGCCTATGCAGGAAGAAATGAAAGAAAATATTTCAACTCTTATGATTATCATGGAGCTTAAAAATAATTTTACTGAAAATTTTCACTTTTTAAAAGGCAACCACGAGAACATTTTAAATGAAAGCTGCCACGGAAATCTTGCTTTTAGAAAATTTGTGCAGGAAGGAAGCATGTGCTGTGATTTTATCCGGCAAGTTTACGGCGATGTAATTCTTCATTTGATAAGCCTTTGGGAAAAATCTTTGCCAATTTGCGCTGTGTTCTATGATTTTGCCGTAAGCCATGCAGAGCCTGCCTGCTGTTTTTCAAGAAAACAGATTGTTGACTATCATAAAAATGATGATGTTATTTTAGGGCTGACTTGGACTGCGAATGACACAGCTGAAAAGGGAAGTGTAAAAAAACTTTTTAAAAATTTAAATCCTTCTGCAAAGAGAAGCGGCGTTTTATGGTTTGGCGGCCATCGTCCTGTAAAAGATGGAAAATATTTGCTGCGCCAAGACGGAACTTATCTGCAGCTTCATAATCCAAACGAAATGAATGTTGCTCTTGTTGTTCCCGAAAAAAAATTCAATCCTGAAACTGACATAAAAAGTGTTTTATAACAAAGTCAATTTGGAAATTGATATTTCCTTGCTGACTTTTTATAGGAGAATTCAATGGAAAGCGAAACAATTGGAAAATACAAAAACTGCACAAAAATTGCGACTGGCGGAATGGGAGCCGTATATCTTGCGACTCACCCTGAATTAAAGCGGAAAGTCGTTATAAAAAAACTTATTTTAAAAAGCGGCGGGGCTGCAATCCGCGAAAGATTTAAAAGGGAAGCGCGAATTTTAAGCGAGCTGTCCAGTCCTTATGTTGTGCGGATGTTTGATTATTTTACTGAAGGCAGGGCGAACTATATTGTGCTTGAATTTGTTGACGGAATGTCTTTGGACAAGCTTATTGAAAAGCAGGTTTCTCTTCCGCCTGAACTTGCTCTTTTGATTTTTCTTGATGCTTGCCTTGGGCTTAAAAATGCGCATTCAAAGGACATTGTTCACCGCGACATAAAGCCTGGAAACATTCTTATTTCAAAAAGAGCTGAAGTAAAGCTTGCTGACTTTGGAATTGCCAGCGATGAAAAAGACGAGTTTGAAGAGCCAAAGAAAACCGCGGATTCTGATAAAACTGTAGTTTCTACAAAAAACAGTTCTATAACGCAAGCCGGTTCTACTCTTGGAACTCCTGCCTATATGTCTCCAGAGCAGCTCATGGATTCAAGTTCTGTGGATGTCCGTGCTGACATTTATTCAATGGGCGTAATGCTTTATGAAATGGTTACAGGTTCTAAGCCTTATGCGGGAGATATGGCTCCGGAAACAATTTCGAAAATAAAAAAAGGAAAATATATTCCGCCGCAGAAAATTGTAAAAAATCTTCCGCCTGTTGTAAAAACTCTTATTAGAAAAATGATGAAGCCTGAGCCTGAAAAAAGATACAAAAGCTTGGAGCCTGTAATTGCAAAAATAAGACGTTACTTAAAAAATTATGATACGCACGCAATAAGAGTTTCGCTTGCACAGGCTATAATTTCTCCTAAGACAATAAAATTTCCTTCTTATGTTCCTAAAAATTATAAAGCCAAACGGATTGCGCTTGGAGCTTTTGCGGCTTGTGCAGCAGCTTTTCTTTTTTGCCAGGCTTGGAATTCTGGAGTGATTCATAGAACTGTCCTTAGAAATTGGTTTACTCCGGTTTCTTTGTCTATGCTTATGCCTTCAACTGCCAGTGTAAATGCCGACCTTCCTGCGCGTGCGTTTTTCTTTGTGAATGATAACGACGGAATCCCGGAAGTTCCAAACACACGAAGAATTTTTTCAGTTGCAAAGAATTCTTCTAAAGGAAAAAATCTTGAATACGTAACAAAGGATGTTTTTCTTCGTCCGGGAGAATACAGAATAAAAATTGCTGAAGGACCTTACGTCTGGTGGAAAAGCATTTCTGTTGGAAAAGAAAAAGTCCTAATGAATCTTGACTTCCTAAAAAATGCGAGCCGGAATATTACAGTTCATTTTTCTGCCATGGACTGCGAAACTGGAAAAGATTTAACTAAAAGCTCCCAGTTTAGAATTCAAGTCGGCTCAAAATGGGTTGATGCTTCTAAAGTTGATTTTTCTAAACTAAAAACAGGAAACGTTTATAAATTCCTTATGATTCATGAAGGTTATTATGATGAGTATTTCAGCCTGCTTATTGACTGGTATCAAGATGAGCTTTTTATAACTGGAAATATGAGGAAAAAATGATAGCTGGAAAAATTTCTTGGCAAATATTTTTACTTGTTCAAGTTTTGTATTTTTTAATTACTTAGGGGAGGGCTCATGGGAAAGGTTTATCTGCTTATAAAGCCAGATCTTTTAAAAGTTTGCAAATATCTTGCGCTTCGCATAGAAACTTTTGGCAGCGATGTAAAAATTTTCTTAAAGCCGCATGAATTTTATGTGGCATTGAAACTTGTTGAGCCGGGTGCTCTTGACTATGTTTTGATTGATGTCCGCACATTTCAAAGCGATGTTTTTAATCCTTATATTGAAATGTCCATGATGCCGAATCCTGCACCAGTTGTTGTTTTCAATGATCCTTTTCCTGAACTTGACAAGATGACCGCATTTTGGATTTCAAAAAATAAAACTTATCTTGTTCCGCGGATTGCTCCTGAGCGCATAGACAAACTTGAAGATTGTGTCAAATTTAGTTCGCAATTTCGTTCCTGAAAAAAGCCACAAATCCATC
>NZ_CAMCEC010000040.1 GCF_945873775.1 uncultured Treponema sp. | reverse complement strand
CGTCAAACCAGAGTACCACTTTTTCCCAGCCTTTTATATCATGCCATCTTAAACGTGACGATGAAATTTTTAGTTCAACATGGCGATTATGGAAGAAAATTCCATGACAGATTTCTTATTCTTGTTCCAATAGATGATACGGCTCTTCCTGTTGTTTATTCTCTTGGAACATCAGTAAACAGTTTAGGCAAATATCATCATATTATTCAAAAAATTACAAATCCAAGAATAATTCTTGCCAACTTTGAAGAATTGTGGCATGAACTTGATAATGGAGATTGTTGTATTGTTGAATATAAAAGAGGTCAGGAATGTTGAGTTCTGAACAAAATAAACTGTTTCTTGATTTTGTTGAATTAGCGGATTCTATGGCAGGTAATATCTTCACTTCTGGACTTTTTTCATCTGTTTGTAAGATAGTCCGTGATTATACAGGAGTGTATAGAAATTGTGTTGATTTATACACAAGCGAACAAAAGAAAAAAGTTGCAGAAACTATTTCTGTTGCCAATGAAATTCTTCTGCAGGGATGTAATGAAAACTCTATAAAGGAAATATCAGTTTCACTGTGTATATATGACTATTTTAATAAATCATATATGAATGAAGTGTCTGTTGTAATATCAGATGAATTAAATAATAAATTTAGAGAACATATAAACTCTCTAAAATTTGATATAAATGTTCAAGATAACGCTTCATACAATGAAAAAAAATCAGTTGAAAACTTATATAAAGCAGAACAGTGCGCTGATTATAAAGAAATCCTGAAATTTTTCGACCAAATTAGAATACATGGTAATACTTTTTTTCACACGGAACTTTCTGTTGTTCTTCTTGTAAGATTTATTTGGAGTATAGATAAACAAATTGTAATCAAAAGACTGATAGCTTCTAATCCGTTTGAAATAGAATTCTTTTTATATTCACTTGATGGCAATATTCTTGATATTTTTTCCAATTTGAAGCTGCAAGAAAATATTTATCTTGAATTAAGAATAAAGATGCTTATTTTTCATCAACTTGATTCTAAAGGAAAAAATGAAACTGCTATTTATGACTTATGCAGGAAAATGTCAAAAACTGATATTGGAAAATTATTTGATAATTTTGAAAATGAGCTAGAATATATTCCTGCAATGCGTATTTCACATTTAGTTTGTTTCAATTATTTGCTGGGAATATACATTTCAAAACATCCTGACAGACTGGAGTTGCATTTGAATAATGCTGATTTTGGAACAAGAGCGACAAAAGCTTTTTCTTGTGGAATTTTAGATGCAAAAGAAGATGAAAATATAATAATTAGTCTGATAGAAAAAATTGAAAAACAATTTTTCGATAATGAAATAAAATCTTTTGATGTTGTAAATAAATATACTGGATATGTAGATTTGTTTATCTGTAAATGGCGTATAGAAGTTCAGTCTAAAGAGAATTATATAGAAAGATTACAAAAAATAGCAAACTGTATTGAAAGCCAGCAGGAAAGCTGGAATCAGGATACTGTTATAAATTTTTGGATTGCTTTATTTTACGGAATATTAGCGAATAAAAATCTTAATTATGATTATTCTGATTCAGAAATTCAACAGTATTTGCCTGTTTTATATGATAAGAGGAATGAACTTATTCACGGTGAATCAATTTTATCTAATATGAGGAATTTATTGCTTAATCCAAAAGGAATAAAAGGGATTCAAATGAAAGTAGATTTCGAAGATAAAATCATGACATTTGAGTAAATTTTAATTAGCCAGATGTGAAATGTAAAAAGATTTTTATAATAACAAATTAAAATTGCAAACTGCAAAAAAAACAATATAATCTTTTCCTAGAACAACGGAATATGACTCTTTTCCATTTATCGAACGACATTCAGTTTGGAATAAAATAGAAATTGTTGACTTTGTTTTATCGTTTTTGTTGTTACAGTTTCTTCACTTCCTCATACATCGCAAGGACATTCTCCCTCCAGGCATCAACTAATTTTTGCGGCGCAAGTGGAGTGACATACATTCCTTTTTCCAGAATCCAGTTCAGGACGGGGTAGTACTGGTTGCTTGTAAAAGTCATGATGACCGTACCGTCGCTCTGCTCCTCGAATTTCTGGTCGTCCGCCCATTTGTACATTCGGATGTAGTCGGTTTTTTCCTTGCGGATTTTCAGTCTGAAGCAATAATTTTCCTTGCCTATGAATTTTCCGAAGCTGCCTTTGCTGTGGTTTTCAAATTCAAAGTCCGGCGGAAGCTTAAAAGTTTTGTCCAGAATTTTTGGATTCGTGATTGCGGGAAGATTGTAGAGCCGGGTTTCCTTGTAGAATTTATTGTAGCAGTACAAGCTCCACATTCCCTGAAAGTAGACAAGCTGCCACGGCTCGACGGTAACTTCATACCGCCTGCTGTTTTTATAATAGTCAAACTGGATGAGGCGGTTTTTCATCATGGCTTCTTCGATTAGATTCCATAGCTTGTCTTCGATTTTGATCGCGTTCATTCCGAGGAACACAATCCGGTTTTCAAGTTTTGCCGCGTTCAGTTTTTCGTTTCCCTCAAGCTCGTTTTCAAGGCTTTTGTAGACTTCAATCGCCTGATTGTAAATCGGCGTGTCCTTTACAATTTTAAGCAGATTTGTCATCAGATGCGCGGCGATAATCTGCTTTTCGGTCGTGAAGCTCGCAATCAGACGGAAATGCGGTTCCGCATAGTAGTAGCCTTTTCTGCTGCGGTCGTATAAGATTTCCGCGCCGAAATCGTTTCGCAGAGTCTAGATTGCCCGCAGAACCGTAGCCTCCGAACATTCGAATTTTTCCATCAGAAAAGCGACGTTCGGATATTTTTCCGCTGCAATCAGCTCGTCAATCTGCAAAGCCCTGCGGTAATTGGAAAGTGAAAGACGTCTATTGCCCAACTTGTGAAACCTTTTCGTATGAATTGTTGTCGCCTTTTACAGGAAATCCATGAACTTTTGAATGTTGTTCTGGCGTCAGCAGAATCAGATTTTCCGGGCGGCAGTCATATCCGTTGTTGTTGATGTGATGAATGCTCTTTCCGTTAAGTTCTTCAAATGATAAAAACGCTTTTGCTACAAAGATATAAATATTTTCAGAGCGATTATCTGAGTTTTTGCCTTCTGCAGTTTTAGTCATTTTAAGATAACCGTTAAAATTATCATCATCTTGGTGAACGAGAATTCCATTTAGCTTTATTCGACCAAGGTTGCTCACAGTATATTTTTTGTTATCAGGGACTTCACGCCATATTTCTTTGAAAGTTTCGTCTAATCCGTATACTTCTTCTAAAAGATTTGCAGGAATTGTTTCAGTTTCGCAATTATATATTTTTGAATATTTTGCTTTTGTGATATTACGATAACATTTTGCGTCATCTGCACGAAAATTATTTGCAGAATTTCGTAATTCATAAAGGCTATATTCAATTCCTTTATAACCAAAAATTTTTTCTTCAAGACCTTCATCTAACTGTGGATATTCTGATTTTTCCATCTTTTCACCTCACTGTAGTTTCAGTATACACCATAACACTTTCATATAGTGCAAGTCTAAAAATTATATCACGAAAAATATTTTTTTTGGAAAAAAATTAGACTGTCATTATGTGCAAGTCCGCTGTGCTATCATAGTTTTAAAGCTGAATAAAAATCTTTCGTGAAACAAAACTGGAGGCGGACATGAAAAATGCGATGACTTTTGACGACATTTATCTTTTAAAGGACAGTGCCGTTAAGCTGGTTCTAAAGAAAATCGATGTTATGGATCTGGAATATGCCTTGATGGAAGCGACTTCGGAAGTCAAGGATGCGTTTTTCCGCAATATGTCAAAGCGGGCGGAGCAGATGATAACGGAAGACATGCAGTACAACACAAACGTTTCCCGCAAGGATTCCTTGGAGGCGCAGCAGAAAATTCTTGATGTGATATTCGGACTTGAAAAATCTGGAAAAATCAGACTGCCTGAAAAATAAGATAGAATTCTTCATGCGGGAATTTCTGTACGTGATTAGTGCGGACTCTGCAATTTCACGTTTGATTGTTGCGATGCGTTTACCGCACAAAAATTGCTTCCTCTGAGAAAGAACCTACAAAAATTCCAAAGAACCGTCGATTGTGCCTGAAGTATTGCGGGCGGCAATTTTTGTCTTCAGGGATTTAAGGAGTTTTGAAATCTGATTCATCTTTTTGTCATCTGCAAAATCACAGAAAGTCAGGACAACCTGAAAATCCTTTAAAAAGGAATATAGCTCAAGGATTCCGCTCAAAATCTGGAGGTCAATAACCGCTGGAATTGCAAGAAAATATTTTGCTGCAAAGGCGGATTTTGAAAAGAAATCATATACGGATTTTTGTTCTCCAAGTTTTCCGCTTGTGTCTATAAAATATGTCTTGTCCGGGCTGTAGCTGTAATCTTTTGGCGTTTTGCTGATGCCAGTTTTGCAAGGAACGGACATTATGCGGCAGATTTTCCGGCACATTTCTTCGGCACAGATATTGAAGCTGTTGAAGGGAATCACTTCGTAGGGCGGTTCTGTCATATTGCCGTTGCCACGCCGTTTTTCTTCCAGAATTTTCTGACGAAGGAATTTGAACAGAACATTCGTTTTTCCGCTTCCTGGAATTCCGAAGAACAGATAAATTTTGATTTTGTCGTTTTGGTTCATAAGTACATGATAACGTATGAGGCTTGCATATAGTGAAGGGTTGAATTTTTTGTGAAAGAATTGATAAATGTATGTTTTCATACTATAAAGAATATATGAATGAATTGAAAATCAATAATAACAAGACAATGGCTAAAATTATAACAATTCCAGAAATAATTTCTATATCAATCTCGCTGATTGCAGTGATGGTTTCGTTGCTTATATTTTTTCTTCCTCTAGTAAAAAATCATTTTGTTATAGAAGATCCAGCTGTTGTGTATATACACTCATCAAAAGATTCAAAATATGATGAATTGGTCATTCCTGTTATCTGTAATAATTATGGAAATTTTATAAGAAGCATCCATAATATGGAATGTACTTTAAGTTATAATGATAAATTGCTTCCGATGAGACCATTTTATATTTATGATGGGATTGATTATGATGAAAAAAATACAGAAAAGAGATTATACTCTTCTTTCATTATTGAACCAAATTCTGGAAGCATAAAATATATTGGTTTTAAGTATAATGATACAAACTTTTTACATAAAGATAAAATTCCGGCTGAGTTTCATTTTGAATCTAATAAGTTATATAATTTTAATATAATATTTTTTACAACAAGAAATAGTTTTATTAAAAAAGATAGAGAAGTAATTCAATCTTTTTATGGTTTTGAAACAGGAAATGATTTTTCTTATGATTTTACTCCAACAAAACAGACTTGGTTCAAAATAACCGATAGAAAAATATCATCTGTTTCAAAATAATTTTTGAATTATGATTTAGAATATATTATGCGGTAAATTTTGCACGTAGAGCACCACAAAAAGTCATTAATGGAAAAACTGCACAATCTATTTGAGGAAAAGTAGATATTTATGGAAAAAGAGATTGCTATTTTTAAGACAGACAAAGAAACGATAAATGTGGAAGTTATTTTTGAGGATGAAACCGTCTGGCTTACCCAGGAGCAGATGTCCAAGATGTTTGAAAAGGCGAAGTCCACAATAAACGAGCATATAAAGCACATTTTTGAAGAAGGCGAACTGAAAGAAGCTGTTGCTGTAAAGAAATTCGGAAATTCCGAATTTCAGCAGAAAGCGCCAAATTATTACAACCTTGATGTGATAATTTCCGTTGGCTACCGTGTAAAATCCCTGCGCGGCACACAGTTCCGGCAGTGGGCGACAAAACGCCTGAACGAATATATCAGAAAAGGTTTTGCTTTGGACGACAGCCGCTTAAAGCAGCTTGGCGGCGGCGAATACTGGCCGGAGCTTCTGGCAAGAATCCGCGACATCCGGGCTTCCGAAAAAGTGTTTTACAGGCAGATTCTGGATATTTACGCCACGAGCATAGACTATAATCCGCGCTCGGACACATCAATCGAGTTTTTCAAGAAAGTCCAAAATAAAATCCACTTTGCGGTTCACGGTCAGACTGCCGCGGAAGTCATCTACAGCCGCGCCGATGCGGAAAAAGAGTTCATGGGCTTAAAGACTTTTGAAGGCGACCGCCCGCACTTGAAAGACGCTGTTGTGGCAAAGAATTATCTTGACGAAAAAGAGCTGCGTGCAATGGGGCAGATTGTAAGCGGATATTTGGATTTTGCGGAGCGTCAGGCGGAACGCCGCCAACCGATGACAATGAAAGACTGGGCGGAACACTTGGACAGAATCCTTACAATGAGTGGCGAGCAGCTTCTGCAGGGAAACGGCTCTGTTTCGCATGACAAAGCCGTTGAAAAAGCGACAACCGAATACAGGAAATACCAGCAGAAAACTTTAAGCGATGTGGAAAAGGCGTTCTTGGATTCAATAAAACAGATTGAGAACGTCGGGAAATAAATGAGATATTCTGTATAGAAAAAATAATTTTTTTTTGGGGGGGGATATATATAATGTTTATATGGTAAAAATAATTCTCGAATTATAATATCTGATTTTCATAGCACAATTTCTATTATTCATGTTAAATGTTTTTCTGATTTTCTCTTTTCTAAAAAGCCATAGAAATTGTTTCATATTCTGTAAAACAATAATTCTATCTTCCGCTTAATATTCTTTCCGCGCTTCCAAAAACTGTCTCTTCTTTTAGACTTGCTCCGGCTTCAAGAAATAAGGGAAGAAACCTGTTTATATTATTTTGAGTAGCCAGACATTTTTGTGGATTTTGCATGATTTCGGATTGTGTCAAATTTAGTTCGCAATTTCGTTCCTGAAAAAAGCCACAAATCCAT
>NZ_CAMCEC010000039.1 GCF_945873775.1 uncultured Treponema sp. | reverse complement strand
GGATTTATGGCTTTTTTCAGGAATGAAATTGCGAACTAAATTTGACACAATCAATACACAGAGCCAACAACTGGAACTGTCACTTTTTATGAAGGCTACGATGCAACTTCAGTAGCATATTATGTTCCGCAGATTGAAAACGGATTTTACAAATGCGCAGTTTCAGAACCAAAACTTGCAGAGCTTCCACCTGGAACTGCCCTTGAAATAACTTACAACGGAACAACAATCAACGCACTCATAACTGACCTCTGCCCTTCTTCAGAAAACAGCAAATGGACAAGCCAAAGCTCATATTTCTTTGACCTTGCAAAAAACGCATTCACAAAACTTGCGGACGAAAAATTAGAGCACATTGACGTTATATTCAAAATGATTCCATATCCAACAAAGTCAAATATTTTCTTTCAGGCAAAAGACGGAATCAATGAATGGTGGCTTGCCGGAAGATTTTATAATATGCGCTATCCGCTTAAAAAAGTTGAAATCAGCATTGACGGTTCTGCATACAAGCAAATGACACGAGATTCTGCGCAAAACAACTGGTACAAAATTGATGGACAAAATTTAATTTCCGGAAAAAAGAAATTCCGCCTGACAGACATTTACGGACAAGTCATAGAAACAAGCGAAATTTCTTATGTTTCACCAATGGAAAAATACGACTGCGGAAAAAATTTTGAGTATTAAATTAATATTCAAAATGAGAATTTGCCAAATACAAACTGAATTTCTTAATTCCTCTTTCGCCGATAAAAACTTTTTTCACTTTTCCGTTTTTTATAAGCCATACTGACGGAATCAACGGAACATTAAATTCTTTTTCACGCGGAATAAATTTTTGCTTTCCATTTTCATTAAGAACCAAATCTTGCCACAAATAATCATCGTGTTCACGTTTATAGGCAAGATAAGATTCTTCATTTTTTTCAAATGGAAGGGAAGCAAAAGAAATATTTTTTGAAGAAGCCGCAACTGTTTCAAATACATTTACACAATGCGGACACCAAGTCGCCCAGAAATACAAAGCATAAGTTTTGTTCTCTGCTTCAAATTCAGTGAACGACTTGGAATCGTCTGAATCAGAATAAAAAAACATTTTCGATTTGTCCCACTGCTTGTAGAGTTTTTGAGCAGTTCCCTTTGTGTAGTTCATTTTTGAGCGGATAAAGTAAACGACTTTTTCCTTCTGGCAAAACAACATACCAGCAAAAAAAGCGAACAGCGTAACAATAGTATAGTTTATAATATTCTTTTTAATAACGATTGCTAAGAAATGAGTATCCATAGCAAACTCCATCTTCGTAGCAATACTTTGGGAAAGCTTCTCTGTCAGCTCTGGCTTTGCACTCAGAGTCGCTAGAATATTCGTGAGAAACACCATCGCTACTAGTAGTATAGTACAAGTGGTATCTATATGGATAACCTGCATCTTCAGCAGAAGGACATCCGTCATCATCTTTAAGGGCATCACAGGAAATAAAAATTAGTCCCAAGTTCAAAAGCAATGCGACACAAAAAAGAATTTTTTTCAGATTTTTCATAATTTCCTCCAATAAAAAATCAATTTTAATTTTTATTACAAAGCTGTTTATATACAACAGCAAATGTTAAAACTTAATCCTTATCTTCATTCAAGCCATTAACGTATATGTCCATAACTTTCTGAGAGAACTCGCTGTCTGAAGGCATTGCTCTTTTAATTTCATCAGAAGGAACAAACATCAAAACATATACAGTTCCATCTTCGGCAATAAAGCGGTCAACTCTAATAATGCCGGAAATTTTAACTTGAGCTACAGATGACTGAAAATCTTTGTAAGCAGTCTGAGTTTTGCTGTCTGAATCTGCCGCATCAGATTCCTGTTTTGCAATAGCATTTAATTCCTGCTTTACAAAAAATGCGATTTGAGCCTTTCCATCCAAATCAGCGGCACTTGTAGAAGTGCTCACATCAGAATATTTTGCTTTTCCAGATGCAAAAAAGCCGGCTTCATCGACAGGACCTTTCCAATAATATCCGCCTTTGTTCCAGCCACTCTTAAACTGCACGTCTGCCCAAGCCGGAAGATTCATCTTTAAATTCTGCTGATATGCAGAAGTATCACGAGCATCTCCAGTAGGTTTTGAAGCACACCCAGCAAAAATACCTAATACCATTGCGATAAACACCGCGCCTAAAATTTTTTTCATAAAAATTCCTCCAACCAAAAATTTATTTTCATCCTTATGTAAAAAGGATTTTTTACTTGCTTATGCTTCCACAAATTCCGATTGCAGCTCCGCCAACCCAAGTAATTGCAGAAATAGGAATTGTAACCGCAGTACCGATAATATTTGCCGTAGCAGCTGTTGAAGCAGCATCTGCTTTTGATGAAAGTGAAACAGACATCGTATTGTCAAACTCACTATGTTGAATCGCATAAATTTTTTCAGAATCAGAAAGCCTGCTTGATTCCGCTCCAGCAATTTGATTGTATGTGTCAACTTCAATATGATTGTTTGTGAATGCCTTATGATATTCTGGGTAATGTTTTATCCTATTGGCTTCTTTTGCGGCAGTTGCCTTTTCCTTGGATTTTTTGTAGCTCGGAAGCATCCAAACAGAATCATTGTTGCTCGAATAATTTCCTGTTGCAAAATTATAACCGCCTCCAAAATTTATAAAGGCATAACCAAAGCATTTAAGAATGTTCCAAGTTGTCGCTCCCAAAATAACGAACGGTTTTCCTAAAAATGAATATGCTAAATAACCGCTATCTACAGTGCTGTGAACAGTCACTTTCTCAACGCAAATTTCACTTCTTGTTTTTGTTGCTGAATTTTCCTCTGTTGTTTCGGCAAGCTCCGTTACATTTTGTTGAGTTTTGCGTTTTTTATTCACATCTTTGTAGGCTGTGGCAAAATATGAAGGCAACCTTGCTGAAAGTTTTTTCTTTTCTGAAAATGTGATTTTTTCCTGACTAGTAACATTCCGTGCTATCCTAAATCCTACATCGACATAAATCTTATTTTCAGGAACTTTTAAAATATAACCAATCTTCGCACTATCAGAAGCATCATTTACAGAGCCGCCGCAAATATTGTAGCTATCGCTCCAAACCCATTCCCAAACGTTTCCGCTCATGTCAAAAATACCAAGCTCGTTAGGCTTTTTTGTTCCAACCTCGTGAGTCTGTTTTCCGCTATTGCTTTTTGTCCAGGCCACTTCTGCCGCTGAGTTACTTCCAGAAAAATTTGTTCCTGCTGAAATACGTCCGCCCTTTGCTGCAAATGTAAATTCATCCCCTGTCAGAATCCTGTAACCGTCAGCAGATTTATCATAATTCCAACTGGTTCCCAAAAGTCTGTAGCATGGAGACTTTCCTTCATTCATACTGAGTTTGTTACAAAATTCAAATGCATCATATAAGCTAATTCCTTCAACAGGAAGCAAGACTCCTTTATGCGTGCTTGGATTCGTTTCCATAACCTCTTCCCAAAGTTTCTGTGTAATTTCTTTCTTCGCAACAAAGAAATCTTGATTCTTTGCAGCATTTTCAACGTAGACAAAGTCGCCATAATCAACAAGGTTGCGATATTCAGAATTTTTGTTTGCAGTTGAAACTGAAGAATTTGTGTCAAATTTAAGCCGCCCGTTTACTGAAACAAAGTTTTGTTCACCTATAAAATTTCCATTCTTGTACAGTTTTACATTCATCGTTTCTGCCGCATTAGAATCCGATGACTCAACAAAGGCTTCTGCATAAAGTCCGCTCACTTCTGCAGTCCAAGTTTCCTTTGTGGATTTTGAAACAAACTTGTCATCTTTTGTAAGTTCCACTACCTCGCTCACAAGCTTGTCATCCTCGTAATATCTTTGATATGTTTTTTGATAAACATTTGTTGTTGCGCAAGATGCAAGAATAAGCGGAAAAAGCGATGTAAAAAAATACAGTTTTAACTTCATAAAAATCCCCTAAATTTTCAAACCATTGCTACTGACGAGGAATATTATTCAACGATTCCATTTTGGAAATGTAACTTTTTTGAATTTCCATTTCCGCATCCATTTTTTTTGTGCATTCGTCAGCTTTTTTATTTTCATCTGAAATTGTAATATTTTCTAATGTTATGGAAAGATTATTGGCAGCAATCGCCATATCGTTAGAAAATATTTTATTTGACCATCCGCTTGTGTTTGTTCCCTCTTTTGCACTGTCTATTTTTCTTTGCAATGATCTATTCTCACTTTCTCGTTCACGGTTCTCGTTTTCAAGTTTGTATTTTGAATCTCTTGCTGAAGCCGCACGATTCCAAGCTTCCTGACGCTCATTAAAATATTTTTCCCATCGTTTAGAAGACTGTTCATGCCGCAGATTATATAAGTCCGCTAGATAATTGCGTGCCGACTTTCCTTTTGAATCTTTTGTATCAATGTTGATTCCGCTGATTTTTAGAAGATTGTCAGAAATATTTTCGTACTGTTTTTTAGAAGCAATGCAAATAGGACTTTCGTTCTGACTGTTCAGTACATTTAAATCCGCTCCAAGCGAAACTATTTTTTTTACAGAATCTTCCATGCCGGAACTGCACGCATAATGAAGACTTGTATTATTAAGATTATCCTTTGCCAAAACATCTGGATGAAGTTCCAAAATATAATCAGAAGTTTCCGGCTTTTTGTTCTGTAAAGAAAGCATAAGCGGAGTTTGTCCCATATTGTTTTTTGCATTAAGCAAGCCTGAATTTTTTTGAAGTATAATTTGACTTAGTTCTTTGGAAGCCAAGTCTGTATTCGTCAGAATTGAAGCATGTATGGCAGTATTTCCGTTGTCATCTCTTTCTTCAGTAGAGGCACCCGCGTTCAAAAGAAGCGCAACACCATTTGTAAATCCGCTTCCTGTTCCACACGCCAAAATAAGCGGAGTTCGTCCTTTTAAATCCTTTTGATTTATTATTGAAACAGCGGCTGGCTTTTCTAAAAACAGAGAGAGTGAACTTGAGTCACAGTTTTTCGCCGCCACATGAAGCGCATTTCGCCCAGCAGAATCTTTGATAGTTATATCTGCGCCAGCTTTTAAGAGAAGCGGCAAATATGAAAGTTTTTTATCATTTAAAGCTGTAAAAATTTGTTGCTTTGGAAATGTAGCATTTGCATTTAAAAGTTTTCCTGCCGCATTAACATTGTCAACTTCATAAGCAAATAAAAATGGAGTTCTTTCTTTTGAATCTTTCGCTTCAATGTTTGCTTTTTTGTCTATAAGTGTTTGAACTGCCGAGTCAGAAAAATTTTCAATCGCAAAGAAAATCGGTGTTTGTCCTTCTGAATTCCTTTTTTCAATTTCTGCTCCATTTGCAATAAGAACAGAAATTTGTTCAGGCTCATCATTTTTGATTGCAATTAAAAGTGGAGTTAAATTCTGATCATCTACAGCATTAATTTCTGCGCCGCTTTCCACAAGAAACGGAATCATTTCTGTCTGAAAATTCATTACAGCAAGATGGATCATATTCTTTCCATCAGAAACAACTGTATAATCTTCACCTAGTTCCCTAAAAAACTGCGCCATCTCTAAATTTCCTGTTACAACTGTCTGCACAACAGGATTTTGAAGATAACGGACTTTTTTTATTCTTGCGCCATGTTCTATAAGAATTTTCAGTATGTCGATATTTCCAGAATCAATCGCATCGTTTATTGCCGTTCTGCCAAAAACATTCTGGTGATTTGGATCGCAAATTTCATTTTCAGCAAGCCATTCCGCAACTAAAAAATTTTCAACCTGAATTGCAACTTGAAGCGCATTTGAACCGTCAGTTGCTATAAAATTAGCAAGCTTTTTCTTTGAAACAAGTTTTTCTATATTTGAAAGCGATGCTTTTGTTATATCTTTTTTTGTAATCGGAAACACTAAAAAAGTTGAAAAAATCCAAACCGCTAAAAATAAAATTTTCTTTTTCATAAAAAACCTGAATAAACTTATTTAACCGAAATCGAATCTTTTGGAACGCAAAGAACATAATCTTTCAGTTCGTCGTATGTTCCTGAAACTTTTACTTTTCTAACTTTTTTAACTCCGCTGGATGACGGAATCCCAGACTGTCCAGATGCAGGAGCTGAAATTGTGAATTCTACAAATGATTCATCCGATGGTCCTGCCCGAATAAATTTATCTGTGCTGGAGCAGATTAAATCGCCGTAAGTTTCTTTTAATAAATCAGCTGGAAGACCAATCCAGCATTCCGCCGCCGTAACAATTTCTGAAACCTTCAACTTTGGAATTGTGTCTAAGTAAGAAAGAATATCAGCGTATGAACCTTTGCAGGAAACATCTTTCACTTTGTTCTTTTTAACAGAAAATGTAATTGAAGATTCCCCAGACGGTGAATAATAAATGCAAGAATCATCAATGCTTGTGTAATTATCTCCGAAATCAGCAACAACATCGTCAAATGAATTTTTTTTGTAATAATCTAAAGCTTTTTCAACTGTATCCCAATTTCTAAAATAACCGTCATCTTGAGAAAAAACATTGCAAGGTAAAATCAGAAAGAGAAAAATAAGAAACAAAACTGAAACACATTTTTTCATGGTGGCTATCTCCGATTACTTTTTATCTACAGCGGGATGCTCGCCATTCATGTCAGTAAATGGATGATCACCTTGCATCTTAGCAAACTTCTTTTTTGGCTTTACATAGGGATCATCACCTTTCATTTTTATATAAGCACGCTCTTTTTCTATTTTTACAATTGTATTCTTTAAGCAAAACACATTATCGCCTAACATCTTTTCGCTTAAAGAGTTCTTCTTGCTTCTTGCTTTCAATTTTTTAACAAATTGCTTATTCTTTTTCATTTTGCCACTCCGATTGTTATAAAAAAGAAAATAGATGAAAAAATAAATCCTACTACTAAGATTGCAAGACCTCTTGCAACAGCTAGGTTCTTTTTTGAAAGGCTATGTCACAACAAACAGTTGATAAATAGCCATTTTTATAGGGGAGTATC
>NZ_CAMCEC010000038.1 GCF_945873775.1 uncultured Treponema sp. | reverse complement strand
CTTTTGGCGATTTCCGCTGAACTTAGGTGTGGCTGAAATCGGCGAGCTCTAACACTGGAGCTATTGAAAATACAATTGCAAGAGTTTTTCCTAAGACAACAGACTGTTTTAGTTGGAAAAACAAAGTATTTTATTGGGAAAAACAGTATGTTTTAGTTGGTAAAACAGCAGAAGCAATAGAAAGATAGAATTTTTTTTATCATAGCAGCTTAGGTTTTCTTCTTACAGAATACACTCCTATTTTGATTTGCTATTGCAATTCTTATTCATTTTCTTTTTTTCTTGATTTCAAATAAAAACATAAAGCCACAAGAGCAATCAGTCCTATGAATGACGAAACAACCCCTGCAGCCAAGAACGGCGTGCTGTACTTCAGGACAACCGAATGGTTTCCTGCATCCACAAACGTTCCTATAAATGCAATGTCGCATCTATAAGATTTTGTTTCCTTTCCGTCTATAAAAATCTTCCAGCCTTTTGAGTATGGCATTGAAAATCTTACGAACTGTTTTTCATTTAATGAAGTCTCAAGTGAAATTTTATTTTCCGAAAATGCCAGACTGGAGATTTCATCAGTATCTCTCGAATTAAACTTTTCATCCCTTTCAGAAATATCCAGCGCGAAAACCGATATTTCATCAAATTCATACACGCCTTTGTTTTCAAGCGTAACAAAGAATTTTCCAGACTTGCACTCTTGCAGACCGAAGCACGGCATTCTGTTATGTCCCATGCTGTCATTCGCGTTTGTCATCCCGAATGAGAATGACTCTTCTTTGCCCGATGACGAGACAAATCTAATCTGCGGCTTAAACTGCTCATAACTGTCTGTAGTGTAGTAAAAATTCTTGAACAAGAGATAAAGCTCTTTTTTTGAATCAGAATCCTCATCGCATGAAAAGTCAATCTCAAATGTCGTGTTTTTCTTTCTTGTAGTTATTTTGTTTTCTTCAATTTTTACATCATCATTTCCAACAAAAGAAACATTTTTGCATAGAATTTTTGAATTCAGTTTTAGCTCCGGCTCGTCAGTATTGTCTTCAGATTTTTCATCATAAATGACTGCTGTGTCTAGGAACAGCTCCTGCTTTTCAATAGGATTCAGATTCTCAAAATTATTATCTGCATACAAAACATTTTTATACGGCACGGCAAACGGCGAAGGATTGTTCAGTTTGAACAGCTTTTTCCTGCCGCCGTAAGTGTCAAACTCCTTTACAAAAGTCATGTATTCAGGCGCATAATCTGCTTCCGCAGGAAGAACAAAATATTTTACTGCAAACAAATTCTGCAATGCAGAACGCCGGTTCAGGCTTGAACAAGACATTAAAGATGTCTTTGCAAGCGCAATATCCTCATAAAACTGCATAAGATGAATGTCTGAAATGCTGTAATTATAAGACGTACTTTTAGTTCCAAAAACAACAGCGTTATTAGCTGTAAATTTATTTTCTTCGTCATAACGGAAAAAATCTGCATCATTTAATTTTAAAATTTCAATATCAGTATTTTTTGCAACATTGCCTTCATAGATACCGAACTCTCTAAAATCATCTAAATAAGAAAGGCCATAAGGAGAATAACGAACAAATGCAATTACAACAATTCCTATAAAAATTGAAACAAGAGAAAAAATACGAATATCTTTTCTTTTTTTAATCAGAAAATACAAAATCAGAAAAACTGCTAAAGAATATATATAACACAACGCATAATGCTGCCGTCTAGCATGGCTTATTATACAAGAAAAAATAACAAGAAGATTTTGGACAACAGCAATAAGCAGCGGAATTTTCAATTCTTTAAAAGAACTTTTGCAAAATATAGGGAATGCATAAACAAAAGACACACAAACTAAAAAAGCAAAAGCAAAACACCAGCGGTTTGTTATATAATTAAAGCCATTAATAAAGTGTCCAAAAAAAGGACAAATAAAAAATAGAATGCCTAATGAAATAAAAATTTTTAATTGCTTTGAAATCTTATCATTTAAAGTGAACAAAAATAACAATGCAACAAACACAACTGGAGCAAAACCTATACTGCCAAAAAATCCACCAACAGAAGCTGGAGATGATACTGATGAAAAAAGATTTGCATAATACGCAAGGCTATAAAAGAAATTAACTTCTATCTTTTCAGTTGTTCTTGATGCTGTTAAAAATCCGTATGCACTAGGAAGCAATATAAAGGCTGCCATCATAACAGCTATCATATAAAATCCAAATGCCCTAAAGAAGGTTTTAAAAAATTCTTTGCACAAAAATTTTCTTTCTATTTTCACTACGAAAAAGAATCTGACAGCCGCATATACAAAGACAAAGAAAGAAAGCATATAAAAGAAATAATAATTGCACACACAAGCCAAGAATGAAAAAATGATAAAAAACACCGGACTTTTTCTATCAAGAATTTTATCAATTCCAATACAAAGCAATGGCAAAAAAATAAGAGGATTCAAAAAATACGGATGCCTGATACCAACAAAAAGCGCATATCCGCAAAAAGAATAAGAGATAGCGCCAAATGGAATAATATTTTTTTGAAATTTATGAGTATTGCAATAAAATATAAAAGAAATTCCGCTAAGATAAAAACGAAGAACCGCAAGAAACACAAAAAGAATATAAGTTCCATTTTTAGGAACAAATATCGAAAGCAAATTTAGAGGGTCTCCAATGCAAAACCAAGTCAGACTTGAAATAATATCAGCTCCAAATCCAAGTGAAAATGAAAAAGTTGGAACAATAAATTTTCCATGAATAAAATTATATGCTATAGTCCTAAGCCACTCTCCATAAAATGCAAGAAATGCCGTATGCTCTGTAATTCCATCGCCAGAACAAAACGATTTTCCATATACAAAAAACTGAAAAAAGCATAAAGGAACTAATAAGCAGAAAAGCAAGGAATAGATTAAAAAAGTTTTTAGTTGAAAGCAATTAAAATTCCGCTTTGCCGGAAAGGTCAATAAATTATTTTTCTGTGCCATCGTTTTTCTCCAGCACAGAATTAATAAAACAAGGGGTTAGTTGTACCCCCCCCCGACAAATGTCTTGAACTAAATATGAAAATATGCATAGACCACATCTCCAAATGAAAAATTTTAACTATTATATATTTATTAAGTAAAATTGTATATAAACACTTTTAGATAACAAAACACTAAATCAACCTTAAAAACTTGAAACAAAAATTCCAGCCATAATAAAAATAAAACCGGCGACCTTTTGAACATTAAGCTTTTCATTGAAAAAAAATCTGCTTAAAACCGCTACAAAAATATAAGAGGCAGAATCAAGGACTGGAGCTTTTGATAAAGGTATGAATTTTAGGCACAACAACGAAAGCAATGTTGAGAATACAAAAAGGCTGTATGACATTATAACAAGAGGATTCAAATAAGCTTTTATTCCGGAACTTCCATTCTGCCCTGCACTCTTTTTTAGAAGAATCTGCGAGAAACTTGAAATCAAGACCCCTAAAAGAAAAACTGCGGAAAAAATCATTTTTTTATCCATTGCTCAAGCCTCTTTTATTTTTTCAGAACGGATAACAAGAATTATTCCCAAAAAAACAAGAACAATGCTGATTATTTTTGTGAAAGTTATTTTTTCTGCAAAAAACACTGCTCCAAAAATAATTCCCCAAAGTAAATCTGCCGCACGGTTTGCATAGGCAACCGAAAGATTGAAATTCGAAAGCACCTTTTGCCAAAAAAAAGCATAGACTCCAAGACACAAAAACAATAAAAATGTAAATATAAAAAATTTTAATGAAAGAAATTCCTGCTGCCCTGCAAATTTTGAAAAAACAGTGCTTAAAGAATATACAATCACCAAAAGATGCAGTTTTAATAAAGATAAAAATTTTTTATTCATTTTCTTTTCTTCTTGATTTCAAATAAAAACACAGAACTACAAGAATAGCCAAACCTGCAAATGACGTGATAAGACCTGTGTTCAAGAACGGCGTGCTGTATTTTAGAACTACAGAATGATTTCCTGAATCCACAAAAGTTCCGATGAATGCAATGTCGCACCTATAAGACTTTGTTTCCTTTCCGTCTACAAAAATTTTCCAGCCTTTTGAGTATGGCATTGAAAATCTTACGAACTGTTTTTCATTTAATGAAGTCTCAAGTGAAATTTTATTTTCCGAAAATGCAAGATTGCTGATTTCCTCGCTATCTATCGAATTAAAATTTTCATCTCTTTTAGAAATATCCAGCGCAAAAACCGATATTTCATCAAATTCATAGATGCCTTTATTTTCAAGCGTAATAAAGAATTTTCCAGACTTGCAGTCTTGAAGCCCGAAGCACGGCATTCTGTTATGACCCATGCTGTCATTTGAATTTGTCAATTCAAATGAGAAAAATTCTTTTTTTCCTGAATCAGAAACAAAAGTGACTTTAGGCTTTACATGC
This sequence comes from uncultured Treponema sp., assembly GCF_945873775.1. Classification (GTDB taxonomy): domain Bacteria; phylum Spirochaetota; class Spirochaetia; order Treponematales; family Treponemataceae; genus Treponema_D. The sequence goes on along the minus strand of NZ_CAMCEC010000038.1, from coordinate 5,045 downwards.
TCCTCTTTATCAGTCGTGTAGCAGAAATTCTTGAACAATAGATAAAGTTCTTTTTTTGTGCCGGAATCATCATCGCCTGCAAAGTCAATCTCAAAAGTGGCGTTTTCCTTTTTTGTAGTTATTTTATTTTTTTCAATTTTCACATCATTATTTCCGATAAAGGAAATATTTTTGCGAAAAATTCTGGAATTTAGTTTTATCTCAGGCGCTTCATCTTTGTTTACAATTTTTTCATCATAAATGACTGCTGCGTTCAGGAACAACTCTTGCTTTTCGATAGGATTTAAATCCTTAAAATTTTTATCTGCATACAGAACGTTTTTATACGGCACGGCAAATGGTGAAGAATCGTTCAGCTTGTACATTTTTTTCTTTCCGCCGTAAGTGTCAAACTCTTTTACAAAAGTCATATATCTAGGCTCATATTCTGTTTCTGCAGGAAGAACAAAATATTTTACCGAAAACAACTTTTGTAATGAAGAACGCCGGTTCAGGCTTGAACATCTCATATTACTGGTTGTTGCAAGGCAAAGCTCTTCATAAAGCTGCATCAAGTGTATATCTGAAATGCTATAATAATAATTTGTTCCATGCGTTCCAAAGATAACTGAATTATTCGCAGTAAACTTTTGCTCTTCATCATATCTAAAAAAATCATCATCTGGAAGCTTTTTTATTTCAATATCAGTATTAGATTTTAGATTTTTCTCATAGCTTCCATAATTTGTATATTTTTCCAGATAATTAAGCCCGTAAGGAGAAAACCTAACGTTTGAATTTACAATAATTCCTAAAAACACAAAGAAATAGATAAATTTTTGCAAGAATGTATTTTTATTCTTTACAAAAAGCAAATAAGTTGAAATTAAAAATATCAATGAAAATGCATAGCAAACAAAATATTGTTGCCTTACATTTCTGTCTATACAGCAAACTGCCAATATAATTAACGAGTGTGCCATTACAAGAAATATAGGCAATTTTATATTTTCTTTTGAGGCAGAACAGAATTTTGGAAAAACATGGACAAATGCAATACAAACAGGAAATGCAAAAATAAAAGACCATCTGTTCGTTATATAATTAAATCCGTTTGTAACATGAGCTAAAAATGGAACAACAAAAAAGGCAAGTCCAATCAAAAGGTAAATTTTCAATTGTTTTGAAACAGAATCTTTTTGAGTAAATAAAAAAAGCAAGAACAATAAAACTGGCGCAGCAAATCCTAAATTTCCATAAGAGCCGAATGAGGACGGTGCAGATGGCGCAAAAAATAAATTTGCATAATAATTAAAATCATAAAGTATCGGAACATTGATTTTTTCAGTTGTTCTTGACGCTGTTAAAAAACCGTAAATATTTGGAAAAAGAAAAAATGCTGCTAAGGCGACACCTATAAAATAAAATCCGGCAGTTTTAAAAAAAACTTTAACAAAAGCATTTATTTTTTTATCTGAAGTGTCAACAAAGAAAAAACGCACGATTGCGTATATAAAGACGAAAATAGAAAGCATATAAAAAAAGTAATAATTACATGCGCAGGAAATAAAGACTGTTATTATAAAAAGCAATGGACTCTTTTTTTCTAAAATAAAGTCAATTCCAAGACAAAGCATTGGAAAGTAAATCATAGGATTTAAAAAATAAGGATGCCTAAGACCGACAAAAATCGCATACCCGCAAAAAGAGTATGCCAAAGCACCAAAAACAACAGATGTATTAAAGAATGTCTTCTTCCTGCAAAAAACAATAAAAGCAATGCCCATCAAATAAAGGCGAATAATAGCCAGTACAACAAAGAGAACATAAGAGCCTTCTTTTGGAACAAAAACAGAAACAAGATTTAAAGGATCTCCAACACAAAACCAATTCAAAGTCGATATAACATCTGCTCCAAATCCTAAAGAAAAAGAGAAAGTCGGAACAATAAATTTTCCATGAAAAATATTACATATTATATTTCTAAGCCATTCACCATAAAAAGCTAGGAATGCTGTATGCTCATTAAGACCATCATGAACAAGAAACGATTTTCCATACACAAAAAACTGAAAAAAGCAGAAAGGAACTAACAGGCAGAAAAGCAAGGAATATTTTGCATAAACATTTTTTAACAACGACTTTTTTTCAATAATATTTTTCATAAAAATAATCAAACTCCAAATGTTTCTTTTACAACCCACTGGGGTGTATTATTCTGGTCAAGATAGTTTTTTCCAATATACTCGCCAATTATTCCAAGAAAAGTGCTTTGAAGTCCGCCAAAGAAAAGAAGCAGTACGATTATAGTTGTCCAGCCAGGAACTGTCTGCGGATTCATTATTTTTTCTACAATAAAAAACAATGCCATAGCAACAGAAATCAATGAAATAGTCAAACCTGTAATTGTAATGAAGCGCATTGGCTTTATTGAAAAATTTATAAACATGCTGAGCCACAAATTCAAAAGCTTTCCCAAAGTGTAATTAGACTTGCCTTGGGTTCTTGCTTTATGCTCAACAAATACAGAAGAAACATTATTAGTCGCCCTAAGCAAAAGTCCATCAATATAAGGAAACGGACCTTTATATTTTTTTAGTTCTTCAATCATTGCCCGGTTTATAATTTTAAAGCTGCATAAATAAAGATTCTTTGGCTTTCCAATAAGCCAGGTTGCAAAAACATCATTCACTTTGCTTCCGAAATTTCTGAACCAGTGATGTTTTTTCACATGATACTTTGAGTAGACAACATCGTAGCCTTTTTCAATTTCATTTAAAAGCTTAAAAATTTCTTCGGGAGGATTCTGCAAATCATCATCGATAATTACCGCATAATCTCCCGTGCAATAGTTCAAGGCACACATAACGGCATTGTGCTCACCATAGTTTCGCCTTAGATTTATAAACTTCACATAATCATATTTTTTACACAAATCCTTGCAGACTTCCGCACTGTTATCGCGGCTTCCATCATTTACAAGAACAACTTCTTTTTCAATATTAGAAAATGTTGAGTCTAAATTTTCCATAAGCGGGCTAATTGTATCAGATCCGTTATAGACTGGAATGCAAATAGAAAGTTTCATAATTTTCCTTATTTAGTGCTGAATTTTCTTAGAACTTCGCAAACCTGCTCAATATCCTGTTCTGTGTGAAAATACGAAATCGGCAGGCTTAATGTTGTGTTATGGATTTCTTCTGCGATTGGAGTTTCAAATCCGTCAAGAATTCCTTTCATGGCAATTTGTTTGTTAGGAGCAATCGGATAGTGAATTTCCGTCTTTACGCCATTTTCAAGAAGAAATGATTTTAATTCGTCGCGTTTTTCAGAGCGGATATTAAAAATATGATAAACGTGACGATACCCTTCTACTTTTGCCGGAAGAATAAAGTCTGTGCCGCTTAACATTGAGTAATAAATGTCTGCAAGTTTTTCTTTATGGCATGTAATTTCTTCCAGTTTTTTCAGTTTTATTCTAAGAAAAGAAGCCTGAACTTCTGAAAGTCTTGAATTTTCACCAATATATTCATTATGATATTTTATATTTGAGCCATAATTTCTCATGGCTTTTACTTTATTGTACAGCTCCTCATTATTTGTTGTAATTGCACCTGCATCCCCAAGCGCACCAAGATTTTTTGTAGGATAAAAGCTGAATGCTGTGAATTCGCCCCAAGAGCCAACTTTCTTTCCGTTTATGGAAGCGTTGTGTGCCTGAGCAGCATCTTCAACAATCTTCAAATTGTATTTTTTAGCAATTTCAATGACTGCTGGCATATTTGCCATTCTTCCATAAAGATGAACTGGCATTATAGCTTTTGTTTTAGAGGTTATTGCTTTTTCGATTTTAGAAACATCAATGTTATATGTTTCAAGTTCCGGTTCTACAAGCACAGGCTTTAAATTTGCATTTACAATTGCAAGGATTGTTGCAATGTATGTATTTGAAGGCACTAAAACTTCTGAACCGGCAGGAAAATCAAAAGCTTTTAATGAAATAGTAAGTGCATCGAGTCCATTTGCAACGCCTATACAGTATTTTGCGCCGCAAAAAGCAGCAAATTCCTTTTCAAATTCAGCAACCTGATTTCCTAAAATATACCATCCTGAATCAAGAACAGTTTCGAAAGATTTTTTATATTCGTCAAAGAAAGGTCTATTCAACTTTCCTAAATTTTCATACTCAATCATGTGGATACTCCTCTTCTATATAATCAGCTTTATCAAAAAATTCAGACGCCAAAACAAGAAGCACGCAGTCTGATGTAAATTTGTCCATTGAGTGCCAGTCTTCTGGTGAAAGGATAAGACATTTTTCTGGAGAATCAAGAAGAACAGTTTGCTCTGAATTTCCATTATTTATAAAAATCTCGCACGAGCCTTTTGGACACACAAGAGCCTGGGTTGTCTTTAAGTGTCTATGGCCGCCGCGTTTTTCTTTGGCATTATAAATGTAGTAAATGCGCTTGATTTCAAATGGAAGAAGTTTTTCTATAACAGTAAGAGAGCCGCGCTCATCTGAAAAGGTAGGAAGATTAATTATCTGCGCCATGATTTTTCTCCGGCACAGACAGAATAAAACAAGGAGCTAGTTGTACCCCCCCCCGTCAAAAATTTTGAATTGAATATGGAAATATACATAACTTGTATCTCCGAAAAATAAATTTCTATTAGTATACAATTATAATTTTTTTATGGCAACTGAAAGAAATCTATTGCTTCTTATGTACTAGCTTTATAACTTAAAACTGCAAGAAGATTTTGTTGTAAAATTCCTAAACAGAAAAAAATCTTTTATTCTTTATGGCTTTGCCGCACTGTCTCCGAATGTCTCCATATAGCATTTCTTAAAGTCTTAGAAGCCTTATCTAAGAGACGAAATCAACAGTGTTTTTCATAAGATTCAATTTGACTATTCAATATAATAAACCTGTTTTTATTTAAGAATAAACATAACATTGTTTCAAACTCAAATTTACTTAAAATTTAACCTAATTTAAGCTCAAAATGAAACCAAGTTGAGTTCAAAGTGAAACCAAGTTGAGTTCAAAGTGAAACCAAGT
>NZ_CAMCEC010000037.1 GCF_945873775.1 uncultured Treponema sp. | reverse complement strand
GAATTTTCAATGGCTTTTTTCTACCCCAAATTGCGAACTTTATTGTACACTATCCAATCTGTACACTTCCGCCCTGGGGCAGGCCGATTCTTTCAAGCAGCCCGCAGCGTCCGCTTATGTTGCGCTTCCAGTATGTTCCGAAGCCGGGAATCCGAAGGACATGGTCTGGAAGCCCGTCGCCGTCCAGGTCCGTCATCCTCACAGAGGCGCCGCTTATAGTGGAGGACGCATTGGCTCCCGCTCCGCCCGCGGCCGTTATGTTTATTGTGCCGATGTAGAAAGGGGGCAGGGGAATGAGGATGTCTATTCCGATGTTCAGGTTCGCCCCGACGCTTCCGCTCAGCCCCACAGTAACACTTGTATTCCAGTCCAGGGAGTTGGAAAAGTTCTCCGCATTGAAGCCGAATATTATTGCAATTTCATATATTTGTTTGACTTAAATATTTATTTTAAACTTTTTTATATTTTATCATATATGTAAGTATATTAGAAATTTTTATTTTTAATGCCTTGTCATCTGAAAATATTTTATTTGCTTGTAATAAAAATTCGTTTATTATAGAACTTCTTTCAAATCCCTGCATAAAAGAGTCGCTAATTACTGATGTGATTAGAATGCTATGAAGAATTTCAATAATATTTTTCATTATTTGATGATTGTTATATTTGTTATTTTTTGCAAGTTCACATAAAATTAAAGCTTCTGTAAATTGCATATGTGCTAAAGTTATAGTATTTCTATAAATGTCTTCATTGTTTAATTGTTTGTTTTCAATTACTTTATTGATTAATGATTCTGCAATAATAATTTTATCTTTTGCCTTTATTATGTATTCTATATTTTGCTTTGTATTAGAAGAAGTGTTTAAATATAACATGATTAACCCTTTTGCATATTGATGGAGAAATTGATAATCATTAGATAATTTTTGATTTAGTTTATCATAAATAGAAATAATTAAGGATAAATTTTCTTTATGTTTATTCACAAAAATTGTATTTATTGAATCAAAAAGAATATATTCTCTATAACTTTCTCGGCTATTCATACTTAAGCCACCTTTTAATTGCATTATTTTTTCTACTAAATATAAATATGCTTCTCTTACCATTTCATGGTTTTCTACATTGTTTGCAAATTGAGTAAGCTCATTTTGTAGCCATAGTTTTGCATTCAATATATACTTATAATTTGATAAATTGTTCGCATCTTTTTCAATTAAAACAGTTTCTATTTCTTCGATAATTTCTGGATATTTTGAATTCAATAGATAACATTCTCTTTCAATTCCAAATTTTACTTGATCGTATAAATATATTTTTTCTTGAGTTATTAATATTATTAAAGTAGCTAATTCTTTAAATGATTCTATTTTTAATTCTTTATCAGAGAATTTTCCCCTGTGCATTTTTTTATGAATATCAATTATGTTATCAATTATTGAGTATTTCTCAAAAAATACAGGTACATTAATTTTGGGGAGTAAATTATTTAAATTTTTTAATTCTTCTCGATTAAAAGAATTTGGAATTCTTATTTTTGAAATATATTTTTCATTTATTTCATGGTTTACTAGTTTTAATTTAACTAAGCCAAGCATATCACTTCTGTTTAGGCTTACATTCATAATAATTTTTAGGTTATTTTGGTGAAGTGTTTCGATTTTATTAAGAATTTCATCAAATTGTTCTCTATTAAGTGCTCCGATATCAAATAATAAAATACAATCTTTTTTTTCAATTAATTTTTTAAATGATGAGTTTCTAATTTTTGTACTAGAGTCAAAATAATAAGTCTTTTTATTTTTTTCATTTTTATAAATTGCCGCTAATAAATATGATTTGCCAGATAAGACACCTCCTTCAAGAAGCATTAAATTTGTGCAATCTAATTTGGATTTTATTTCTGTTAATAATTCTCTCTCTATAAAATTATATGGATAGTTTATAATATTTTTTTTCTTATCATGCAAACGTTTTCCATAATAAAAGTATTCTTTATTATTGTCATTTTGTTTTAATTTATTTATAGGAATATTAGAGAATAATTGTAATTCATCAGTATTAATTTTATTTGATTCTATCCAAATATCATATAATTCTTTGTAAATGATATTAAATTCATTTACAAGTAAAATATCAGTAATGTTGTGGTTTTTTAATTTTTGTCTTTTAGTATAACTTGGCTCCTTTTGGCATATAAAAAATCTTCTGACAGGATGCAATGAGTCATTTGAAAATGGGAGCATTGAAATAGTTAATAAGTCAATTTCATCAGTTAAACTACAACCAATGAAAATAATATTCTGATTTTTAAAATCATTTTCCATTTTTGTTAATAGTGAATAATTATTTTTTATGCTTAATGCATATTGGGATTCTGTAAAAATAAGACATTTGCTATCTGAATAAGTTATTAAATCATTTACATCTCCATGAAGTTTTATAACACATTTGTTTTCAAAAGCGTCATCATACACTTTTCTGTTTGAAATTATTATATTTTTGTATTCGCTATTTTTTTCGATAGCATCATCAATATTTAATGTATAAATATATGGCCATTCTATTTCAAGAAATTGCTTTTTTATGTTGCTTAATTTTACATTGGAAAAGTTGTTTTTATAGAATTTTAATCTACTTTCTTTAGAAATTAGCTCATCGTCCTCATAATATGTGCAAATTTCAGAAAATGATAAACTTTCTATTTCTGGAAAATCATTTTCTGGGATTTGCTTACAATATTTTAACTCTTTAAGCATATGTTCTTTGAATGAAGCTCCAGAAGGAACCGTTCCATTTAATGCAGATTCATTCATAGAAAATCCTGAGCCTATAACAGGAAGTAGCGATTTTGCTCTAAAATAGTTTATTAAGTCTTCTTTTGCGTCTTCAAATTTTAATATATTCATTGTTTGCCCTATTCACAAGAATTTATTTCATAAAATTTTTTATTTGATAATTTTATATCATTTGAATTAACCCAGCCTGCTATCCAAAACTTTTCTATATTACCTAATATATTTTTATCAGAAATCTGAAAAAAAACCCTATAGTATTTATCATTTGTTGTTTTTAATAGTATATATGTATGTGATTCACATTGATAGACTTTATACTTTGCATTGACTTGAGGATGTTCTAGTACGTTTATAGTTTTATTAATTGTATTCCCTATATTTAGAAAGTATACACATTCATCTTCTGTGTTTTTATTGAAGATAGTACCTTCATCAATGACTGTTCTAAAATAGAAATCTCCTCTCCATGAGTTTATATTCTTAGGTATTAAACTATACAAGCCAAATCCGCGATAGTCTTGTACATCATTATACTTTAACACTCCTCTAGTAACTGATGATGCGCTTCCATTGTCAGAAATTGTACAAAGTGCATTAATTTTTGGGCTTTTCTCATAAAAAGTCTCATCATCACAGTCTAGTGTATATTCAGTCCCGCCCATTAGATTATGCAAGCCTAAACTTGAAGAATCTTCCTCAATTTCATAAACTGAATAATTGCTTCTGTTTGTAATCTGCTCTGTGCCTGTTGCTTCTATTATTTTATTATTATTTCCCCATGGAAACAATTTTTTTTCATTACAGAGTGCTGCATATTCCCACTCGGCACTTGTTGGTAATCGACATATTTCTCCATATTTATCTGAATACCATTGGCAATAAGCTACAGCGTCTAAAAATGTAATTTTTGTTGCTGGTGTAATTCCATTATATATTATAGTTGATTTCTTCTCTAGTTCATGTTTAGTCTTGTATCCAGTTTCATTTTTGAATATTAAGAATTGTTCATTTGTTACAAGATACTTTTCTATTTTGTATGTACTTAATTTGACTTTATGTTCTTTCCTAAAATATTCAGGAGCTTTTTCTCCTGATACTCCTGTAAATCCATTATTTTTGGATTTAAAAATGTTATTCCCTATTAAAGCTTCTACTTCTGGTATTTCCAAAAATACTTTTTTTTCATCAGAACTCGCTTTAAAATGAATCATAATAATTAATACTAATATTGTCTTTATATATTTATTAAACATTTTTATTCCTCCAGTTTGTTATTTATTTTTATTAAAATTAATCTATTAAAATTTTCTATGCTGCTATTTTTTAGATTCCGTTTTTCTTGTCCATTTGCATTTTTTGACGTATCATACGCTGTAACTTTTGAAGAATCAGCATTATAATAATTTATATTTACAAAATGAATTGAATCGCCTTCTGTTATTTGACCTATTACTAAGTAAGCATCAGATGATTCTTGTGCATATTTTAAAAGCTTATCTATATCCTCCACATCTTTAAAAGAATTTTTACTATCTATTATCTCTGCATTAACACCAAAGCTGGCTAGGTAATCTTTTAATCCTCCAAAAATCATTCCTTCAGATGATGTTACAGAATTATTGTCAAGCATACTGGTGACTGATGATGGCTTTGGCGTGTCGAAACAGCATCCGAAATCTGCTATAGCAGCATTTACAGCCCTGTTTGATGCTATTAGGCTGCAGCCAGTAGAAGATATGGTTTCATTTGAATCCGGCCATGTGAGATTGTAGTCCTGCATGAATTCCCTTGTGTAATCTCTTTTTGTGTTTACAATGAAGTTTCCATCCGGGTCAGTGTACTTCACTGGGTTGTTCCCTGCGTAATGGTACAGCTGCAAATTCACTGTGTTAAATATTCCTCCCATACCCGGCAGATTCTGGTTGTTTTTCTTTGCCTCGTCATTCATTGGAGCTAAAGGAATATACTCACCCAACGCAGGGTCAGTGCTCAACCACCTTGAGTACCTAGGGTCAAGATACCTAGCTCCATAATAATATAAGCCTGTCTCCTCGTCAATTTCCTTGCCTGTGAACCTGTACGGCAAATACTCAAGCCCTGTGTTGCTCGTTTTTTCTACCCAAGTTTCGCCATACGGAGTGTATTCAATTCTCTGATACTCGTCGCCTTTGTAGTCAGAGATAAGACTTGCAGAGCCTAAATGGTCTGAGTGGTAGTAGTACTGCTTGTAATACTCCTCGTTGTATGTCGGCTCACCGCCGCTGTTGAGCTTTGTTACAATTCGTGTGTCCCCAAGATAGATGTTTTTAGCCGATTGCCCGCCATAAACATTGTTTCCGCTGTCGGTGTGGAGCGTCCACATCTTGTTAAAGTACAGCGTCTCGGAATTCTGCGTATACTTGTTGCTCCGCTGTCCGTCCTGTCCGTAGACGTAGGCTGTGCTGTAATTATCGTCAACAGAACTTACAAGCTGATTGCGCTCGTTCCATTTGTAGGTTCTCTTGTATTTTGCTCTGCCTGCTTTTCCGCTTCCGCCTTTGTCATCTTCCTTGAACAGTCCCCAGCCATAATCTGTCGAGTAAACATCATTGTTTTCCTGGGTTATTTTATGATAAGAAACATCATCGCCGTTGCTCTCAAAACTGCCGTCCTGCTCACAGATGATATTTCCGTTTGAGTCGTACTTGTAGTAACGGTCGCCGGCATTAATCAGGCGGTGCGCGAAATTTTCATCATAGACATAATTGAAGTTGTAGGGGAATGCAAGGGGGGGGGGAAAGCCCATTAAAATCGGTTTGTAAATAATTAATGCTTTAGAAATTCCCCCGCTACTTATAAAGAAATTCCAATAAATACATTTCATTTTTGTTTTATTTTATGAAATATTATAGATGGCTTCTTTTCGTGTTGTATGTCATCTAATGGTTGTGTAAAGTATTCATATAGAATTTCTTCATTCTCAAAAAAATCTTTGAGGGTCTTTACTTGAATATTTTTTATCCCCCATATTTTTGACAAAACAATTCCTCTGTCAGAAGATTTTGTCCATAAGATTTTATTTATTGTTACATATTCTATTCCATCAATTCTCCTTATTCTACTTGACCTTTTATAGAAAGTTAAATCAACAGGAATAGCTTCCAGTATATAGGTGTGTCCATTTAAGGTCAAAACTTCAATATAAAACAAATCGGGCACAAAAGGAAATGGATTTGAGGTTTTGTATACATTTACTTTACTTACATTGTCCAAACTCAACAGTGATGTTTCTATCTTTTCCACAAGTGGTTTATAATATGAGTTATTCATATATTTTTCTTTTTCAACAGAAAATATCATAGACTGTAAGAATACCGCAATAAAAATAAAAAAAACACTTTTTTTTAACGACATAATTACTTTCCTTCCCCAGAATCTTCCAATATCTGATAAACATCCGACTTTTTAATAAAATATTGTTTTCCTTTTGCCAAATCCTTCATTTTTTCTTGAGAAGGATTTCTTTCAATCCAACTACCTGGTTTACTACCGTCCCCGACTTTATACAATCCAGAAGTATCAGTTCTACCTTTCTTTTTCTTATTGGAATCGCCCAAGTTATTGACACACTTAGAAATAGTCCCAGAAATTTCCATATTGCCGTTTTTATCAATTTTTATGTCAACATCAGGAAGTAAAGGTCCATAATCTTGTGTATCCGTAACTTTCAGAATATCTCCTGAACTCTTTATTGCACCATCAACTTTCCCCATATCAATTATGGATACACTTTTCGATTCATAATCAAAATTTTCAACATTTTTACCATTATACGTACTATTTGGAGGTAATATTACATATCCTGCATCTTCTGTTCGTATAAGTATATATTCATTGGAATTATTTTTTACCGAATTTCCATCTGGGTCAGTATACTTCACCGGATTGTTCGCCGCATAATGGTAGAGATTTAAGTTAACGCTGTTGAAAACTCCGCCAAGACCTGGGAGGTTTTGGTTGTAATTCCGTGCTTCTTCTGATGTCGGAGCCATTGGGATGTATTCTCCCAATGCAGGGTCTGTACTTATCCACATAGAATATTTAGGATCCAAATATCTAGCTCCATAATAATAAAGTCCTGTCTCCTCGTCTAGTTCCTTTGCCGTAAATTTATACGGCAAAAACTCCAGGCCTGTGTTTTGAGTCTTCTCAACCCAAGTTTCGCCGTAAGGAGTATATTCAATGCGTTGGTATTCATCACCTTTATAATCAGAAATGAGCGACGCAGAACCAAGGTGGTCAGAGTGGTAGAAATACTGTTTGTAGTATTCCTCCTGGTAGGTCGGATTTTCACCGCTGTTAAGCTTCGTAACAATCCTTGTTTCACCAAGATAGATATTCTTTGCAGTCTGACCGCCGTAAACATTGTTTCCGCTGTCTGTATGCAAAGTCCACATCTTGTTGAAGTAGAGGGTCTCGGAATTCTGTGTGTATTTGTTGGAACGCTGTCCGTCCTGACCGTAAACATAGGCCGTGTTATAGTTTGAATCAACGCTTGAAATAAGCTGATTACGCTCGTTCCATTTGTAGGTGCGACAATATATAGAGCCTTTTACACCGCCGCCTGAGCCATTTTCTTCACTAAACAAGCCCCAGCCATAATCAGTAGAATAAACACCTTCTGCTTCACGGCTAATTTTGTGATAAGCGGTATCATCACTGTTGCTTTCAAAACTGCCGTCCTGTTCGCAGATGATATTGCCGTTTGCGTCATATTTATAATAACGTTCTCCGGCATTAATCAGACGGTGCGCAAAGTTCTCGTCATAGACATAATTGAAGTTGTAGTTCAAATTATCGCCGATAGTTTTATGAGGTGTTACGCTTTCCGTTGACACCTTGCTCGTCATGTTGCCCAAGCCGTCTGTGTTAAACTCAAAGAGCTGGCTGTAATTAGACACAAATTCTGGCGAACTAGACTTGTACGGGTTATATGTAGTCTCGCCGTCAACCTTTATCAGCTGATAAAGGTCATCGTAGCTATATGTCTGGCGTGTTTTGTAATTTCCAGTCACATTATCTAAACAGTTATTTTCATAGCCCAAAACATTTCCAACTGCATCAAAACTATATGAGATGTTCTGGTAACTCTGGCCCCATTTGTTTTGGGTCTTTATGGTATCAAGCCACCTGCGGGCTTGGTCATAGTTGTATTCTGTGAATGTACCGTTGCCGTAGTCTATTCTTGTTCTCTGTCCGTATTCATCGTAAAGAATGTTGGTTACATAATTGAATTCGTGTCCATAATTTGTGCCAGTGACAGACACGACTTGTCCGCCTCTGTCGTAGCCGTATGTGATTTTCTCGCCGTCAGGGTAGGCTATCCACTGCATTCTGCCGAGGTAGTCGCTTCTGTATTCCATTACGGCGGTCTCTGTAGGACTGCTGCCGTTCAGGTGTGTTGCCAGTGTTCTGGTTTCTTTTATAACTTCGCCAAGCTTTCCATACTCGTACTCAAGTGAGCCGCTTGCGTCTGTTACAGACAGAATCCTGTTTGCCGCGCCATGCGTGTCATCCGCGCCTCCGTAGGTATAAACAGTATCTTCCGTGTCGGGGTAGTCGATTTTCACAAGCCGGTTCAGGCCGTCATATTCATATACAATCTGTTTGTTGTTTTCGCGCAGGACGCTGCTGCTCTCGCGCACGAGGTTTGAGCATTCGTCGTAGAAGAATTCCTGCCTGCCAGAGTCCTTGCTTTCAAGGGCGGTTCTGCGACCAAGAAGGTCGTACTCGGCTATGACCGCGTTTCCCTTTGCGTCAAAGGCTTTGAGCATCTCGTTCATCGCGCTGTAGCGGTATGTTGCCTGCGTGAGCAGTTTCCCTTGTACGTCCTTTTTCGCCACGCGGACAATGTTTCCTCTGCTGTCGGTTTCCTGCGCAGACACATTTCCGAGCGGGTCGGTTGTTTCCGCTATTAACCTGTTTTCTTCTATATAAAAGGCGGCTGACTGAACAGAGCCATCGGGCAGGGTGGTCTTAATTTGCCTGTCCTTCTCGTCGTATTCATAAGCGGTAAAAAGACTTGTCATTCTTGGCACGGATTCAAGAAGCGTCTGAATATCCCCTTGTATGAATTCTGTCATACCTTCTTTTATGGTTCTGCCTTTGCTGTCGTATTCCACGGCTCCACTTGCATTCCAGCCCTCAACGCCGTTCACGCATCCTGTTTTTGCCGTTCTGACCGCTCTTCCTAGGCCGTCAATCTGTAATACGGTCTGAATTACGCTTGAATCGTCCGCATCAAATGTGACTTTATTGTTTGTTACGGCATACCACAATTCGTGATGTCCAAAAGAATCATTGTTCGGTGTATTGTATTCATAACTTACCGCAGGAGTTGTGCCCGTGTCGTAACTTGTCCAGATTTCTTTTATTCTCTGCCAGCCATCATATTCATAGCTTAGTTTGTTTCCGTTGCAGTCGGCCTCAGATTTTTTTGTCTGCGTTGGAACATCATAATCTATCTTGCTTTCATAACTGTCCGTGCCCATTCCGCTTTGCGAGACTTCATTGACGAACATATTTTCGTCTTTGTCGTAAGTATAGGACAATGTTGCGCCGCGGCTGTCGGTCGCGGACTTGATGTTTCCGTAGCTGTCGTGGCTGAATTTGTCTACAGAATAATTGTAGGAATCAAAATACCGCCTCAGCTCCGTGAGCCGCCCCCTGCCGTCATAATCTCCCGACCTATGACGCAACAGATTTCCATTTGAATCATAAACTCGTATGTCAACAGGCAGCCCCACAATGTAGTCCGTCGTGTTAGTGTTGTCATAAATGACCTTGCCAAGAAGAATTTCCCCATCACCAAAGTTCTGTTTTATTTCAATACAGTTACCAAAGCCATCGTATTTATATTCTGTCGCTGTGTGGATAAAATCGCTTTCTCCGCTGGACTTTTCGTAAGTCCAAGAATACTCGCATTTGGGTTGTGCATAAGGAGATTCCCTGAGAGTCGTTTCATTCATGCTAAGGACAGCTCCGTCTTTGGCATAAGCGCAACTCTTTTTTAGGCTTCCCTTCGCGTAGTATTCCT
>NZ_CAMCEC010000036.1 GCF_945873775.1 uncultured Treponema sp. | reverse complement strand
TGCTACTCACAGGTCTTTAGAGAAATACGATGGAACTGAAAACCCTACTCCTTATCCTCCCCACTTTCTTAATTCCTGGAGAATATGTCCTTCTATTGGAATAACTTACAGATTTATGAATGGTTAAATAATTGTCTATATATTTTTTGTTAATAAAATAATACTTTAATAAATTCGTCAAAGATATTTCTGGTTTTTAAAGAAAAGTCTGTAATAACTGACAATAAATTATGTTATCAAACATTACATACAACTTGAATTTTTGAATAACTCTTGGGAAGATAAACTTTAAGAAAAGACCGCCCACACTTAATTTTGTGGACGGTCTTAATTATTTTAAATAAAATTTTTGATTCGTATCAGCCTTGACATCTGCAACATCCCTTGCTATATTTTAATTAGATGGTGAGCTTCTACCATATTAGTGGAGCCCCAAAAAAGCGGTGAATTTCTACCATAAGTGAAATGCTAAAAAAGCGGCGAGTTTCTGCCATAAAGTGAAAACCTAAAAACGCAAGTTTTTATAAAGGAGTCGGAAATGGCTCCTTTTATTTTTTTTCGGGGTGGTTTATGAAGTTTTATCACATTAAAGATGATTATATCACTTTCTTACGACAATATGATTCCAAGGTATCTGAAAATAAAAATCAGACAAGACCTTATGTTGGTGTAGTCCTTGAGATTAATTCAATAAAATACTATGCACCGTTTTCTTCTCCAAAAACAAAACACAAGAAAATGAAAAATGGAAAGGATTTTAGAAAAATTAATAATGGAATCTACGGAGCAATAAACTTCAACAATATGATTCCTGTGCTAGATGATGTTCTTATTGAAATCGATATTGCTAATATTCAGGATATGAAATACAGACGTTTATTGCAGAATCAGTACAATTTTATAAAGGCCGATGAAAAAGGAATCTTAAAGACTGCGGAGAATTTGAGAAATTTGATTATGCAAGAGGAAAGTAAAATTTCAGAGCATGATAAAATTGTTAAACTTAGATGTTGTAATCTGAAGATTTTGGAAGAGAAATTTAGAGAGTATAAAGTCTAATAGCAAATTGCGAAGCAATTTACTTATTGTAGAAGTTGTAAATCCTGTTGTACAAGGTCTTTTTCGAGCGTTGTAAAAAATCAGAATAACCGGACAACGGTTGAAAATGAAATAGATAAATTGTTATAATCTTTTCATGTTATTTTAACTACGAGGCAAGCCTATTCCTCTTGCCTCGTAGTATATTTACCTCAAGGAGCCCTGTTTATGAACAAAAATAAAATACTAATACTCTTTTCAATCTCGCTTTCGTTACTCCTGTTTTCCTGTACTTCTAAAGCGGGTGAAACGGAATATGGAAATGACGTGCGTTTTTCCAGCGAAAAGAAAACCATTTATTCAGTGCTGAAAAAACACTATGTAGGCTTTGACACAATGGTGGGGCGAGGCTTTACAAAACAAGCATTAGAGCAGACTTCTGATTATGATGAGGTCAGGGCACTTTTTGATAAATGCATAAATGATACACATATTTACATAAACAACAACAATGGATTTGAATATCGCCAGCATCAGCAGTTTGACGAGGATTCCATCAGAAGCAGTGATGCTGACAAGACTTTTATAAAGAAAACAACGACCAATACGTATTACCTGCGGTACAATAGCTGTGATGTAAATTGGGCTGAATATTCCGGTCTGCCGGACTTGGCTTCGGAAGCCGCCGGATACGATTTCATCGTTCTTGACTTTCGCTCGAATTACGGTGGCGGAAACGGTCAACAGTATCTTTTCTTTGATAATCTACGCAAAAGCAGTTACAGTGGAACAATATATGTTACGCAGGATAACTGGAGCTACTCTGCTGGTGAAGTCTGGATTATAGCATATCGTTTCAAAGACAAACTAAAACTCAAGTTGATAGGAACACATTCCGGCGGAATGCAGATTTACGGAAACTGCGTAAAATACAACGAAAACGGAATATATTTCTGGTTGCCAAGTACCTCTTTTGCCACCAACCTACCTGAAAACTACCTAGGAGAAGGTAAAGGATATGAACCTGACATATGGGCAAACAAAAACAATATGAAGGCAGTCCTTGAAAAATTAGGACTAGACCTTTCTGGAATCGTATTTAACTAATTATTTCTCAGCATGGACTAGTCTTAAAAATTCTTTTGGTGTAACAGCAGGAATAGTTGCCTTTTCAAAATCATCAACATTTCGTGTAACGCTATAATCAAGTTTACAAGCGATGGAAGACTGGTGTTGCATAGAGTCTTCGAGGTCATCAAAGGTTTCATTATTTACAGCGGCAATTACATCTGATTTATCCAAAGAAGCCACATCAAAAACATAAAGCAGTTTATTAAAGGTGTTACGGCAGTCTTCGATGGAAAAATCTTCTGTTTCGTGAAGAACGTAAAACATATTTGAGAAAGTGTGAACCGCGATATAACCATCAACAATAGATTGACAGCATTGAAGGACGCGTTTTGAAAGTTCAAAATGCGGTTCGCGAAGCAGAATTACATCTAGCAGAATGTTTGTGTCAATTAAGACTTTCATATTTTCTCCGCATTGTCAATGCTGCTTCTTTGCGTCCGTTAAGGATGATTTCATGTTTTGCAGGACGACCCATTGCAAAAAGTTCATCTAAAGCCTGTTTTGCCTTTGCCCGTTCTTCTGGAGTTTTTGAATTTTGAAGAGGCACATTTTTTCGGGGCATAGATTCTATAAACATGATGACGCTGAGAGTCTGCTCGTCATCTAGAGTATCAATGTAATTAATAGCCTTTTGTTTTAATGCCATTGCTGCCATAATTTGCCTCCTATCTTATGATACTTATAGTATAACATATAAATTGATTTTTGTGGATAGTTTTTCAGTTTAATAACCAATGGGCGGCTGGGTGGGATAAAATAGCAAATTGCTTTAGCAATAAATAATAAAACCGCTATCCGTCCTAACATTAGAGTAGATAGCGGTTTTTTGTTGGCATTTACCTACAAATTGTTTACAGATTTTTGTTACTTTTTATCTTCCTGCGAATAGATGAACTTCTCTATTTCCTTCGCTCCGTCAACCACATGGCGGGCAAATTCCTTGCCGGAGAGCGACTTAATCAGCGAATCAGGAGCGGCCTGTAATGACCGGATGAACACATCCAGAGCTTCTTTGTGCTGACTTTCGGTGTCTAATGTCATTTATTTCCTCCTCTTCTCATTTTCGGATTATTTCAGCCGTTTGTAAAGAGTTAAAATATTTTATTCATTTTCACCTAAAGCAGAAGGTTTATGAGATAAGGAATCTTCACTCCGAATTTAATTTTTAACACCAGCAGAATTATCCTCACCGCTATGAACAATAATAGAATCAGAACTGCCAGAGATATTATTCTCGCCCGGATTTTGAGTTTCGTCTCGTATTCGCTCAATTTCTCCGAGTATTCGCTCAACTTCTGATTCGTATTGCTCAAACAGGTATTCAATCCGTTCAACTCCGTCTGTAATTCCTCTACTTGTCTTGATGATATTTGCAATTCTCTCTCTGCTATCAGCAACTGTTCCGTTAAGTGCCGTGACTGTTGCTTCAAGCCGTCCAGCTGCGAATGAATTTCCGCTGACAACAGTTTGAGCGTCGGCTCGGAGTTTTCCGCATGTGCAGCATCCGGAAAACAACACAGCAAACACAAACAAAAGACAAAAAGAAATAATATTTTTTTTCGCATAATCAAATCTCCTCATACGATTTTCACTCCCCTATTTTTTACGCAGAAATCCAAGAAGCCGCTCCTTGCTTCTAAGTGTGATTCTTGCTCCGTTCTGTTTAAGGCCGTCCTGCTCGAATACAATCAGGTCATTATTGAGTTTACCGAGTACAATGGCAACATGACCGTATTTGTTTTTCTCGCTTTCATCCCATACTGCGACATCACCAGGAATGAATGACTTGTTTGTTATCTTAATGAAATACTTCTTCTCAAGCGGCATTTTGGCGTAATCAAGGAACAAGTCCTTTGCTCCGCCACTTGTGCTGCATGAGCCTGTGTGTTCAGGAATTACAAGGCATTCCTTAGCGTACTGGCGGAACAGATCCACGCACTGCGCTCCATACACGCCGTCAAAATCAACCTTGCAGCCATCATACTTACGTACAAAATCTGATAACTCCATTTTATTCTTCCTCTTTATCTAAGATGCTTAAGCTTCGGCATAAAGGCTTTGGATAGGATTTTGAGATTCCTTAGCCTGTTCTGTGTAGACTTTTCTGATTCGGACCAGTTCACGAATTATTTCTTCAACCCAATTTTTCATTCTTGTCTGGAACTCTGCTGTTTTAAATTCCGTTCTTACAGGGTACGAATAAATCAAAGCACAGATTGTATTCTGTTTGGTCGATACATACGCTTTGTCTGTTGAGATATGATTCTGCGTTATCCATTCCACAAACTCGTCATAAGCATCAGAAAGAATACATTTTGTAAACCAGCCCTCATGTATAAGAGTATGGTCAGGGCAGACTTCCGTTATTTTTCCGATAAGCCCCGAAAGATAAATGCGCGTGAACTTGCATTGTTCGTGTATTATTTTTCTCTCGATATCCGAAGAGATAATTCCATTCCCCACCTGAACATGCTTTGTTTTTATCCGAATCATACCTGTCTTAATCATCACGACTAAAATCAGGAATATCAGAATAATGCTGACGATTGTCTGCAGAGCGTTTGTGCTTGTAAGTATGTTGCTTATTGCTTCCCACATTGTTTTTTCCTCGTAAATAAAAAAGCCAGGACCGACGGAAACTCTAAAGGATTCCGGCAATCCTGGCTTATAGTGTAATTTAGTTTATTTTTTTGAGTGGATACTAAGAGAGCAGTTCCTCAAGCTCGTTTATTTCTGCACGCCATGCCTGGCGTTCCGCAATTTTGTCAGCGTATTCTTTTGTAGTGGCACTGCCCTCTGTAATTTTGGCGGCAATATAATCAGTCTCCGCAAGCTTCTTTTTTAAGGCTGCTATTCTTACCCTCGCATCGTCAGCGGCTTTTTCTTCATCAGTTTTTCCGATGAAGATTTTTCCGTCAATAATCCGGGCAAGACTTCCTGCAGCCTCAAACTCCTCGTCTGAAATCTCCATCTCAGCCTTGCCGATTCCGTCCATTGTCTTCATCGCTTCCATGTCGGTATGATGAATGACAGCTCCATTTTTTCTTGCAAGATATACCATCGCTTGCCTCCTCATGTTTTCTATGCGCTCCGGCAAACGCATGGCTTTAAGTTTTACGCACTCATAAGAGTGTGGTCATATATGAACAGCTCGTTGTAGAGCTTATCCATCCTCTTAAGTTTGTAATACGCATCAAAACGCTTCTTAAAATTTCCACGCCATGACTGGTAGGATATGCGTATGTCAGAAGAGTTCATTTTTCCGCGTTCACAAAGACTTTTGTATTTTTTCAGCTTCCGTCGCATTCTAACTGTTGAATCCCTGCTCGGAAGCCTAATTATTTTTCCTGTTTTAGTAAGTATATAACGACCTTTCAAAAAGTTCACACCCTGAGTAAGCTTTACTATCCGCGTCTTTTTGTCGTGAAGAGTTATTCCAAGTTCAGCGCACAGCTTTTGAATCTGATACAGGCACTTTTTCAAATAGTTTTTGTCGCTGTGAATAAGATACAGGTCGTCCATATAACGACCGTAGTATTTTATACGCAGTTTTTCTTTAATAAAATGGTCTACTTTGTTCGGGAAGAATACAGCGCAAATCTGTGAGACTTCACTGCCAAGACCGAGAGACTTTTCAGGTCCGAAAGCCTGAATGAAATTCCACAAAAGGATCCTGAGTCTTGCATCTTTTATGTGTCGTCCAAGCTGTTTTGCAAGGACTCTATGATCGATGCTGTCAAAATACTTTCTGAAATCAATTAGAAGCGCATACCCCTCGTTTGAGTTTCCGTTGGATCTGTAATAACGCCTGAGATGAGCCGTGAGTCTGTTCAAGGAGAACTGAGTGCCTTTTCCCTTGATAGATGCACCGTTGTCATGTATAAGCGGGCGTTCAAGAATCGGAGAAAGAACTTCCTCACACAGGCATTTTTGAACTATACGCTCTGAAATGTGAACGCTTTTTATATGCCGCATCTTTCCGCGCTCGTTTACGGTGAATTCAACAAAACCACGCCTTACATCTTCTCCGGCAAGAAGCTTTCGTTTCGTTTCGATTACATTTTGGAGAAGATTTGCTTCATACCGTTGAACGCTTTCTTTCCAGGACACGCCGCGTTTTGCCCTCTTGAACGCGGCACACAGTTTGTCAGCATTTGAAACAAGGCTGAAATCATCATAAAAGCCGATTTTAGAGATGCGCTTCTGTTCCCTTTTCTCTTTCCGCCTCTGATAACGAGCCTCGTGTCTTTTGTCGCTCATCAAAAACTCCCATAAAACAAAAAAATCAATTCTGCACGGCATACGGTCAATTATAGACTTATGACACGATTCATTTATCTATGACCGTTCTGCAGTATATGCCGCTTACGCCACCGTGCATGAAACAGCCTTCCGCAATATGGCTGCCATGCATGGACGGTCTCCCGTCCGCGTCCGCACGGGCGTGTCAGAATTACTGTTTGCGGAGGGCATAACGCCAGTCCGCAGGATGTTCCCTCCTTCTGTGTCGAGTGGCTCGGCTCAATGAGCCTGACCGTGTGCCACCTCACGGAATCGGGCGACACTCCACCAGCAGCACTGGCATTGTTGTTGTTGTTGGCATTTCCGTTGTTGTTGACATTGCAAAACGAAACCGCGTACAGGGAACACCCTTTTATATTCAAATTGAATATTACCTTATTTCACAATTTTTTTCTTCGACAAAAATCTGCTCCCACAGTTTATTGTCAGATTTTCTCCAGCCTTTCAGTAAAGTTATCTCTAAATTAAGGGATTCCACATAAGGCAACAATTTTTCTGCATTTATCGGCAATGAATCTTCACAGAACTGAAATTCCTGAATAAGCTGCTGACAGTTGATTATTGCTGCGTTCTGATACCCTCGTCTTTCTGAAAGTCTCTTTTTCTTTTCCTCAACAAGTTTTTCACTGCTTGCATTGATTGTATTTGCCGCCGTAATATTCCAGACCAAATTACGCAATAAAATCCTTATATTCTTTGAAAAATCAACAATATCCTCATCATACCAATCATCTGGAAGTGTCGGATTTATTTTGCTTGCGTTTTTCCTAGAATGAACGCCAAAATCCCTGCGTAAAAACTCCGTAAGTTCCCGCCGCAATTTTCGTGCGTTATGGTAAAACTCCATTTTAGAAAGTCCGCGCTTGCTTTTTAAAACGCTCATAGCTTCCCCAGTTAAAACATATTTTTTTTCGACCCGCTTACGCGGGACAAAAGTATTATAACACATTTCTCTTTTCTTCGCCCCACAAGGGGGCGAGATTTCAAGATTTTCGTGCCGCTACGCGACACAGATAGCGGGCGACACTCCACCAGCAGCACTGGCATGGTGGAGTAGCTGGCACTACCGCCGCAGCTGACATAGCAAAACGAAACCGCGTTATCCTTAAACGGCGTTGCTTCCCACCACCACATTCTGCTTCCGTTGTGCTTTTTAACTTTGTAAATCGCACTATCTTTGTAAGCTGGCCATTGAGCCTGAAAACCACCGTCCCATTCTTCTGACCAGACGTTTGTTCCCCAAATCTCGTGCTCGGTCGGCAAAAATACGGTGTCATCAGCCCACGCCCATGAGCTTTTTGTTGAAAGCAGTCGTCTGACTGTGTAGAGGTAGTTGCCAAGAGCAGCGACAAGACCTGCTTTGAATTTATCATTCAACCAGGAATACAATTCAGAACTAGCATAACCGCCAGTATTTGTGTTTGTCGCATTCATTTGCTTTGTAAGAACACAGTTTCTGAACTGCATTACAACATGGTTCTGTGTATTCTCTGTATCGCCGGCGCCTTTATACACATTCAATCCCATGTTCATCAGGCGAAGATTTTTATAGCTGGCATTCCATGTGTAGGTATTTCCGTCAACAGTAATGCTTGCAAGGTCAAGATAATCGCAGTCACGATACCATGATGTATCTCCAGCCTGTAATCTGTTGTGCATCTCAAGAATACAGCCTTTTGCCTCGGCTTCTGTTGCAGGCGTATCAGAATGCACTGAACGAATTCCAAGAACATCAAGAAGGTTGCGGGCTTTGCTTTCATCAGTCCTTGCAGATGCATACAAATCTGCAAGCAACGCATCTGTCTGAGCCTTAGAGTAAGCTCCCACCTGAGCTGCCGTTGTATTGTGCGGGTTCGATATGTTGCTTTTGTGGTTTGCCAGCTGCTTTACAAGCTCATCACTTGCAGAGCAGTTTGTTCCCGGCGTGATTGTGTCTCCAACAGCGATTTCCGCACTTGCCGTATAGAGAATGTCGTTGTACATAAACTGTTCGCCGATTGCATAGGCGTGAGCAGACTTTTCCGAAGCCTCAACAGGAGCAACTTTTGCCTGAGTGCTTTCAATTTTTTCTTTCAGGTAGCGGGTGCGGTTTGCCAGCTGCTTTGCCTGAACATTGTCGATTCCATCTGCTCCACCCTGGAGTGGGTCATCAATTTCAAGCTGGTAGATGCCGTTCTCCCACTTTGTTTCTTCACTTAAATTTGCCATATTCTATTCCTCCCTTAGAAAATCCAAGTCCAGTGTCCTTCAATGCTGATGTCAGATTCCTTGTAAATCGGATTTTCGCGAACTTTACGGCAAAGGAGCGTTCCATCAGCAGACAGAAGACCAAACTCCATGATTGCCATGCCATTGTTCTCATTTGCTCCGAGTTCCCAGTTCGTCTGGATCTGCCCCATATCAGGATATGAGAATCCCTCGACATCTTTTTTATATGCGCCTGTGATTGCCGTATCGGTAACGACGGGTGCAGTTCCGCTGGTTCCGAACGCAATGCTTTTTATAGGTCTGCCTGTAACATCCCCGGCAAACATTCTGGCAGCCTGATTCCTGGCACCGTTTACGATAAGATTGTGGTCTTCATATTCCTCAATCACTTTGCCGTTTTTTCTTACGGTCATTTTAAAGATTCCTTTTACTGGAAATCTTTCCACTAACTTCTGCATTTTTTATGCCTCCCTGTAATTATATTGCCTCAAGCACTCCGCTTTTCCGCGTTATGCTGCTGTCCCTAGAATAAATACCTATGCGCCAGTACCACCAGCGTCTTCCGATGTTGAAAGAATCGGATACTTCCATTTCATCAGAAAAACCAACGCATCCGCCGTGCATGGCAAGAGGGTCAGAAATTCCTTTGCTCGATCTGTAAACTGAGCTTCTTCTGCGAAGCGTGCCGTTTCTTTTATAGCCGCGCCCGATTCCGTCAGAAATAACGGATTCAAAATCACCTTCCGTACTCTCATCTCTGACAGAAAAAGATTCAGCAATTTTCTGCTTTACATCGTCAAACTCAAAACTGTCGTTTTCTGCCCAGTTTTCAGATGAATCTGCGGTCATAGAGTTCAAAGAAACAAAATCGTTGATTCTGTCACTAGCCCTGTAGCAGACACCGTTACGGTAGAGTTTTCCGTTCCGCCTGTATTTTCTGCCGATATCATCTACAGGATTTGTAACAACAGTTTTCTCATCACTGTCTGAAATCGTCAAACTGTCCGTAAGCTTCTGCTCAACATTGTCGAATGAAAATAAATCACTCAATATCTGCCAAAGGTCTTCAAATTGCCTTTTGTAGCAGAGTTCCATAAGGTCAAGTATTCCCGAATTGTGTCTGACAGGTGTAGTAACAGGCTCGTCAATTCTTACCCTGTGAAGTCCGTTTCTTCTCTGTACAGCACCGTTCCTTAGTTCCTCGCCATTTCTGAATAACGGTACGAAGTGTGTCGGTAATACAGTTACGCCATCACGAAGAACCCGTCCGTCGCGGAATACTGAATTGCGTGGAAAATGTTCGCTCTCAACTCTGTGAACACGCTTTTCGTCGGCTTCATCTATCGGGAATTCCTCCGTCATGTTGAAAATCTCGCGCGTATCATAGGCGATTCCCGCACCAACAATCTGTTTGATAATGCGGTTAAAATCCACAGTATCATTGAAACCATCGTGCAGGATTCTAAGGCCTGCCGGATAATTCGGAACAAGATGCACGGTTTCCGAAGAGAAAAAGAACTTCACGAACTTTATGATGTCCTCTACCGTTCCGTCGGCTGTATTCAGCATTGTCCGAAGCTTAAGATAAATCCTATAGATTCTGTCCGTGCTGCCGTTTCGTTCCTCTCCAAGAATCTTTCCGATTCGGTCAAGCTCTACACCGCTGGCATTGTCGATGTCAAACTGACCGCTCATATCTCGAATATTCTTATCGAGTTCCTCAAGCTGTGCATCATCAAACTCAGCCAGTTTCAGCGTATCGCCGGAACAGAGCCATTGCGGAAAGTGTTTTGGCTTGTTGAATGACGAAAAATCTATCTTTTCCATTTTCAACTTACTACCTCCACACTTATTCTGCTTTCATCAAGGACAGCAATCTCAACCTCTCCTATGCTTATGTTTGCGGCCTGGTATGCGCTATCATCTGGCGGGGTGTCAGGGTCGAGCGTCGCGGCTACCTTTATGTCAGCGTGTGCGATTCCCGGAACTGCATAAACAGGAATACTCAGTCTCTGGAAAATCAAATCTACAGCAACGCCGAGGTTGACGGCACCCCATTCAACAATATTTGACTTAACGGCGTTTGTACCTCCGGCGGGAAATTCCTCTTCGTCATAAAGAGAAAGAACAATCTTAACCCAGATATTCTTGTTCACGGGTCTTGAAAAACCAATCTGCCAGTCAAAGCCCTGACTGTCTTTTACAGTCTGAACAGTATTTCCATAAGCCTGAATACCAGCCGGACCGTTCGCAAATATTGTTTCCGCTATGACCTGAGAATCCCCACCGACAACGACTGCCTCATAGCTTTTCGGTGGTCTTCCGTCTACTTCGATTATGCCACGGTTTGAATATACTTTGGTATAAGTCACGCCAGTCAGCTTTGAAATTGCATTTTCTATCGCTGGCTCCGTACAAGTTGCCTGTTTCTGTCTTGCGGTCATATTCTGTCGGAGTTCAGTGTCGCTCTCTGCATCGCGGCCTGTCACCCCTGTCGCATAGTTCGTTATTGAATCCACCCCAGAAACATTTGAGACCATCTTTGTAAGAGTTCCCGAAGGTGCATAGATTCGACCGGCTTCCTTTGCTGCGAAAACAGCCGGTGTACCCAAAGATTTTATTTCGAGCACGCCTGAAACATCTGCAGAAAAATCTGTAACTCCGTCCGATGCAATAATCCTAAGACCATCGTCTCCGACAGTCTCAGTTGATAGACTATCAGAAAAGCGGGAAGTAACGGCTTCTATAAGTGCGTCACGCAAAGCTTCTTCGGTGTCCCCCTCTTCCGGACTAATTGAAACTGTTACAGTGTTGATAATGAGAGACAAATCATTTACATCAGATACTTTAAGTTCAATTCCGAGAAGAGTGTCTTTTGATATTGTGACAGTTTTCGTAAGCGCAAAAAGTTCTTCCGTTGTTGAGAGCTTTGCCAGTAATCCTTTCGGGACTTCCGTTCCTGGATTTCCCCACAAACATGCAGTCACCTGTGTTTTCTTTGCTTGTTCGCGAGATACATTCACGAACGCTGCAAGCCTGTCAAGAAACATACCGCTTGCGCTGTCCTTGTCTCCAGCATTCCATAAACCTTCCAGCTGTTCCCAAAGAGCCGCAAGTTTTGCAGCCTGATTTCCGACATACGCACCCGCAACACTCTCATCAGATAAGTCTACATCATCACCGAAAGCACTGCGAAAAGCTTCTTTTTCTTCTTCGAGAATAACTGAAAGAGGTTTTATAACGAAACCCACTTCTGTAAGTCCGTACTGTGTTCTTTTCATTCATTGCCTCCAAGTTGTATGTCGTTCATCTCCAGAACCTCGCCGTTATCACACTGAGCAGAGAAACTAACAGTGAACGAGCGAGTTTTCGGGTCAAGATTTGTTTCAAATGATGTCAGTTTCTTAATTCCGCTGGTGCTCGCTATTTTTACACGAATAGCACTTTCAAGAATTGTGCGGTGGCCGTCTTTCTCAAGGCTCCATCCAGGAATATAAGGAATGCCAAGCCGTGTATCGAGATACCACTCACCCTTGAAAAGTGAAAGACAGCAGATAACTTTCTGCTGCATATACTGCAAATATTCCGAAGTCATAGTTATGCCGCGTTTCTTCCAGAGAAAATTGTTTGTTCCAGGTTCAAGCGCAAAATCTTTCATACAATCGTTCCTCCGCCTGTTCCAGAAAGAAACGGACTTTTCAGTGTTACGCTGATATTTCCGGCTTTCAGATAAGAATCAATAGCAGAAGCCATTTCCTGTGCAAAATACTCGTTTCCACCACTGGTCTTTTCGTCCATAGAGCTGAAACAGGCTTTCAGCTTGCTTTCTATGGTCGCCTTGCTTCCGCTGAATTTCCCCTGTGCAGGACCTGAGAAAATACTCGAAGCTCCGCTTGGAGTTGTCACGGTACCTTTTGAAGTCTCTGAAACCGTATCGTTTGCCGAACATGCCTTGTCTATATCCGCCGCCATGTGAGAAGCAAGACCGTTGTTGTCATATCCGGCTGTAAAAGTCGAATACAAATCATCGGCAAGGGAAGAATCATCTATCGTCATAGTTCCAGAGCCACTTCCTGAATAACTTCCGGCAGGTGCAGCTCCTGCATCAGTTGTAGATGTTTTTCCTGTGAGAATGTAGTCTTTTATGTTCTTTGCAACATTGTCAGCCATATAGCGGTCGCCGCTTCCATCTGTGATGTCATTCATAGCGAGAAATGTTGTCTGTAAATCTGCCTGTAATGTTGAAACTACGAGAGCCATTATTCTCCTGCCTCCATGACCTTTCCAAGATCGCTTTTATCAGATCCAAAGTTCTGAGCATCTGTATTGAAATTCTGCTCATCCAGTCCGAATTTCGTGATGTCATCCGGGCTTACATTGTGATTTGCAGGACTTCCAACTGTCTTATGACCTTTTACATTTCCCGCAAAGGTCTTCATGTTTTGTGCCGCAGTCTTCATATCATCAAGAATCTTGCTCATAACGGTGAAGTAATCCTTGCTGTCATTTTTGAAACTAAGCTTATTGCCCTTTACGGTCAGCACGGCTTTCTTCTGTGTAACCTGAATCTTCTCATCATCCATTACGACCGAAGAAATCAAATCACCGTCCGGCTTTGCCTTATGTACCACGCAGAAACCGTCTCCCTCTGCACCGATGAATTCAGAAGGCTGTAAGCCTGGAATTACAATGCAGTCCATAAGGCTGAACCTTCTCGGGTCATTTTCCTCAATTCCGCTTCCGCCTGAATCACGCCATGTGTCAGTTCCGCGTTCCATACAGATGCAGAGAACCTCATCGTCTTTTTCAAGCGGATAGCAGGCTGTGTACTGTTTTGTGCCGGGAAAAAGCACAGGCGCATCAGGAATTACAGGCAAATCAACAAACTCGCCTGACGGCAGTTTCCGCTTTACGCTCGGCTGAATGTCCGCACGACGAGTGTTCTTGTCGTATTTCACGACCACGCCCGGAAAAGCCGTGTGGATATTCGTCATTGAGTAGTCAAAGTTTTCTTTCAACAGCCGTGTAAGTTCGTTCATTACAAAGCCTCCGCCTCGATATCAACACAGAAATCTCCGTTCATGTTGCTTCCCCTGCACTTTGCGCTCTGAATCACAAGTTCGCCTTTAAATGTCGAGGATTCAATGCTTACCGAAGCACCAGGAACAAGCTGAGGGTTCAGTTTCGCTCCGAATACCCAGCGGTTTGGTGCTTCTTCGTTTATATCCTTGCATTCCGTCTTATCACTTAACGGCTGAGGAAGAGTAAGAAGATCCCCGCCCTCTTCAAGCGTAAGTTCGGAGTTTTCTGTTTCCTTTCCCTGCTCGTATATGTACAAGGTTTCGTCCTGCACAGTATAAAAAAGCCCATAGCGGGCAAGCAGTTCTGAAAGCCCGTCCGTTGCCATTCCGATAAAGCAGTATCCGTGCGGATATTTTTCTCCTTCCGGAATTAAGTCCGTTCCCTTATATGCCAGCCCGATTGCATCAAGAAGAGCCTGAGCGACTGTCAGCGCATCAGTATCAGGCGCATAGGAAAGTGACACCATACCGCCCATCACGGCGGTTCGACCGTCATACGCTTCAATCGTTGTCACATAGTCGTTATCTTCATGCGTACGGTTTCCGCAGAGAATGTCGCCCGTGAAAATCGTTCCTATTGCTTCGTCCTTATATCCCGCCCTAAGAAGGATATGTCCGTCAGCTTCGGTAACCTGTGCCGATGTTTCTTTCGTCAGGTTATAAACACGGATAACAGCACGGTTTGCTTCCTTTCCGCAAGTACGCTCTATGTCAAAATCTATGCGCAGGTCTTCAATTTTTACGCTCTCACCGTCCTTTGTCGTAACGGAAAGGCCTACATATCTCTGAAATGCCATTTTCAATCCTCCCCAAAGTCAAAATATCCGAGAAGAAAACGGCTTCCAAAGTTGTCTCTCGTAATCTCTGCCGTTGAAAGGTCGCTCATCTTGTCCATAACAATAAGCATTCCGACCGGAAGTTTTGGAACACTCACCCTATATTTTGAAAGCAGGTCGATTTCAGGAACAAGACAAAGCCCGCCAAGAAGCAGGTTGTCGTCAGAATCAGAAATTGACAGTTGCCATATTTCCTGACGCTCGTTCCATGAAAAATAGAGCTTATAGAGCGAGCCGCCCATCGTTACTTTCTGTGTCCAGCGCGGATATTCATCCGCGTGAGTTTCAATTATAAACCACTCCATACTACAGCCCCGTTTCACTTCTGAACGCAACTCTCTGGTTGTCTGTCATCATTCCGTTTTTCTGCCACTCGTCAGCCCTCTTTGTGATGAAGTTTTCTTTCGGCTGCTCCGTACCGCTCTTCCCTGTATTCGCCGGTGCCAGAGCCTGTTCAGTTGCAGGTGTTGCGGCAGATG
>NZ_CAMCEC010000035.1 GCF_945873775.1 uncultured Treponema sp. | reverse complement strand
CTAGCCTTATAGGCTAAGTGCAAACCACCCGTTTGACGGGTGGTTTGTGATTTTTACAACTTCCCCTTTCCGGCAAGAAGTTTTACCGTGTAGGAAAAATTCTGGTCTTTCAGGCTGGCTTGAACTTGCTGAAAAATTTCCTGCTCGTGGCTACTGTACGAGAACGGAACGAGAATGCAGATTATGGCTTGCGGCCTGTCTGCTCCTTCGTTGACGCGCGTGTTTTCGGCGACTGTCAGATTTCTGTCAATTCCGCTGATTTTGTGGCGGACAATTTCCATGACCTGCTCCTGAACTTTTGGGGACGCAGGAATTTCAGGTTCGATTGTGGTGATGTAACCGAATTTCTGATATACTGCGCTTTTCAAGTCGGCAACCAGCAAAAGGAATTCCGCCCGATCCGCACCGTGTTTTGCCCTGACCGTCAGTGATGCGCCGTAACGTTCGTAGCCGTAATCCATTAACTGCAAATCGACGACTTCGCCAATCAGATTTTCGTTGTATTTCAGCACAAAATTTTTCAGCTGCTCCGACAAATCAGCATCCGCAACTTCTCCCAAAACGCGCCGTGTAATTTCCGCAAACGAAAGCAATCCGTTCCGCATGATGAACAGCGAGACAAGAATTCCGCACCAGCCGTCAAGATGAAGCTTCAGAAGAGAATCCGCCAAAAAGGTGAGCGTAACAACAGAAGTCGAAACCGCGTCGCTAATGCAGTCAGCGGCGGCAGCTTTGTAGGCGGAAGAATTTTTCTCCAGGCTTTTTTTGCGGTTGAAAAGGAACAGAAGAATCTTTATGCCGATTGACACGAGCATCACAATAAGAATAAAAACATTGAACTTCGGGCTTGCAGGATTTCTGATTGCGTGAACTGAATTTCCGAGAGATTCCCAGCCGACCAGCACGATTGAGCAGGAGACCACCAGCCCCACAATCCATTCCATCCGTCCGTGTCCGTTCTGATGCCGCTGTCCGCCCAAAGTCGAAGCCATTTTTACGCCAAGCACAGTCATCAGGGAAGTTACCGCGTCCGACAGATTGTTTGCCGCGTCGGAAGTAATCGAGGACAGTCCGCTGACCGTGCCGCAGATATATTTGAAAATGCCAAGACACAAATTAAGAATGATTGGAATCATATCTCCTCCGATTTATAAACGCCATTTTTCAGGAATACAATCTTTCCCACTCATCGCGTGTGATTGCATAGGCGCAGGAAATTCCGTTTTTCTCGTCGGGATATTCCTTGACTTTTTTCATGCCGATTGCGCTGGCGGTTGAGTACGAGGCGACATTCGTGTATTTCATGTACGAATAAAGGCGGTCGTATTTTGTGTTTGTGAACGCCCAGTCGCACACTGCTTTTGCGGCCTCACTTGCGAATCCTTTGCGCCAGTATTTTTTGTTGATGTGGTAGCCGATTTCAGGGAGCATTTCCCCGTCGATGTTCTGAATCGTGATTCCGCAGTCGCCGATAAATTCTCCGCTTTCCTTCAATATAATTGCCCACAGTCCGAAGCCGTATTCCCTGTAATTCTGAATGTTCCAGTCAATCCAGCCGCGCGTGCGCTCCCCATCAAAAGGCGCAGGATAGTGCCGCATTGTCTCCTCGTCGGACATTATCTCAAAAAGCGCGTCAAAATCTTCCGGAGTGTATTCCCGGAGAACAAGGCGCACAGTTTCGATTATCGGTTTGCCGTTCATTTTTTTCCTCCTTATAAAACTCCGCATAGCGGCGAGCCACGGATGGCGAGAATCACAGTTTGTGAAAGCAACGCTTGAGCAAACTGTAATGATAAAAATTACACGGATGTAATTTTTATCATGCCTCCATTTTTCTTCTATTGTACAGCCTGATTCTTTGTCATTGCCGTATTTGACACGCGATGTTTGCAAAGCAAACTTGATCAGCAATTTATTGCGCAACAGGAGATTCCCGCATCAATGAATGCAATGCGGATAATTCCATTTGCAAAATCAATGTCGAGCACTTCGGATGCCGTCAATGCAAGCGGATTCGGGCGTGCGGGAGAGCGTGTTGCAAAAACTCCCATTATTTCCGGCGCGTCCTTGTAAGGCTGCTGAGTTTGCAGTTCGTTTCTGTCCTGCCCATTGTCGCATCCGCTGAACCACCATAGCACGTTTATGTGGCTGAATCCTTCCAGCGCACAAAGTCCCGGAATAAACTCCTTTTCCAGCTGAATGAACGCACCGTTTCCATCGTTCCTCACCTTGCCGATTTCCTTTACCTGATATTTCATATTGCCTCCAATAAAAACTGATGATTGGAGTATAAAACCTCACACCGTGTCAGATACAAGAGGAATCTGAATTTCTGTCAGATATTTTTCCGGGTCGCTTTCGTTCCAGGGACCTCTGTGCACAATCTGGCGTGTCGGGGCAGTCATTTTGTATCCGCTGTTTTTTTCAAGCCACTCGGCAAAGGCAAGGTAACCGTTCCTGATGTTAGAAAACTCACCGTAAACCATCGTGCATGCCATGTTCAAAACTGATTCTGTTGTCCGTAAATTGAACGGCGGCTCGACATTTCCATTCGTATTGACCGGGGCGCAAAGTTCGATGTCAACGTTCCGCTCCTTGAATTCAGTGTCGTGGTAAATTGAAAACGTGCTGCCCGAAATTGCGATTTTGTTCTTTTCCGCAAACGATGAAAGCTCCTTCCACAGTTCGCCCTCGCACCAGTAGTCCGCCACGATCTTACGCACCGAAAGAACCTTGCACGCAGGAATTAATCTGAGCGAGATGTTGTAATGAAAGTCTCCGCCGCCGCAAAGAATTCCGCGTCGCGCAGTCTCAATCTTTTTGAGTTTTTCCTGTTCCTGCATTATCGTCTTTTCGATTTCCGTGCGCTTTCTGCCGAGCATTGCAAGAAGTTTCTGCCCGTCCATTTTAAGAGCAAGAGCGATTTCCTTTACATTCAGTCCGCTGTCCCGCAGATACAGAATTTTGTTCAGCATGGGAATCTGCTCCGCCGAATAAAGCCTGTGCCCTGTCCACCTGTCAACTTCCGCAGGTACAAGAAGCCCTTCCTCGTCATAGTAGCGCAACATCCGCACCGAAACTTGAGTCAGCCTTGAGAATTCACCGATTCTGAACATAAATCACCGCATCTTTATTGCAACAAGCGATACAAACCGATTTGCAGAAATTTTTGTCATTTTTCCTCAAACCGCGATTTTCCCCACCAGTCGGGAAGCAGTTCCTTTAGGCGGACAGTTTTTCGCTTTTCGTAGTCAACGAGGATTTCGATTTCGCCGCTGTCCTTGTCGAGTTGCATCATGTATTCGCGGCACGCTCCGCACGGTGAACCCACTTTTCCGTCGGGCGTTATGGCGACGAGTTTTTCAATCTGGCTTTCTCCGTTCGTAATCATGTTCGCAATTGCATTCCGTTCCGCGCACATTCCGAGCGTGCTTGCCGTGTCGATGCAGACACCGACGTAAATGTTTCCGCCCTTCGTGAGAATCGCCGCCGCAACTCCGCCTGCCTCAATAAAGGGCGAGATTGTCCGCGCATTCTGAACTTTCCTAGCCGCGTTGTAAAGTTTTTCCCAAATGTCGTTTTTCGTTTCGTTCATTTTTGTTCCTCCGTTTTTAATAGTGCCGTATCCGGCGTTGTCTCCTTGTCATTGCAAAACTAGAGCCACGATGTTTGCAAAACAAACTTGGTTAATAATCACCTGTAATAGATTCCCTTTTCAAGCAAGGGAATGACACGGAACAAGTGTGGGAATTACACAAGCGACCGGCACATCTCGTCAAAAGTTCTTACGTCGCAGCCTTTGCTTTCGTAGTAGGCGAGCATTTCGGGAATCTTGTTTTTGTTGTAGCTTGAAATGCAGTCGGAAATCACGTGGACGGTGTAGCCGTTTTTTGTCATGTTGAAGCAGGTGGATTTTACGCAGGCAGTCGCGTCCGCTCCGGCAATAAAAAATTCTGTAAGTCCGTTCTCCTGAATGAAGTCGGTGAAATCCGCGCTTGTCAGGGCATTGCTTTTTGTCTTGGTGAAAATGTGGTCGGAAGCGATTTTCATTTCGGGCACAAGCTCAGCCCCATGCGTTCCCGGCTTGAATGTTCTTGTTCCGGCTGAAAGGTTGTGATTCTGAATGTAGACAACGTGCATTCCGCCTGCCGCCCAATCAATCGCCTGATTCACACGAGCGATTATTTCCCTGTAATTTTTTGTAATGTCATTCTGAAGGTCAATCACGACCAACGCACTGTTTTTCATTTTGTTTCTCCTCGTATATTAAATATTGTCAAAACCCGACAATCAGGCTATTTCATTTCCATCGGCGTGAAGCGCAATCCGTTCACAACCTGTTCCGTGTCCGTGTCGCAAAATCCGAGCCTGTGATAAACGGGCACAGCATACGGCGAAGAATTCACCGTCATTTTTCCGGAACTGTTCATGCTCCGTGCGAACTCGAACATCCGCCTTCCGATTCCCTGCCTGTGATATTTTCCGTCCACAAAAAACAGCACGATGTGAGTTCCCTCGTTCCGAGTCGCAATTATTCCGACAAGTTTTTCCTGAATGAACGCGCCATACCAGCAGAGTTTTGAAAGGTAGCTTTCGTCATGGATACTTTTGTAAAATTCCTCAACGCCTTCTTTTGTATAGTCGGGCGATTCAAATTCCAAAAACACGTCCCAGACCAAACGCAACGCTTCCGCAATTTCTTCCTGCCTGATTTTGCGGACAAGACAATCTGATTCCATAACCGCACCTCCAGAAAATTGTCATCGCTGTATTTTCTTATCTTCCATTTTTCCCGAATTCCTTTTTCACGCTTTTGATGTTCTGCTGCAAAAGCTCAAGAAACCTTCCGGCGTGCGCTCCGTCCATCTGCGTGTGGTGGAACTGGAACGAAACGGTGAGCGTTGTCTTGAAAAATCGGCGGCGGTATTTTCCCCAAATCATGAACGGATTGTTGAAGATTCCGCTGTTCATGCCGACTGCGCCGTCAATTTCCGTGTCGATTATGGCGGAAGTTCCAATCACCATGCTTTGCGTAAGGTCGTGATTTTGGCAGTTTTGGGCAACCTCGCTTGTCAGCTCAAGATAGTCGCAGTTGAATTTTTCGATGTCGTCATTGAACGGAACATCGCACGAACTTACCTCACCGCTTTTGTTCTTAACGATTGTGTTCACGGCAAGCGAATCGTACTTCAACAGCTCACCGCCAACCGGAAGCAGAAAAAATTCCTTCACCTCGCTGGCGGCTTTTCCCACGCACCAGCACAGGAGCATATTGAACTTGAGTTTGCGCCTGTGGCTCAGCCTTACAAGCGGCGAAACGTCCAGCGTCTTGAAAAAAGTTACCATCGGATTGGGCGCATTCATCCAAAGCTCAAAAGCCTGCGCCCGCGAAGTCGTCTTCGGGTCTACTGAAATCGGGTTCATGTTTGCTCCTGTAAAAAATCAATGAGAAAATTGGGATATTCAATAAGTTTAAGTTTTAGAGGTTATTGAGCCTGTCGAAATAACCAACTACACTACGTACGCTGATTTCGACAAGCTAAATCACCGCATTTTTTCAACTTCTAGAACATTCCTATGTCAATTTACGATTACTTCCGCAAATTTTCATCAATAAATTTCAAATAATCTTTTTTGCGGACTTCCTGCTCGTTTGTAAAATGACAGTCGGCAGCTTCCTTTAGTCCCTCTTCAAGTGCAATTGTG
The DNA here is from genome assembly GCF_945873775.1 of uncultured Treponema sp. GTDB lineage: Bacteria > Spirochaetota > Spirochaetia > Treponematales > Treponemataceae > Treponema_D. The sequence goes on along the minus strand of NZ_CAMCEC010000035.1, from coordinate 11,937 downwards.
TTTGGCAGAATAGGCTTTTGTTTTTGCACGTCAAGAAAATATTCGTAATCGTAAAAGCAAAAATAATTTCTCTGCTCAATTTTTTTGCTAACTTCAACAAAGGTCGGCGTTTTTGAAAGGCATTTGTAGCAAAGCGTAACCCAATCTTTTATCGAAACTGGTTGCTCATTCCCAACATTCAGAATGTGTTCGACAGGCTTTGTTTTAATTATTTTTTCGATAATGCGGCACAAATCTTTCACATGAAAAAACTGAAGTTTCATGCTGCCGTCTCCCGGAAGATAAAACGGACGGTCGAGCCTTGCACAGTCAAAAACAAATGCCTCGCGATAAACATTGTTCATCGCCCCATAAAGATACGGCGGTCGCAAAATGTACGCGTCTGGAACTTTTTGCAAAAGTGCGTTTTCAGCTTCGATTTTGTCCGTTCCGTATTTTCCCCAAAACTTGTTCGACTTTCTTTCACATTCTTCTTCAAAAGGCTGTTTTCCATCATCTGGATAAACCGCGCTGGAACTTACCATTATATACTGGTCAAACGAACCGAGTGAATCCGTCAAATCGATTATGTCCTGCGCGTTGTAAGCGGTGATGTCTGCCACAACGTCAAAGTGCAGATTTTTCAGTTTGCCGCCCAAATTGTGCCGGTCGCCTTCAATCAAAGTTACGCCGCTAACTTGCTTTTTTGTGTTTCTGTTCAAAACGAAAACTTCGTAGCCGTGCTCGCAAAAGTAAGAGGCGGCATATTTGCTCACAAAAGTTGTTCCGCCGGTAATCAGAATTTTTTTCATTCTTCTTCCTCTGCAAAAATATTTATTTTATATATTTTAATTTCTCCAAAATATTTTTTATTACCTCGTAATATTGTTTTGGGGAATCCATGAACATACTGTGTCCTGCGTTTTCAATCCAATAAAAAGCTTTGTCCGGTGCGGTGATTTTTTCGTAATAGGTTTGAGCATCTTTTTGGCAAACCGAATAGTCGCCTTTGCCGGCAAGAAAATAAACTGGCACATCGTAATTTTTTGAAAGTGAATCAATGTCAAAACTAAAAAAGGCGTATTCCATCAGATTTTTGTTTTGGGCAAAAAAGTTTTCTACATTCATCTGACGTAAAAACCATTTTATGTCGGTAAAATTCATGTCGGCGGATGTGATTCCGGCAGTCATTTGGGCGAATCCCGACATTTCACCTTTGCAGGCAATATATTTTTTAGAAATTGTGACAAGACGGCTAAGGTCAGAAATCGACATGTCATCATAATTTTTGACATTGCTCATCTTCTCAATTAACGCCGAAAGTTCTTCTTCGTTTTTTGTTCCCCTAATTTCAACTTTTTCAAGAGCTGTTCGGGCAACATTCAACTTGTTTTTGTAAAGATTCGTAATCTGACTTATGCCAATATAGCAGCTCACATTTTGAGGAGCTTTTTGCACGTAAATGCTGCCAATCACCGTTCCCCAAGAATGACCTGCAATAATCACCGTATCTTTTCCAAAACGTTTTTTTGCATATTCAACGGTGGCATCAAGGTCGCTGACAAGCAACTCGATATTACATTCTGAATCGCAGCCGTTCGCATAATAAGTTCTGCCACAACCCCGCTGGTCGTAATTGATTATTGTAAGGGATGATTCAAGTTCCTTTTGATAATAGGCGGAAACGTATCCCATTGGGCTTGCCGGTCCTCCATGAACAAAAATCATAACAGGATTTTCAACGTTTTCTCCTCGAATCTGAACGTACTGCTTCATTCCATTAATATCAAGAAACAAGGATTCCTGAACGCTGTTTTTGCCGTCAATTTTAATTTTACTGCGGTTTCTAAAACGCAAAAACATAACAAAAAGTGCAACGAGCACCAAAAAAGCGATGAAAATAAAAGCAACCAATCCGATTTTGTTCAACTTCATTTTTATATTATATATTAAAAATTACTTTGGAGCGATTGTATTTACCGCTCCAATTTTTCTTCAATCCATCCGTCCAGAAACTTCATCTGTTCGTCCGTGTGGAACCAGTGCTCGCCGCCGTTCATCACCGTAAGATTTGCGTTGTGGGCGCGCACGAATTCCGAAACCGTTTCAAGCGAAGTGAGGTTGTCATGTTCGCCGTAAAGAATCTCAGTCGGAATCTTCCATTGAATCGGATTTTTGCGGACGTAGATCAGATATTCCCACGAAAGTTTTTCGCCAAAGTCTGTACTGATAATTTTCTTTTTCTCAAGCTGATTTTCAGTTACGCCAGCCCAAGTCATCATGTTGCAAATCAGTTTTTCCATGTTCACAATCGGAGAGATAAAAAATGCCTTGTCGATTTTTGCAGTGATTTCATTTTTTGAGCCGTCAGTTTCAGCGTCGATTTGCGAAATCGCGTTCATCGAAAAATACGCGCCTATGCTGTTCGCAACAAGAATCACGCTTTTGTAGCCGCAGAATTTTTCTTCCGCCCAGTTCAAAAATTCTTCCTTAAAATCCCACGGTGTTTCGCTCTTGTAGTCAAAGCCTGCGACATCGCAGTCTGCAAAAAGTTTTTTGTAATGCTCGGATTCGTCAGCATTTCCGCCTTTTCCGTGAACGTAAATTACGAGTGTGTTGTTCATTGTTTTTTCTCCTGTAAATATAAATTATATACGCTTCCAACTCATAAGGTTGTTTTCAAAATTGACAGTAAGTTTTCCGCTGTCTTTCAGCCAGGCGAGATAGGAACGGACTGTGCTTCCAACAAGCACATGCTGCTCAAAGTTCATCGTCAGTTTGTATTCCGCAAAAAGATTCTGCAGGATATTTTCAAAAGTTCGCGGTTCTCCGCAAAGCCCAAGAATTTTCTCTGCGATTTCATTTACCTTGTCGATGTTGTACTGGGCAAGAGCGGAAATGTCATCGGTGATTTCTGTGTGCGACGGAATGAACATTTTTGCGTCAAGATTTTTCACCATTTCGAGCGTCTGCAAATAGGCGGCGACATCGTAGATAAATCCAATCTGGTACTTTTCCAGAATTTCCCGGCTTGAAAGGCAGTCGGCAAGAAAAACCACGTCATCACCCGTGCGGAATCCGACCATATCAAAAAAATGTCCGGGCAGCTTTATGATTTCAAATCCGTCCGGAATATTTTGCTCCGTCAGCTCTTGTGCGTCGCTTTCCTGTGCCAGAAGAAATTTACAGCGCAAATCCTTTGGAGGAAATCCGCCATACAGAAACGACGGCTCCAAAACCGGATGTCTTGTGAACGCGCAGTCAATTCCCGGCGCATAGATTTTACAGCCTGTCTGATTCTGAAGATATTTGTTTCCGCCGATGTGGTCAGCGTTCGAGTGAGTGTTATAAATTGCCGTCAGATTCCAGCCGTTCGCATCAAGTAACTGCCGGATTTTCCGCCCTGCATCCTTGTCGTTTCCGCTGTCAATCAGGCAGACATTTTTATCGTCCAGTTTTACAAGCCCGATGTTCGTCGGACTTTTGATGTAATAAGTCCGCTCTGAAAGCTGAATCAGTTCGTACATTTTTTCTTCTCCTTCTGTAAAAAGTTTTCGTTATATTTTTTGATTCTCACATCGAGTTTCCAAGTTCGTAAGCCTCTTTCAGTCCGTCCGTGTTTTTCACGTCGCCTTTTTCCTTTGCGCCGCGCACGAGAACTGTTCCTGCGTCCTCAAGGCCAAAGAAATTCAAGGCAAGCCGATACTGCACTTTTATCGCGTCGAACATTTCCGGCAGGCTTGCGGCTCCAACCAGAATCAGAGCGAGTTTTTTTATCGGAAACGAATTGCGCATCGGAGTGTGCAAGCGGTCAATCATGGCTTTAAGCTGCGCACTTATTCCATAAAAATAAACCGGCGAGGCAATCACTAGAATGTCCGTTGATTTGAGTTTTTCGTAAACCTTTGTCATATCGTCGTTCTGAGAGCAGTCGTTTTCTTCCCGATTAAAGCACGAGTTGCAGCCAATGCACGGATTCACCTTGAAGTCCGCCATCGAAACGATTTCCACGCTGTTGTTTTTCCGCGCGCCCTCGGCAAATGACTGCACAAGAAGCTCCGTGTTTCCGCCCCTGCGCACGCTTCCGTTCAATACAAGAATTCTGCTCATTTTTCACTTCCTTGTTTATTTTCCGTTTCCGTAAATCTTGAAAAACTGACGGACGTGCCTTTCAATCAGACCGGCAATTTCATCCTCGCGTTCAGGCTCGCGGTCGCAAAGATTTATCCACACGGTAACCGGAAGGCAAAGTTGAGCCGCCATGATTTCCGCATCGCTTCCGAAAAGTTTTTTCCGGCGGATAAGAAATTTCACAAGCCCTGTAAAATAGCGCATGACGTCTGTGTAATTCTGCTTGGTCTGAAGCTCCTTGAGTTTGGGATTCTGGAACTGCTCGATTGTAAGCATTTTGCGCGACTTGCTGATTTGCGGGTCATGCACAATGTAGTGAAAATGTTTCAGAATCATCTGGAGAACGTCGTCTTCCGTGATGTCCTGCTTGCCGGAAGTGAAATCGGGGCTGTCCCAGTCCGCCTGAGCAAAGAGCGAATGTTTTTCGTACTGCTCCATGACCGTCTGCGTCAGCTCGTCAAGAATTTCCTGCTTGCCCGCAAAGTGGCTGTAAAGAGAAGGCTTACGGATTCCCACCGCCTCCGCAATCTGCTGCATGGAAGTCGCCTCGAATCCCTGCGTTGAAAACAAATCCAGCGCCGCCGCCAGAATCACCTGCTTTGTGTTACCTTTTTCCGCCATATTGAAGTTTCCTGCCAAAAGTTTTGCTGTTAATATAACTACCAAAGGGTAGGCTGTCAAGCGGAAAAAATTTATTCGAACGGTACAAATTGTTTACAGGAATCTAAATGCTAAAATGTATTGAAGTTTTATTTTTCAGAATACAAGTTTTTTGCATTTCATGTTTTGGGAACTTCCCGATTGTGAAAACGAAAGAATCAAACCGGGAAAAGTTTTTTTAGAAAAATTTAGAATTGAATTTAAAACTTATTTTATTGCAGCTTCGTAAAGCGGATAAACTTTTTTAGAGATTTCAGTTAAGTCTTTTATTCGGCTTGTGTTGGAAGGATGAGTGCTCATAATTTCTGGAATCTGACTTCCGCCGAGCGCAGACATTTTTTCCCAGACCGCAACAGCTTCATTAGGATTGTATCCCGCACGTGCCATAAGTTCTGTTCCAATGTGATCCGCTTCTGTTTCATGCGAACGTGAAAACGGAAGAGTCAAAGTATATTGAGCCGCAAGTCCAAGCAAGGAGCTTCCAGTTTCATCAAGTCCTGCAACAGAAGAAACAACTGCAATTCCAGCGTTCTTCAAAGTTTCGCTGCTAGCCTGCTCACGGCTATGTTCTCTAAGCGCATGCGCAATTTCGTGCCCCATTACAGCGGCAAGCTGCGCATCTGTCAAGTTAAGGCTTTGGATAATTCCAGTGTAGACAACAATTTTTCCGCCGGGCATACACCAAGCATTTACAGTGCTGTCGCTAATTACATTCACCTGCCAGTTCCAGGAAAGCGCATCTTCTCTAAAAGCTCCAACTTGCAAGATTAAATTTTTTGCAACAGCCCTTACGCGGGCAACAATCGAAGCGTCAACATTCAGCGTGCCAGACTTTTTTGCTTCGGCAATAACCTGAGCATAGGACTCGTTCGCGCTCTGTTCCATCTGCTCTTCGGAAACAATCATAAGCTGATTTCTGTCCGCGTCTACATTTCCAGCTGAAGTCGTTGTCGCCATGCATCCAAAAAATAAAACCAAGACAAAAGATGAAAATAAAATCCGCAAAAAATTTTTCATAAAAACACCTGCTTAACTGTCATTCCCGTGCAATGACATTAATTTATAAAACTCTATATTAAACCTTAATCTATAAACTAGAATTTATTATACCAATATTTTTATCTTCTTCAATTGAATTTTTATTTTTCATTTATTCGCGCTGACATTTTTTTTACTTCAAGAGAAAATTGTTCTTTTATTTTTTCAGGAAAAATTATTTTTATAGCTGAGCCAAATGACAAAAGAAAAGGAACAAGCCAGCTGATTTCCGGCGCATTGAATTTTACAATTGAACTTTCTGAAGAAAACTTTTCAACTTTGCAAATTGCAAATTCATCCAGAATTCTATAAAGCTCGTTGTCTGCAACTTGAGCAGTTATTTCAATCATTGAAATTTCTTTTTCTGCGCTATAAGAATTTTCTTGTTCAATTCCAAATTCTTTTTCTTCCATAAAAACTTTTTTGTTCAGCACTTTTAGATTGCAGATTCTATTCAGCTTGAAATATCTTGGAGCACAGCGCACATTGCACCAGCCGTAAAAATACCAGCCCACACCACGGAACACAATTTTCCAAGGCTGCACAGTTCTATGCTCAGTTTTTTTGTTCAGCGAAAAATAATCAAACTCAACCTGCTGTTTTTCTATTATGGCATTTTTGAGTTTATTAAATATCTCGTTGATATTTTTTCCCTGCGGATTCCATGGAGAAAAATCAAGTTCAAGCCAGTCAGTGTTTTTTGCAACAAATCCGCTAAGTTTTTGCGCCGCAGTTTTTTCCGCAGAATTTTTGCATGAACACTCGCCGCCTGCAAGCTTTGCAACTGCCTTCAAACTTGAAACAACAGAACATTTTTCTTCATCAGTAAAAATGGTTTTATCAAGCGTATAATTTTCCGCAATTGCAAATCCGCCTCCCCTTCCTTGTGTAGAATAAATCGGAACTCCAGCTTCCGCCAAAGATTCTGCCCAACGGTAAATTGTCCGTTCAGAAACACCAAAATGTTCCGCAAGATTTTTTGCAGTTACTGATTTTTTATCCAAGAGAATGTAAACAAGCTCAAAAAGATTTTTCTGCGACATATTTTTATTTTAAAATTTATACCGTGCCATAACAGAAACAACAGAAGATTTTATTCCAGGCACAGTATAAAGTTCCACAGCGGATTTTCCATCTTCCTTAAATTCTGATGTTCCGTTTTTGCATTCAAGAAATTCATAATCAACAAGAATTGAAAAAGACTTGCAACGCAATTCCGCGCCAAGCAAAAATCCAGAGCCGTACATTGCATCGCGGAAATCAGCATTTCTAAAATAATGTCTGTCAACCGCAAAGCAATAAATATAAGGATAGCATCTCCAGTTTAAGATTAAATCCAAGTTGGAAAAAATTTTATATTCAGCTTCAAGAGAAATAAAAGGAAGCACAAACTGCTGCTCATAAGAAAGTCCAGTTCCTTTTATTTTTTTCTTTCCTATTGAACTGTTCAAATACTCGCCATTCTCATAATCTGCATACTGATAATAGCCATCGTGCGCTTTGAATTTTTGATTACGATAACGCAAGCCAAGTTGCGGAACAAGTTTTATTTTTTCAAAAACAAATTCATATCCGCTCTTTGCTTCAATCTCAAATTTTTTTTCAACTGAAAGATCGTGCTTTGAAAAATTTGTAACTCTTGTTTTATCTTCGCCAAGCCAGTCCCAGTCTTCAATCGTTCCATACTTTATTGGCAAAGCGCAAAGAAAACCAATGTCAGTAACAACGTGAAAAATATTCAGCCTAGAAGAAATATTTGCAACAGGAATAAAATCAGTTTTCCAGTCAAGCCGGCTAAGGACATCGCCAGAATCATAAACATATTCCTGAACTTTTCCAGACTGAAAACCAACGGAAGCCGCAAACGAAAAAGTTTCAGCGTTGAACTTGAAGCAAGAGAAAAATAAAATAAACAAAGCAAAGATAATTTTTTTTTTCACGGACATTTTCATCATAACATTTAAGCAAAAAAAAATAAATGAAATTTAAAATAAAACATGACATACTGTTGTCATATTAAATATTTTATAATTCAAGCATAATTTTTTTTCAATGGAGAAAACATGAAATACGAAATTGTAGAATTGCCACAAATGACATTCGCAGGACTTACAGAAGTAACATCAAACAGCGCGCTGGATATGCAGCAAAAAATTGGCGGACTTTGGCAGAAACTTGGAAGCGTGCAGTCAAAGTTCACGGGCAGAGCAAATCAAAAGGCAGTGGGACTTTACTGCGATTACGGAATGCCGACAGAGCAGGATTACACAGTTCTTGTGGGAGTTCAAATTTTTAATGAATCAGCTGAAGATGCAAAAGAAAAAGGATTTGCAGTAAAACAAATTCCAAGTGGAAAATATGCAAAGTTCACGGTGAAGGGCGATGTTGCAAAAGACGTTGGCAAAGCCTGGGCAGAAATTTGGAACACTCCGCTTGAACGCACATTCACCGGCGACTTTGAAGAATATCAGGAAGACTGCGACGGAAAAACAGGAACGATTTTTATTTACGCTGCCATAAAATAATTTTTACAATATAAAAACTGCTGGCATTTTTTTAATGTCATTATCAGGCTTGCTCTCACCTGTCATTGCCGTGCTCTGGACACGGCAATATCATAAGCAAATTTCTTGAGCAAGTCAGGGAATGACAAGAAAAATTACGCCGGGCAATGACAATAACAGAAACCAAATTAAAAAGCCCGAACAGCTCGAACAGAATATCCACGCCACGCTTTATCGCCGCCGCACAAATCACCGTCACTGAAATTCTGGAAATGTGCGAAAAGATTATCGTAATCCAACGAAGACCAGAACTGATTGTCATTTGCATCCAAAACCACAGTTCCGCTCATTGTCTTATACATTTCATTCAGTTCGTCTTTACTCGGCAAAAACCATTCACCTGCAGCAGCTTTTTCTGTGGAGTAAACACTGCATCTGTATGCGGCGCAATTCTCTTCTGTAAGGTTGAATTCTTTATAATAGTCCAAAATTTTTTTTGTATTGAATTTTCCATAGCCAATTCCAGCAAAAGTATTAGCATAACCAGTAGCAGGAGACCAGCTTGAAGCGCCCAGTGTTGATTTAGACATTTCAAGATAATGGCACAGTTTTTCTCCGCCCATGCCATCATAGACAACAAATCCCTCTTCAGAAACATAAAACACAATTCCGCCGCCCTCGCCTTCATCGCCAACTTTATATTGAGGAACAAAATTTAGTTTTTCGGAAATCTCTTTTTTAGAGTTTAAAACCTGCTGGGAAAAAAGTGAAACTGACAAACAGAATAACATAAATATTGATATAATTTTTTTCATTTTATAAAAATCCTTTAACATGATTTTATCCAACACAATTATAGTATAAATAAAAATTTGCAGTAAAAAATAATGTGATTTTAAACTTTTAATTTTCTCGGAACACTGGAATAATTTTCTTCATCAATTTTCCAACAAGAGAAATCGCAGGCCCTAAAAGAAGAGCCATGCAGACTGAACCGAAAATATTTGTTCTAAGTCCAATTCCTGCAAAAGTCATAACTGGATTCTGAATATTATCTTTTGCAAAACAAGCCGCCACAAGTCCAATGGTAATTGCAGAATAATCAAAAATAATGCGGACAACAAAAAAAGGAAGCTTAATAAATCTATCGCTGATAATTTTAGGAACCGCATCGTAAGGAGCAATTCCCAATTCTGAATTCATATAAATCGCGCAAGCAGTTACAAAAAGAAGCAAAATAAAAGCAAAAATTCCAGCCTTTGGCAAAAGTTCCGCATTCTGCAAAAACTGATGAAATCCAATCAGCTTCCAAATCCAGCGTGAAAAATCAGAAACAAATCCGATAAAAAACATATTCGCAATCGAGCCAAAACCAATATGCTGCGCTCCAAACAAAATCACAAAAACAAGAAAAATCGCATAATCCATAATCTGAATCAAGCCGATATTGTCAGTTCCAAGCAGCGCAGCCACATGATAATTCATAAAAGTCGCAGGATCAGTTCCCCAGCCAATTTCAATAAGAACTGAAAGTGTAACTCCCATCATTACAACCGCAAAAAGCATAATGGGAAGTTTTACCTGCCATTTTTGAGAAAAAAACTGTTTTAGACTAAAATTAATTTTCATATAAATTTCCTTTTATTATTATTTTAAATCTTAAGAAAATCAACAATTTTAAAAATTAAACATTGAATATCTCTTATAGAATCCTGAATTTCCTCTATGAAAATCAGATGAAGTTCAAGATAAAGCGCAATGTCCAAAATTATTACCGCAAAAAGCTTGTAAATGGCGCACTTGGGTTTTATTCCGCACGAAATTTGAAACGTAATATATAGAAGAAAATAAAACAAAAGAAAGAACAAAATGTTTGCTGGCAAAAGGAAAATTGAAACAATGCTCAACGCCACAATCATTGCGCAAGAAACTCTCTGCAAGCCGCGCACATAAATAAATGAAAAAATTAGTTTGAAAATAAAATATGCCGCCAGCAATGCAAAAAGCAAAACTAAAAATAGAGAATTGGTCTGCAAATTATTTTTCACAAAATCAATGAGCGAAACCTTATTGCAAACTGAATTGCCATTTATGAGTTCTGGTTTTAGTCTTAGAATAATTACTGCCGCAAAAACTAAATCAAAAATAACATCAAGAAAATTTAAAAACGCAAAGCCAATTTTTTTACCAACTGATTTTTTTACCTTTGGCTTTTCAGTTTCTTCTTTTAAAGTTGAATCTTTTTCTGCCTTTGAATTTTTATGCATTTCAAAGAAAACTGAAATTTTGCTTCGTAGTGATTTTAAAAATCCGCAGAAAGAATTATTCATTTTTTCAAAAAAAGAAACGATTTTATTTTTTGCATCAATGAAAAACAGTTTTATCTTTTCCCAAAAGTTATTCATAATAAATTTCTCCAGCAAAGACTCAAAAATAAATCTTATTCAATGCTATCACAATGCGTAACTTTACTACAGATGCTTTGGTTTTCCTGTAAGCAAAATTCTTAAATTCAGTTTTACGTAGCAACAGATTTCACGGCAGTAACTGTTCAAGACAAAAAGCGGTGGAGTTTTTGACGCGACTCCATACACATTTGAAAATCCCATTCTGGAAGCAAGACGTTCCGCCCGCGCAATGTGAAAGTCGCTCGTTACAACCGCAACTGGAGAAGCAAGAACTTCTTCCACGCTGATTCCGTCATGCTCTGCAAAGAGTTTCGCGCTGAACATAAAATTTTGAATTGTATCTTTTGCTTTGTTTTCCGCAAGAATCCGGTTTTCGTCAATTCCATAAGAAGCAAGCGCAGGCTTTAAAACATCAGATTCCGGGCAAGGAGAAAATTTTCCTTTTCCGCCTGTAACAACCGCAAGAGATGCCGGATGAGCTTTTAAATATTCGGAAGCAACACGCACGCGGTTCTGCACAGAATCTGTAAGCTTGGCATCTTTTGTGATTCCGCCGCCAAGAACAATCACGTAGCGCACATTTTCTTTTCCGTCAGAAAGTCTTGGATTGCAGATAAAAAACAGATTCAAGCCGGAAATAAAAACTCCCGCGCAAAATAAAAAAATCAAAATTATTTTTATACGCTTTGAAATCTTGCCGCAAATTGTTTTTAGAATATTTCGCTTTTCAAGCACAAAAAGAACCGCAAAGAAAACGGCAATCCAAAACCAAACCGCAGAAAAACCAAAGATCGTCCCCAAAACAGTTCCCGGAGAAGCAATGTTAATCAAAACAAAATAAGCGCCGGACGAAATTGATAAAAGGAGAAATATTAATGAAAGCATGATGGAGATTATACATACATAAACTTTAATTGAAAAGAACTTATAAATGACATCAAAGATATACAAAAACTCTTTATTCTATGGTATTGAAAATGTAACTACATTTTTGTATAAAAAATAAGTTAAATTAAATTTTCTATTTAAAAAGAAAAAAATATAATAAAATTAGATAATTTTTATTTTTTTTCATCATTATTAATTTCTTTAGCCACAAACAAGATTTCATCAAGGTCAAGATTTTGTTTACTTTTTACAGTGTAAGATTCTAATTGTTTTGTTTATAATAAGCCTCAGATTTAGACACGGAGGAGAAAAAATAACGAATTTGTGCT
>NZ_CAMCEC010000034.1 GCF_945873775.1 uncultured Treponema sp. | reverse complement strand
TGACTTCAAAATGCGGCGGCGACTATTATGTTCATTCTTACGGTGATGATTTGGCGGATTTTAAAGCCTGCAAGGAAGGTTTTGTTTCAGTTAGCATTGTTGAGACCGAGCCTAGCTATGCTGATATATCTTTTATAAAATGCGATTTTAATTTGTAAAAGGCGGAAAAATGGCAGAAGAAAACTATATGAAAGAAGGAATCTCTTTATATACAAAAGGAAATTATCCTGCTGCTTTGACATATTTTCTTTCGCTTCCAGATGATTGCGGAGCGGATCCAGTAGAGCTTGCTTATTATCTAGGGCTTTGCTATTCAAAGTTAAAGCGTTACGATGACGCATTGCTTTATCTTGAGCAGGTTGTTACAGCTTCTTATGATAAAGATAATTTTTCGAATCAGGACAGAGTTTTGCAGTGCCGCTATCTTTTGGCAGTAATTTATTGTCTTAGCGGAAGAAAAAAACTTGCTGATTTTGAATTGAATAAACTTTTGGACACTGGATATAAACCTGCTTCAGTTTATGCATCACTTGCCTATGTTGCCTGGGAGCAGGGAAAAACAGACTTGAGCCTTGACTATTATGAAAAAGCGCTTGAAGACGACAGTGAAAATCCAACTGCGTTAAACGGAATGGGCTATGTTCTTGCTTGCGAAGGCGAAGATTTAACAAAGGCGTTAAGTTGCTGCAAAAAGGCGCTGGATATTTTGCCGGAAAGCGCAGCGTGCCTTGATAGTCTTGGCTGGGTTTATTACAAAATGGGACTTTATTCAGAGTCAAAAAAGTTTCTAAAGCGCGCTATGAAAGCCGACAGTTCAAATCCTATAATAGTGGAGCACCTTCAGGAAGTTCAGAAGGCGGAAGAATAATGAAAAAAATATTTTTTGTTTTTATAGCTTTTATATTTTCAGCCTTTGCGCAGACAAATTTGCAAGACACTGCTAGCACAGGAAATTCCCGTTCTGCAAATTCTGGTTTTGCGGAAGAAGAATTTCGGCGTGGAGTTCAAAGCTACTACAGAGGCTCTTTTAATGAAAGTATTCTTGAATTTGAAAAAGCTCTTTCATATTTGCCCGGCGAGCCTTTGGTTCTTGACTGGCTTGGAAAAGCATATTACCGCGCGGGAATAGAAGGAGCTGCGCTTCAGCAATGGAATTATGCCAAGGAAGCTGGTTACGGCGGACTTCTTCTTCAGAATAGAATTGAAATTGTAAGCGACAGACGCGTTACAGACTCTGACTATGGATTTACCCAGCGTTTTACAGAATCTGGCTCTTATCCTAATGTTAACGGAAATAACCTTATTTACAGCCAGCCGGTTTCTTCCCTTTCAAATCACGACGGAAGCATTTGGGTTGTTTCCTATGGCACGAATGAGTTGCTTCAGTTTGACGTGAACGGAACTGTGATAAGAAGAAACAGAGGACCGCTAAATGGATTCGACCGTCCTATGGATATAATCCGCTTAAAGAACGGAAATTTGGCAGTTTCAGAAAGCGCAGGAGACAGAATTTCAATTCTTTCTGAAAACGGCTCGTTTATAAAGTATTTTGGCGCGCGGGGAAGAGATCAAGGCCAGCTTGTGGGACCTCAGTATCTTGCAGAAGACGACTTTGGAAACATTTATGCCACGGATTTTGGAAATGCCCGTGTTGTTGTTTTTGATGCCGACGGAAACGGACTTTTGCATTTTGGTGAAAAAACAGAAGGCTTTGACGGTTTAAAATCTCCAACTGGAATTGCGGTTTGCGGCGGAAGAATTTTTGTTGCGGACAGCGTGAAGGGCGGAATCTATGAATTTGACAAGGCAGGAAATTTCCTTGGAGTTCTTGTAAACGACGGAACTTTTTCGCGTCCTGAAAGCTTAAAGCCGTGGGGCAGTGATTATCTTTTGCTTACAGACAGAAACAAAGTTTATGCAATTGAGCTTTCTTCCGGGGCGGTTTTTGAAAATGCCATTACAGGAAAAGGAAAAAGCCTGATTACAAGCGCAGTTTCAGATCGAAATGGAAATATAATTGTAACTGACTTTAAGGCGAATGAAATTTACGTTATGTCAAAAATGACAGAACTTGTGGGCGGTTTCTTTGTCCAGTTTGAGCGTGTGATTTCTGATAATTTCCCGGAAGTCATAGTTGAAGTCCGCGTGGAAAATAGAAAACGTCAGCCTGTCGTGGGCTTAAAGCAGCAGAATTTCCTTATAACTGAAGGAAAAAAGCCTGTTGAAAATTTTGTGCTTTTGGGCGAAGCGAACAACAATGATTTTGCGGATATTACAATTCTCATTGACCGTTCATTTTCAATGAAAAAATACGAAGATCAGCTTTCTGGCGCAGTTCGGGAGCTTGCCGCTTCAATGGACGGAAAAGGAAAAATATCAATTATTTCAGCTGGAAAAGTTCCTGTTACAGAATTTTCCGGAAATCCGTCGCAGCTTTCTGATTTTTCCGCAAAGGCTTTGAAAAATTCTTACACTGAAAATCCTGCGCTGGATCTTGCGGTAAGGCTTTCTGCAAACGGACTTGTCAATGCTGAAAAAAAACGCGGAATAATTTATCTTTCAGCCGGAGATTCAAAAAATACATTTACACAGTATGCGCTTTCAGATTTGACAGCTTATCTTAACAACAATGCGATTTCTTTTAGCACAGTTCTTTTGTCTCAGTCTTCACCATCGGAAGAAATTTCGTATATAACAGGAAATACAAACGGAACTTCCTACTATATATATCGGCCGGAAGGTTTGGAAACTGTCATAAAAGACATAATTGACATTCCGTCTGGGCTTTACCAGTTTAAGTACACATCTTCTTTTGCAACCGAATATGGAAGAAAATATTTGCCTGTAGAAATTGAAACTTATCTTCTTAATCGTTCAGGTCGCGACGAAACAGGCTATTTTGCTCCGCTTCAGTAGATAAAAGGCGCGCTTTTCTGACTTTGAGGGAAGGATTTTTTCTTTCCATTTCAAAAAGAGCTTTTTCCAATTTTGCTTTTTTTGAATTTCCAAAGTCAAAAAGTTCTGCTTGCGTTGGCTTTTCACTGGTTTCTATTCCAGAAAGTCCAACGCCAAGAAGCCTGATTCCTTTTCCTTTTTCATATTTTCTGTTGAAAATTCTTAGACAGCGTTCAAGCAAATCGTCTGCATTTAAAACAGGAATTTCTGAAGATTCTTGCGCAGTTATGGTTTTAAAGTCTTCGTATCTTATTCGGATGTTTACGGTTTTTGCCTTGACGTTTTCGGTGTGCATTCTCCAGATTAATTGCGTGGAAAGCTCCATGAATGCAGTTTCGATTGCATATTCGTTTGACACATCGAATTCGAATGTCCGCTCTACGCTTATTGAATGGCTTTTTGCTTCTTCGCCGAATGTGATTTCTTTTCCGCCGCGGATCGCATCATACAAAAAAGTGCCCATTCCGTTTCCAAAGACGGTAGTCAGCAAAGAAATTGACTTGCCATAAATGTCCGCAGGTGAAAATATTCCAGCGTTTTTTAGCCGATCCCTTGTTTTTTTTCCTATGCCCCAGATTTTTTCTATAGGAAGCGAAAGAAGAAATTTTTCCTCATCGCCTTTTTTGATAAATGTGATTCCGTCTGGTTTTTTATATCCAGATGCGATTTTTGCAACGTACATTGTGCTTGCAATTCCAACGCTTACTGTAAGTCCTGTTTGCTCTTTTACTTTTGCCTTTATTTTTTTTGCAATTTCCAGCGGCGGACCAAAAAGTTTTTCAGTTCCAGTAAGGTCGATAAAAGCTTCGTCAATTGACATCTGAATTACTGACGGCGAAAATTCCTTGAAAATGTTCATTATTTCATGCGAAACTTCCGCATACCGCTTGTGGTTTCCGCGCAGAAAAATTGCGTTTGGGCAAAGTTCAACAGCTTTTGTTAAAGGAAGAGCTGAATGCACACCGTATTTTCTAGCTTCATAAGATGCTGTTGAAACTACAGCTCTTCTGTCTCCTGGAATTCCGCCGACAATAACTGGCTTTCCTTTGTATTCCGGATGGTCGTGCTGTTCAACCGAAGCGAAAAATGCATCAAGGTCAACATGAAGAAAAACTTTTTCAAATTCCATTTGCATTTTTTCCTTTGCTTCTGACTTTTTCAGTGAAATGAAAAATTTTTCCGTTTGCGTTCATCATAAAAAGCTCAATTTCCGCTTCTAGCTGAAGTTCATTTTCTGACATAAATAAAATTTTCAGCTCGTTTTCTGGGGCGTCTGGAATTTCTATAGAAACTTTGTTTTCCGAAATGAAATTGTAGTCAAAGTTGCATTCGTAAAATGGAAGTTCGCCTTTTGATTCAAAAGTTACAAAGCATCTTAATATTTTAAATCCATTTTCTGGAACAATTTGCAGTTTGTTTTCAAAAATGTCGAATTTTGCTTTTCTTGACCAAAGGAATTTTGCCGGATGAATTTCTGCATTTTCTATGATTTGCGTTTGATTTTTTCTTGGAGCTGAAAAATTTCCCTGAACAAGCTTGGCGACCGCAAAAAATACTGCGCATATAATTCCGGCTCCTGCAACTGAAACAAGAAGTCCTTGTATTAGTGAAATTTTTTTGCTTGACTTGAATTCTTTTATATGCGAAACCAAAATCAGTTTTATCCACTGAAAAATAAAAGGCAAAATAGCAAATGAAAAAATCAGGTTTTCAAAAAAAGTCGTGTCGGTAAGGTTTGAAATTTTTCTTTGGTCAATGTCAACAAAAACTGACGCCGCAATCCAAAGCAGTGGAAGTGTCATCAGAAAAATGCACGGAATGCTAAAAAAAAGATGCCGCCGCTTTCTAAAAAGAAAAACAATCATATATTCAATGATAAATATAAACATTAAAGACAAATCCAATGCTGAAAAAATAAAGACATTCAATGCGCTTAAAATAATTCCATGAAATCTGTTTGCAGAAAGTGAAATTCTAAAATTGAACAAAATTTGAATAAAGACCAGAAAAAACATTGCAAGCACTGTAGGAAAAATTTTCAGCCCAAAGTAAAGAACTCCGTTTTCTGCTGTGAAAAAAAACAGTTTTTGGAACAAAGTTAAAAATGCTGTTGTTATAATTATATATGTTGGAATTGAAAACCACGTTCTTGACATATCTTTTAGAATCGCTTCGTTTTTTCCTGTGTATGTAAATGAATAAAAACATATAAAAAAAAGAACGGAAATTGTAAAAAAAAGATATATTGTTGTTAGCTGCGCTTCGTTAAGCCAAATCCCGTAAATTCCAAGTGGAATAAAATTATAATGCTTGTTCCAAGTCTGGCTTCTTGCGGATATAAGATTGTCCTGAATATCAGAAAGAATATTCAAGTCCTTTTGCGTGTGTTCTAGCGGAATTTCAGCGGCAGGAATTTCATTTTTCAAAAAAGCGGAAAGACGCCTGTTGTTTTTGTAAAATTGCGGCTTGTATATGTACAGCATGGAAGTTTTTACGCCCATTGGCTTTTGGTTTTGCAGACAGGATTTTTTTAAAGTTTGTACAATCCACTGCGGAGAAATTGTTCCGGCTCCTTCTGTAAAAATGAAAGGCGGCGCGTTTTTTTCATTTCGGATTAAAATTGCGCAGGCTGATTCTGATGAAAAAATGCTTTTTGCCAGTTCTTCAGTTGCGGTTTTTGCGGCTTGAACGGAAGGCAAAGGAAATGATTCATTTTCCGCAGTAAGTGAAATTATGCAATTATATGGAAGCTTTTTTTTATAAGTGGAATCTATAAAACCGGCGACAAATTCTTTTTTTTCTAAAAAAAATTCATGGCTGAAAACAAAAAATACATCAGTGATTACGCTTTTATTTGTATCGTCTTCTTTGCCGTTTTTGTCAGCAGGAATTTCTATAAGAATATTTTTAGGAAAGTTTCCAGCGTTTGGAGGAGCGATGTCTTGGCTTTCAAATGAAATCTTGCTTTGTGTTAAAAAATCTTCTATTTCTTTTGTTGTGTAAATGTTTAAGTTTAATTCAATGTTTTCCTGCGAAAAAAGATTCTGTGTAAAGATTGCTGCAAAAAAAAAGAGAAAACGCATTGTTTTCAGCAGAAATTTTTTCCCCATAAGTAAAGTTTACTTGAATTTTTCATTTTCTACAATATAATACAGATAATATGTTTGCAAGTTAGGCGGCAATGTTGTATACTATAACTATTGTTAAAGTCATGTAAAGCAAAGGAGCTTTATCAAACGCATGTGTGCTGAAAAGAAAAAATTTATTTTGGATTTGCCTCTGAAAATTATTCTTACGGAAGAAGGCACATCTCATTTTTTAAGTCATAAAAAGCAGCTGCTCAATCTGAAACTCGCAGATAACCGTTCGGCTCATGGCGTAAGCATGACATCTTTTTCGCCTGGCTCTCTGCAGGATATGATTCTTTTGGGCTACATTTCCAAGATGGAAATTTCCATGCCGGAATTTGTTTCGCATCGTCAGGATGTTATGGATTTGTCCAAGCTGATTGTTTTTTCAATTTTGTATAAGCAATTCGACAGCGAAATTTATGCGGCGATTATAAAATGTGAATGTATAAGGCATCACAACAGGCAAAATCCTTCATCACTTATTGATGAAAAAACTGTGATTCCTGAAAAACAGCTTAGAATGACTCTCGCAATGAAAGATTCCACGATTCAGGCTGCAAAAAAGACAATTCTTGAGCCGGTTTGGAAAAGCATAATGTCCAATTCAGAGTATAGCCCGGAAGAAAAAAATGTCTATCTTCTTATGACTGAAAAATTCTTGAACAGGCTCACTTTGATGAACTGGTACATAATTGTGAAATTTTATAAAACTGACGGATTTAATGAAATTCTTTCAATTTTGCGCCAGCAGCTCGCTTCATACATGACAAAATCAAAAGTTGCGGAATATATTTCGGTAATGGTTATGGAGCTTGCCTTGAACAGCGAAAATAACAACGTAAAAAAGGCGGCAAAATATCTTTATCAGGGAATTGACAATTCTGACACGCTTATATTTGACCCGAAAATCCGCTCAGAAATTGTAAAAGAGCTTCAGCGCAAGCATGAACTTGTTTTTCTTTCCTGGACTTTGGGCGGCGGCTCTATGTCAATTGGAAAACAGGGACTTTTGCAAATCACGTTGTACAATAAAGATGATGAGTTTCAGGAAGTAAAAGAAAACATCGAAAGCAAAATGTCCGCGAATCTTAATAAAAAATCGCTGATTGACTTTTACCGCCAGATGCCGGATGGTCAGGAAGGAACTGACTTGGGACTTTATTATTTGTCTTATTTGGAAGATGCCTGTAAAAAAGTCAATATAAAGTTTGAATCAATTGTAAATCAGTCTTCGTCCAGCGACCTTACCGTTATAAACTTGAAATTCAATTTTTAAGTTATGCGGAAAATTGCTCTGTTTCTTTTTATTTTTTCAGTTCTCTTTTTTTCGTGCTCACAAGACAGCGCGCAAATTGCTTCTGCGGAATCTTCTTTGATTTTTGATTATAGTGAAAATCCGCCTGATATGCGCCTTGCTGTTTTTGTAAATTCTGAAAGCGATGTTAGGCTTGCTTCGAAAATTAAAATTGTAAATAAGGATTCCGGGCTTGAATGGAACTGCGGCGAACTTGTAAAATTTGAAGATAAAAACAAAAATTCCTGGGCAGGATGCGCGAATATCGTTGCCGCTTTTGGAATGAAAATTCCTGCTGGTGAATATGTTTTAACTTATTTTGACATGGCGGGCGATGAAGATGAAATTTCGTTTTATGTCGATTATCCTGAAAATATTTTAAATTTAAAGAGTGAAGATTTTCCAGACGGATTAGATTATTCAGAAAAAAAATCCGCAGTTTACACAAAAGACGGAGTTTTGCTTTATTATGGAAAGGAAAAAAAAGAATGGAAAAACAGAAATGCCATTCTTGCTGACTATAAGAACGCAGGATTCATTAGAACTTGCTATACTTTAAAAAATGATTCTGTAATTTGCCTTATGCCTCCAGAAAATTTGGAGTAGCAATAAAATATAACACAGCGAGGAAACTGATGCCTAGTAACGACGCCGATGGGAATATTCCCACTGACAATTTAGAAGACCACAGTATTTTTAGACGCCCTGTGCGAACTTATGTGATTCGTGCTGGACGCATGACCGAAAATGAAAAGCGCAGCTATGAAGAGCTTCATCATGTTTGGTGCATTCCTTTTGAGCATAGAACGCTTAATTTTACAGATATTTTTAACAACACAAATCCTGTTACAATGGAAATCGGATTTGGAATGGGGCATGCTACCGCTCAGATTGCGCAAGATAATCCGAACATGAATTATATAGGAAGTGAAGTTCATGTTCCTGGAGTCGGCCGTCTTCTTGGTGAAATAAAAAAACGGCAGCTAAAAAATCTTTATTTGATTGAATATGACGCGCTTGAAATTCTTGAAACTATGATTCCAGACAATTCTCTTGCGGGCTTTCATATTTTCTTTCCTGACCCTTGGCCAAAGAAAAAGCACCATAAGCGTCGTTTGCTTCAGCGTCCGCGTACTGATTTGCTTGTTTCAAAATTGTCTCCAGGCGGATATATTTATTTTGCAACTGACTGGGAAGAATATGCTTTAAGTGCGCTTGAAGAACTTTCCTGCACAGAAGGCATTCATAATAAATATGAAAAATTCGCGCCTCATCAGGAATGGCGGCCAAGAACAAAATTTGAACAGAAAGGACTTGATGCCGGACGTGAGATTTTTGAGCTTGTTTTTGTAAAAGATGAGGAATAGCCCGATGGAGCTTTTTGATGTTGAGGAATGCAAAAATGCAAATGATGAAGTCCTAAAAAAATCCTCTGTAAAAAGAATTTCAGAACTTGAAAAACTTATAGAAAAATACCAGGCTTCGTATTATAACGGCGAGGCTGAAATTTCTGATGCGGAATTTGACAAGCTTTGGGACGAGTTAAAATCGTTGGACAGCGCAAATCCTATTCTCCATAAAGTTGGCGCGGACTCTGGAAATTTTCAAAAAGCTCCTCATGTAATGCCAATGGGCAGTCAGGAAAAAGCCGCATCTCCAGAAGAATTTCTTGCTTGGGCGAAAAAACACGACTATTCAGAATATCTTATTGAATATAAGCTTGACGGCGCGTCCCTTGAGCTTCAGTATGCGGACGGAATTTTTTTGCGTGCCGTTACAAGAGGCGATGGAACTGTAGGAGACGTGATTACAGCGAATGCAAAAAAAATGCAGGGTGTTGTTCAGGAATTAAAAGAAAAGTTTACAGGCGGAATCCGCGGCGAAGTCATAATGACGCATCAGGTTCACGAGAAATTTTTTTCTGACAAAGCGAACTGCCGTAATGCCGCAAACGGACTTATGAAACGCAAAGACGGCGAGGGCAGCGAAAATCTTACATTGATAACTTACGATGTCTGGGCTTCCGAAGGAAAACAGCCGTTCAATGATGAAGAAGGAAAACTTGATTTTTTGCAAAGAAACGGATTTAATGTTGTTCCTCTTAAAATTTGCAAAAGTGTGCAGGATGTTATTGATTACCGTTCTTCTGTAATGGAGCTTAGAAAAAAACTTGACTATGACATTGACGGACTTGTTGTAAAAGAGCGGGCTGTAGACCATGAAGATGCTTTGCGCGACAGACCTGACCGCCAGATTGCCTTTAAATTCAGCCTTGAAGAAGCTGTTTCCATTGTAAGAAATATTGAATGGAACGAAACCGGCGCAACTTATACGCCCGTCGCAGTTTTTGATCCTGTTGACTTGAACGGAACAACTGTAAAAAGAGCGAGCCTTGTAAATCCGAATCTTATACGCGCATTGAATGTGAAAATCGGAAGCCATGTTGTTGTTGTAAAGCGCGGCGAAATAATTCCAAAAATTGTGAGCGTGCTTCCAGAGCAAGAAAATCTTCCTCCTGTAAAGATTCCTGAAAAATGCGCTTGCTGTGGAACTGCTCTTATTGACGAAGGCACGAGGCTTTTTTGCCCGAACAAAAACTGCGAAAAGCGGATTCTCCATCAGCTTTTAAAATGGATAAATGTTATTGACATTCGCGACTTGGGCGAAACTTTAATTACCAGCCTTTTTGAAACAAAAAAAGTCCGCTCAATTTCAGATTTGTATTCTTTGACTATAGCTGATTTAGTTCCGTACTTTTTGAATTCGGAAAGCATGGAAAAAGAAAAGAAGTCGCTTGGCGCAGAAAAAGTCTTTGCTTCGATTCAGTCAAGAAGAAAAATTTCACTTGCAAAATTTATTGCCGGCTTTGATATTGAAGGAATCGGCGAAACTGTTGTTGAAACTTTGATTGCAGGCGGCTTCAATACTTTGCAGAAAATTTTCGATGCAAAAGAAGAAGAAATTGCCGGCGTTTACCGTTTTGCGGAAACTTTGGCCCATACGCTCGTTGAAGGAATTCAAGAAAACAAGGAAGAAATGCAAAGCCTTGTTTCAAGCGGAACACTTTCTGTTGTTGAGGGCGCTGCGCAAGGAAAACTTGCCGGAAAGTCGTTTTGCTTTACAGGCGAGCTTTCTATGAAGCGGCAGGATGCTCAGAATCTTGTAAAGCAGAATGGAGGGGCAGTGAAGTCTTCGGTTGTAAAGGGCTTAAGCTATCTTGTTACAAACGACACTTCTTCAGGCTCTTCAAAAAACAAAAAGGCAATGGAGCTTGGAATTCCTGTCATAGATGAAAAAGAATTCCTTGCTCTAATTGAAGCTTAGTTTTTTCCAGAAAAAGCAAAGTCTCCGGTAAAAAAGTCAGGATTAACAGCTTCCATGTTCAGCCGCATTTCCCAGTGAAGGTGCGGACCTGTCGCAAGTCCTGTTGAGCCGCTGAATCCAATAACTTGCCCGGGTTTTACAATGTCGCCTTCTTTTACTTTTAGCTGGCTCATGTGGTAGTAAAGGCTGTAAAGTCCTGGCAAATGTTCTATCACAACGCTCCAGCCTGTTGTAACGCGGGTTTCAGCAAGAACAACTTTTCCTTCCGCGCAAGCTGAAACTTCCGAGCCTTCAGGAATTCCAAAGTCAATTCCGTAGTGAAGCCCTGTCGTTGATTTTCCATTTGTGTATTTGTATTCCCGGCGGTCTGCAAAAAAAGATGTCCGTCTTGTTGCATTTGTTGGAAGCAAGAACGGAGTTGTCTGGTAAACTGCGGACGGATTTTTAGTTTCAAGAATTCCGTTGAGTTTTTTTATCTGCTCCATTCTTTTTAAGCTTGTGTCCGTTTTTATATTTGAATTCGATTCGTCAAGATCAAGCGCTTCTGAAACAAATTCTTTTTTCTCTAGCGTAAAAGGCAGCTCGAATTCCATTTTTTTTGAGCCGTCAATATTATAGACAATTTTCAAAAAACACTTTGTGTCTTCTGTCCACCAGGTTGAAAGCGGAATGCCTGCAAGAAATGTTCTGTTGGTTTTTGTGCTTTTTGAAACTGTGAAAAAACTGCTTTCCCTGCTGAGCTTTCCTTCCGCAAAAAACTGCAAGAAAGCATTTGCATTTGAAAATTCAGCTTTTGAAAACTTTCCCTTTTTTGCCGACTGAGAAAAAGTCATTTTTACAAAAACCGCATCGCCCGGAAAAGCCTTGTCATTGTATTCCGCGGAAATGCAATAATCATCGCCTGTAAAAAAAGCTTCCCTTGCAAAAATAAAAGCCGGCATAAAAATCAAAGCCAAAACTAAAATCTTTTTTTTCATTTTTTACTCCCAAAATATTTTTAGATTAAATGTTTAGTGTTGTATTTTACTGTCATTATCGGGCTTGACCCTGCGATGTTTCTGAAAGAAACTCGGTTGATAATCTATTGAAGTTTTTCAACAGATTTCCGTGTCGCAGCACGGGAATGACAATTTAGTAGCTGTTCTTATTAAAAATAGAAATTTAACCTTTTATTGAACTGATTTTTCTATTCCTAAAAGCATAAGCTGAAGCGTTTCTGTTCCGTTAAAAACATTCCGCTCTATGTTGAAAATTATGTCAACTTTATCTCCCACATCAAAATCCCTGTGAAGCCGCTGGCCCTCGTTCCAGAAGATGCAAGGCCATTTGCTTTTTCCGCAGTCAACGGTAATTTTTAGGTGCTGTTTTTCACCCTTTCCCATTACAAGTCCAGAAACTATAGGCAAATTTTTTGCTAAGAAAACTAGCTTCGGATTTTCGTTTCCAGTCGGCTCGAATCTGTCTATGATTTTTTTCAAGTCTGGTGTCATGTAGGACGGCGGAAGCTCTGCGTCAATTTGAATCTCGTCAGTTTTTTCAGAAAGATTTATTGTGCTTGAAAGCTCCTTTGTGCGCCTTTTGAATTCCTCAAACTTTTCCTTTTCAAAACTGAATCCCGCCGCAAAGTTGTGTCCGCCGTAGCTTACAAATAAATCTTTCAGCTGGTCAAGAAAAGATGTTACGTCATATCCGCGGCAGCTTCTCATTGAGCCTACAACGAGGTTTCCCACGTAAGTCATTGCCATTGCAGGAACTCCTAGGGAAGAAACCAAACGTCCCGCAAGAATTCCAGAAACGCCTTTGTTTATTTTTTCATCAATTACAAAACTCAATTTTCCGCAGAAATCATTCACGGAATTTTTTGCCTGTATTCCGGCAATTGCTTCTGCTTCTTGAGTAAGAGATTTTCTTTTTGTGTTAAGCTCAATTATTTTTTTTGCAAGTTGCTCACGGTATGAACTGTCTTTTGCTGTAAAAAGCTCAATTGCAATTCCTGCCTGGCCAAGCCTGCCTGCTGCATTTAAATTTGGAATCAGTGTCCAGCAAATGTCTGTTGAAGTAATGCGCTTTCCTAAAATTCCAAGGCTTGACATGAGTTCCCTTAGACCCGGACGGACATTGTTTTCATTTATTGAATTTATTCCGCTGCGAACAAAAAGCCTGTTTTCATTTCTCATCGGCATTATGTCCGCCAGCGCTGCCAAAGCTACAAGCTGCAAGTCGTGCTTTTCTTTTTCTGAATCAGACGGAAAGTTTTTCTTTAAGTCCTGCTGAACATAAGTTACAAATATATTGTAGAAGCCGCCAATTTCAGTTGGAGCATGGTCGCCGTACTTTGCGATTTTTGACATTTCCTTTATTCTGGAAAGTGGAAGATTTTTTAGTGAAGGGTAAAGTTTTGCGACTTCTGTTCTTATGTCCGCAATGTTAAACTGCGCGCTGTTTCCGAATGTTAGGTTTAATAAGCGTTCAACATTGACTTTGTCCCAGCAAAGAATTATCTGGCCGGACAAGTACTGCGGAATCTTCGTGTCGTAAATCGATTTTTCGCCCGGCAAAATATGCTCAACAAGCCTAGAGACTGGAACTAGATTTCTAAGCTTTATGCATTCAATTGCAATCTGCCCGTTCTCTTCTTCACGAGCATTGAGCAAAGCCGCGTCTGCCTTGTACCATTTGCTCTTGCTGAATCTTAACGCCGAAACAACTTTGTACACGACCGCGCAGCCTGAAATTTCTTCAAACGGATAGCCTGAATCCGAAAGCTTCGCATTTAAAATAATTGCAGGAGACGGAATGTTTTCCTTGGGGTTGTGATGATCTAAGACAATTACATCTATTCCAAGTTCTGCCGCGTGCTCAATTTCCGCATTGTTTGAAATTCCGCAGTCAACTGTAATAATAAGCGAGCCGTTCTGCTTTGCAAAATCATCTACAGCCTGAATCGAAAGTCCGTATGCATCATCTCCTTCTGGAACTCTGTGCTGAACATCAATTCCCAATGAGCAAAGCTCGTCATAAAGAACAGTTGTCGCCGTTACTCCGTCAACATCCTTGTCGCCAAAGATTAAAACTTTTTCATGCTCTTCCTTTGGACTGTCTTTTTCTGGAACTGCGGCAAGAATTCTGTCAACGGCATCTTCCATTGAACTGAACAAAAATGGATTATGCTGAAACCTTAAGTCATCTTCCATGAAATAAAGAATGTCTTTTCCGCTGGTGATTCCGCGCCGTGCAAAAATGCTTGCTGTAAGACTGTCCAGCGAAAACTTGTTTTTTAGCTTTTCAACTTCTTCCTTTGAAATTGCTTTTTTTACCCACTTTGATGATGACACTATTTTATTTCCTCTAAAATCAATTTCTTTTCTTCTATCTTTTCCACGCTGAAATCCAAGGCCGCCTCAAGCTGCTGTTTTCCGCTTTCAAGAGCGTCCGGGCTTTTTCCGTAGACTTCAAGAATCTTTTCGCCTCTTTTTACAAAGTCGCCCTGCCGCCTGCAAAAGATTATTCCAGAATCCGCGTCCACTTTGTCTGACGACTTGTTTCTGCCCACGCCAAGATTTATGCACGCGATTCCTGTTTTGTATGCGTCAACAGTTAAAAATCCGTCTTGCTTTGCGAAGAGTTCCGACTTGAACTTGGAGCGGCGTTTTCCCTGTTCGCTTAGAAGCTTGTCTGGATTTCCGCCCTGAGCCTTTACGTTTTCAAGGAACTTGCTCAATGCCTCTCCGCTTTTTACAGCTTCCTTGCACTTGCTTATTCCGTCTTCTGTGTCTTTTGCCTTTCCGCCGAAAACCGCCATTCTTGCGCCAAGCTCGTAAGTCAGCTCCATTACATCGGCAGGACCTTTTCCTTGCAGGCACTCAAGAGTTTCTTCTATTTCAAGATAGTTTCCCACTTTGAACCCAAGAGGTGAATCCATTCTGGTTAGAAGCGCGCATGAGCTTTTTCCCATTGCCTGGGCTGTCTTTACAAGGAACGACGCAAGCTGCTCTGCATCCGCCTCGCTTTTCATAAACGCGCCTTTTCCGCACTTTACATCGAATACAAGGGCATCGCTTCCTTCTGCGACTTTTTTTGAAAGAATGCTTGCCGTAATTAGCGGAACACTTTCAACCGTTCCTGTAACATCCCGCAGCGCGTACATTTTCTTGTCCGCCGGAACAATCTTTTCTGTCTGTCCCATCATGGCAAAGCCAGTCTTTTCAATAATCGAAGCGAACTGCTCTTCATTAAGATTCACGTTGTAGCCTTCTATTGACTCAAGCTTATCCAAAGTTCCGCCTGTGTGCCCAAGACCTCTGCCGCTCATCATGGGAATTTTTACGCCAAGAGACGCCACTATAGGTGCAAGCGGAAGGCTGATTTTGTCTCCCACGCCGCCAGTGGAGTGCTTGTCTACAAAAGGTCCTTTAATCCCCTTGCGTTTTTCAAGGTCGATTGTGTCGCCGGATCTAAGCATGCAGCCTGTTAAAATTCCTGTTTCCTCGAATGTCATTCCGCTAAAATAAACAGCCATAAGAAAAGCCGACATCTGGTAGTCAGGAATTGAACCGTCAACATAGCCGTTCACAAGAAATTCTATTTCTTCGCGCGAAAGCTCCTGTCCTTTTTGATTTCCAGTTCCACGCTTTTTAATGATTATGTCCGCCGCACGCATTTTTTGCCTCCGCTGTTAAGTGTTTTTAATATCATTTTTTTGCCTGATTCTAATGCCAGTGATATATCTGAACCTTTGTCATTGCTAGTTTGATTCTTTTCCATTGGTAATTTAATTCTTTTTCATTGCTAGTTTGATTCTTTGCCATTGGCATGTCTGCATCTTTTTGTCATTGCCGGACTTGATCCGGCAATCTTATACCTATAGGAGATTCCCCAATCAAGCTGGGGAATGACATTGAAAACAAGCATGGTAATGACAAAATATTCGAACTAAGAATACATTATATTATTATATCCCAAAAAGAAAAAAAAGTCATTTGCTGCCATTATTACTAGCTTACATTGCCTTTGCAGCAGTAGCTAAGCACTCTCACGATAGGCTTCCGGCGTCCTTTGTAAGTACTTGTATGATTATGAAATCAACTTAAAATCAAAGTGAAATCAACTTAAAATCAAAGTGAAATTAAGTTAAAATTAAAATGAAATTAAGTTGATTTATGAATGTTTTTAACTTAAAATTATATTGTAATTAATTTAATTTCACGGTTTCACAAGCAGTGGAGAATGTCATCGCAAGCAGTATGTAAGAGTGTGGAGGCACTATGATCAGCGTAAAGACAGTAGCTAACAATACAGGACACGGCAAGACCGGGTTCTGCTTTCTAAGCACATCGGACACAGACGCAGGAGTTGAGGAAATCATTAAGGAGATGGTCGGGTATAATTCAACTCTTACCGAGGCGGACACACGCGCGGCTCTTTCTGTTCTGGAAGCGGTTGTGGAGAGGCTTCTTCAGGAAGGATGCAAGGTGTGGCTTCCCTGGGTGGACTTGCAGCTTGCGACTCACGGAACTGCGGAATCCATTTCAGCGAAGTTTCAGAACAAGAGGGGCGACAACAGGTTCGTTCTAAAAGCTTTGGTCAACAAGAAATTCGAGGCAAAGGCGGCAGAGAAAGTAGATTACAAGACAAAGTCTTCTGTGGCGGAAATGGATCCTGCGATTTTCTATGTCCTTTCAATTACAAAAGATGCGGCTTATTCAAGCGAGCGTGTTGTAAAGCCTGGAATGTGCTTTAGAATCCGCGGAAAGAACCTTGGGTTTGACTTTGAGGACGAAAAGCAGGGCGTGTTCCTTGCATTGAAAGGCGACAGGAAAAAGACCTTCAGAATCACAAGCTTTATAAGGCGCACACAAAGGACAATCGACGCAATCCTTCCGCAAGACATGGAAAAAGGTGTCTATGTGGTTTCGTTTGTAAAGAAAAACGGCGAAGGCTCATATCCAGTTGCAAACACAACTGATGAAATAGAAGTGATTGAGTAAGCAGGCTGAATGGCTTGCCGCTTTGCCATTGGCATGTTTGGTTTTCTTGTCATTGGTATGTTTGCTTTTCTTGTTATTGGTATGTTTTCTTTTTTTGTCATTGCCGTGCTTGACACGGCAATCTCTATGTACATGGATTCCCCAATCAAGTTGGGGAATGACATTCGTGGGGGGGGAAATGACAGTTTGCGCTACAGTATTCCGATTCCGCTTTTTAAGGTTTCCAGCTGGACTCCGCAGGCTTTTTCAATCATGCTGTACAAAAGCCGCTTCATGTTGTAAACGGATTCAGAGGGAACAAGCAGTTTTCTTACTTGTCCGGGCGGAAGTTCGTTTATGGCGGTAAGGTAGGTGAGCGAGTCAAGGTCGATTCTAAAGTTTCCTTGCGCTCTGTTTTCCGGGGCTAAAGAAATGCAGTCCGCGCAGACAAATCCGTTTTGCTTTTCTATATAGCTTGTGTTCTGCTCATGGCTTAAAAGTGAAGAGCCGCAGCCGCAGCAAAGCCTAGGTTCAGGCTGAAGTCCCAAAAGCCCAAGGTATCTCCAGACAAAGCGAAGAATTCCAAGCCGGGTCTCGTTTTCGTCCACGCTGTCTATTCCGTCAAGAAAGGCGCACAGAAGAACAAAGGCTTTTTCAGGATCTCCGGCGCATTTTGTCTTTAGCACAAGCTCGCAGGCAAATGAGGCCGCCCAGGATTTTAGAAGGCTTGTCCTGAATGAAAGGTGGCAGTTTTGCGCGTCAAAGTCTGTTATTTTTATGGAATTGCGGGATTCGTCGCTGTATATATAGAGGATTCCTGAATAAAACGGCTGAACCAAGGATTTTAGGCGGCTTTTTGGGCCTCCGTACAGCATTGCGTTGAAAATTCCGTTTTCCGCGGAAATTGCTTTTACAAGCCTGTTGTTTTCTCCGGACTCTTTTAGTGAAAGAATTACAGATTTCATTCTCTTGTTCCGTTCTGCCATGCGCCTATAATATCAGCGCGGAAAATGCTTGGCAAGACTTGTGAAAATGCGACGGTTAATTTTGAGTTTTATAATTTAATGTCATTATTCAGCTTGACTGGATAATCTTGTACAAAGTTGTAAAATATTGACACTGAAATATTTTTATAATAATATGCCGTTATGTGCTTGACGAGAATTTATCAGTTTGCTAGCCTCGATTGCTCGATTGCTCGATTGCTCGATTGCTCGATTGCTCGATTGCTCGATT
>NZ_CAMCEC010000033.1 GCF_945873775.1 uncultured Treponema sp. | reverse complement strand
ATGGACTTATCTATCTTAGCATGATAAACCTGGGGCCTTAATGATTTTCAAAGCTATTTTTATGGAGACAAAATGAAATTTAACACCCATTCCACTACCCCCCCCATTGGATTTTAAGCTGCATTCTTGCACTTAGCATTGCGCTCTCGTTCACTTCATGTTCGGACGGCTCAAGCGGAGGCTCTGATGATGACAGCGAGCAGGTAACAAATTCAAAAGCAACCTACACCGTAACATTTGACGCAAACGGCGGAAGTGGCACAATCGAAAGCATAACAGAAATTGTCGGAACAGAAATCACGCTTCCAGAAAGCACATTCACAAAAGACGGCTACATATTTGCGGGCTGGAACACAAAAGACGATGGAACTGGCACGAACTACGCTGACAAAGCAAAAATCACTGTAACCGCAGACATCACTCTTTATGCAAAATGGACGCTTACCGCCGCTGGTGCTCCGGGGCTGATTCGAGCTCTTCCAGATGACGGAGAAACGCACACGGTTTCCATAAGCGGCGATATGACAGCCGATGATTTTACCGCTCTAAAAGAAGTATTGTATGGAAAAAAAGTCTGCTTGGATTTAAGTGCTACAACCATTACAGAGATACCTTCCAACGCATTCAGCAATGCATCTAATGATTGCAGAGGTCTTGCAGGAATCGTACTTCCGGCATCTGTTGAAAAAATAGGTAACAAGGCGTTTTATAAGTCGGAACTGGAAACCGTAATTATCCCAAAATCAGACACGGCGGTAACAATTTGTGCAAATGCTTTTGCTAGTTCAGAATTAAAAAGCATTGCGATTCCCGGTAATGTAAAGGCTATATCGACCTACGCATTTTCGTCTTGCCAAAAACTTGCCAGCGTTGTAATTGAAGAAGGTGTACAGTCCATCGAAAACCAAGCTTTTTCCAATTGCAGAGTTCTTAAGTCTGTAACAATTCCAAGTACTGTAATTGAAATAGGTCAGTATGCTTTTATAGGATGCAATGCGCTTGAAAGTACTGTAGTTAACTCAAAAACAACTGGTGACTCTATGTTTCATCAGTGCACCGCATTGAAGGAAGTTACGTTAGGAACTGAAGTTAAAACACTTACAGGTTATACATTTAGTTATTGTTCCAGCCTTGAAACCGTGAATATTCTGACAAATGAGCTTTCTATAGGAGATTGTGCTTTTTATGAGTGTACAGTCTTAAAAAACGTCCGTATAGCGGGTTCTGAAACTGACTGTAAAATAACATCGAGTTCTTTGGCCGGTGGTAACAACAGTTTTGATTCCGCAGAAAAAATCTACAACTATGATTTCAGCCAGAGCAACTAGCCTCTATAATTGCCGGGCATAGACCCAGCAATCCTATGCCGAGATTCCCGTGTCGGAGCATGGGAATGACAAAACGCCCTGTCATTGTCGGGCTTGACCCGCGATGTTTGCGAAGCAAACTCGGTTGAAGCTCTCCTGTCCTTGTGGCAATTTTTCAGCATAAAAATCCCTTGAAGTTCCTTGCTTTCTGGAGTATCTTTAGAACACAGAAAATTCCTTATGAAAATCCTTGAGCAAAACAGAAACTGTAAAACATTCCGCTGAATTTGCGAGGAACAAAAAATGGCAGAAAACACAGACTACCTGACAACGCAAATTATAACTTACATCGGAAACAAACGGATTCTGATTGGAAACATCCGCCCCGAAATTGAACAGATAAAATCAAAGCTAAAAAAGCAGAAGCTTGTCTGCGCGGATTTATTTTCAGGCTCAGGAATTGTAGCGCGGATGCTCAAGCAATATTCTTCAACAGTAATCGTAAACGACTTGGAAGACTACTCTTCAATCCTAAACAGCTGCTACCTTTTTAACAAGAAAGACTTTGACAGCGAAAAATATTTCAGCTACAGAAAATCAATTGAAAAAGAATTCTTCGAGCAAAAAATTCCCGGAATAATCTGCAAAAACTACGCGCCAAAAAACACAGAGGACATTCAAGCAGGCGAGCGGGCTTTTTACACAAGGGAAAACGCGGAACGAATCGATTCCTACCGCACGCTCATAGACGAACTTGTTGACTGCGATGAATACAAGAAATTTTTTATTGCGCCGCTTTTAACGGAAGCTTCTGTACATGTGAACACTTCTGGAATTTTCAAAGGATTCTACAAAAACAAAAACACTGGGCTTGGCTGCTTTGGCGGAACAGGAAAAAATGCGCTTTCAAGAATCATGGGGCAAGTGGAGCTTCCAGTTCCAGTGTTCAGCAACTTCAAGTCAAAAACTGAAATCTACAAAGAAGACACGGTTAAGCTTTCTTCCAAGCTGAAAAAAATTGACATCGCATATTTAGATCCGCCTTACAATCAGCATCCTTACGGCTCAAATTATTTCATGCTGAATATAATCGCGCAAAACAAAATGCCGGACGCAAAGCTCAGCAAAGTTTCTGGAATTCCTGCGAACTGGAACCGCTCAATGTTCAACAAAAAGCACAGCGCATTGGATTCCATGGAAAAAATAATCAGCGCGCTTGATGCAAAATTCGTAATTGTTTCATATAATTCAGAGGGATTTATAAAATTCGGCGAAATGAAATCCATGCTTGAAAAATACGGAAAACTTAAAACCGTTGAAATCGCATACAATACATTCAGAGGCTCGCGAAACCTCAACGCAAGAAACATCCACGTTTCCGAATATCTTTTTGTTCTGGAGAAGTCGTAAAATGAGCGCAGGAAAAAATTCAGTTGACATGCTTAACGGCCCGCTTCTTGGAAAGATTCTGGTGTTTTCACTTCCATTCGCGGCAAGTAGCATACTTCAGCAAGTTTTCAATTCCGCAGATGTGGCAGTCGTTGGAAGATTTTCTGGAAGCACATCTTTAGCGGCGGTAGGAAACAACGCTCCAATAATCAACTTAATCATAAATATTTTTGTGGGAATGTCGATCGGCGCAAATGTTCTTATTGCAACTTTAATCGGCCAGAACAGAAAAGACGAAATCAAGTCGGCGGTGCACACAGTAATTTCCGTGGCAGTCATAAGCGGAATTTTTCTTGCAGTCATAGGACCTCTCCTTTCAAAGCCAATTCTTGAAGCAATCGGAACGCCTGACGAAGTTCTTGTTCTTGCATCTCTTTACCTGCGCATTTATTTTCTTGGAATGCCGGCGGTCATGGTATATAACTTTGGCTCGGCAGTTCTAAGAAGCAAGGGAGACTCAAACCGTCCTTTGTACTGTTTGATTGCGGCAGGAATTCTCAACGTTATCCTAAATCTTGTGTTTGTAATCGTTTTCAGAATGGGAGTCGCAGGAGTTGCAATTTCAACTGTAATTTCAAACTATGTAAGCGCGGCCATGATAATTTTCTTTTTGCTGAATGAAGAAGAGTCGCTCAGGCTGGATTTAAGAAAACTTCATATAAACAAAAACCAACTTGCAAAAATCGCGCGCATAGGAGTTCCGGCTGGCTTGCAGGGAATGGTTTTCTGCTTTTCAAACATTTGCATTCAAGGCGGAATAAATTCATTTGGAAGCAACGCAATGGCAGGCTCGGCGGCGGCGCTTAACTTTGAATATTTTTCATACTTTGTCGTAAGCGCGTTCACTCAGGCAGCCACAACATTCACAAGCCAGAACTACGGTGCAAAAAAATTCAGCAGATGCAAAAAAATCTACAGGCTTTCAATGCTATGCAGCGTGATTATTTCCGGAGCAATGTGCTTTGTGTTTGTGTTCTTTAGAAGAGCAGTGATTAGAGTTTACACCGTGGATGAAGCGGTAATTGCGTTTGCGCTCATAAGACTAGTTCATGTAGAGTCCCTTGAATTTCTTACAAGCAGCTACGAAATTACAGCAGGAGCTTTGCGCGGAATGGGATACTCAATGCTTCCGGCAATTCTTACATTGGCAGGCTCATGTTTCTTGCGGCTTACCTGGCTTGCAACCGTATTCAAAAAATTTCCTTCGTTTGAAACAATAATGAATATCTATCCAATCAGCTGGATAATAACCGGAACAGCAGTAATATCTTCATACCTGATTATCAGAAAGAAAAAATTCAGCATAGAACAATGACATAAAAAAATCCCTGACTGTAGCCAGGGATTTACCGCAACAAGCTGAATATTTTCCGTTTATTTTATTTCGTAAATCCAACCTTCCGGAGCTTTTATTTCGCCCATCTGAATTCCAGTTAAAGTTTCACGGAGCTTTTTAAGAACAGGTCCGATTTCTTCCATTCCGCTTGGAACATTGATTTCTGTTCCGTGGTCAACAATTTTTCCGATTGGAGAAATTACAGCGGCAGTTCCGCAAAGTCCGCATTCTGCAAAGTCCGCAAGCTCGTTCTTGTTAATCTTGCGCTCCTCAACTTCAATTCCAAGATAATCTTTTGCAACCTGAATCAAAGAGCGGCGTGTGATTGAAGGAAGAATGCTGTTTGACTTTGGAGTAACAAGCTTTCCGTCTTTTGTAACAAAGAGAATGTTTGCTCCGCCAGTTTCTTCAATATAAGTATGTGTCGCAGGATCAAGATACATATTCTCTGCAAAGCCGTTTCTGTGTGCGTCCATTATATTGTGAAGGCTCATCGCATAGTTAAGGCCGGCTTTTATGTCGCCTGTTCCATGAGGAGCGGCTCTGTCCAAGTCTGAAATGCGGACAACAATCGGCTTGACTCCGCCCTTGAAATACGGACCTACAGGAGTAACAAGAATTCTAAACTGATATTCATCAGCAGGCTTTACACCGATTACAGCATTTGAACCGAACATATATGGACGGATATACAAAGTCGCGCCGCTTCCAAAAGGAGGAACCCAGTCAATATTCGCTTTTACAGTATCAAGCACAGCCTGAACAAAACGCTCTTTTGGGAACACCGGCATTTCAAGACGCTCGCAGGAAGAAGCCATGCGGTCAGCGTTCAAGTCCGGGCGGAAAGTAACAATTCTGCCGTCTTTTGTTGTATACGCTTTTAGACCTTCAAAGCAAGTCTGGGCATACTGAAGAACTCCAGCGCACTCAGAAATATGCACAGTAGCATCGGAAGTAAGCTCGCCTGCATCCCATGCGCCGTTTTTGTAGTTAGCAACAAATCTCTTATCTGTTACCTGATAACCAAAAGGAAGATTCGCCCAATCAATATTCTTTGCCATACTTCACCTCAAAAAACCGGTATTTCCATGCCGGCAAGAATTTTACAAACATATTAACACAAATGAAAAAATCAAACAATTAGGGGAGGAATGGCTCACAAAAAAACAAAATCTTTACATATACAGTAAAAATAGAATGTGCTACAATTGATTTATTGAAAGCACCTTATTTCCATACTGAAATTTTTCAAACTTAATAGAGAATTTAATAATCATGAATAAAAAATTATGGGAACTATATAAAAAATCTGCTGAAGGTCAAAAATTGCTGGATTTATTCACGCTTGATGAAAATTGTTCTGACAATCCATTTAAAAAAATTGAAGATTTATTAAACTATTTAAAATGTTGCAATTCAGATCGTATAAAATATATTTGCTGTGTTGTAAATACATTACGCATAAATGCACACTTAGGAAATATCAAGTTACCAAAGATAAATAAATCGCTAACAAAAACAAAACTGAACAATTTCTTTTTTAACTATAGCATAAAGCACTGTCATCCAGATGATGAAAAAAAACAGTTTGTTCTTGATGACACATTTTTTTGCACATCAGATTCTTATAGAGATAAAGCAGCTTTAATGGACTGTTTTTCATTATTCTTGTTTTATTTTTATACATCATCATTCTTTCCAATTCTTTTTTCCTCAAGATTTGACATAATACAAAAATACTGTGATGCGCTTGGTTGCAATATGCCGGACATTCCAAAATCAAAAGATTACAAGGATTATGTCGATTACTATTTACAGCTTAATGATGCATTTCACACTTTTGCCGATGACAACAATCTTAACGATGAAGAATTTTGCGCCTGTCTTTACGGTTTTGCTCCTATGATGCTAGAAGAAAATAAAAACCAAGAACTTCCAGTGCCTACAAATATTTGGTTTACGGGCGGAGGTGCAGGCGGAAAAGACTTTGAATATCTTGATAATTTAGGAAAAGGCACATCTTATAATCAAGATAATATATGGGCATGTAATGAGCACACAAAGCGCGGTGATATAATCGTAATGTACTGCAAATCTCCAAGAAGCTACATCCACTCAATATGGCGTGCAGATTCAGGCGGCTTTTTCAATCCATTCGATTACTATCATTGCAGATCAACAATATGCAACGGAATAAAGGTGCCTCACGTCAATATACATGATTTGAAAAATGACAAATATTTTTCACAAGTTCCAATAGTAAGAGGAAATCTTCAGGGGTTAAACGGCAAAGAACTAAGTGCAGAGGATTACGAAAATCTCATGCGGCTTTTCCGTGAAAAAGATCCAAACTACAAAACTGAAAAACTTCCCAAGCTGTTCAACAGTTCAAATGTAAATTTCGGCATTATAAAAATTGAAAAAGATGTTGAAGAAAATATACTGATTCCTTTTCTCAAAAAGATTGGATATAGGGAAACAGACTGGACAAGGCAGCTGGCTTTAAAAGCCGGAAGAAATGAAAAAGCCATTCCTGATTTTGTATTTTTCGCAAAAGGTGAAAAACATTTTGAAAACGCGCCATTTGTAATAGAAGCAAAATACGACATGTCATCTGTGCTTGAACAACAGAAAGCATTCAGCCAATGCCTTTCGTATGCCAGAATGTTACATTCAAAGTTGATGGGAATCTGCGACAAAGAAAGAATTCTTATATACAAAGTATCAAATTTAGGTGAAGCCGACAGAAGCAATCCAATATTTGAAAACCACTGGAAATCCGTATATTCTGATAACATCATAGGTATTAAACTGAAAAAAATCATCGGCGCAGAAATTGTCCGGGAAATAAACTAGAACCATTTTCCTCCCCAAGTTGCCAATCAGTTTTGGATTTGATATAATTGCAGTGCTTTTCGGGCAATAGCGCAGTTGGTTAGCGTGCGTGTCTGGGGGGCACGAGGTCCCGGATTCAAATTCCGGTTGCCCGATTTTCATACAAAATAATCAAAGAAGGTGCATTATGGATTTTGTTTCACAGTTAAAAGAAAAGGCTAAATCAGCCGGAAAAAAAATTGTTCTTTGCGAAGGCGAGGACAAGCGCGTTGTTGAAGCAGCTGCAAAAATTGTAAAGGAAGGAATTGCAAAAATCATCCTTATTGGAAACGCAGAAGAATGCGCAAAAGCAGCTCCGGGAGTTGACCTTTCAGGAATCGAACTTGTAGATCCTGCAACAAGCCCGGACACAGACAAGTATGCGGAACTTTTGTTCAAAACACGTGAAGGCAAAATCAACAAGAAAACTGGACAGGCGGAATATCCTACAGTTCAGGATGCAAAAAATTATATTCTCAAAGACCGCACAATGTTTGGTGCTCTTATTCTCAAGGCAGGAGATGCGGACGGATTTGTAAGCGGCGCTTGCCATTCAACTGCAAACACATTGCGCCCAGGACTTCAGGTTATAAAGACTGCGCCTGGAATAAAAACAGTTTCATCAAGTTTTATCATGGTTGCCCCGGAATGCGGAAACAAATACATAAAGGAAGGCGTTGCGCTTCTTGCTGACTGCGCAATCAACATCGAGCCTTCAAGTGAAGAGCTTGCAGACATCGCAGTTGCAACAGCCGACACAGCTAAGAAAATTGCAGGAATCGAACCAAGAGTCGCCATGTTAAGCTTCAGCACAAAAGGAAGCGGAAACGACGACAAGTTCTTTAAGAGCGTTCCAAAAGTTCAGGAAGCTGTAAAGCTCGCGCAGGAAAAAGCACCAGACTTGGCATTGGACGGAGAATTTCAGTTTGACGCCGCAGTTGCTCCTGAAGTCGGCGAGTTAAAAGCTCCAGGCAGCAAAGTTGCAGGACACGCAAATGTTTTTGTATTCCCAAATATCAACGCAGGAAACATTGGCTACAAGATTGCTCAAAGAATGGGCGGCTGGATGGCGATTGGACCTGTATGCCAAGGATTCGCAAAACCGCTTAACGACCTTAGCCGTGGCTGCAACGTTGACGACATCGCAGCAACTGTAGCAGTTACAGCATTGCAGGCATAAACAAACATAAGCTGTCCAAACGGGCAGCTTTTTTAATTTTATGCTATAATAAATGCAATGGAATCAAAGAATATCAATTTGAAAAAAATACAGGAACTTTGCAAAGAGCATAAAATCCGTTGGACAAGGCACATTCTTACAAGGCTTATTCAGCGGGGAATTAGCCAGACTGATATTGAAAATGCTATAATGAACGGCAGAATTATAGAGCAATACGCAGATGACTATCCTGTTCCAAGTTGTCTTATTCTTGGAAAAACAGAAGCAAACCGCAGTCTGCATATCTGCTGCAGTTCAAATGAAGAATATATATGGATGATAACTGCATATTATCCAAGTTCAGAAAACTGGAACGAAAATTTTGATACAAGAAAAAAGACAGGAGGACTATAATGAAAAATGAAAACTGCTTTTTCTGCAAAGGAGAAATGAAAGAAGCTCTTACAACATTCATGGCAGATCTTGGAAAATGCATTGTAATCATCCGCAACGTTCCATGCCTAAAATGCTCGCAATGCGGGGAAGAACTTTTTACTGATGAAGTTGCAAAAAACATCGAAAAGATTGTAAACAAGCTAAAAGAAAGTGTTACAGAAATTGCTGTTACTGACTACAAGACAGCAGCATAAACACAAGCTGTCCAAACGGGCAGCTTTTTTAATTTAACTTTTTATCCGGCGACTGCGCTTGCAGCTCCAAATCCCAGCAATGTCAAAACAAGCATAATAACACCGGCAAGCAGAACGCCTCCCATAACGGCAAGAGATGTCTTTTTTCCGTCCAAGTCCAAAAGACTAGCTGCAAGAGTTCCAGTCCAAGCGCCAGTTCCCGGAAGCGGAATTCCTACAAAAAGAAAAAGCGCAAAATAAAGTCCGCGTCCAGTCTTTGCCTGCATTTTTTCACCGGCAGAAGTTCCTCTCAATAAAAAGAAACGGCAGATTCCGCCTACAAGACGCTTGTCCTTCCCCCACTCCAAAAATTTTCTTGCAAACAAAAAAATAAAAGGAACAGGAATCATATTTCCAATTATGCTGACAATGTAAGAAGAAATCACCGGCAATTTTAATGCCTGAGAAACAGGAATCGCGCCCCTAAGCTCTATAAGAGGCACCATCGAAATAAAAAATACCCAAAGAAAATTTTTTAACATAAATTCATTTTAGCATATATAAGAAATCATTCGCAACTGCAACGCAAAATGCAGTTTTCAAAATGATTTTTTCCTAGATGCCGCCCAGATTCCAACGCTCATTAAATAGTTTCCGCCGATTACAACAAACGTCCAGCCCACGGAAGCAAGAACACTCTGCTCATAAACATGAAGGAAAAAATACGGACCGACCAAAACACGGGCAATGTTCAAGACAAAAAGCACAACCGCATAAATCAGCGTGGGAACAATAGCGCAAACAGTACGTGAAAATTTCAGCGGAATTTCTTCAAAGCAAATGAACGAAACCAAAGCCAAAACAGGACAAATAAAATGCATAAAAAGCCCGGAACCTTCAAGCATATAATGGCTGAAATTCTTCATTGTATATCCGCCGGCATTTGGAATAAGCAAGGCAAGGACAACTGTAATCGTGAGTGTTGTGCAGCAAACCGCAATGTAAGTAAATAATTTTACTGAATCAGAAATTTTTTTGCCTGAACATAAAAAGCGGATTTTACAAAATGCCATAACAGCGCACGAAATCCCCAAAAGAATATTGCTGTCCTGTGTATAAAATTTAAAGAAACTAAATCCGCCATATTCAAGCAAAGACAAAATCACAGCGGCAATTTCGAATGCGGCAATTAGAATATTCAGCGCAAGTGAAAAATAAATTTTCTTCTTCATTTGAACAACCCAAGACAGCTAGTTTATCGGGACAAATATTTTTTTAATATACGCTCAGGATTTTCTGGAGTTTTTC
Organism: uncultured Treponema sp.; assembly: GCF_945873775.1. GTDB lineage: Bacteria > Spirochaetota > Spirochaetia > Treponematales > Treponemataceae > Treponema_D. The sequence goes on along the minus strand of NZ_CAMCEC010000033.1, from coordinate 9,328 downwards.
TTTTCCGATAATCCTAAAGAAACTTGCAAGACGCGGCCCCTGATCTTTTCCAATCAAAGCATGATACAAAGCTGTAAACAATGCTTTTGACTCAAGTCCAAGTTCCGTTGCAATGTCGTACATCGCCTGCTGGCATTCCTTGTCAACTGCAAAAGTTTCAAGGCGCGGAACAACTTCATCACGTACACGGCGCACAGCAGTCAGCATTTCACCCGAAATATCTTCAGCCTTAGAACCGTCTTCTCTTAAAGTAAAGCAGAAATCTGGAGCACAGTCAGGAGCGCTTTCTTTTATCCAGTACCAAGCGCATTCACAGCGGCGGCGCAAAGTTTCCTTCTGTTCTTCCTTTACATCCTTGAGAGAAGCAATAACAGCATCGATGTCGCCAGAATAAGTCTGAAGCAAAGTTGTAAGCAAGCGGAATCCAATCTGGTACGGCTGAACTTTCGGCATTCCGTTTTCAATCTGGCTAAGTTCGTAAATTCGTTTTTCCTTGAGGAACAAATCTTCATTCTTTGCCTTGTCGATTCCCCAGGCGATTCTCTCTGTCTTGTCGTAGGCTTCGTATATTGTAACAACGTCCAAATCAAAACTGATGCTGAACTCGTGGTCAACTTTGTTCATGGCAAAAATGTAGCGCAGAACTTCCGGTTGATAAACTTCAAGAGCGTCAACAAGCGAAATTACTTTTCCTTTTGATGACGACATTTTTCCAGGAACGCCCTTGAGCTTTACAAAGTCGTACTTCATTGTAACAGGAGCATCCCAACCGAAAACTTTTTTGCTTACAAGTTTTGCAGTGTCGTAGCTTCCGCCCGGAGAAATGTGGTCTTTTCCGCCCGGCTCGAATACAACTTTTTCTTCGTTCCATCTCATAGGCCAGTCAACACGCCAGCCCAGCTTGAATTCTTTTGAAGTGCGAAGATCTCCTTTTTCTTCATGTCCGCAAGCCTTGCATTTATATGTAACGCCGTACTCGCCGTCGTAATCAAGAATTTCTGTTTCGTCTTTATTGCATTTGCAGCAGAAAGCGGCTACTGGCCAGTAAACATCTTCCGGCTTCATTTTGTGCTGCTCGTCGCGGTATTCGTTCAGGCATTCTTTTATAAGCTCGCGGTTTTGCAAAGCCTTTTTCATTCCTTCTGCATAACGGTTTGCACGGTAGCGGCTCGCCTGATATAAAAATTCAGGATGGATTCCAACACGCGGAAGCTGAGTTTCAATGTCAACTTCGTGGTGGCGCGCATAATTTTCATCGCGTCCAAAAGTGTCCGGAACCATTGTGATTGGATAGCGCAGATATTTTTCAAGAACTTCCGGCTGAGGCATATTGCCCGGAACTTTTCTGAAAACGTCGTAGTCGTCCCAGGAATAAATAAAGCGCACATTCTTGCCACGGTCGCGAAGAGCACGCACAATCAAATCTACAGTAATAATTTCGCGGAAATTTCCAATGTGAACTGTTCCGCTCGGTGTAATTCCAGAAGCGCAGGTATAAAGGTCAAGGTCGCCTTTCTGCTTGATAATTCTTGAAGCCTGCTGGTCTGCCCAGTGGCAAAGTTCTTTTTCGTTTCTTTCTGACATAATGCGGATTATTATATTGAAAACAAAGGCAATGTGCAACGCAAGATTTTGGAGGAAAGACAACCTTTCTTTCCCAGCACTGTTTAAAAACCAACAATTAACTTGCACAAATCTAAATATGCGATAAAAAATATCAACCAAGACATTTTGAACATTTTTTTCTACGTTAAACTCATCAAATTACAAATATATTCAGGTGTTTTCACATCCATGGCAAAAGCGTTATAATGGGCACATTATGGAACACAATATGATTTTATCGGCGTCCGGCTGGAGAAAAGTTTTTGCAGAAAGCATGGATGCGGAAGATACTTCGCCAAAAATCGGAGAAGCAAACAGTTTTCTCTGTCTTTTAATTGCAGAAACATTCGCTGAATATATAATTTCAAAGACGGGCAAAAAAGAGCCGGCAGTTGTTGTGGCAACAGACACCCGCCCCACAGGAAAAGAAATCGCGCTCAATGTAATTCAAGGACTTTGCGCCTGCGGAATAAAAGTTGTTTTTCTTGGAACTGCCGCCGCCCCGGAAATAATGGCGTACTCAAAAAAGCATGACGGATTCCTCTACATTTCAGCAAGCCACAATCCAATAGGACACAACGGAATAAAATTCGGACTGAACAACGGAGGCGTTCTTGAAGCCGGGGAATCAAAAAAACTAGCGGAAAGCTTTGCAGCAAAATGCAGTTCAGCCGGAGCAGAAGACCACGCACTTTCACTTGCATTCAAGGCGCAAAAGACACAAGTTGAAAATGTGTACGCAAAATGCGCCAAGTATAAAAAAAAGTCTCTTGCCGCCTACGAAAAATTTATAAAGACCGTAATAGCCGGAAATCCAAAAATTTTATTTCAGCATAAGCTGTTCAGCATTTTAAAAAAAGCAGCGCAGAAAAATCCACTTAGCATTGTGTGCGATATGAACGGTTCCGCCAGAGCAACTTCAATAGATAAAAAATTTATCCCGGAAAGCGGAATCGGTTTTATTCCATTCAACGAAGATAAAATTGTCCATGCAATAATTCCAGAGCCAGAAAATCTTGTGCATTGCGCGCAGAAAATCAATGAGCTTCAGAAAGAAGGAAACAAATCAGCCCTGCTTGGTTATATGCCGGACTGCGACGGCGACCGCGGAAACATTGTCTACTGGAACGGCAAAGAGGCAAAAACAGTGCCAGCACAAGAAGTGTTCGCGCTGTGTGTAATGTCGGAACTTGCATTTGAATACTGGAAAAATCCTGACGCTAAAAATCTTGCAGTAGCTGTAAACTGCCCTACTTCCATGAGAATTGACGAAATCTGCGCCAGCCTGAATGCAAAACTATTCCGCGCGGAAGTTGGAGAAGCCAATGTAGTGAACCTTGCACGTGAAAAAAGAAGCGAAGGTTTCAACGTAAGAATATTCGGGGAAGGAAGCAACGGCGGAAACATAACATACCCTTCTGCGGTAAGGGATCCAGTCGCTACAATCTTCGCGCTTGTAAAGCTTCTTGCGCTGCGGGACACAAAAAACAAGATTGGATTGTTCCATTTGTGGTGCAAGATGTCCGGCCAAGAAAAAAAATACAAAGACAACTTTACACTCGATGACGTTATTTCAACACTGCCCGAATACACAACAACTGGCGTAAGCGAAAGCCGCGCAGTTCTTCAAGTAAAAATGCAAGACAAAGGCAAGCTAAAGGAAAATTTCAAAAAAGAATTCATTTCGTCTTGGGAAGAAAAAAAAGAGCAGCTCAAAAATGAATACGGAATCGCAAGCTACGAAGCATTCACGACAAACGGCACAAAAGAAACTGCAGCCGATCAAAACTGGAACAACGCAAACGGCGGACTTAAAGTAAAATTTATGGACAGTGAAAATCAGCCAGTCGCATTTATCTGGATGCGTCCAAGCGGAACAGAGCCAGTCTTTAGAATTATGTGCGATGTAAAAGGAAACGGGACGCAAGAAGAAAAAGCCCTGCTCGAATGGGAAACAGAGCTTCTGCAAAAAGCGGACATTGAATCTTAAAAATTACAAAACATATTTTTCTATAAAGTCGCCAACGCCGCTTGAATCGTTATCTTTTTCAGTGATAAAGTCAGCGGCGTTTTTTATGTAGTCAATTCCATTGCTCATGCACACGCCGTAGCCGCATTTTGCAATCATGCTTTCATCGTTCATGCTGTCTCCGAATCCCATTGTAGATGCGCGTGGAATTCCAATGTAGTCAGCAAGCCAGTTGATGGATTCTCCTTTTCCACAGTTCGGCGGAAGGATTTCAAGAAAGTACGGTTTGCTTGTAAAAATAACGGCGGAATCTCCAAGTTCATCTTTAAGTTTTTTTTGCAGCACTTGAAGAGTTTCAGGCTCGCCCGGAACAAGCATTTTGGGAAATTTTTTTTCACGCAGGAAAGTTTCATAGTCGTCTATAACTTTGCCTTTCAAACCGCACATATCAACATCCTTGCGCGTCCAGGGAGTCTCTTCAGCATAGAAAATTGTGTCCGGTGAATAAACTTCACTTCTAAGCCCCATTTTTTCAGCTTCGGAATTAGCCTTTAAAAGAACAGAAGAATCAACGCTGCAAGTGTAAATCTGCTTGCGCTCGTGCATATCAAAAACACTGCATCCGTTTATTGCAATTATGAATTTCCCAAACTCGCTGCCCGCAATGTCCATTCTGCGCACAAAAGGCAGAATTCCATCTTCCGCACGCCCAGAGCAAAGCACAACATAAATTCCACGGCGAGCGCATTCCTGCAGTACCTGCACATTTTTATCACTGATTTTTCGATTTGAATCCAAAAGAGTGTCGTCCAAGTCAAGCGCAATAAGCTTTACATCAAGAGCGCAAGAAGGAAGCTTTGCCATATAAACCTCGCATAAAAAATCTTGGCAGATTATAAACTACACATAAAGTTGTTTCAATGGGATTTATAAAGACAGCTTTAATGTTTGCCAAGTTCTAAAAGATATTCCTCCACATTCCTATACAAAATTCCCTCTTCTGTTTCTGAGTTTTTTCCTCTATATAAAACTACCTTACTCAAAATTTTACCATAGCGAAATTCTGTCTGTTCACATTTTTTTGTATCGACAAGATGATGGTACTGCTCTTTGGAAATTTCTTTGCTGTGCTTAATCTCATATATTTTACAGTTAACATTTTCAGAATCATATACAACCATATCAAATTCACCTACAGCGAATTTAAGTTTAAATATATCCTTTTCAGGATTAGCTTTTTTAGTTTCCAGCAAAACAATTTCCTCAAGAATACGACCTTTTACATCATCAAGAATTTTATCTGTAATTCTTTTTCTATCAATTGCGGAAATATTTTTAAAAATGTCATCCATCATAAGGCTTTTTATAAGAGATTCCGCCTGCGAATAACGCAAGCCTGGCTGAGTAAAAACAGTAAAAAAAACTCTATTATTCAAATCAGTCATAGAAACAACAGGAATATCACAAGTCAAATCTAGCATATCCAAGTATTCTTTAATTTCCTTGCGATGAACATCCTTGATTTCTACAGTCTGATTCTGTTTATTTAAAATCTCCAAAGCCTTCATAAGATTTTTTAAGAACTTCGGTTTATTAACAGTATCAAGAATATCTGTAGGATTATTTCTATCATTACGAACATTTCTTTGCGCCAAGCCAAAATCATGGGATTTAAAATCGCGCGTCAAAACATCAATAGTAAAACGATGATTCATATCTTCTACAATTCTGTTGATTACATTTGTCAGTTCATGTTTTTCATATAGTTCATAGAGATTTCTAAAATGATCTTCATATTGATAATTCTTAAGCGAATGCTGTATGTTTCTGGCAATTGCAGTATTCACATATTCATCGGTACTCTGCTTTGTACCAAAAATTAAATTATTATAATTTTCACCGCTGCGGCTCATCGTTCCGCCATATTTAATATATTCATCAATACTTTGAATTCCAAGAACATCATAAAACTCCCGAAACGGAATAAATGTTGTATGCAAAAGAATGCATCGATCATAAAGCTGCTCATCTTCAGAAAAAATAAAACCAAGAGAATCTGTTCCAGAAAGAACTATCTTCATTCCGCTAGTAGCAAAAACATCAGAAAAAAGAGCAGCTCCATCAATAAAATCATCCATCAGTGTAACTTCATCAATAAAGACATATTTATAGCCTTTAGCTTCCAGCACTTTTAAATCCTTGTTTACATCAGAAAGCGTATTATTTGAATTTATCTGAATAAAAACTGATTTAGAAAAATTACTTTCCAGCATATTATAAATAATCTGACGGACTAAAGTAGTTTTTCCAGTTCTTCGCAGACCATAAAGAATAAATACCTTATCATGCGTTTCATTATATATAAAATTTTTTATAACTTCATATATATAACGTTTTTTATAAGAACTTACAGATGCCGCAAAAATTTTTAGAGATTCTCCAATTCTGACATCACAGTTATAGGCATTAACTTTTTTAATCATTGCTGAAGAAACAGGAATTTTAGAATTCCTCATCTCCTTTAATTTTTCCTGCAAAAATTTTCTCTCTTCTATTTGAGCTTTTAAAAGCTCAGCTTCTTTTTCTTTTACAGTCCGCGAAAACTGCCTGCCGTTTTCTGTCCATTGATAATAAAGATATTTTTTTCCTTTTATCGTTTTTGCCGTAATTCCGCCAGCTGGAAGAGATTCCATTTTTTTCCTAAGTTCTTCTATGTCATTCATGCTTCAATATTAACTTAATTAACTTACTTTAACAAGTTAATTAAGTTAACTTGTGCAATAAATAAAATCTCTAAAAAGCAAACAAATCTCTTGACAAAGTGCCGGGGGGGGGGTAAGATAGAGCAACAAAATTAACAAGGAGTTATTTTATTAAAACTTTGAAAAAACTTATTATTATTTTTACAAGCATGTTTATGCTGGCTGCATTGTTAAGCTGCGATGACGGAGGATGTGTAGAATCTCAAGCAGGAGAAGTTTCACCCAAATCTGAATGGCACATTATTCATCTTAGTGATGTTTCATTAGGTTGTGAATATAAAATTGAATTAGCTGAAAATTTAAAGACCGAATACAATTCACTAAATATAAACAATATTTCTGGAGTATTGCCCAACAAATATAAATTTTTTTACACTTCTGAAGATATAAAAAAAATGACAGATGCTGGATACGATTGCCATTATGGTTTTGCAATGACATCAGCAGAACTAAAAGAAAGTTTTCAATATTCTAATTCCGATGATCTTTATTTAAATGATGTTTTCAAAACACCAGAGAAAGATGTTAAAATCTATTACGGAATATATAAGCTAAGCGATGATATAAAAGAAATTCAAGGTGTGATTTTAACAGAAGAAACGAGGACTCCAGCGCAATTCAGTCAAGAGAAAAAAATTAGTAATACTACGTATAATACCAATATTGATAATGCGATATATGAATTTAAAGGACATCTTACAGTCACAACGGTAATAGAAACACAAGATATAGATACAGCTTCAGAGAAACGAACCTGTTATCCTGGCACAATAACAATTACATCTATAGTTCCAAAAAACTAATAAAAATATTCAAAAACAAAAATATACAACTACTGAAATTCATTTTAAAGGAGCATACAAATGGGAAAGACAACTGTAAAACCAGGCAAAAGCCACGCAGGTGAAGGCGGAAGAATGCCTTCAACAACAGGAAACCCAAGCGGTGGAAGTCGCGGCAACAATCCGCCTAGTAATAAGTAGCATCACATTGGTTTTATGGCACAAAAAAAAAGGATGTCCAGTCGGGCATCCTTTTTTTTTACAGTTGTACGCTTACCTTGTGAGCTTGCGGTACATGGTTTTGTGAGGATGGTCATCGTCAATTCCAAGGACGTTTTTCTTCCATTCTACGTATTCACTCCAGTTGCCTTCAAACCATTTGACTTCGCTGTTGTTTTCAAACGCAAGAATGTGAGTGCAGATACGGTCAAGAAAATAGCGGTCGTGGCTGATTACAAGAACACAGCCTGCAAAAGTGTTGATGGCTTCTTCAAACGAACGTGTTGTAGAAATATCAAGGTCGTTTGTAGGCTCGTCCAAAAGCAAAACGTTTCCCGCTTCCTTGAACATAAGCCCCATGTTCAGTCTGTTTTTTTCTCCGCCGGAAAGCACGCTGATTTTTTTGTTCTGCTCTGCGCCGTTAAAGTTAAACCAGGAGCAGTACGCATGGGCATTTACTTCGCGCAACGCTCCATTTACAGGCCGTCCTTTTTCATCAACCGCGCCAAGTTTTATAAGGTCAGCTCCTCCAGAAAGAAGCTCAAGCACTGTCTTGTCCGGGTCAAGTTTGCTTCTCATCTGGTCCACATAAACAAGTTTTACAGTATCGCCAACTTTTATCGTGCCGGAATCTGGAGTTTCTTCTCCTTCACCTCTGGCAGCCTTTGCAAGCATTTTGAACAAAGTAGTTTTTCCCGCGCCGTTCGGACCTACAACGCCAACAACAGCACCAGCAGGAATTGCAAAGTCAAGGTTTTCAAAAAGCAATTTGTCGCCAAATGATTTTGTAAGTCCGTTAGCTTCAATTACAAGGCTTCCAAGGCGAGGTCCTGCCGGAATTGAAATCTGGCTGTCTTTAAGCTGAACACGCTTCTGCTCTTCCGCCAAAAGCTGCTCATACTTTGTGATGTGTTCCTTGTGCTTTGCCTGCCTGCCTTTTGCGCCTGCGTGAATCCATTCAAGTTCTTCTTTCATTTCACGCTGACGGACTGAAGCCTGCTTTTCTTCCTGCTCAAGACGCTTTTCTTTTGCTTCAAGCCATTCAGAATAATTTCCTTTAAACGGATAGCCTTCACCTCTGTCCATTTCAAGAATCCAGCCTGCAACATTGTCAAGGAAGTAACGGTCGTGAGTAATCGCAATTATTGTACCTTTGTAGTCGCGAAGATGGCGTTCAAGCCAGGCAACAGTTTCAGCATCAAGGTGGTTTGTAGGTTCGTCCAAAAGCAAAATATCCGGCTGCTGAAGAAGAAGGCGGCACAATGCAACACGGCGACGTTCACCTCCAGAAAGCACATCCACAACTTGATCAGCTGGCGGACATCTTAACGCGTCCATTGCAAGCTCAAGATTTGTGTCCAGATTCCATGCGTCCGCAGCATCAAGTTTTTCCTGAAGCTCAGCCTGTCTTGCGCAAAGCTTGTCAAAGTCAGCGTCAGGGTCGCCAAACGCTTCGTTCACTTTATCAAATTCAGCAAGCAAATCTGTAATCGGCTTTACGCCTTCCATTACAATTTCCTTTACAGTTTTTCCTGCCTCAAGTTGCGGTTCCTGTTCCAAATATCCCATTGTGAATCCAGGCAGCAAATGAGTTTCGCCTGTAAAATCATTGTCAACGCCCGCAAGGATTTTAAATAAAGAAGACTTACCAGCGCCGTTTTCACCAATAACGCCGATTTTTGCTCCGTAATAATATGAAATGCTTATGTCTTTAAGAACAACTTTAGTCCCGTAAGCGCGGGAAACCCGATCCATTGTGTAAATAATTTTCTTATCGTCTACAGTCTTTGCCATACACCTAATTGTAATTTATATGCCGATAATTTGCAATGAAGGGGAAAGTTGAGATGAATAAAATGAACTGCAAAAAAAATCATCCCCGGGCTTGCCACAATGACCAAAAAGCAAATCCGAGGATGATGAAGGAGGACTAATTTCCTATGATATTTGTCAATAGCAAGGAACTCCTGATTCCATAATTTTACGATGCT
>NZ_CAMCEC010000032.1 GCF_945873775.1 uncultured Treponema sp. | reverse complement strand
CGGCGGCTTTGTCGCAGGAAACTTTTTCTCCAGTTTTATTTACTTCAAAAAGAAAAGAGCCGGAAGTCATTGTTCCGTTAAGAGAGCCCGGCAGAATTGAAGTTGTTGCCATTGGAATTTCTACTGGCGGGCCTAACGCGCTTAGAGAAGTTTTTGCGCATCTTGATCCTAAGTTTTCACGTCCGATTCTTGTTGTTCAGCACATGCCGGCGGGTTTTACAAAAGAATTTGCCGCGAGCCTGGATAAAATTTGTCCGCTTTCAGTAAAAGAGGCAGAGGACAAGGACGAAATTCATCCTGGACAGATTTATATTGCACCCGGAAACTTTCATATTGTTGTTGAAAAATCAACTTTGTGCAATGTAATCCGGCTTTCTAGCGCGGATCTTCGCAACGGACACAGGCCTTCCGCAGACTGGCTTTTTGAATCCGTGGCGAAAATTTACCAGAACAGAGCGTTGGGCGTTATAATGACTGGAATGGGCCGGGATGGTGCGGTTCAGCTTGCGGAAATGAGAAAACAGGGAGCTTGGACTTTGGGGCAGGATGAAGAGTCTTCCATCGTTTACGGAATGCCGCGTGTTGCCTATGAGCTTGGAGCGGTTCAAAAGCAAGTTTCCTTGGAGAACATGGCAAACGAAATGAACACTCTTGTAAGGGAACACGGAAAATAATAAGCCGGCTTTTAATAGTTTGTTGATTAGGCTGAATTGCTGAGTTTTATATTTTTGTCATCTTCGGGCTTGACCCGATAATCTTTGTCATATAATGAAAAAGATTCCCGCATCAAGTGCGGGAATGACATTGGAAGCATTTGATTAGATTCTCTTGTCGAACAAGGGAATGGCAGTTGTAATTAAAAAAATTGTTTTACCAGCGTCCGCTTGCTCCTCCACCGCCAAAACTTCCTCCTCCGCCTTTTCTAAAACTGTCTGAATTTCTTCTGCCTGAACTTCCGCCGCCAAAAATAAAAGGTAAAATCCAGAGATTTTTTCCGCGCCCAAATATTATAAAAATAAGCACTACAAAAAAGACAAACGCAAGAACAGAAAAAGGATTTTCTTCTTCGTCTTCTTCCGCAGAATTTTCAGCTTGGGACTGATTTTCTGTCATTTTTTCGTCGCTTGTTAAAACTGAAGCAATGGCTTTGATTCCGCTTTCGATTCCTTCAAAATATTTTTCCTGCTTAAACAGCGGGGTGATCTTGTTGCGGATTATACGTGCGCAAACTGCGTCTGTAAGAATTCCCTCTGTGCCGTAGCCGGTTTCAATTCTTAATTCACGCTCTTTCATGGCGACTGTTAACAGAACTCCATTGTCAGTTCCTTTTTGACCAAGCTTGTATTGTTCCGCTTGCTTCATGCTGAATGACTCAATGTCTTCACCGTCCAATTTTTTTACAACAATAACTGCAATCTGAATTCCTGTGCGCTCATCCAAATTTGCAAGAAAGGATTCAAGCTGTCTTAGTTCCGCTTTGGAAAAAATTCCTGCGTTGTCTAAAACCGGCTTGTATATTCCGTCAGATTCATTGCTAAAAGCCACATCGTTTTGCCCGCTTTTGCCTTTTGCTGAAAATGACAGAAATCCTACAATGAAAAATGTAAGAGCAAGAATCCAGATAAAACTTTTGTTTTGCTTGCTTCCGCCGAAAAAAGATGCGCTCATTTTTTAGCTTCCGAATTAAAATGAAACTTCCGGGGCTTTTGCGGCTTTTTCTTCTGAACGGAAATAAGCTTTTTTTGTAAAGCCGAACATTTTTGCTGTTAGAACGCCTGGAAATTTTTGAATTGACTTGTTGTATTCACTTACAGCATCGTTGTATCTTTTGCGTTCTGTGGAAATTCTGTTTTCAATTCCTTCAAGCTGGCTTTGCAAGTCAAGAAAATTTTCGTTTGCCTTTAATTCCGGGTAGCTTTCTGTAAGCGCAAGAAGCCGTCCGATGCTTGCAGAAAAAGTGTTCTGTTCAGCCTGAAACTGTGCGAATTTTTCAGGATCATCGGTTATGTCAACATTTACAGTTCCGCCAAGCTTTGACCGCGATTCAGCAATTTGTGTGAAAACGCTTTCTTCATGCGAAGCGTAGCCTTTTACAGTCGCCACAAGATTTGGAACTAAGTCAGAGCGTTTCTGATATTGATTTTCTACGTTTGCCCACTGCTGCTCAACTGCTTCACGCTTGTCGATGAGTCCGTTGTATCCGCAACTTGAAAATGCAAAAAGGCACAAAAAAACTGCCGCCAAAGTGTAAAAAGTTTTTCTCATAATATAGAAAACTATGCAAAAAACGCTTTTTGGTCAAGTTTAACAATTTCTTTTTTTACGATATTGAATTTTTTACCATTTGAAAGTATCTTTATAAGAGCGTGTTTTTACGACTTTTTATTTCACGGTACGAGGTTTGCTATGGCAACAATGAAATATGATTTTTCAGTTGAAAACTTGGGAGAATGCAAGGTAAAGTCTCCTATTGAACTTTCTTTGGAGCACGGAAATTTCCGCGCCGCTTATGTTACAGACAATTCTTATGTTCGCCGCCAGGTGAATGTTTATAAAGGTGCTGAAGAAGATTGCGATGACAAAGCCAAGTTCATGGAAAAAGCAGGTCCTCGTGAATATATTTACTTTAACCCGACTCACGTTACTGCTGGAATCTGCACTTGCGGAGGTCTTTGCCCTGGACTTAACGATGTAATCCGCGCTGTTGTCCGCTGCCTTTGGAACCGCTACGGTGTGCGCAGAATCAAAGGAATTCAGTTTGGATATAAAGGATTCTTTGCAGAGCAGGGATATGACACAATCGACCTTAACCCGGATAATGTAGACGCAATCCATAAAATCGGCGGAACTTTCCTTGGAACTTCACGCGGAGGCGGAGACAGAACTTCTGACATTGTAGATTCCATTGAGCGCATGGGAATCAACATGATGTTTATCATCGGTGGAGACGGAACCCAGAGAGGCGCGCTTGATATTGCAAACGAAATCGACCGCCGCGGACTTAAGATTTCAGTTGTGGGAATTCCAAAGACTGTAGACAATGACCTTCAGTTTATTGACCGCTCTTTCGGATTTGAAACTGCTGTTCAGAAAGCTACTCAGGCTGTAAATTCAATCCACATGGAAGCGCATTCGCAGATTAACGGAATCGGTCTTGTAAAGCTTATGGGACGCGAATCCGGATTCATTGCGACTGCGACTGCCCTTGCAAGCCACGAAGCTAACTTCTGCCTTATTCCTGAAGTTCCTTTTGACTTGGATGGACCGAACGGCTTGCTTGCTCATATTGAAGACCGCTTGAACGAACGCCATCACGCTGTAATCGTTGTTGCAGAGGGAGCCGGACAGGAGCTTTTGACTTCTACAAATCAGACTGATGCTTCCGGAAACAAAAAACTTGCGGACATTGGTGTTTATCTTCGCGACAGAATCACTGAATATTTTGCTTCAAAGAAAATCCATATCAACCTTAAATACATTGACCCTGGATACGAAGTGCGTGCGGCTGTTACAACTGCAAACGATTCTATCTACTGCGAGCGCCTTGGAAACAATGCGGTTCATGCGGCTATGGCAGGAAAAACAAAGATTGTTATTGGACTTGTGCATGATAAATATGTTCATATTCCGATTTCAATGGCAACTTTGAAGAGAAACATTGTTGACCCGGAAAGTTCACTTTGGCGCGACTGTCTGGATGCAACTTTGCAGCCTGTATATATGGTTAACAATATCAACACTGTTGTAGAAAAGCTCAAGAAAGACGCTGACGAGGCAGAAGCAAAAGCTCTTGCCCGCCTTGAAAAAGTCAACGGAATGAAAAACAGCTAAATTAAAATATTTTGCTGAATAAACGGGCTGACCTGCCGAGATTTAAAAGTCTTGTGCGGCAGCTCATTTTTTTTGACTTGCATAGAATAATATGCTATAAATTAAGAAGATTTTGTTTTCAGAATCTAAGGAGAACTACTATGGTAAAGAAAACTAAACGGTTTGCTGCATTGGCAATGGCATTTGCTTTTGCGGCTTCAGGACTTTTTGCAAAGCCTCTTACTGTAAAAGGTGTTGATGGCGAAGTTAAAATTGATATTCCAGATGATGTTTATAATATGGTTTCTGGAAGAGTTGATGAAATCAACAATGCGTTGCATGAAAACAAAGTTACAAAAAGCCAGATAGAGAATGCCGCTAATATGGTAAATGAAGCTTATGCAAACATCAAAAATTACATTCCGACAGACTCTCCATTTACTGTTGCAGAAAATGGACTTAACGACTTTTGCGATGACCTTGCGGATGTTATTCCGAACTCGCAGACTCAGCAGAATGTTTATGCGGAAGCCTGGATTGGAAAGATTTTCCCGGGATTCCATTTTGGTGCTGGTGTAAATGCAGGCGTTTCTGCGCTTGATGTTTCTACGCTTAAAGATGCTGCCCTTGCGCTTGGTGTTGATGACGTAAAAGATATAAATGACACGCTTGTTTTCCCGACAATCACTGTTGACGCGCGTCTTGGCGGAATAATTCTTCCGTTTGATATTGGCGTTACTGCAATGTCAATTGACACTTCAAAGATGGATTCAGTTGACAAAGCTATTGATCCTGTTGCAATCGACTTCTTTACTCTTGGAGCAGACATCCGCTATGCGATTTTTCAGGGCGGATTTATGCGTCCAAAATGGTCTGTTGGAGCTGGATTCTATTATACAAAAGGCGGTGTTGATGTAGACGATGACAGCGCAAAAGCCAGCCTCGACTTTAAGTCTACAACATTCATGGTAAACACACAGGCTTCTATTAAACTTCTTTGCCTTGTTCCGTTCATTGGTGGACGCGCCTTGTTCTCAAAAACTTCTGTTGACTGGAAGGTAAATGCTAACTGGGCAAGAATCATTGCAAAAGAAAGTGATACTTATTATGAAGGTGTTGCAAACGCATTAAAATGGGGAATTCTTCCTAGCTCGTTCAGCGGAAGCTCTTCTGGATTCTCTGTTTATCCGCAGGTGTTTGGAGGAATCGGGCTTGACCTTCTGTTCCTGAACCTTACTGTAAGCGGAAGCTACGACATTGCCTCAAAGATTCCTTCTGCGGCGGTCAGCGTTCGTGTTGCTTGGTAATTAGATTGTAAATAGAGGTAATAAAGAAAAAAAAGGGGCTTCCTTTGTTGGGAAGCCTCTTTTTATGTCTATGCGTCAGCATAATGGCACGTAGATTATCATTGGCTTGATAGTATGCTTATCATTATAATGATACTGTGTTTCTCATTATAATGTATGGAAGCTATGCATTACGTTGTATAGCTCAGATACATTATGTTGAGTGAAGCAGCTCCAAGCTATTTTTTCTGTTTCTTAAATGTCTGGATTCCTTCAATAACAAGAATTACTGCAAGAACCGACATTGCCGCTGCGAATAAAAGCTGGAACCAGTTTCCCCAGACAAGAGCTCCCTGCACGCCTTGAATCATTGCCGCAATCTTTTTGTATACAGTAAGAACAAGGCTTGTTAAAGTAGCCGCAAGCATAAATGCCATTGGAATAAAGAACATCTTGTTGTTTTTTCCTGCCTGACCGAGCCAAGCTGCAACCGCCATAAGCGCAAGTCCTGCCAAAAGCTGGTTTGCCGCACCAAAAAGTCCCCAAATCTGGCTGAGCTTAAGTCCGCCCAGAACGCTTCCGATTACAACCATTGAGATTGTTCCGAAGAACGGATTTGCAAGAACTTTGCGGATTCCCTTTGCGTCTTTCCAAGAAAATTCTCCGTCTTTAAGGAAAAGCTCGCTGAACATAAATCGGCTAAGTCTTGTTCCTGTGTCGAGTGAAGTAAGGGCGAATACAGAAACCGCAAGTGTAAGAAGAGCGTTTATCGTGTTGTAAATTCCGCTTCCTTCTTTACCAAAAAGTGTCGCGATTCCAGCACCGAATGCTGCGGATGGTGAGCCGAATTTTCCTTGTTTCCACTGGGTCCAGATAACGCCTACAGAAATAAGTGCGATTATTCCAAGCGCGGATTCAATAAGCATTGAGCCGTATCCGATTGCCTTTGCATTTTTTTCGTTGTCAAGTTGCTTTGAGGTTGTTCCTGTTGCAATCAGCGAGTGGAATCCAGAGCAGGCGCCGCAAGCTACTGTTATGAAAAGCGTTGGGAAAAGGAATCCTGCCTGTGTCTTCCAGCCTGTGAATGCCGGAATTGAAAATTCGATTGCAGAGCTTCCTTTAAATGCATTGACTAAAATTCCTGCAAGTGCAACAAGCATCATGGCGTAAAGCAAAAAGCTTGAAAGGTAGTCGCGCGGCTGAAGCATAATCCACACTGGAACAAGAGAAGCTACCGCTATGTAAACTCCTACAAAAACAATCCAGGCGTTGCGGCTCATTGCGAATCCCACGTTGAGACCGATTATTGTAACAATCACAATTCCGATTATTCCAAGGATTGTAGCCGGAAGCGTTTTTAGTCCGCATTTGTTTGTTATGATTCCGTAGATAACGGCAAGCACAATGAATAAAATTGAAATCATTGCTGTCGTCTGGTTGTTTGTCGGATTTGAAACAAGCCCGAACATTACTGGGCTTCCTGCCACGGTAAAGAAGGTTCCTGCAACAACGTTTACAAACGAGGCGATTACAAGGATAAGAACAAGAAGCGCAAAAATAATAAAGAGCTTTTTTGCCTTTGCTCCCATTGTGTCGTTTATGATTTCGCCTACGGATTTTCCCTTGTGCCTTATAGATGCAAACAGCGAGCCAAAGTCCTGGACTCCGCCAAAGAAAATTCCTCCGATTATGCACCACAAAAATACTGGAACCCATCCGAAAACTGCCGCCTGTATAGGTCCGTTGATTGGTCCTGCCCCTGCTATGGAAGAGTAGTGGTGTCCCATGAGAACTGCCGGTTTTGCAGCCACGTAGTCAATTCCGTCAGGTGTCTCCTTTGCCGGTGTTTTTTTCGCCGGATCAATTCCCCATTGCTTTGCAAGCCACGAACCGTAAAAAACGTATCCGCAGAAAAGCAGAACAAGCGCCGCTAAAATAATCAGTAAAGCAGCCATCTCTTTTGCCTCCAAAAAAATATAAATGTGAATGAGTTTTAAAGCCCACCCAAAATTTGCTTAAAAACTACAGCGGCATTTTTGAAAAAATACTGCGAAGATTTCTTCCGTGCCAGTTGAACCAAGTTTTTCCTGCTGAAACATCGTAAACAATCAGACTGAAGTTGCTCCAGCCGAAGAAAGAAAATTTGTACGACTTATGAAACTTGATTTTTCTTGCTTCCTTGGCGGCAGCTTTTTCAACTGAATTGACTATGACAATCAGGCTTATGTCTGAATTTTTGTGTCCGTAAAAAGGCTTTACTTTTGAAAGTCCGTCTGCCCATGCCGCATTGGAAAGTTCCCTGAGTTTTTGAAGCGAAAGTTTTTCTTCAACTGAAAAATAGACATATTCATTTGAATCCACTTCCGAGATTCTTGCTGCCTTTGTTAAAAAGTACTGCTCTTCGTGCGAATGAAATTCCGCAGCTGCGCAAAAGTTTCCGCATGGATTTCTTGAAATATCGTAGTATTTTTTATATGAAAGCAAAACGTTTTCAAGGCAGCTTTCCTTTGTCAATTCTGAAGCCTCGTTAAAGAATTTTCAGTATTTATTATATATCGGCTTGTAAAATGTTGCAACAAATTTTTAACTTTTTACTTTTCAAAACATTTAATATAGTTTAATATTATTTAAGTTTTTTCTTGATTTCTGGGGTTACAAATTAAAAAATCAAGAAACAGGGGTTGTTTATATGGAATACAGTATTAAAAATGCTTATTGTAAACGTGTTTGGGATGACATTTCTGTTCGCTATGCAGATCAGGGTCATTTTCTTCAGGCTGCTGGACTTGTTCTTGAAGCAATTTCTCCTGCGGTAGACAAAATGCCTGAGCTGGAGCAGTATGCTGTTCTTGAGCGTTTCGTAGAGCCAGAGAGAATTGTAATGTTCCGTGTTCCTTGGACTGACGATGCAGGAAAGCCTCATGTAAACCGCGGATTCCGTGTTCAGTTTAACAGCGCAATCGGACCTTATAAAGGAGGCTTGCGTTTTTCTCCGGAAGTAGGACTTGATGTTTTGAAATTCCTCGGATTTGAGCAGGTTCTTAAGAATTCCCTTACAACTCTTCCAATGGGCGGCGGAAAAGGCGGTTCAGATTTTGACGGCCACGGAAAATCAGATGCTGAAATCATGAGATTCTGCCAGTCATTTATCACAGAACTTTATCGTCATATTGGCGCAGACACAGACGTTCCAGCTGGAGACAAAGGTGTAGGCGGAAAAGAAGTTGCCTATATGTTCGGCCAGTACAAGAGAATTACAAACCAGTACACTGGCGTTCTTACAGGAAAAGGACTTTCATTCGGCGGTTCTCTTGCCCGTACAGAAGCTACAGGCTACGGACTTATCTACTTTGTTGAATGCATGCTTGCAAAAAAAGGCCAGGACTTCAAAGGAAAAACAGCTATTATTTCTGGAGACGGAAACGTTGCCCAGTATGCTGCTGAAAAACTTCTTCAGCTCGGCGGAAAGCCAATCACTTTGTCTGACTCAACAGGCTATATTCTTGATGAAGAAGGAATCACTGCGGAAAAGCTTGCTTATGTAAAAGAATTCCGCGCACGCAAAGAAAAAGTAGACGCTTACGTAAAGAAATATCCTAGCGCAAAATTCTTCAAAGGTGAAAAGCCTTGGGGCGTAAAAGCTGACCTTGCTTTGCCTTGCGCAACTCAGGATGAAATTTATCTTGAAGATGCAAAGAAACTTGTTGCAAATGGATGCATGCTTGTTGCAGAAGGCGCAAATATGCCTACACGCGCAGAAGCTATCAAGTATTTCCAGGAAAACAAAGTTATGTTCGCTCCTGGAAAAGCTGCAAATGCCGGCGGTGTTGCGGTTTCTGGACTTGAAATGAGCCAGAACTCAGAGCGTCTTTCTTGGACATTCGAAGAAGTTGACTCTAAGCTCAAGCAGATTATGACAAACATCCACGACAACGCTTACGAAACTGCAAAAAAATATGCTATAGAAGGCGACTATGTTGCCGGAGCTAACATTGCAGGATTTGTAAAAGTTGCAAACGCAATGGTTGCCCAGGGATTGGTTTAATTTAGCTGTTATTCTCGCGTTACGACACGGGAATCTGTTGCTGATTTCTAGCTTTTTATAATCAAAGGCTGCTCTTTAGGCTGAATTTATTTAGCTTGAAGGGCAGTTTTTTTTATTCAAAATTTGACAGCATGAGTTGCTTCATTTATATTGAAGTAAGGAAAGTAAGGAGGTTTTCTATGGAACTTGCAAAAGTAACTTCAAAAGGCCAGATAACAATTCCCCTTATGATAAGAAATTTGCTTCAATTGAAAACTGGCGACAAAGTATATTTTGAAGAAAAAAAAGGAAAAGTTTATATTGCAAACGCATCTCAAATAGCTTTGGCGAATGTGCAGAATCAAATGCAGGGCGAGGCTGAAAAAGCTGGTTTTCAAACAGAAGAAGATGTTGTTGCCTACATCAAAGAGTTAAGGAAAACTAGGTGAGAGTTTTTGTTGATACAAATGTCGTAATATCAGCAATGCTTTTTCCAAACGGAAAGGTTGCAAGAGTTTTTTCTCATTTGCTTGAAAAACATACAGTTATAATTTCTTCTTACACAAAAGAAGAATGCAAGGAAGTCTTTGAAAAGAAATTTCCTGAAAAATTGAAGCAGCTTGAAATATTTTTTGACGGAATAAATTTTGAAGAATTTGCAACACCAAATAAAATTGATGAGAATAAATATCCAAAAATTAGAGATGTAAAAGATTTGCCAGTTCTTGTCTCTGCAATTTTGTCCGATTCGGATATTTTATTGACAGGCGACAAGGATTTTGAAGATTTAAAAATCGATAAGCCGCTAATCTTTTCTCCTGCAAAATATTTTGAGCTGATAGAAAAGTAAATGAACTTTTGCTGCTTTTTTTTTGTTTTTCAGCAGTTTTTTATGCAGGGGAAATTTGCTTTTTTGCAAAGGTTTTCAATTTCCTGCCATTTTTTTTCTTTTATGAGATTTTCGGGGCACATCCAGCTTCCGCCAACCGCGCCAACATTTTTGCATGAAAGATAGCTTGAAAAGTTTTCTGCATTTATTCCGCCGGTCGGGATAAAAACTGTTTGCGGAAAAGGTCCTGCCAGCGACTTTAGGAATTTTGTTCCGCCCATTACTTCCGCAGGGAAAAGCTTTAAAAAATTCAGTCCGACTTCTATTGCCTGTTCAATTTCACCCGGCGTGCATACTCCTGGAAAAAACGAAATTTCATGCTCAACGCACCATTTTACGGTTTTTGGATTGAATCCCGGGGAAACAAGAAAATCCGCGCCAGCATTCTGCGCTTTTTGTGCAAGGTTTGCATTTATTACAGTTCCGGCTCCCACAAGAATATGCGGAAATTCTTTTTTTATAGATTCTATGCAACCGGCGATTTTTTCTAGCCCGGTTTCGCCGTCGTTTGTCCTAAAAGTTATTTCAACAGCTTTCATTCCGCCGTTTGTGATCGCGCGTGCAAGTTCTATCGCATCTTTTTTTTCCTGAATTTTTGCGACTGGAATGATTTTTGCATTTTTGATTTTTTCTGCGGTTTGTTCAAACATGAAAATAAGTATTGCACAAAAAAAACATGGACGCAAGAAAAACTTCTGGAAACGTTATTATTTTTGTAAGAAAATTACAAAGAATTTATAAAAAAAGTTTGACAAATCGAATTGACACGTGTATACTTTTTCGTGTTGAGCAACCGATTTTTCTTGTTTTATGAGAATTATTGGTGTAAACTTTAAGCATTGCAGGGCTTTTGCCTTTGCGTTGTTTACTAAAATAATTTGGAAACGTTTTTATGGAAAGATCCGCTTCTGTTGTTACAATTTCGGATATTGCCCAGGAACTTGGAGTTTCAAAGTCAACTGTGTCCCGAGTTATAAACTGCAAGGGGCGGATTGGCGCAGAAACCCGGCGGCGTGTAATGGAAAAAGTTCAGTCATGCAACTATGTTCCTAATCCGATGGCAAAAGGACTTGTTCTGCGGCAGACTTTCAATATTGGCGTTGTGATTCCAAGGAATGAAGAGGACAATCCGTTTTTTCAGAATTGCCTCGTTGGAATTTCTGAATCTGTGTACAAGGCTGGCTATGACGCTTTGATTGTTGTTCAGGGCGGCGGGGACATTACTCCGTTAAGGCGGCTTGTTATAAATAGAAAGGTTGACGGTGTTATTTTGACCCGTCTTGAAGAAAAAGATGAATCCGTGGACTTCTTGAAAAAAGAAGGAGTTCCATTTGTTGTAATGAGTACGTCCAAGGACAATGAGGTTTGCCATGTTGGAAGCGACCAGATTTCTGGCTGCTACGAAATGACAAAGTTTATGATAAGCCGCGGATGTGAAAAAGTTGCTGTTCTTGCGGGAGACAGCAAAAACAGCGTGAACACTTTCCGCTTTGAAGGATTTAAAAGAGGACTTGCTTCTTCTGGAATATCCTTGGACGGCTGTGTTGTTCATTGGAATCTGGAAAGCCAGAAGGATGTTTTTTCTGTCTTGCCGGATATTATGAAGGAAAATCCGCAGTGCCTTGTATGCATGGATGACATTATCTGCGTTTATGTGCTTAAATGGCTCAAGCAGAATGACTATGAAGTGCCGGCGGACATTCAAGTGATTTCGTTTTACGACAGCCAGGTTTTGGAGAACAATACGCCTCCAATTACGGCCTTGAATGTAAACGTTTCAAATCTTACAAAGAAGGCAGGAAGTCTTCTTGTGGATATGATAGAAGGAAAAAAAGTTCCAAGCCACACAAAAATTGGCTACGAGCTTAGAATAAGGGAATCTTTCCGCTGATTTGCGGTTGGAATATAAAAGCTTCATTGTTTATAAATAGGAGGACAAAATGAAGAAAGGTATTATTGCAGCTGTAGCTGTAGTATCTGCAGGTTTGCTCGCATTTACAGGATGCAGCAAGAAAGCTAACAAGTCTGAAAAAATAACTCTTACTGTATGGGAGTCTCTTTTAGGACCAGATGAATTCATTAAGCAGGCTGGAGCTAAATACACAGAGTCTCATCCGAATGTAGAAATCAAGTTCGTAAACGTAGAGCTTGGCGATTCAACAGGACAGATTGCTCTTGACGGACCAGCTGGAGTTGGCGCAGACCTTTTTGCTGCTCCACATGATAAGCTTGGCGAACTTGTTAACGGCGGACACGTTGCTCCAACAGCAAATGCTGACGTTGTTGCAAAAGAAGTTCTTGGCGCTTGTTCAAAGGCTCTTACTTACGAAGGAAAAATGTACGGATACCCAGTAAGCGCAGAAACTTACGCTTTGTTCTACAACAAGGATCTTATCGCTGAAAAAGATGTTCCAAAGACTTGGGACGCTCTTGCAAAATGGGCAGTTGATTTCAACAAAAAGAATCCAGACAAGCGCGGATTTGTAATGGATGTAGGAAACGCTTACTATTCAATCGTATTCACAACAGAAAACGGAAACCGCATCTTCGGTTCAACTGGAGCTGACACTTCTACAACATATCTTAACAATAACGATGCTGTAAATGGAATGAAATTCTTCCAGTCTCTCAGAAATGCTCTTGATGTTCCTGCTGCTGACCTTTCAACTGGAGTTTGCGACGCTGCATTCCAGGGCGGACAGGCTGCAATGCACATCACTGGACCTTGGAACGTAAAGAACTTCGTTGACGCTGGATTGAACTTTGGTGTTGCTCCACTTCCTTCACTTCCTGGAGATACAGTTCCAGCAGCTTCATTCTCTGGAACACGCGCTATGTTCGTAAGCTCATACTCTGATCATCCGGAAGAAGCAGCTGACTTCGCTCAGTTCCTTATCAGCCCGGCTATGCAGCAGCTTAGATTTGACATCACTGGAGCTATGCCAGCTATTAATGTAAAAGTTTCAAGCGAATACATTGGCGGATTCCTCCAGCAGCTTGACTATGCATTCCCAATGCCTTCTGTTCCACAGATGTCTGCTTTCTGGGATGCTCTTGGAAACGCTTCAAAGAACATTTGGAACGGTGCAGATGTTAAGAAAGAACTTGACGCTTGCAACGCTACAATCCTTGGAATGTAATCTGGCTTGATTGCTATTGTAAACTAAGCCTATGGGCTGCCCGGAATTATTGAAAAGATTTTTTTTGCGGCAGCCCTTTGTTTTCTTGCAAAATTTAAAAACAGTTTTATAGAAGACGGCGCAAATTTTGCCTGCCTTTTTTAGCACTTTTTGTGCTTTCCTACTGATTTATGGGTTATCCAAACCGTAAAAACGGATGAGTCAAGGCCTTGAGCGTAAGCGTGCCTTGACCAGACGTATTCAATTGCGAGGTGTCTTATGCGGATAAAGTCCGATGGAAGTTCTGCAAAAAAGGTAAAAGCTGCATCTTTATGCTTCATGGGATTATCCCATATCATTTACCTTAAACAATATGTCAAAGGCGCTCTTTTTGCTGCCCTTGAAGTTCTTTTTCTTGCTTTTCTGCCAGTTACCTGCGGAAAAATTTTTGATTTGATTACTCTTGGCGAACCTCAGCCTGATATTCCGGTTAAGCTTCGCAATAACTCTATGTTTATGCTTATCGACGGAATTCTTATTCTTTCGATAGTTGCTCTTTTTGTGGCGGCTTATGTAATTTCAGTAAGAAGCGCAAAAAAATCCTATGAAGAATACTGCAGGACAAAAAGATTCGTTTCTCAAAAGTCCTCTTTGGAAGAAGTCGGCAACAAGGCGTTTCCTATTACAGGTCTTGCTCCTTGTGTAATCATGCTTCTTGTTTTTGTTGTTGTTCCGCTTCTTTTTAGCGTTGCGGTTGCTTTTACAAACTATTCTGCTCCAAACAACATTCCTCCTAAAAATACTGTAGACTGGGTTGGCTTCCAGAACTTCAAGGCGCTCCTTTTCGGCGGAACAAACTGGTCAGCTGGTTTTGCCCGCATAGCAATTTGGACGCTTGTTTGGGCTGTGGCTTCAACTTTTACCTGCTACTTTGGCGGACTTTTGGTTGCCGTTCATTTGAATGAAAGCGGAATCAAGATTGCTCCAATGTTCAGGTTTATATTTATCTTGCCTTATGCAGTTCCGGCTGTAATTACAATGATTCTGTGGCGTCAGATGCTCAACGGAACTTTTGGAATTGTAAACAGAACTCTTATCGCCCTTGGAATTCTTGAGCAGGGAAGCACAATTCCTTGGCTTGGAGATGCGACTCTTGCAAAAATAATGTGTATCGTAATCAACCTTTGGGCTGGATTCGGCTACTTTATGATGCTTTCTATGGGAACAATGACCGCAATTTCCAAGGATTTGTACGAAGCCGCAAAAATTGACGGTGCAAACGGACCTCAAATTCTGCGCCACATTACAATGCCTCTTGTTCTTTATCAGACAATGCCTTTGATTATCATGAGCTTTACGCACAATATCAACAACTTTGGAATTATCTTCTTCTTAACAGGCGGAGATCCAACGGTTGCAGATTCCACAACCACAATGGCGGGCGGAACTGATATTCTTGTTACTTGGATTTACAAGCTTACAATTACAATGCTTAGATACAACTACGCTTCTGTTATCGCAGTACTTATCTTCGTTGTTCTTGCGCCGTTTGCTATTTATCAGTTCAGAAATACCAAGGCTTATAAGGAAGGTGAAGTATGAAAAATTACCGCTCATTCAAGACAGTCAGCACAACTTTTTCTTATCTGATTTTTATACTGATTTCGCTTATCGTTTTTTATCCGCTTGTTTATGTTGTTGCCGCCGCTTTCGCTCCTGGAAACGGAATTGCAAACATGAATATTGTTCCTTTCAAGGACGGATTCACGCTCAAGCATTTTAAGTATCTGTTTTTTGAAACCCAGTACTGGCTGTGGTTCAAAAACACATTCATCATCGCCCTTTGGACAACACTTCTTACCGTTGTGATTTCCTCATTGAGCGCTTACGTTTTTTCACGCTTTAAGTTTGTCTTTAAGCACACTCTTTTAATGAGCATGCTGATTCTTCAGATTTTCCCTTCATTTGTAGGAATGATTGCAATCTATGTAATCTTGAACCGTATCGGCGGACTTGACACTTTGTGGGGACTGGTGCTTGTTTATGTTGCAGGCGGAATTCCGTACAACACTTGGATGGTAAAAAGCTACATGGACACAGTAAGCAAGAACCTTGACGAAGCCGCAAGAATTGACGGTGCAAGCCACTTTAGAATTTTTGGAACAATCATTCTTCCTGTTACAAAGCCGATTATCACATTCTTGGGAATCTCAAGCTTTACAGGACCATGGATGGACTTTATCTTCCCAAAGATGGTTTTAAGAAGCCCTGAAAAACAAACACTTGCGTTGGGCTTGTTCTCTTTCGTTTCTGATAAAAAGAACGAGTTCACAAACTTTGCCGCAGGTTCTTTGGTAATCTGTATTCCGTTCGTAATCTTCTTCCTGTTCACACAGAAAGCAATGATGATGAGCATGGGAACAGCAGCCGTAAAAGAATGACCCTCGAAAAAAAATAAAATTACCATGAGCAAGAGCGAATGGTAATTTTATTTTTTAACCAACATTAAGCCGTAAGGCTTAATGCCCCCGAGAAAAAAAGCAAACCATGAGCAAGAGCGAATGGTAATTTTATTTTTTAACCAATATACATTGAAGTTTTCAGAATATTTGCGATTAAACATGAGCAAATATCCTGAAAATAGCAAACGCAAGGCTTAATGTCCCGAGAAACATGCCATCCACCTTTTCCTGCACCGCTTAGGGCTGCTGCCCTAAGAACCTGCTAGTATATAACCTAAAAATTCGAGTTTTATAATTTAATATCATCTTAGGGCTTATCCCCCCCCATGTCATTATCCGGCTTGACCGGAGTATCTATTTCAGATTCCAGCATCAAGTGTGGCAATGACAGTAAAGTTTCAGTGCGGAATGACAGTTTTCAGGCAATATAGTTGCTTTATTTTTCATCTCCGCTGTTTAGGTTCGTCCAGCCGGCAGTAACAGATTCTAAGTTTCCGCTAACTGCCAAATCTTGGAATTTTATTTCACTTTCAGTGAATTCTTTTTTGCAGCTTATGGCAAAATTGCGCAAGTCTACGGTCATAAGCCTGTTGTGGGCAAACATTTTTCCGTTTTTCTTTTCATTGTAATCTGGAAGGACAAAGTTTGCGCCGCAGTCTGCAATTACAATTTCCTTTGGGCGGACAGCAACAATGCTCATTGGCCCGTAAAAGTGAGAGTCGCACTCTTCATATTTTGGAATATTTGCTTTAATTGAAGCTATTTGACTATCACTAGATACTCCGTTGTATGGGTCGCTGCTGTCATTCTTCAGTTTTGCATTTATAGTTCTTTCGCCTGACCAGCCTAGCGTTTTTATTAATGACAAGTCCGAAGACAAAATAAGCAATGCGCCACGGCTTGTGACTGTGCTGTTATTTGCAACATTATAATTGTATGTTTCATAATCAGTAGCAGAAGCAGTTGTATCACGAACTAATACAGCCACCCTGCCATCTTCAAGAACCGCTATGTCTGTTATTGTGCCTGAAACGTTAAAATCAGCTAAAGTTTTTTTTGTTATTTCATTTGCAGAGCCGCCGCTTGTTGTGTAGTCAAATATTGCATAGCCAATTGAATCTGGACACTGGTTAGTAGCATCACTGCTATTAAATGAATAATAAAAATTTTCTCCTTGTGTTGCAATGCACGCAGAAGAAAAAGGATAAGTACTAGATTTTGTAATTTCAGCATATTTGGTTGTTTCTTTGTATAAACGTAGTGGATTTGTTGTACTGCCCCAGTCAGCATACGCAATCCAATAAATATCTGTTGTGCTGTCATAATATGCGTCAAAATATTTTGCACTACCATAATCTAATGTATAATTGTATTTATCAGTATCGGTAAATGACCTTATTACAGGATCATAGTATATACCAGAATTATCTTTCCCAACATACATATAATAAATTCCATCATTAGTTTCTGCAAAATTGGAATATTCAGCAACATTGTTTGAAAGCGTCCATTTCTTTTTTTCAGTGCAACTTGAATAATCGTAGGCGTACATATTGCCGGAATAGTCAGAAAAGAGCATATACTTTGAATAAAAAATGCCCTCAAGAATCATTTTAATGCTGCAGTCTGTGGTTTCGCCGGCTTTTACTTTGATTTCTGCGCTTCCGCTTCCTTCAAGAAGATTTTCTGCTGTGTTCCAAGCTTCCGCCTCTGCTATATATGTTCCCGGCTCAAGGTCAGGAAATTCTATTACCCCCCCCACAGTTCCGGATTCTGTTTGGTCAAAATCGTCATTATAGAGGCGCACTTTGTATTCTGTTGCGTTGCTGCTGCTGTAAGTATATGTGGCGCGCGCGTTTCCCGGCAGGACAACACGCACAGAGCCGTTTTCGCCAGAGTCCGAGCTCATATTCATGCACGAAATGAATGCGAATAAAAATGCTGGTAAAATAGAAAAAATTAGCTTTTTCATAAAGATTCCTCCTTAATTTGTTTATAAAATTGCACATGGATTACCGGGTCAAGCCCGGTAATGACATTCTATTTTGTCTTTGCAGATTGCCGTGTCATGCACGACAATGACAGCAGAGTTTCAGTATGTCAATGGCAGTCTATTATAATTATGGTTCAAAAAAGTTGATTTGTCAGCATTTGAGGGCATTTTTTTTAACTTTTTTATTGCGCAATCTGTTGCTCACTTTTTGTTTTGTGAGGTTTTGTTATAAAAATTTTCCTAGATTTTTTGAAACTTCCGTGTTATCATTTTTATAAATAAATCAACACGTGTAAATATCAACGATTGGAGAAAAGCATGACTTCATATTCTTTTGATAATAAAAGCCTTTTTAAGGGCGAAAAAAGATGGTTTCCGATTATGGGCGAAATCCATTATTCACGCTACCCGGACAGCGGCTGGAAAGAGGCTCTTCTAAAAATGAAAGAGGGCGGCGTGGACATTATAAGTTCCTACGTAATTTGGATTCACCACGAGGAAATTGAAAATCAGTTTGACTGGACAGGTTGGCGCGATCTTAGGAAATTTGTTCAGACTATAAAAGAATGCGGTCTTTCCATGATTTTGCGCATTGGACCTTGGAGCCATGCGGAAGTTCGCCACGGAGGATTCCCTGACTGGCTTCTTGCAAAATCTCCTGACGCGCGCAACACGAATGATGAAAAATATTTTGCGGAAGTTGAAAAATTCTACAAGGCGATTTACGAGCAAGTAAAAGGTTTACTTTTAAAAGACGGCGGTCCGATTATCGGAGTTCAGATTGAAAATGAATTCGGTCATTGCGGCGGACTTACAGGCGAGGCTGGTGAAGCGCACATGAAACGTCTTGAAAAAATGGCGCGTGAAATTGGCTTTGATGTTCCTTTGTACACTGCGACTGGCTGGGGCGGAGCTGTTACTGCTGGACTTTTGCCTGTTATGGGCGGCTACTGCGAAGCTCCGTGGGATCCGCGCATTACAGAAATTGAGCCGAGCGGAAACTACGTGTTCACTTACGAGCGCAACGACCATGCGATTGGATGCGACTTTGGACTTGGCGAAGGAATCACGTTCGACATGACAAAATATCCGTATCTTACAGCGGAACTTGGCGGCGGACTTCAAGTTACTTTAAAACGCCGTCCGATTGCACAGCCAAAAGATATTGGTGCGATGAGCCTTGCAAAAATGGGAAGCGGCTGCAATCTTCTTGGCTACTATATGTATCATGGCGGACAGAACCCTGAAGGAAAGCTTACCACTCTTGAAGAAAATATTGCGACTGGCTCTTTGAACGACATGAGCATAAAGAACTACGATTTCCGCGCGCCGCTGGGACAGTACGGACTTCCAAACGGAACTTATGGCGAAATAAAATTGTATTCACTTTTTGCGCATGACTTTGGAGAATTTCTTGCTTCCACAGAAACTGACTTGCCTGAATCGAATCCTGTTACGCCGGAAAATTTTTCTGACTTGCGCACAAGCTGGCGTTACAAGGAATGTGAAAAATGCGGAAAGAAACGCGGCTTTGTTTTTGTAAACAATTATCAGCGCAGAAGAAAAATGGCGGAGCATAAAAATGTTGTGCTTGCTTCCACAGAAAAAAGCGGCGCGGACATTCAGTTCCCGGCAATCGATGTTGCGGACAAGGACTTTTTCTTCTTGCCATTCAACATGAAAATTGCTGATGGACTTTTAAAGACTTCGCTTGCAACTCCGCTTTGTACTTTGAATAATCAGCGCAAGGCTTATGTTTTCTATTCGGCTGCAAAACCTACTGGCTCTTTGGCGGAAAAGACTTCCAGCGTTTGTTCTGCAAAGAATGCTTCAGCTTCTCTTTATCAGTTTGAAGGCGATGCTCCTGACTGCGACATTGTAACGCTTTCAAGAGAAGATGCGCTGAATGCTCATAAAGTTTTTGCAAACGGAAAAGAATATCTTGTTGTTACGGATTCAGTTTTGTTCCAGGATAACCAAGACGGAAAAACAAAACTTGAATTTCAGGATTGCAAGAAAATTTCATTCAAGGCATTCCCGGAACTTGAAAAAATTCCAGAAGGATTTTCTGCAAAAAAATGCGGCTGCGGATTCACGGTCTACACTTGCGAACAGGACGCTGCGGAGTCTCCAAAAGTTTCATATCAGAAAATTTCAGAAGATGAAAAAACTGCGGTTTATAAAATTTCCGTGGAAAGCTGGCAGAACGGACTTGACGATTTGTTTATTGACATTGGATATGCCGGAAACTGCGCGCGCCTTTATGAAAACGGGAAACTTATTGACGACGGAATTTTTGTTGGCGAAAATTATCCGTGGAGCATCGGTTTTAAACGCTACGGAAAAAATGCGCATGACTTTACTTTGGAAATTGATTCACTCAAAAAAGACGCTCCGATTTTTATAGAAGAATGGCCGGACTTTGCTGGTCAGGATTCGCTCAAAAAAGTCAACGGAATAAAGGCGAGAGCTTTTGTAAAAGTTTCTGTTGAGCTTTAAAAATGAGCTGCTTTTAAAATTCATTTGAGTTTTGAAAGCGTTTAAGATGGCATGATATAAAAGGCTGGGAAAAAGTGGTACTCTGGTTTGACG
>NZ_CAMCEC010000031.1 GCF_945873775.1 uncultured Treponema sp. | reverse complement strand
CCTGTACGCTCTTCTGTCGTTTCTTCTTTCCTTCCCTTAAACTGTCAAATAACGGTGATTTATGTAAGTGAAGAAGACTATATCACTGGCAATTTATTATGTCAAGCGTTTTTTTATTTTTTTTTACTATTTTTATCCATAATTATAAAAACATTTGAAAAGATTCTTCGTATTCGTAACAGAGATAACTTTTATCAGAAACTTAGTTCAAAACTTTTCATATTATTCAGTTCTTTATGACTGTCTTTCAGCTGAAAATTAACGCTGACTGCGTTCTTTGATAAAGTTTTGTATTTTCTGAACTTATAATGATTTTTTGTTTAATAAGAAAAAAGCATGGTCAAGAGCAGACAAAATTTCCTTGTTAGTTTTTCTGCTAGAACTTTTAAAGTTCATTCTTGACCAGTTTTCTAAGGCTGGATGCTTAGTTTCCGCTGTCCGTTGATACGCAAATATCAATGGGCAGATTAAATATATTTCAATTTTACAGGAGCATCAACAATGGCAATAACAGAAAAACTGCTAATCGCAATAATTGCATTTTTTTTCTTGACATTTAGCCGGGCTAGAATTATAGTCTAAACATAACTCACTGGCTACAATTTCACTCGGTTGTGGGAAGCAGTAAATAGAGAGGGAAAAAATGAGATGCCCCTACTGCGGAAGTTTTGACGACAAAGTTACCGAATCACGGCAAATGGCAAACGGCGAAAGCATAAGAAGAAGACGACAGTGCATTTCGTGCGGACACAGATTCACAAGCTACGAAAAAATAGAAGAAAAACCTTTTATGGTTGTAAAGCGCGACGGAAGAAGACAGCCATTTGACATAAAAAAAATCGCCAAGGGAATTGAACGCGCGCTGGAAAAACGCCCGGTTTCAACAGACTTTATCGACTTGATTGTAAACGAAATTGAAGACGAAGCTTATACAGCCGGAAAACTAAAACGCGAAATTTCAACAGAAGAAATCGGAGAGCTTGTTCTAAAAAAACTTAATTCCGTAGACAAAGTCGCATACATCCGGTTTGCAAGTGTGTACCGCCATTTTACAAATCTTGAGGAATTCATAACTGAAGTAAAGAAAATCTCCGAAAGCTAATCTTGCATTGCAAAAAGCCAACATTGAAGAAATCAACATTATATGGTAGACTGCTAGACTATCCGAGGGGAAAATGAATAAAATCGAAGGCAGACTATACATAATAGGCGCAGGCTTTGCCGGACAGATGATTGCAAACGACATTGCGAAAAAAAAAGTCTTTGGAACAGTTTCTGCGTTTCTCGATGATGACAAAAATCTAATAGGAACAAAAATTGACGGCATTCCAGTTCTAGGACCGATTGACAGCATCGCAGACGTTTTGCGGGTAAACGGAGCAGATCAAGCCATAATTGCAATTCCAAGCGCGCCGGTTGAAAGAATCAGAAAAATTTATTCCTCTCTAAAAAAATGCGGTTTTCTTCAGATAAAGATTCTGCCTTCAATAAGCCAAGTAATTGACGAAAAAGCCCACATAATTCAAGCGCGAGACATAAATCCGCTGGACATTTTAGGAAGAACTCCAGTAACGATTCCGCTTGCAAAAAGCCTTTCATATTTAAGAGGAAAACGTGTTCTCATAACAGGCGCGGGAGGCTCAATCGGCAGCGAGCTTGCACGTCAGCTTCTTTCAGGCGGAGCAGAACGGCTTTATCTTTTTGGACACGGCGAAAATTCAATTGTAAATATTTACAGGGAGCTTCACGTTCTTCAAAATGAAGGCGTAGGACAAAAGGCTTCAATTGTTCCCATAATCGGCGACATGAAAGACGAGGAATATGTAAAGTACATAATCTCGCACACGCATGCTGATGTTATCTTTCACTGCGCCGCATACAAGCACGTTCCAATGATGGAAGAAAATTCGATTGCCGCAATTGAAAACAATGTGTTCGGAACAAAAAATCTTCTTGATGCAGCTCTTGAGTCTGGAACTGAAAAGTTTGTGCTTATTTCAACAGACAAAGCGGTTGAGCCTGTAAGCGTTTACGGCGCAAGCAAAATGCTCTGTGAAAAACTTGTAATTCAGGCTGCGCAAAAAGCAAAGAAAAACCAGGCGTTTATGTTCGTCCGTTTCGGAAACGTTCTTGGAAGCAGAGGCTCGATTCTTCCTATTTTTATGGAGCAGATTCAAAACGGAGGCCCTGTAACTGTAACCGACCCGCAAATGGAACGTTACTTTATGACGATTCCAGAAGCCTGCTCTCTTGTGCTTCAAACTGGAGGCGTTGGAACAAACGGAGCATCGTATCTTTTGGACATGGGAGAGCCTATAAAAATTCTGGAGCTTGCAAAACAGGTTATAAAGTTTTCTGGATTTACGCCGGACAAAGAAATAAAAATTCAGTTTATCGGAGCAAGAAAAGGAGAACGTCTGGAAGAACCTTTGTGGCTAAAAGAAGAAAATCCAGAGCCGACGGAATACAAAAAAATTTTAAAACTCACAAATATTTCACCCAAAAATTTTTCACTTGATGAATTGATTAATTCTTTAAAGCCAATTTGCGTGCTTTCAAAAGGAAAAGAAGAACTTTACAGGAACAGCGGCGAGCTGAAAAAAATCCTAAGAAAAGCAGTTCCAACTCTTGATGAATTTTACAAGCACGAAGAAAACGCATCAGAAAAAAATAAAAAGTCTTATGCAAAGGCGGTTTTATAATGAATTTAAACGAGCAAAAAACAGAACTAAAAAAAATGAACGTGCCTTTTTTTAAAGCATCAATTTCAGAAGAAGAAGAACAAGCCTGCGCAAAAGTTCTAAGAAGCGGCTGGCTTACAACAGGAAAAGAAACACACGAATTTGAAAAAGAATTTGCGCAAAAAATAAATTCTCCGTTCGCTCTTGCCGTTAACAGCAACACAAGCGGAATGATTCTTGCAATGGAATCTCTTGGCGTAAAAACAGGCAAAGCCGTTATAACCACGCCCTACACTTTTGTGTCCACAGCAGCCAGCGCGCGCCATCTTGGAGCTGACGTTTATTTTGCCGACATTGAAAAAGAAAACTATTCAATAGATCCAGAAAAAATTGAAGAGATTTTAAAAAGTCCGCAGGGAAAAAATGTTGCCGCAATAGTTCCCGTTCACATTGCAGGAAATGTATGCAACATGAAGCGCATAATGGAGCTTGCTGAAAAATACAATGTAAAAGTAATAGAAGACTGCGCGCATTCGTTTCCAAGCAAGACGAGCCTTGGATTTGCCGGAGCAATCGGAGATGCAGGAGTCTTTTCATTTTACGCAACAAAAACAATTACCTGCGGCGAAGGCGGAATGGTTTCTGTAAAAGACAAAAAAACTGCTGAAAGAATTCTTCAGATGAGACTTCACGGAATGAACCGGGATGCATGGGACAGATACACTTCAAACAAGGCAAGCTGGGAATACGACATCGTGGCTCCAGGATTCAAAAGCAACTTGCCGGACATTCTTTCTGCAATAGCAAGAGTTCAGCTAAAGAAAGCAGACATTCTCGATGCAAAGCGAAAAATCCATGTAAAAAAATACAATGACGCTTTTTCAAAAATGGACTTTGTAAAAATTCCGCCGACTTCAGAAGGAGACGCCTGTCATCTTTACATTCTGAGGCTTGAGCTTTCAAAGTTAAAATGCACAAGAAATGAATTTGCTTCTATGCTTCAAGAAATGGGAATCGGAATCAGCGTGCATTTTATTCCGCTTTTTCACTTTTCATACTGGAAGCAGCTCTACCCTGATTTTACAAAAGAAAAATTTCCTGAGGCTGAAAAAAAATTCCAGGAATCAATTTCAATTCCGCTTTGGCCGGACATGACTGAAGAAATGACCAGCTACGTTATTCAGGCAGTGAAAGATATTGGAGAAAAATATCATGCCTAAAGCTTCATACGCAAAGAAAAATTCAAAAATTTCTTTTCAGAAAGAATTTTACAGCGACCTTACAATGGACAATATGTACTTTGCAATGGTTGTAAGAAGTCCAGTAAGCGAAGGAATTGTAAAGTCAGTTTCGCATCCAAATTTGCCGGATGGCTACAGCCTTGTAACTGCGCGCGATGTTCCCGGCACAAATTTAGTCGATACTTCAAAAGGAAAAATTCCTATTTTTTGCGAAGGAAATATTTCGTATGAAGGAGAGCCGCTTGCGCTTTTAGCAGGTCCTGACGAAGCTGTTTTGCAGTCGCTTTTTGATGAGCTTGTTTTGACAATTGACACAAACACAATCGAAGATTACCTTCCAGATGAATTTGACATCAATGCAAAAGCTCTTGAAAATTCCAGCAAAAAGCAAACAAAAAAAGAAATAAAAATTCAGAATGAAGAACTAAAAAACATCAAGGAAATCAAAGAAGAATTTTTTTCAGATAAACTTGCGCAGAGAATTATAAAGTTCGGTCCTTGTTTTGAAAAATCAGATGACGAAGCCTGCATAGAAAAAATTTTTGAAGAAGCAAAATATGTTGCAGAAAACGAATGGCGCTATGCATTAAAGACTCCAGACTACGGAGAGCCAAATGGAGCGATGTGCTCTTGGAAAGATAACTCCGTAACAATTTCAACGCCAACGCAATGGCTGAACAATTTAAGGCACATAGCTTCAGAAGCTCTTGCAATTCCTCCAGAATCAATAACAATAAGAAAAACAACTTCAACAAACAGAGGAACAAACAGTATTTGGTACAATTCGATAATTGCCTGCCAGACTGCTGTTGCTGCAAAAAAAACAGGACATCCTGTAAAACTTGTCTACACAAGAAGCGAGCAGGAAAAATTCCTGAACAAGATGCAGCCCATTTCAATTCGTCACAAAACCGCGGTAAATGAAAAAGGCATTATTGAAGCCATGAAAATTCAAATTGAAGTAAACGCTGGTTTTGCAAATCCATTTGCTCAGGAAATAATCGACAGGCTTTCAATTGCTTCATGCGGCTGCTACAATCCAAAAAATATTTTTATAACGGCAACTGCGAAAAGCTCATTAAATCCTGCGTCCTCTGTTGACATTCAGCTGATTGACTCTGCGGCTTTTTTTGCTGTTGAAAACCAGATAAATGAACTGTGCAACAAATGCAATCTTACACCTTTAGAATTCCGGCAGAAAAACCATTTGAAAATAGACTTTACAAAAAGAAAAATTCCCAAAGCGCAGTTTCTTTTTGAAGTTGAAAAATTCAACGAGACAATTGAAGCGCTTTCCAAGCAAAGTGATTTCAACAGAAAATATGCGTCCTACAGACTTGACGCCATGAACTGGAAACTTGGAAGCGGTCCGAAAGAATACGTTTCAGTTTTTTCATCTCCAATGCGTGGAATTGGATTTTCATGTGCTTTTGAAGGCGCGGGATATTACGGTTCAGAAATCTACAACGGAAGCCACACTCTTGAAGTAACACTTGAAACGGAATCCGTTTTAACAATACACTGCCCTCCAGTTTCAAATTCTGTGCATGAAATATGGAGAGGAATTGCCGCAGAGATTTTAAACATTCCGCTTCTTTGCGTAAAAATAAATTCAGTGTTCAGCAACGGAGAAGAACCGCCGCTTCCAGAAAATGTATACAGCAACATAAGCATAATGACTTCGCTTTTAAAGAAATGCTGTCTCGCAATAAAAAGAAGAAAACCAGACGAGCCGCTTCCATTCAAAGTAAAAAAGAAAACTGCTTCCGTAAAAAAAACAGAATGGAGCAACGAAACTTTTTCAGGGAAGCCGTTTCATTCAACATCTTTTGCAGCGGCCGCAATTGAACTGGAAATAAATCCATGCACATACCGTGAAAAAATCAGAAGCATAAATCTTATTTTGAACGGCGGAAAAATTCTTAACATTCAAGCCGCAACTTCCACTGTGAAACTTGGCATTCAAAAAGTTCTTTCATCGCTTCTTGAAGATGATAAAGTTGAATGCAAGAATATAAAAATTTCCTTTATGCAGTCAGAAAAAGATCCGTCGCAAATAGGAGAACTTGTTCATCAGGTTATTCCAGCCGCATACACACAGGCTCTAACGCAAGCATTGAACTGCACAATAAATTCACTTCCGCTTAAAACTGATTCACTCTACAAAAAAATCAAAGAGCAAAAGGCAAAAATAAAAATGCAGAAAGAACAAGAAGCCGAACAGAAAAACAAAGAGCTGGCAGAAAAGGAGGAAACTCAAAATGAAAATTCCGCTGTATCTGAACAATAAAAAAATAGTTCTTTCCGCAGAGCCAACAGAATCCCTGCTGTCTGTCTTGCGCAAGGAAAAACTTTACAGCGTAAAATGCGGCTGCCAAAAAGGAATGTGCGGAAACTGCATGATTTTGCTTAACGACAAATCCGCCGCAAGCTGCCTTATTCCAGTTGGAATTGCCCGCGACTGCCACATTGTAACTCTTGAATATTTTCAAAGCAATCCGTGCTATCAAGATATAATCGCAGGATTTTCCAAGGCAGGAATAAATTTATGCGGATACTGCAACGCCGGAAAGATTTTTACAGCCTACACTATTTTAAAAAATTACTATCGCCCGACTTTGGATCAAATATATTCAGCAATAAAAAATTTGGACTCATGCTGCACAGATTTTTCAACACTGACAAATGGAATTCTTTACGCAGTCGCCGCAAAACACGCAAGAGAGGAAAAAAGTTCAAATGCCAAAAAGTAAAACTGTATTTATTTCAAAAACTTTATCCGATGTTTTTTATCACATAAAAAGCGTAAACGAAATTCAGCTTCTTGCAGGCTGTACACAGCTAAAAAAAATTCAAGACAAATCTGTTTCGCTTAGAATGATTCCAGAGCTGAACATCATAGACAAAAAAGAGCGGCACATAGAATTCGGCAGCGCAGTTTCAATTGCAAATGCGATTCTAGCAGGAGGACAAAAACTTCCGGTAGTTCTTGCAAAAGCTTTAAAATCAATCGGCACAGAGCAAATTAAAAACATTGCGACTTTAGGCGGAAACATTTGCGCAAAAGATTTTAAATACACGCTTTGGGCTCCACTGCTCGCATTGAACGCGCGGTTGGAAATAAAAAATCAAAATGAAACTCTTTTTATTCCGTTTAACAAATTCACAGGAATTCCTGAAAAACACATTTTGACAAAAATAAGAATTCCGCTTGATGAATGGGAAGTTGAAATTTTCAAGAGAGTCGGACCTTCAAACACAATAAACGAACTTTCCTCAAGTTTTGCATTTCTTGCAGACACACAGCGCGGAATGATTGCAAAAATAAGAATAGCATTTGCAGGAAAAGTTTTTTTCTATTCGCCGGAATTTGAAAACAGAATTATTGGAACAAGGCTTCCGCTTTCAGCAAAAACAATCGACGATTTGATTGACAGCGCAAAAAAAATTTTTGTTGAGCAGAATAAAATAACAGATTCAGAACTGATTTTAAAAGCCCAGTTTCTAAATCTGCTCCGAAATTCTTTTGAACAGCTTATGTAAAAATAAAACTGCGCATTTGAAATTTGCTCGTTATTTTATAACGCATTATTTTATAAGCATTGCGTCTCCGTAGCTAAAAAATCTGTATCTATTTTCAACTGCTGTTTTGTATGCATTCAAAATATTTTCGCGTCCAGCAAATGCGCTCACAAGCATAATGAGCGTGCTTTCCGGCGTATGGAAATTTGTAAACATCTGATCCACAACTTTAAATTTATATCCAGGATACATAAAAATATTCGTGCTTCTAGTTCCGCCATGGACAATTCCGTTTTCATCCGAAGCGCTTTCCAAAGTTCTTACGCTTGTAGTTCCAACAGCAAGAATCGGCCGGCCTTCTTTTTTTGCTGAATTGATTTTTTCTGCAACATCATAAGGAACGGTATAAAATTCCTCATGCATTTTGTGTTCTTCAATATTATCCGCGCGCACAGGAAGAAAAGTTCCAAGCCCCACATGAAGCGTTATCCATTCAAGGTCAACATTTTTTTCCTTAAGTTTTTCCAAAACCAGTTCTGTAAAATGAAGTCCCGCCGTAGGACAAGCCGCGCTTCCAGTTTCTCTTGCATAAATAGTCTGATACCGATCGCTGTCTGTATCGTCATCTTCACGCCTGATATAAGGCGGAAGCGGAATGTGCCCGTTTTTTTCAAACCAGTTTTCTGTAAGCCTAAACGGAAATTCTATAAACCTAAATTCAGTTCCATCATTTTTTGAGTCTGAAACAATAGTGCCTTCGCTTCCATCTGGAAATTTATATACGTTTCCCGGCTTAACTTTTTTTGCGCCTTTAACCATCGTGTTCCAGACATTTCCTTCAGGTGAAGTCTGATTTAAAAACATAAATTCCTGCTCACGGCCCGTGTCTGTTTTTATTCCATAGCATCGGCTTCGGCGGACTTTGCTATTATTGAAAACCATCAAAGTGCCAGGCTCAACCAAATCAACTAAATCTTTCATGGCATAATGAAAAACTTTTCCCGTCGATTTATCTAAAAACATAAGCTTGTCATTTCCACGGATTCCAGAAGGTTTCTGCGCGATAAGCTCTTCCGGCAAATCAAAATTAAAGTCACTGGTCTTCATATATTTTTCCTAAAAATAAAAGTTGTTTGTTTTAAAAATCAAAAGCTGGATCTGACTTTGCATTTCTTTCAAAAGAAATTCCAAGGTGATTGTAAGCTTTTTCTGTGGCGACTCTTCCGCGCGGAGTTCTTTGCAAAAGTCCGCACTGAATCAAATAAGGCTCGTAATAATCTTCAAGAGTGTCCATCGATTCTCCAATTGAAATAGCAAGAGTTTCCGCACCAACAGGGCCTCCGCCGAATTTTTTTATAATCGCAAGAAGAATTTCCCTGTCATAATTTTCAAGTCCCAAAGAATCAACTCCAAGACGTTCAAGACCTTTTTTCACAATTGACTTTGTAATAACGCCGCTTCCTTCAACTTGCGCAAAATCTCTCATGCGCCGCAAAATTCTATTTGTAACACGCGGAGTTCCTCTGGAGCATCCTGCCATAAGCAAAGCCGCATCGTCTTCAACTTGAACATTTAAAATTTTTGCAGAACGCCGGATTATCAAAGCAAGCTCTTCTTTCGTGTAAAAACTGAAACGCTGTATAATTCCAAAGCGGCTTATAAG
The DNA here is from genome assembly GCF_945873775.1 of uncultured Treponema sp. Taxonomy (GTDB): domain Bacteria; phylum Spirochaetota; class Spirochaetia; order Treponematales; family Treponemataceae; genus Treponema_D. Next base: position 14,501 of record NZ_CAMCEC010000031.1, on the reverse strand, counting down.
CGGACTTGAAACCATGCCGGCTTTTGTTGTCGCGCCTACGAGAGTGAATTTCGGAATTGGAATTCTGACAGTTCTTGCAGCGGCGCCTTGACCGATAACCCAGTCAAGCTCATAGTCTTCCATTGCAATATAAAGCATTTCTTCAATTGCAGGTTTAAGCCTGTGAATTTCATCAATAAAAAAAACAGTACGCGGAGAAATTGTTGAAAGAATTCCTGCAAGATCCTTTGGTTTTTCCAATGCAGGCGCGCTTGTAACTTTAAAATCCGCACCAAGCTCATTTGCGGTAATTTGCGCCAAAGTAGTTTTTCCAAGTCCAGGCGGCCCAATCAAAAACAAATGATCCAAAGCTTCCTGCCGTTTTCGCGCCGCATCTATAAAAACGCTAAGATTTTCTTTTACCGTTTGCTGCCCAAGGAACTCGTCTAAAAGAGCAGGTCGCAAAGAATTTTCCTGAATATCATCTGCGGAAGCAATATCCGCGCGCACAATATTAACAGAAGATTCAGCAGATTTTCCCTGAGCAGCCTGAAGCGCAAGCTGCGTGACGATATTCATTTCGTCTTCTTCAGAAGGCTTTTTTATATAAGAACTTCTGGCATTTACACTTTTATTCATCTTGCAAGCTCCAGAATTGATTTTTTAAATACTGAATCTTCTTTTGCATTTTGGCTAAGCAACGAGAATTTTTCATCAGACTGAAACTCTGAAGAAATTTTTGAAACTGCATCTTCTGCCTTTGCGCGGTCATATCCCATGCTCACAAGCGCGTCAATTACGTCAGCGTAGGCATTGTTTTTTATAACTGCGCCGGACATATTTTCATTTGAAGCAAACGAAAGCTTTCCCTTCAAGCTCAAAATAATTTTCCCAGCAGTTTTAGGTCCGACTCCTGGAACTTTTTTCAGCGCATCAACATCTCCGCTATCAAGGATTTCAGCAAGAGCCGCAACAGAAATATTGCTCATAATCTTAACTGCGCCTTTCGGTCCGATTCCGTCAACTTTTAAAAGATCAAAAAACAAAGCCCTTTCATTTTCCGTGGCAAATCCAAAAAGCGACATTAGATTTTCAGTGTGCTGCATCCAGACAAAAACGCGTCCTTTGCTTCCAACTGATGGAATTTTTTCAAGCGAAGTGTCGGGAACTGTAACGTCCCACTCAATTCCATTTGTTTCTATAAAAAGTTTCTGCGGAAATTTTCCGGTAACAACTCCAGTCAGACTGTTAAACATGGCAAAATTATATATAAATTCCCAAAAAGAAACAATCAAAGAGTTACAGCATACTGACTTTCATACATTTTTATAAGCGAATCTTTTGTATTGTATTTTTCGCCAATGCAAAATTCTTTTGACCAAGTCATATAATAAGCCCAAGGAATGTGAGTTTTTTCCAGAATTGAAACATCTGGAATGTATCCGACTTCCGCAAGAGCGCAAACTTTATTTTTTGAAGAACCTTCGCAAAGCTTAAAATATTCAGCTGAATAATCCGTCGGCTCGTATTCAGGGCGGTAAACATCAATTGAAACTACATCAACTTTGTCATCTCCCGGATACGATTCCTTTACATCGCTGTTCCAAACCCAAAGCAAATTGTTCAGTTTGTGAACATTCGTGTAATAATCGAACATAATTTCATAAAGCTTGCCAGCAACAACAGGTCCTTTTTCTCCCCACCAAAACCAGTCGCCGTAGCTTTCATGGAACGGACGCCAAAGCACAGGAATATTGCTGAATTTTTTCAGAATTTCCGCAATTGAATCCATGTCGCTAAAGAATTTTTTACGTTCTTCCGTGCCTTCAATAAGAACTTTTTCCGCGTCAAAGTCAGTATTTTTTGAATAAAAACTTTTATCTTTTCCCCCGAGCGGCGAAAACCAATGGAAAGTAAAAGTCAAAATTCCAGAAGTCTCACTAGCCCACTTTAACGCTTGCTCAACTGTATTTTTATTTTCTTCAACTTCGGTAAGGCACTCGGAATCAGATTCAGCGTAATTTATATTTGGAGAATAAGCCAAAAGCTCAAAACCTCTAAGCTTAGGCTCTTTTCCTGTAATGGATTTTATGTAGCCTATTTCTTCCATTGGCACAGTCTGAGTATGCTGGCCTGTTATGATTTTTTTTCCAGAAATTTCATAAAGATACTCAAGAAGTTTTTTTGCAGCCGGAATCGCATTTTTATTTGCAGTTTGAACCATAAATATTCCTTGTTAATTTTGCATAAAAAAAAGGCTGCCCCGTATGAAGCCTAAACAACTTCTAGGACAGCCGATTGAACAACTGGAAAAAGACTACCAGTTATCCATCATGTCATCTTCATCTTTGTTTTCAAGGTCATAAAGATCTGTTACAGCTCTCATGTCATCAAGATACATATAGAAAGAGCCTCTTGCTTCCATAGGGTTGCAGTCTACGCGGAATCCAACAATGCGAAGACCAGGCTTGTCGCCATGGTATACGCTCTGCTGAACAATTCCATGCTCGCTGTCTGGAGAAGGAGGAATAGCTGTTGTAAGCTTTTTCCATCCGCTGAATTCCAATGAACCCATCCAGATTTCAAAATTATTTCCATTGTAGTCCTGAACCAAAAGCCAAAGCTGGTGTCCCATATTACGTCCGCAAGCCCAAACAGAAACTGTCTTTGTAACGCCTTCAATTGGAATTGGGCGAGCAGCTGTGATATAGAAAGAATTTATACCTCGGCGGAAAAATTCAACTTTAACACCAAGAACTTTTGTATCTTCAATCTGCTGGTTTCCAGAATCATTCAATTCCTCTTTTGCAGCAGGGCTTCCTTCAAACAAACGTCCTGTAATAACACCGTTGTCAGAAGAAATATGAACATTCCAAGAACCTTCTCTTTCGAAGCGGTCTACACTAACCTCACGAAGAGCCTGGCGAGCACTGTCGTTTCCGATATTTGATGCGTCCGGCTCAGAAAGGTTGTCTGTCTGAGAAAAAGCAGTTCCAGCAAAAACAGCAGCCAACGCTAAAACAGCAAAACTTATTTTCTTCATTTGTATTCCACCTTTATTCTATTATTGAACTGTTGTTTCTGTATTATCAGAAGATGATGTCTCTGACTCGCCGAAATCCGCATCTTTCAAAGCATATCCATCGTATACGTTTGCAAGTGTGTTTGTTGTATATTTCAACTGATCAAAATAAATAACATAGTCATCAACAGCTTCGTTTGCATCTGAGCGGATTCTAAATCCAACAAAACTCATGTTCGTTCTTCCCGAGCGGATTCTTGAATGCTGGCGGATATATCCAGGAATATTTACAACAACATTTCTCCAGCCATTGAACATAAGGTTTCCAGCTTTAAGAGCATGAACGCGGCCGTCAGCATCACGGATAAGAAGCTCAAGCCTGTAATTATAGTTTGCGCCCCAAACCCAAAAGTCAACCTGAGTAACAGTTCCTACAAAAGGAATTTCATAAGCTGCATCATCTTTAGAAGGATAAACTTCAAACCAGTTATCGCCTTTGCGGTCATATTTTGCCTTTACACCCAAGACCATCGCAGCAGGATCTGAATCTTTGTGGTAAGGAATCAATGAATTTGGAATTCCCTCAAATTTTTTCAAAATTGGATAGCCTTCAGCAATGAAACGGCTAGACTGAACAGCCCAAGACCATTCCATATCTGTATCGAAGTTGTCGATAACAATTGTTTCAACAGCCTTAGAGCTTGGCTGAGCTACTGCCGGCACGCAGAATGCAAGTCCAAGAATCAGGCTACCTAAAATGACTACGCCCTTTTTCATTAAAAATCTCCTTGAGTACGATTGTTTTTCATGTATCGCCAAGTTTTTATTTTATTTAACTGATTAAAAAAAAATCAACTAAATTTTCAACGTTTATTATATTTACACAATCATTTTTTGTCAAATGATTTATAAGGTATTTTTCAATTCACAAGAATTCAGTTTTTATTTTTTATGCTGAAACCCTGTAATTTTGTTTCAGTCTTGAATTTTGCATTTAAATGTTTTATTCTATTATTAAAAGTCCGAACATTCCGGATACAAGGAGCTAATATGTACAGTTACAAAGATCTTGGACTTGTAAACACAAAAGATTTGTTTGCAAAGGCAATGAAAGGTAAATATGCGATTCCAGCATACAACTTCAACAACATGGAACAGATGCAGGCAATTATTCAGGCTTGCGTTGAAACAAAATCGCCTGTAATCCTTCAGGTTTCAAAGGGCGCAAGAGCTTATGCAGACAAGTACATTCTGCGCAACATGGCCCGCGGAGCTGTTGAATACGCACATGAGCTTGGATGCGACATTCCGATCGTTCTTCACCTTGACCACGGTCCTAACTTTGAAGTTGCAAAAGACTGCATTGACAATGGATTCTCTTCTGTAATGATTGACGGCTCTTCACTTCCTTATGAAGAAAACATCGCTGTTACAAAGAAAGTTGTTGAATATGCCCACTCACAGAAAGACTATGTTACAGTAGAAGCTGAGCTTGGCGTTCTTGCAGGTGTTGAAGATGAAGTTGCTTCAGCAGAAAGCCACTACACAAAGCCGGAAGAAGTTGTTGACTTCACAAGCAAGACAGGATGCGACTCTCTCGCAATCTCAATCGGAACTTCTCACGGAAGATGCAAATTCACACCGGAACAGTGCACACGCAGTCCAGACGGAGTTCTTATCCCACCGCCACTCGCATTCGATGTTCTTGAAGCAATTGAAAAACAGCTTCCAGGATTCCCAATCGTACTCCACGGATCATCTTCTGTTCCAATGGAATATGTAAGAATCATTGAGCAGTTCGGCGGAAAAATTCCTGATTCAGTTGGAATTCCAGAAGAGCAGCTTCGCAAGGCTTCAAAGTCAGCAGTTTGTAAAATCAACATCGATTCAGACGGACGCCTCGCAATGACAGCCGCAATCCGCAAATTCTTTGCAGAGCACCCGGACAAATTCGACCCGCGCGAATACCTCGGACCTGCACGCGAAGAGCTCAAGAAAATGTACATGCACAAAAATATTGACGTTCTTGGTTCAGCAGGACACGCATTGGACTAGTCCAGTAAAGAAATAAAATTCTTTATCTATCACACGGAGGAATTTCATTTTATATGAAGTTTCTCCGTTTTTTTATGCGCAAAATTTTTCATGCTGATAAAACTGTTGAAAAAAAAGTTTTTTGCCGCTAAACTAAGCAAATATGTACTCATTTTTAATTTTATCGATTCCGGCGGCAATTGTTTTTTATTGCTGCATTCACACTGAATATAGCTTCAAAAGTTTCTTTGCCCCCATTGCAATCGGACTTACAGCTGGAATTGTCTCGGCAATTTTCAAGGAATATTTTATTTTTTCAGCATACGTCGCCACATCTGGCTTTTTTGAGCATTTTCTGCACATACTAAAAACAACGCTTTTGCCGCCAGCATTTTTATTCGCGCTTTGGGATTTATTTTCAAAAGACGAAACAAGATACAAAGCCACAGCCGCATTCCCGCTGCTAGCTTCATTTTATGCAATTTTTCTTCCATATACATCGATTTCAAGTCCTGAAAAACATTCTTTTTTCTTTTTATTTGAAAATCCGATTCTTTTTATTTGCACAGCATTTTTTGCGCAGGCTTTATATTTAAAAATAAAAATCAGCATAAAATCCAAACAAAAAAATAAAACCGCAATTTTGGCAATTGTATTCGTTATAATTTCATCTGTATTGCCGGCAATTCAAACCTTGTGGTACTTTAAAATATTTGGATTTGCACATATCGCGCTTGCAGTTATTTTCGCTGTGGCAACATTTATTTTCTATAAAATTACATTCAGAAAAGAAAATTCACTAGACACAGTTCTATAGTTTCTGATAAAATATTTGTTATGCTATACGAGTATTTTATACTCTAGGAGGATAATTGGCAGACAACAAAGGCATGCGCGTAAATGAACAGATACGCGTAAGGGAGATCAGACTCATTGATGATGAAGGTGAACAGAAGGGAATTGTCCCTACAATTGAAGCCCTCAGAATGGCAAAGGATCGAGACCTCGACCTTGTAGAAGTTTCGCCAAATGCAAATCCGCCGGTTTGTAAAATACTGGATTTCGGAAAGTACAAGTTCGAACAGGAGAAAAAGCTTCGTGACTCCAAAAAGAACCAGAAAGTACTCAAGCTCAAGGAGATTCGTATGCAGCCTAAAATCGGCGCAGGCGACCTTGACACGAAAGCAAAGCATGTTCAGGAATTCCTAAACGAGGGCGACAAAGTGAAAGTTACAATCCGTTTCCGCGGACGTGAGCTTGCACACACAGAACTTGGTTATGATGTACTGAAAGAAGTTGAAAAAAGACTTGTTGAAGGTTCTTATGCAATCGAAAAGCCAGCCGCAATGGAAGGCAGATTCATGTCTATGACCTTGAACTCAAAAGTCAAAAAGCAGGGGTAAAACTATGCCTAAGATGAAAACAAAGAAATCCGCATCAAAGCGTTTTTCTTTAACTGGTACTGGAAAAGTTAAGTACAAGAAAATGAATCTTCGTCATATTTTGACAAAGAGATCACCAAAAAGAAAGATGCACTTGCGCCATGCAGGAATCCTTTCAGAAGATTCAGCAGCAAGAATCCGCAAACAGCAGCTTCCATACGGCTGATTTTAGGAGTAAAAGATGTCTAGAGCGATAGATGGAACAAAACGTAAAAACCGCCGTGTAAAACTCTTGAAGCTTGCAAAAGGCTTTAAAGGCGACAGAAAATCAAATTACAAAGCTGCAAAAGACGCTGTTGTAAAAGCACTTGACCATTCTTATGTTGGACGCAAACTTAAAAAGCGTGACTACAGAAGCCTTTGGATTGCCCGTATCAATGCGGCAGTTCGTGCTGAAGGAATGTCATACAGCCGCTTTATTGACGGTCTTGTAAAAGCTGGTGTTACACTCAACCGCAAAGCATTGAGCAATATGGCTATCGAAGATCCAGTTGCATTCAAGGCTGTTGTTGAAGTTGCAAAAAACGCAGTAAAGGCATAAAAAATGATTACACTCGATCAAGTTTTGTTGTTGCAGGAAAAAGTAGAAGCTGCTGTTGAAAAAATCAGTTCATTGACTGATAAAGTTTCGCAGCTTGAATCTGAAAACGATGCTTTGCGTAGTAAATGCGCCGAGCTTACAAAAGCGTTTTCTGAAAAAACGGAGCTGGTTTCTACAATTGAATCAACACAGGCAAAAATCGAGGAAAGCATTTTGAAAACACTAAACCGTCTTGATTTTGTTGAGGATGCGATTCTTAGCGGTCAAGGCGGACAAACTGGCAGTGAAAATTCTTCAGAACCGCAGCCAGTTCAAAACGAGATTCCGCAGGAAGAAAATACAAATTCTGAACAGCAGACATCAGAGCAAACAGTTGTTTCAGAACCGCAAATTTTCCAGCAGGAAGAGCCAAAACAAGAGCAAGAAAATCCGGCTGAGCCGCAGACAGATTTAAACGGACAGTTTGATATTTTCTAATACGCAGGAGAAAAACTGCATTGGGAAAACTTCAAATTGAATTGCTCGGAGCATCATTTTCAGCACAAGCTTCAGAAGACGATGCCTATCTTGCAAAACTTTTATCTTATTACAAAGAAATCACTGAATCCATAAAAAATTCTTCCGACGTAAAAGATCCATTAAAGATAAGCATTTTATCTGGAATCGCGCTCGTAGATGAACTTTACAAGGAAAAACAAAAATCTATTTCGCTTTCAAAAGCAGTTCCAACCGAAGATGATGAAAAAGCAGAAAGAATTGCGCAGAATATAATAGAACAAATCAGCGGAGCATTGGAATGATTTTTGTTGACGCAGATTCGTGCGAAAAAAATGCGAGAAAATTCATTTTAAATTTAGCTGCAAAAAAAAATATAAAAGTAACTTTTGCCGCAAACAAAAATATCCCGTTTTCATTTAACAATCCGCTTTTTAAAATGGAAATATGCTCCAAAGAAAAAAATTCCGCAGATGATTTTATAGTGGAAAATTCCAAGCCAGGCGACATAGTTGTAACAAGAGACTTGATTTTAGCGCAAAGAATTTTTAACAAAAAAATATCAGTTATGAATGACAAGGGAACTGTTTTCAATAAAGAAAACCTTGAGTACCTTATAGAAGAACGCAAGCTAAGCATTCAAATGAAAAGTCTTGGAATTTCGACTGGCGGAAAATGGAAAAACTACAGCGGAAAAGACTTTGAGAAATTCAAAATCGCCTTCTCTGCCCTACTAGAAAATTAGTTCAGCTGATTGCGCTGTTAATATCTTCCAAGCGGTCTTTTATCTGCATAAAGGCATCGACAAGTTCCGGGTCAAACTGATGGCCGCGCTGCTCCAAAATTTCATTGAATGTATCTTCAACATTCCATTCAGCTTTGTAGCATCTTTTATGCCGAAGCGCATCATAAACATCCGCAAGTGAAACAATTCTTGCCGCCAATGGAATTTTATCTTCTTTTAAAGCCTGTTCAATTTCATGCGGCATTTTTGTTGCAGGAATATAATCCATGTAGTCAAAGTTTCCAGGATAGCCTTTGTTTCCTCCGTCCCAGCGGTCATGGTGATGAAGGCAGACATCGCGCGCCATTATATCCAAATCGTTTTCAACAGGAGTAAAAATCTGCGCGCCAACACAAGTGTGTCCTTTCATAATATCGCGCTCATCTTCATCAAGGATTCCCTGCTTCTTTAAAATTTCATCTGGAATCGCAACTTTTCCTACATCATGGCAACGAGCGGCAAGACGGAGATTATCACGGAATTTGTTTCGTTCCTTCTCTGGAATTTTTTTGTTCGAAGCATAGCGGTCATATATTTCAAGAGAAAAACGGGAAACTCTTTCAACGTGCGCGCCAGTTTCTTTTGGATCACGGAAGCCAGCAGTTTTTACAAGGCGGTCAACATTAAGTCTTGTAAGATAAGCATATTCATAAATCGAACCGACTTTCGCGGCAAACTGGGAAATATAAAATTCAGAATCCTTGTCAAAAGGAATAACATTTCCGTCTTCATCCTTGGCATTTATAATCTGAAGAATTCCAAGAACTTTTCCGTTTGTCATTATAAGCGGAATTGTAAGCATCGACTTTGTGTGATAGCCAGTTTTTTCATCATTCGCCGAATTAAATTCAAAAAGCCTGACTTCTTTTTTTTCTTCATCAACAAAATCAGGCAAGTTATAGACATCTGGAATATTTACAAGCTTTTTGGAAAGGACGCAGTATCCGGAAATTGACTGATTTGTAGGAACAAGATAAAAAGATGTGTACGAAAGTTTTTCCCCAGGAGCAAGGCGGTTCTGCATTGTGTCATTCTGGCTGTAACGAATCCAAAGCTTATTTTCTTTGCTGTCGTACTCATAAATTGAACCAGCGTCGGCATTGACAATTTTACGCGCGCCAGTCAAAATATTTTCCAAAAGAATATCAACGTCTCTGATTTCTTTAAGCTGCTCTTCTATTTCCGTTATAAGACTCTGTTTCCTTTCGTGCTTAGACATAATCCAACGTCCTTTACTTTTTTCAATTTCTAAAATTATAAATCAATTCAAAACAAAATTCAATTAATTCAAGCATCTTGGCAAAAATTAATGAACTACGATTTTTTTATCAAGGAAAAGTAAAGCGGACCTGCGCCAAAAGATTTATCGGGCAAAATGTGAAATCCAAATTCTGTTTTTTCTGCAAATGAAAAATAATTTTCAAGAGAGAAATTTTTCGGACACAAAATATCAGCTTTTATAGACTTTCTATTTAAATCAAAAATTTCTTTCATAAAATCTTTTGAAGCAATATTCGCATCTGGAAATTTTTTCAGCAATTTTGAAACAACTCCGTCATTTTCCTGCGGGCACAAAGCGCAAGTCGCATACAAGAGAAAACCGTTTTTTTTCAGCAATCTGTACGCGCAAGAAAGAAGCGCCCACTGCTCCATTGAAACAGTTTTTATTCGTGAAGGAGTCCATTGCTCAAGATATTTTTTATCATTCAAAACATGACGTTCGCTCGAACACGGCGCATCCAAAAGAATGCTTTCATAACATTCAGATTCACGCCTGCACCAAGAAGCTCCGTCACTTAAACTGACTTTTACATTGCAGGAAATTTCTAGCGGAAGTGAAGATTCTACAACTTTTGAAAGACGGGCTTTTCTTGAAGGAGAGCGTTCGTTTGAAAAAAGCACAGCATCGTCATTTTTGTTTCCTGCCAGAACTAAAGTTTTTCCACCTGGAGCAGCACATAAGTCAAGAATTTTTTCAGAATCTTTTACAGGCAAACAAAGAGCAGCGACAATGCTTGCAGGATCTAAAAAATAACTTTCACAATTTTTATAGGACAATTCTGCGTGCAAAGTTTCCTGTGCAAGAGCAGTCTTTAACATATCCCAACGTTCGGTAAAAATTTCAGAATAGAAATGCTCGAATGCTTCTTGTCCAAAAACTTTTTGTGTTTTATTTTTCTTCAATTTTTATAATCCCCTTTTTCAATTTAAAGTCCAATACTTTTTTTTCTGCTTCGTAAAGACGATTTGCAAAAACTTCATCATTTTCAGCAAGCTTTAAAAGCGACTGCGCAACAGAAAGAAATTTTTTTCCGCTAAGCATAATCACGTCAACCCCAGAAATTATAGCATTTGCGGCAACTTGCTCTGGAGGCAAATCAGAAAGCGCTCCCATAAAAATATCATCGCTCAGCACAAGCCCCTCAAAGCCAAGACGCGACTGGAGAATTTCTTTTATCCAAAAACTGCTCATGCAAGCCGGATTTTCATCAAGGGAATTTATTTTTGCATGGCTCACCAAAACACAAGACGGATTCGATTTTAAAATCAATGCAAATGGAAAAATAAAATTCTTGAAAACTTCAGAAGACGAAAGCGTTATTTCTACAGAGCCAGTGTGAGGATCTGAATTTGCATTCCCCGGAAAATGTTTTGCAACAGAAGCAATTCCGTTTTCTTCGTAAGCAGTTACGCAAACCATGCTGTATGCAACTGACTTTGGAACACCGCCAAAAGTTCTTGTTCCTAAAAATAATTTATTTGATTCAATTTCAGATTCAGCAACAGGCGCAAGATTCATCGTGATTCCAAGTTTTTTCATCTGCATAGCCTGATTTGAATAAATGGATTTCGCTTCCTGCAATGTATAATTTTCACTGATTTTTTTTTCCGATGGAAGATGCGAAGTAATTTTTTTTAACCGGTTCACTTCTCCGCCCTCCTGGTCAACTGAAATAAACGGAAGCGGACTTTTATTTTTTTTATAAAAAGAATTTATTGAAGAAATAAAATTTTTCAGCTGCTCTTCAGAATTTCCAATATTATAAGAAAACAAAAGAATTCCGCCGGGAACAACGGCAGTTCCATCTTCAAGAAATTCCACTGGATGAAAAATTTCATTGCCTTCAACATTGACAAGAAAAATCTGCGAAATTTTTTCTATTTCAGAAAGGTTGTCAAAAAGTTTTTCAGCGGAAGTTTTTGAATATAAAGGAAAAAAAATAAACAGCAATGCAAGAAATTTCAGCGCAACTTTTTTCATAGCAGAAATTATAATTTAGCTTTTGATTTAAGTCTATCGTTTCATCTTGGAGTTGTAAAAAAAAACTGCTACAATCAGAATATGAAAAAAATAATTATTGTAACAGGAGCTTCAAGCGGAATGGGATTCTGGTTTGCAAAACTGCTTGCCCGTGAAAGCTCGGAGTTTGAAAAATTTTCCAGCGATGAACTTTGGATTATAGCAAGAAGAAAAGAGCGGCTCGAAGAATTAAAAGCGCAAATCGAAGAAGAAGCATTTCAAAAAAAAATAAAATTTCCAGAAGTAAAAATTTTTCCAATTGACATTTCAGGAATTCAAGGTGCTTTAAAAATCAAAGAGCTTTTTGAAAATGAAAAAACAAAAGGCGATTTCAAAATAAACGTTCTTGTAAACAATGCAGGCTTTGGAACTTACGGAGAATTTGCGCAAACTGACACAATGCGCGAAATGGAAATGATTGATCTTGACTGCACTTCCCTGACCGGAATAACAGGATTCGCGCTTCCCTTTATGCAAAACGGCTCGCGGGTTATAAACGTTGCAAGCCTGGCATCTTTTTTGCCGCTCGGAAACTTTGCAGTCTATGGAGCTTGCAAAAGCTATGTGTTAACTTTTTCTGTTGCGCTTGCAGCTGAACTCAAGCACAAAGGAATAAAAGTTACCGCATTGTGTCCTGGCCCTGTAAGCACAGAATTTGCGGACGTTGCTTCAAGAGGCGCAAGAAAAAAAGTACGACATGGACTTTCACCTGAAAAAACTGTATTGGACGCAATAAAATGTTCACGCAAAGGAAAACTTTATTCCATGAAATTTTTCAAATGGAAATTCAAGGCGGCGGCAAGCAGATTTGTAGGACGATATTTTGGAGCCTGGGCAACTTACAAATTTTGCAAACGTCCTAGTAATTGAATTTTAAATCGTAAAATGATATTCTAAAAAAAGGACGCCGGTTGTGTTCAGCAGATGCTGTCTGTGCACTCTAAAGAAAACCGTCCAAAATCAAAATATTTTTGGAGGACGATTATGCACTCAACATTCAGCAAAAGCGCTCTTTTCACAGATTTCTATGAACTTACAATGGCGCAGGGATATTGGAAACAGAACATGAACCATCAAGTTGTGTTCGATATGTTTTTTAGAAGACAGCCTTTTAACGGCGGATTCAGTGTTTTTGCAGGAATCGAACCGCTTTTGGATTCCCTTGAAGATTTTTCTTTTGACGAAGATGAAATTTGCTATTTAAGAGACCAAGGCATTTTTGAAGAAGGCTTCCTTGAATATCTAAAAGACTTTAAATTTTCCGGCGACCTATATTCATTTGAAGAAGGCTCTGTTATTTTTCCGCAGGAACCGCTTGTAAGAATCCACGCAAATTTAATTGAAGCCCAGATAATAGAAGGACTTGTCTTGAATCTTTGCAACTTCCAAAGCCTGATTGCAACAAAAACCGCAAGAGTCTGGCTTTCAAGCAAAAAAGGAAATGTAATGGAATTTGGTCTTAGAAGAGCACAAGGTCCAGATGGCGGAATGAGCGCAACAAGAGCTTCATACATCGGAGGAGCCGCAGGAACAAGCAACACTCTTGCAGGAAAAATATACGGAATTCCTGTAATGGGAACAATGGCGCATTCCTGGGTAATGTCGTTTCCAAGCGAACTTGAAGCATTTGAAGCTTATGCAAAGCTTTATCCAAACAAGACAATTTTCCTAATTGACACTTACGACACTTTAAATAGCGGAATCAAAAACGCAATAAAGGCAGGAGCAAAACTCGTTGAGCAAGGCTACAACTTTGGCGTGCGTCTTGACTCCGGGGACATTTCATACTTAACAGCCGAAGTAAGAAAGGAACTTGACAAGGCAGGATTTCCACAGGCATTCATTTGTGTTTCCAATGACTTAACAGAAGAAATAATTGAAACTCTTGTTCAGCAAAATGCGCCGATTGCAAGCTGGGGCGTTGGAACACACATGGTAACAGGCGGAACAGAATCCAGCTTTACAGGAGTTTACAAGCTTGCCGCAAAGAAAAACGGAGACGACTTTGTTCCTACAATGAAATTCAGCGACAATCCTTCAAAGAATACAAATCCTGGAATAAAAAATGTGTTCAGGCTTTATGATGAAAAAGGAATGGCGCGCGCAGACATTTTGGCGCTTGACGGGGAAACTTTAGAAGCCGGAAAAGAATACCGCTATTTTCATCCGATGGTTGACTACAGGCAGTTTTCGTTTACAGCATCAAATATAAAACCAATGCTAAAAAAGCGGCTTGAAAACGGCAAAAGAACAGAGCCACGTCTTTCTGATTCTGAACAGCTGAAAATAAGCAGACGAAGAATGATGGAAGAAATTGAAACGCTAGATCCTTCGTTCAAGAGAATTTTGAATCCGCATATTTACAAAGTTTCCATGACAGAAAAACTAAAGGATTTAAAACTCGCTTTTATAAAAGCCAATATCCGCTGATTTTTTTCTTGTTGTTTAGCGACTTTACTTTTTCCGCAGGCAGAGTAATTCGCATTGAATAATGGCCTTTGTATTCTCTGTTTATGCAGATTTTTACAGACTTTTCATTTCGGCAGGCTTTTCGCAGCTCACAAATATACGAAAACAAAACTGCTCGCTTTTCTGGAATATAGCTTCCAAACAAAAGCGATATAAGTTCCTTTTCCGAAACTTCTTTTTCAAGCCGCTCATGCAAATACTTAAAAACCTTGAATCTTGACGGCGGAATTTTATGGACAGCCTGAAATTTTTCCAAATCAAGCTGCAAAAGTTTTTCTTCTTCTGTTAAAAAAGTTTCAGGGCGGTTTATTACATTTATATATTTATTGAACCGTTCGCTTTTCAAAAACACTTCAATTAAAAAAAATGTATCTTCAAGTTGATAGTGTACAATAAAGTTCGCAATTTGGGGTAGAAAAAAGCCATTGAAAATT
>NZ_CAMCEC010000030.1 GCF_945873775.1 uncultured Treponema sp. | reverse complement strand
GCATCGTAAAATTATGGAATCAGGAGTTCCTTGCTATTGACAAATATCATAGGAGAGTAGTCCCACCCTGATAATACCACCCATGTTTTTTTATTGGTCCTTCTTCTGCAAAAATGCCAGCTGCTGCAAGAAAGATAAATGTAATAAATGCAACAATGGTTTTCTTTTTCATTTTAATTCTCTCCTTTTGCTTTTAATGAATTTTCTATTTCACTAAGTTCAGAAAAGTTATTTCCCAAAACACTTTTTAACCATTCTAAAAATAGAGTTTGACTATCTTCAAACCATTTGTTAAATACAAGAAAAGGTATGCCATCTAGGACGATTTTATCTTTATAATACACGTCTTTGTCAGTTTTTGATTTTCTCTCAGTTTCCTTGTCTAGCTGCGGATACAATATTTTTAGAACAGGAAGTGTTCTTCCTATTTCATCTTTCCATGAAATCTTAAACTTTTCTTCACAAAAGTATGATTCTGAAAGCCAATAAATCTCTTTTATTTTTCCGTGTGCTTCTAATACCTCAAGGCTTTTAAAAATAAATGCTTTGTTGTTTGCCATAAATTTCTGCTCCTATTATTTTATTGATATTTAGTTAAAAAGCATATCTATATATTGTTGGCATAAACGGTCATATTCATATTGCGCAACATAAGGATCGTCATAAGTTTTATCAGTTAATACATTTCTTTCACTATCTTTTGAGTCAATCCATGCTGAAACTTCTATTGCTTCTTTTGTATCGAATTTTGCTATACAATAGGCAGTTCCACGTTGTTTTTGGCATGTAGTTAAATTGATATAAATCAGTTCAGGGTGTGGTTCTCAGCCAGTTTACGAAAATTTTCAATGACTGATTGAACAAAGTTATTTATTTCTTCATATGGCATTTTAATTGTTGGAGAATCACATAATTTTATGCAAGCAGTGGCTTTTCCAATATTGGCAAAAAAAGTATATCCAACATAACCTTCCGCATAAGTATGTGAAAAAATACAAAACAAAATTGCTACAACAAGACTTCTTTTTTTCATTTTAATTCTCTCCTTTTTTCTGTTCGTCTTTTATTATTTTATTAACAGCTTCTGCAAATCGATTGTATTCTTTATAAATCAGTTCTTTAATTTTTGGATTGTCTGATTTTCTGTAGTAGTCAAGAATTTTCTGCACGTTTTCAAGATTTTTTGTGTCGTCTTCATTGCTTGATTTTATAAGCACACTTGCAATTTCATTTGTTTCCATAAAAAAAACTCCTTTTATTTCCATTCATAAAGAATGATTTATAATTATTTTATTTCAAAAAGCGATATATTTCAATGCTTTTAGAATGGTTTATGATGATATTTATTCTTTTTGCTTATGTGATTTGTTGTGCTTGTAGGGCATACTATTTTCATGTCGTCGGTTGATATAAGAAAAATTTTTGGCGAGAACGTTAAGTATTACAGAAAAAAGTCGGGAATGTCGCAGGAACAGTTTGCGGAAAAACTTGAGATTTCACCGAATCATTTGAGCGTAATTGAAACGGGCGGAAAATTCGTAACTTATAAACTTCTTGAGCGCATAATCTCAGCTTTTGATGTGATGCCTGCCGCGCTGTTCTTTACTCCGGGAACGGCTTCTTTTGACGACACTCTTCAGAACAAAATCAACTCGATAATAAAGGAAGAACTTGAAACCGCGACTTTGGAGATTTCTAAGCGGCTTGCAAAGCTGTAAATGTGATTTTTTAATATCCAAATCCGAGCATGATTCCGGCTCCTGCTGAAAAACCGAGAATGTCGTTGAATGAATGTTCGACTTTTGCAACAAGACTGGAAATGTTTAGAACAAGACCTAATCTGAATATGTAAGATTTTTATTTGCAGTATTTGCAATTACTGTCCAGTTCATTCAATGTTCAAAATGTATCCTGTGCATAAATACATGAAAAAACGCAAAACAGAATTGCTATAACAAGGCTTTTCTTCTTCATCTTAAATTTCTCCTTTTTGCTTGTTTTTTTGCTAAAAATTGTATCTTACTGGATTTTGTCCTCCAATGTATTCTGGAGGAAGACGCTTGCCGTTATATTTTGCGCGGACACTATCTGAAGCAAGGTCGAGGTCAAACACTTTGCGTGATCCAAAGAAATGAGGATGCGCCGTGCCGTCATCAAATTCTTCGTGGCAGCCTGTTGCTATATAGACTTCTTGCACAATGCCTGAAATTACAGAAAAAACGTAGTCGGCAGCCATTGCTTTGGCTTCTGAACATCTCCACCATTTACGTGTAGCTTCAACAAGGCTTCCTCTGCGTCTTACAACTTCATAATGTGTAAAAAACATTACAACACTTTCGTCAATATCTTTGATTTGTTCCATAAAATTTCCCCTTATAAAATTTTTTCATAAAAAAAGCAGGAACATTACGGTGTGTGCAATATTCCTGCTGCATAGAAAAACTGTTATTTTTTAGTGCAAACCATAGTTGTAGTTTTCATTTTACAAATTGCCGTTGTAGAATCTTTGTTTTCCAGTGTAATAACCGACTTTACTAGAGCAGACTTAAAAGTCAGCTCATAAGATTCGCCGATTTTCTTTAGCTTATATGAAACTTCAGAAAATCCGTACATCATCTTTCCGTCATCTGAAAATTCAAAAACATCTACACCTTTGCATTCCCATGATGTTGATAAAAATGGGTTTTCTGGAGAGTTTGGCTCAATGGCTACACCTTCCGACTTTGCAAATAAAGACACTGCACATAAAAGTATCATTGCAAACATTGAAATACTTTTAAAACTTTTCATAAAAAACTCCTTCTATCGTGATGATAAACTCCCACGATACATTTAATATGAATGTAATAATACATCTAAATACAGTTATCGTCAACAAAATATGCAGAAATACACATTCTATTTAGATGTACATAGTTTTAAAAACATTGCCATAGTATGTGTATGCAGACTTTGCGGCAACAGTTCATTCAGAATCTCAAATTTTTCAGGAAACAAAAGGGAATGCGCCAGCTTGACCTTGCGCTCGAAATCGGAAAAAGCTCGAACTACATAAACAGTATTGAAAACGGCAAGTATTTTCCTTCCCCGGAAACAATCGAAAGCATCGCGCGTTCACTTGGAATTGAGCCTGTCCGCCTTTTTGGAAAATGTGAAGAATCAGAAAAAGAAAAGATCGCCGAAACTGTCATAAATATAGAAGAAACTTTAAGAACCGAAGTCCTCGAAAGCATTCAGAAAGCCTTTTCAAAGATAAAGGACTCTTGATTTATTCAAGAACAGCGGTTGCAATATTATTTATATAGAAGGCAAAAGTCAGTTTTCAATGAAAATGGATTTTCGATTGTCATTTTCGTGCTTGACACGGAAATCTTTTCATGTACAGCACAAAGATTATCGGATCAAGTCCGATAATGACAAAGAGTTAAACTTAGCAATACTAAATTGTAGAAATTTTCACTCATAAGCCGATTTCGTCCCAAAGTTCCTGCGGAGTCTCATACGTTTTCGCGTTCGGGTCGTTCATAAGCTCGTCGGCTTCCTCAGAGGCAAGCTCAATCTCGCTCTTGCGTCTCGTCCGTTGCGGCTTGAACGGAAGCCCGTTTTCCCTTACCGACTGCCGCAAAAACATATTGATTGCGCTCGAAAGCGAAAGCCCCAAATCGTTGTAAAGTTCCGTCGCCTGTTCCTTGAGATTTTTGTCAACTCTAACATTCATTGCTACTGTATTCATATCTACAATATATGTCAAAAAGTTGCATTTGTAAAGAAAAATGATTGTATTTGCAGCTATTCAGTTTTTTCTAATAGACATACGCAGTATGCTTTTATTGCGTTGCCTGCTCCTACGGCGTCTTGCTTTTCGTTTGTTTTTGCTTTTACAAAAATGTTTTTTGAGTCAGCTTTGAGTATGTCTGCAATTGAGCTGATTATTTTTTCGCGCCAGGGAAGCAATTTTGGTTTTTCTGTTTCTACTACGCAGTCAAGGTTTCCTAAAGTCCAGCCTTCGGATTTTACGTCCGCCCAGATTTTTTTTAGAAGCTCAGCGGAATCGGCGTTTTTCCATTTGGGATCTTCGCTTGGAAAGTATGAGCCTATGTCTCCTATGCCGGAAGCTCCTAAAAGAGAGTCGCTGATTGCATGAAGCAGAACATCTCCGTCTGAATGTCCGAGCTCTCCTTTTTCCGCAGGAATTTCAACTCCGCCCAAAATAAACTTTCTGCCTTCAACAAGTCTGTGCAAGTCTGTTCCAATTCCTATGCGGGTCATTTTTGTTTCCTTGGAAATATCCTGAATAAAAGTTATCTTCTTATTTTTTTCGCTGCCTTCAACAACGTGAACTTTTTTTCCGCCTGTAAAATCAGGAAAAGCGTCCCACACTTCTGTGTCGTCCGTGAACTCAAGTTTTTTTTGAAAAGCAGCTTTGTGGCATTCAATCAGAGGTTCAAGTAAAAATCCCTGCGGAGTCTGCACGGCTCCCAAGTTTTTTCTTACAAGATGACGGCTGATTGTTCTGTCCGGCGCAATTTCTTTTTGTGTGTCAACAGGCTGAATTGCCGGGACTGCCGCTCCAAATTCTTGTGTTGTGGAAATTACATCCTGAATTATTTTTTTTGAAACGAACGGACGCGCGCCGTCGTGTATTAGCACAATTGAATTTTTATTTTTGATTTTGCAAAGCGCCTTAAAAACTGACTCTTGCCTTGTAGCTCCGCCTTCCGCAAAAGTCAGCGTTGTGTTCTTTAAAAGGCTTTCTAGTTCCGTGTCGGCAAGCAATGCGTTTTTTGCTTCCTGCTCACCGTCTTTTGGAATGGAAACTATAATTTCTGAAAAATCCGCAGCTCCAATAAAAGCACGGACCGATTCAGAAAGCACAGTTCCCTTTTTTAATGGAAGGTATTCTTTTTTTTTGCCAAGCCCCATCCGGCTGGAAGAACCTGCGGCGGCTATGACAAGAATTTTATTAATCATCATCCTCGCTGTCAAAGTCTTCGGAATCTTTTTCGTTAGATGAAGTTTCTTCTTCAAACTCATCTTCGTCTTCATCATCGTCAGCAAAGGCTTGTTTCTTTTCAATCTTTAAACCGAGCGGCTCAAGTTTTTCATGTAACATGGCTTCAACTTCCTTGTTGGAAATTCCAAAGGCTTCTGCAATTTCGTCCTCAAGAAGTTTTTTTGCATTGTCGTAAAGCTTGCGCTCAAGAATTGGAAGTTCCTTTACCTTTGAGCGGTGGTAAAGACAGCGCACGATTGCCGCAATGTCGCCGATTGTTCCTTTTTTGAGCAGGTCAAGGTTCATCTGATAGCGGAGTTTCCAGTCGGAAGTAGGAGGCTCAAAGTCATCGCTGATTGAATTCAGTGCTGTCTGCGCTTCATCTTTTGAAACGATTGCGCGGATTCCTAGGTCTTTTGATCTTGAAACAGGAACCATTACATTCATGTCGGAAACTTCAAGATAAATTTTGTAGTAGTATGTAGGCTCATTGTTGAAGTCTTTTTTGAAAATCTCTGTGATTTTTCCAACGCCCTGGCTTGGGTAAACAACTTTTTGGTTTACAGAAAATTCTGTCTTTGGTTTTGCCATAATGAGATTATTATAACACAGTTTCTTTAAAAATTCAACGCTGAAAAAAACGGCTGAATCAATTGACAGACGCATTATTTTTTACGACTGACTTTTTGCTTCTATTGTGCTATACTTCTGCAAAATTCTTGGAAACAATATCTTTAATTTAAAGGCTTGTCATTGCCGGACCTGAGCTGGCAATCTAATAAACTTTATGTTGACAGGTATTCTGGTCAAGCCCGAATATGACATGGATTTAATTTAACGGTATTGATTATCATGGAGAACAAAATGGATTTAATAGAAGAATATAAGAAATTTCTTGAAAACGGAAAAACTGAACGCGAGTGTGTTTCGCTTATAATTCAGCTTGCGGAAAAAAACGGATATAAGGATATTCAGAAAAATGACTTCTTAAAGCCGGGCGAAAAGGTCTACGTCTGCAAACGCAATAAAAGCATCGCGCTTTTTGAAATCGGCACAGGCTCTATTGAAAACGGAATGAACATTCTTGGGGCGCACATCGATTCTCCGCGCTTGGATGTAAAGCAGAATCCGCTTTATGAAAAAGATTTCCTTGTCTACTTGAACACGCATTATTACGGCGGAATAAAAAAATATCAGTGGGTTACTTTGCCGCTTGCCTTGCACGGAGTTGTTTGCCTAAAGGACGGTTCTACTGTAAAAGTTTCAATTGGCGAAAAATCCGACGAGCCTGTTTTTTGCATTTCTGACATTCTTCCGCATCTTGCGCAGAAGCAGATGAAAGAAACTGCCGCTGACTTTATAGACGGAGAAAGCCTTGATTTAATCTGCGGAAGTGAAATTCCAGCTAGTCAAGATGAAGATTCAGAGTCAAAAGAAAAAGACAAGGCAAAAAAACTTGTTCTGGAAATTTTAAAGGAAAAGTACGGAATTGAAGAAAAAGATTTTAATTCCGCAGAACTTGAAGTTGTTCCTGCCGGAGCTCCAAGAGACTTGGGATTTGACCGAAGCTTGATTTTGGCTTACGGACAAGATGACCGTTCTTGCGCTTATACTTCTGCACAGGCGATGGTTGACAGCAAGGCTTCTTCAAGAACAAACTGCTGCATTTGCGTTGACAAGGAAGAAATCGGAAGCTATGGCGCAACTGGAATGGGAAGCCATTTTATGGAAAATGCGGTTGCGGAAGTTGTTGCCCGGCTTGGTGAATATTCGGAGCTTGCTGTGCGCCGTTGCCTTAACAACAGCTGGATGCTTTCTAGCGATGTGAATTCAGCTTACGACCCGATGAACGCAAATTTGTTTGACAAGGAAAATTCTTCATTCCTTGGCGGCGGAATTGTTTTCCAAAAATATACTGGTTCGCGTGGAAAGTCCGGGGCAAGTGATGCTGATCCTGAATTCATTGCAAAGCTTAGAAATGTCCTTGATTCTGGAAACGTAAAATATCAGCTTGCAGAGCTTGGAAAAGTTGATCAGGGCGGCGGCGGAACAATTGCACATCTTGCCGCAAAGTATGGAATGTATGTTCTTGATGCTGGCGTTGCGGTTTTGAGCATGCACGCTCCGTGGGAAATCACTTCAAAAGAAGATATTCAGCAGGCGTACAACGGCTACAAGCTTTTCTTGGGAATGGAATGATGTTTGACTATATTCTTTTTGATTTTGACGGAACTTTGATGGACACTTCAAAAGGTGTCTTTAATTCGTTTGATAAAGTTGTTGCTCATTACGGCTTGAAAGTTGACCGCGCGGTTTACAACACAATGATTGGTCCGCCGTTAAAAGAAAGTTTTTCTAAGACTCTCAAGCTTCCAGAAAATGAAATTCAAAATGCAATGCAAGTTTACAGAAATTATTATGCGGAAAAAGGAATGTTTGAAGCGGAACTTTACAGCGGCGTTGTTGAGCTTATGAAAAATTTGCGCGCTGCCGGAAAGAAAATATTTGTTGCAACAAGCAAGCCTGAAGTTTACGCAAAGCAAATTCTTGAGCGCAAGGGAATCTTGAATCTTTTTGATTTTGTAGGCGGAAGCGACTTGGAAGAAAAATCCCGTGTTGAAAAATGCGATGTTGTAAAATATGTTTTGGAATCAAACGGAATTTCAGGCGAAAAAGAAAAATGCATTTTAATTGGCGACCGGCATTATGATGTGGACGGCGCGCATTCTGCTGGAATAAAGTGTGCTGGAATTCTTTGGGGCTTTGGAGCAAAAGAAGAATTCGAAAATTGCGGTGCAGATTTTATTTTTGAATCTCCAAAAAATGTTGAAGCATTTCTTATTCAAAATTAGTAAATTAAAAATGGAGGCAATTTATGGCTGAAAAAAAATACAACGTGGACAGTTTTAATTTGGATCACACAAAGGTTATAGCTCCTTTTGTGCGTTTGGCTTCTGAAAAAACAGGCAGAAAGGGCGACATTGTAAGCAAATATGATGTCCGTTTTTGCCAGCCGAACAAGGAATTTATGCCGACTGGAGCGATTCATACTTTGGAGCATCTTGTTGCTGAATATATAAGAGATGAACTTCCGCGCATTGTAATTGACTTTAGTCCTATGGGATGCAGAACTGGATTTTATCTTACAGTCTGGGGCGACCATGAGGAATCTTATATTGCCGAGCATCTTTGCAATGTTCTTGAAAAAGTTGCAGCTTGGGATAAAGAAATTCCTGGAAGTACAGAGGTTGAATGCGGAAACTATAAAGACCATGACTTGGAAGGCGCAAAAAAACTTGCCGCCCGCTGGGTCAAGGAAATCAGAGAAAAAGGCTGGAATTGCTACAAAAATTTATCGTAGTTTAGCTTAAAAAAATAATGCTAGAATGCGTCTAGGAAGCTACAGCTTTCAACGGTCTTTTCTATAAAAGTATTTTTCTAATTCGTTCATACTGAGGAGTTGTTATGAACCTGTTTCAAAAATTCAAGGAGACATTTTTTTCTGTCTTCCCGATTATGGTGATTGTTCTTTTGCTTTCAGTCACCGTTGCTCCTTTAAGCCTTAACATAATTGTAAGGTTTGTTGTAGGAGGAATTCTTGTCGTTGTCGGGCTTACATTTTTTCTGCTTGGCGTTGATATTGGAATTCTTCCTATAGGTGAACGGAGCGGAGCGGCTCTTACAAGTAAAAAGAATCTTGCCTTGCTTCTTTCTGCTTCATTTTTGATTGGCGTTATGGTTACGATTGCCGAGCCTGATGTTCAAGTTCTTGCGGATCAAATAAAAAGCCTTTCTTCAAATGTGAACAAATGGGGACTTGTTCTGGGCATTGCGGTTGGCGTAGGTTTCTTTATAACAATCGGACTTTGCAGAACTGTTTTTTCCCTTAATCTTAGAACTGTTTTGATTATTTCATACATTGCGTTGTTTTCTCTTGCATTTATGTGCCCAAAAGAACTTCAGGGCGCGGCGTTTGATGCGGGCGGAGCGACAACAGGACCTATGACAGTTCCGTTTATCATGGCTCTTGGAATGGGAGTTGCTTCCGTTCGTCATGCAGTCTCTTCAAAAGAAGGCGGAACAAGCGACAGTTCATTTGGTCTTACAGGAATCGCAAGCATCGGACCTATTGCCGCAGTTTGTGTTTATGGAATGATTCTGAATCTTTCTGGCGCAGGCTCGGCTTCTTCAGCTTCTGGGGCGGCGGAATCTTCTGCGGACAATCTGCAGGAAGGGCTTTCAGTTTTCATTGAATATCTGCCGGAAGTTGTGCGTGAAGTTTTTATGTCAATGCTTCCGCTTGTAATAATGTTTGCTGTTTTCCAAATTTTGCTTTTAAAGCTTCCTCCTGTTCAAATCCGAAAAGTTGCCCAGGGAATTTTGTACTGTTTCTTTGGACTGATTTTGTTTTTGGTTGGAGCGGACGGCGGATTTATGAGCGCAGGAAAAATGCTTGGCAGTGTTCTTGGACAGGCGGCTTTTTCCAACGGCGGAATTTGGGTTGCGCTTATAATTGTAGTTTCACTTTTGTTCGGGGCGATAACGGTTTGCGCAGAGCCAGCTGTCTGGGTTCTTACAGAGCAGGTTGAAAATGCAACTGGCGGAAACATCAGAAGAAAAGTTATTCTTGCCACTCTTTCACTTGGAGTCGCTTCTTCAATTGCGTTGTGCATGATCCGCATTTTGTATGGATTCAGCTTGTGGTACATTCTGATTCCGGGATATGCTGTTGCGCTTCTTTTGACTTTCTTTAGTCCTGCGCTTTTTATGGGAATCGCATTTGATTCAGGCGGAGTTGCTTCCGGTCCTATGACCAGCACGTTTATTCTTTCGTTTACAATTGGCGCGGCTTCTGCAAGCGGAACTGATTCTGCGGCTGGAGCATTCGGAGTGATTGCCCTTGTTGCCATGACTCCGCTGATTGCAATTCAGATTCTTGGAATAATTTTCAAGTTGAAGACAAGAAAAAAGGAGGTTAAGCAATGAGCGCATTTTATCTTTTATTAGCTGAAGTTCCGCAGAATAAAGCCGAACTTGTTTCTGATTCTGCTGTAAAGGCTGGAAGTTTTGGCGGAACTGTTTTGCGCGGAAAAGGAATTTCTTCAAGCGGAATTGCGGATGCTCTTGGACTTGGAGCAAAAACAAAAGACATTGTTCTTATTCTTGTTGAGCAGGAAAACAAAGAAAAAATTTTTTCAGCGATTCAAGAAGCCTGCGAAAATGAAAAAAAAGATTTTGGTTACCTTTGCGCTTTGGAATCGGACACAATGGTAAAAGCGGGAGTTATAAAAGGAAAGGAAGGCGATGCTATGTCAGAAGGAAAACAGACTTTAATTTCGGTTATTTTGAATAGAGGTTATGCAGATGACGCGATGGCTGCGGCAAGAAAAGCTGGAGCTGGCGGCGGAACTGTTATAAATGCAAGAGGAACTGCGCGTGAGGATGATGCAAAATTTTTTGGAATGCACATTGTTCCAGAAAAAGAAATGCTTATGATTATTGTAGATTCTGAAAAGAAGGATTCAGTTCTTGATGCTGTAAAAAATCTTGCTTGCTTGCAGGAGCCGGGAAGCGGAATTGTTTTCTGCTCAACTGTAAATTCTTTTTCAACTCTTGGAAAAAAATAATGGCAAAGGAATTTGAAGCTGAAAATCTTTCTTTAGACGGCTGGAAAAAATATTTTAAAATTCATCTGTTTAAAGAAATTGACAGCACAAATTCCGAGCTTGTCCGCCGTGGAAATGCAATGTCGCCTCTTTTAAATGAAGACGGCTCTTTGACTGAAAACGGCGGAATTTTTAACAATACTCTTGTTGCTGCCGAATCTCAAACTTCCGGTCATGGACGCTTGGGACGTTTTTTTTATTCGCCGTCTTTGACTGGAGCATATTTCAGTTTTTCAGTTGTAAAAGAAGGTGGCATAAAAAATCCTGCGATGTTCACGGTGAGTTCTGCCGTTGGAGTTTGCCGCGCCATAAAAAAATTGTTTGGAACAAGCTGCTTAATAAAATGGGTGAACGATATTTTTTGCGGCGGAAAAAAAGTGTGCGGAATTTTAACAGAAGGAATTGTAAATTCTTCAAAAGGAATTGTTGAAGCCGCTGTAGTTGGAATTGGAATAAATCTTGTTGCGCAAAATGATTTTCCAGAAGAACTTCGCAAAAAAGCCGGCGGAATTTCTACTGCTGAATTCTTATCTGAAAAAAAAATCAGTAGCCAGAAGTTGATATTTTGCTGCATGGATGAAATAACCGCGATTTTAAATTCCGGTGAAAATATTATTCCTGAATACAAAAGTCTTTCTTTTTTGCTTGGCAGGGAACTGGATATTTCTCCTGTAATCGGGCAGGAAAAATCATTTAAAGCAAAAGCCCTGGACATTACTGATAACGCAGGGCTTCTAGTTGAACTTGCTGACGGAACAAAAAAAGTTCTTCATTCCGGCGAAGTTACGCTTCATTCATTTTTAGGCTAGAATTTTTTTGCAAGCAAGTTTTTCTGAGTTTCTGTATTGTACAAAGCCAAAACTTCAACTGCAAAATTATCTTCAAGATCGCGCTTGTAATTCTGAATTTTAGAAATATAGTCAAGTGTAATCTGAGGAGTGCTGTTTTTTCTTACTTTGTTTGCTCCGGCGTTGTACATTGCAAGAGCTGCAATTTCGTTTCCTGCTGTATTCAGGCAAAATCTCAAATGCGAAAGTCCGTAATGCGCAGAAGTTTTTGGATCGTAAAAATCAGATTCTTCCAATTTTGGAAAACTTGTGTTGTTCAGCTGGAAAAGTCCGCGGTCAATGCTTCCGTTTGTATTTTTATGCATTGCTGTTACTTTGAAGTTGCTTTCGGTGTGGGCAAGGGCAAACGCAAGTGAAAGCGGAATATTAAATTCTTCTGCTGACTGGAGCACTGCCTGTGCAACTTCGCGGCTGTTTACAACTCTTGAGTAGTACCATTCAACTGCGGCTCTGCTTTGCGGCTGCTTGTAAAGAATAAGTCCGGCATCGTCTTTGCTTTTGTTTTCAATTACAAGCTCAGGATATTCCTTGTCAAAAATAGATTCGTAATTTACAGTTTGCTCCTGCGCTGGCTCAGATTTTTCAGTTTCTGAAGCCACAGTGTTTTCTGCAGGCTTTTCAGCAGGAATAAAAACAAGAGTGCATACACAAAGAGCTACAAAGAACAGGCTGAAAGCTACAGTTCCTGAAACAAGTTTGATAAAATCGTTGTGCTCATAATCCATGGTATATTCTCCATAAAAGTTGTTTTCCTCCTGTAAAATTTAATAAATAAACAGGATGCGTTCAACTTTTTCTTTATTTTGACAAAAAATAAAAAAATGTTCAAGAGAATTTGCTGAAAAACTTTTGAAAGTGTTGCGTTATTTCGCGGATAATGATGTTTTGTTGAAGCTGAAGAATTGCCGGCTTAAAGCTTTACGATTTTTTCATCAGAGGCAAGAAGTTTTTCATCTGCGCTAAAAAAGATGTAATGTCCGTGTTTTGCCTTTAATTCTGAAATAAAAAAATCCGGCTCGATGTTTTGCGGAACAGAAAAGCCTATTACGTTTTCGCAGTCTTTTATTCTTCTTGCGCAATGCTTGAAACTTGCCGTGAAGATTTCTTTTTCTTCTTGAGTTGCTGGAGTTTTTTCTGTGGAAGGAATTATTATTGCGAATGAATTTTTTTCTTCAAGCTTTTTTAGCCAGTCCCTGAATTCCGCAAGAAATTCTTCATTTGCATTTTCTTCTGCGCCTGTAAGTTCTTGCGCAATATTTATAGAATAAAGCGCATCTTCTTTTGGCTCGGAATCATTTTTGCAGCAATTTGCATTTATAAGTTTTGCGCTTTTTGTATCGAGTTCAGTTCCGTTTAAAAAATAAATTTTGTTTTTTTCTGAATAAAATTTTGCGTCGATTTTCATTTTCTACCTTTAAATTTAAATCCGTATTTTTTTTGTTTTTCTTTGTACAAAGCTGAGTCGGCATATTCAAGCAGTGAATTTATGTCGTAGCCGCTTTTTCCGCCGAACGGAGCTGAACCTATGCTTATTGAAAGCGTGAAAGGCTCTCCTGAATTTTTGTTGTATTCGTCGCAGTATTCTTGAAGCCTGTCTTTTAACTTTGAAAAATTTTCCTGATTGAGTCCAGCCGCGAGTATTGCAAATTCGTCTCCGCCAAGACGCGCGATTGCATCCGATGAGCGGAACGTTTTCTTTAAAAGCGCAGCTTCGTTTTTTATGGCTCTGTCGCCTGCCGCATGTCCGTGCGTGTCGTTTATTTTTTTGAGCCCGTCAATGTCGCCAAAAAGGATCAGTCCGTTTTGCCCGCTGTTCATGGCTGTCTCAAGAATTCTTGAGCTTATGGAAATAAAGCCGCGCCTGTTTAAAAGTCCTGTAAGTTCGTCTGTAACAGAAACAGCTCGGATTTTGTTGTAGTCTTTTTCGAGTTTTTTAAGTTTGTTTTTTGCCTGGCTGAATGTAACTGCGTTTGCGATGCTGGATGAAATCATTTTGCAAACCATTGAGTAAACGGAAGAATCGTAGTCGCCCGGTCTGTAAACTATGTAGCCGTAAATCAGCGAGTTGTTAAACAAAGTGCAAACATACATTCCGTCCATCGAAGAAAAAATTTCATCGGGAAGCATTTTTGATTTTGGATCGAAACAAATTTTTTCTGCATTGTGGCTAAGTATAAAATTGTTTTGCTTGTCAAATGCTGAAAAAATATAAGTTTTGTCTGGAAATTTGAAGAAATCAAAACGCTCTGTTGAAACAGGAGACTCAAAAAGACAGATTGCCGCCGCGGTTATTCCGTAAGAAATCAGGTCGCTGTTTATTCTTTGCCTTAAGGTGTCCAGTGTGATTTCTGCTTGCAAAGTAGAGTAGTGCTGAATAATCTGAATAAAATTATTTCTGTTTGCGTACCATTTGTTCAGCCCAAAATCCATTATGTTTTTTACAGAAGCTTCTATTTTATTTCCCTTGACTCCGATTCCAACGCCGGTTGTGTCTTTGGATGAAATGCATCCGCAAGTCTGCCTGAAAACTGGATACGAGCTTATTGCTTTTTTTATTGAAGTGTTTTCTCCGTTTATTATTTTGCACAAAAGTTTTGCCGCGGCTTCAGTTTGCTTTTCTACATTTTGATTTATAGATGTAAGAGACGGAGTTACGCAAGCTGCTCTGATTTCATCATCAAATCCTGTAACTGTAACTTCCTGCGGAATTTTTACATCGTACATTTTTAAAACATCAAGACAGGCAAATGCCATTTCATCATTCAGCGCAACAATTGCTTCAAAGTCAAACGCGCCTTTTTTTTCTCTGTATTCTCTTAAAGCGGAAGTCGCTGTGTCATAAGTGAATCCGCCGTAAATTTTTTTAGACTCGTCAAATTCAATTTTGTATTTTTTTAGCGTCTGACGGAAAGCGCTTTCTCGTTCTTTTGCTTCCTGCGATTCGCCTTCCAAAGTCATAAGCGCGAAATTCTTTTTTTTGTGAGTTAAAATTAAATGCTCAACAAGCTGGCACATGCTCCGTTTGCAGGAAATTGTTATGCTCGGAATGTCTTCAAATTCGCAGCCGACAGAAACAACTGGAAGCGGAGAAAATGATTTTAAGTACATCCGCAAATATTCAGTTGAAACGTTATTGAGCTGTGTGCAGGTTAAAAAAATCATTCCGTCAACATTGCTGGAATTTATGTGGGAAGCGACTGCAAGATTCTGATATTCATAGTTGAAATTTACGGCGTTCATTGTTCCGATTGGAAACACAACAAGTTCCGCATTATGTTTTTTTAAGAAGTTTTGCGCTCCTTCAACTGCGCGATGTGTGTATTCTGTTTCAAGATAATCAACTATAATTGCAATTCTCTTCCTTAAACGCATAACATTATAATTATAGCAGATAATATTTCTGTAGGCAATAAAGATTTTTTCTGCGGATTTTCACTTGAGCAACTTTGAAATTTTCTTAAAAGTTGACTATCATTTTGTTTGACGTTATTATATCAGAATGAATGTAATCCTTGGTATTTCTGCTGCCGAAGGAATCGGAATAGGAAAGGCGTTTGTTCTTCCAGACGAGCAGGAACGAAAAATCCCCAAAAGAAAAATTTCTGCTCAGGAAGTTGACGTTGAATGGCAAAGACTGACTGACGCTTGCTCTCAGGTTCAAAAAGAATTTTCTGATTTTCTTTCGAGCAAGGATATTACAAAGGATCAGCGTGAAGTTCTTGAAACTTACCAGCTTATGCTTTCAGATCCTGTTTTTATGAAAGAGCTTCAGGATTTCTTTTCAAAAAAACTTCTTAATATAGAATATTCTTTGGATTTTAAAGTCAGGGAATATGCGGATATGCTTCGCAACAGCCACAACGGGTATTTGGCGGAACGTGCGCAGGACATTGAAGATGTTTTTAACCGCGTCCTTGATATTTTGCTTGACTATCATCCGTTTGACATTTGGCTTGTTCCCGACGGTGCGGTTATTATCGGCCGCTCTATGAAAACCAGCGACACAGTTATTCTTGGTAAACGGAAAATTGCAGGTCTTGCTCTTACAGAAGGAAGCAGCGCATGCCATGTAGCAATTCTTGCAAAAAGCTACGGAATTCCTGTTGTTGTTGGAATTGAAGATGCTGCGAATCTTGCGCAGAATGGAGAAACAATTGTTGTTGATGGAAACATTGGCGAGCTTATAATTCAGCCTGACGCGGCGACTTTGACAAGCGCAAATGCGAAAATTGTTTCCGAGCAAAAATACAGAGTCAACCTTCAGAAATTCAAAGACGTTCCTGCGACAACTGAAGATGGAACTGTCTTTAAGCTTTATGCGAATATCGGAACGCCGGAAGAAGCTCAGCTTGCATTGGACAATGGTGCGGACGGAATCGGACTTTTTAGAACAGAATTTCTTTTTATGAATTCCGCGCAAAAGTTTAATAAGCAGTCTTCGTCTTCTTACACAAATTCCATGAGCGAGGATGCGCAGTTTGAAGCTTACAAGCGTGTTCTGCAAATAATGGGAGACAAGCCTGTTACGATAAGAACTCTTGATGCGGGCGGAGATAAAATTGTTGAAGGCTCTGACCTTCCTGCCGTTTCTGAAAAAAATCCGCTGATGGGACTTCGCGCAATAAGAATGTCGCTTTACTGTCCTTCAGTTTTTAGAACTCAGCTGCGGGCCTTGTACCGTGCGAGCGTCTACGGAAATTTAAGAATTATGCTTCCGCTGATTACGGATGTTTCGCAAGTTGAAACCGCCCTTGGAATTGCAAAAGGAATTCGCATTTCTTTAAAGGAAGACAACATTCCATTTAACCCGGATGTTCCGATTGGAATAATGGTTGAAACCGCCGCTGCTGCAATTTGCGCGGACTGTCTTGCTCCTTACTCGAAATTTTTTTCACTTGGAACAAATGACTTGACCCAGTACGTTCTTGGTGTTGACCGTGAAAATCAGGCTGTGAATCCGCTGTACAATGAATTCAGCCTTGCCGTTTTGCGAATGATAAAAAATACTATTTTAAATGCTGAAAAATTCAACATTCCTCTTTCTGTCTGCGGAGAAATGGCGGGAAGCAAAGAAAGCGCAGTTATTCTTGCCGGAATGGGAGTTAGAAATTTAAGCATGATTCCAAAACAAATTCCAGTTATCAAGGAAATGCTTTCTCATTTTTCAATAAAGGAACTTGAGAATCTTTCGAACCGTTCAGTATTTTAAAATTCAGGAAATCAAATGAAAAAAAATAAAAAGAAGAAGCCGGATTTTTCAAAACCAAAGCCAGAAAAAAAAGATGAGCTTGAAATTCAGCAGGCGGAAGAAAAAAAACTTGAAGAAAGCTCTTCCGTAAAAAAAGAAATCGAAAGCCGCAGAAAAGAACGCAGCCAGAAATTTTTCCCGGACAGGATATATAACAATCTTCCATTAATTGTAATTGCCGGACGTCCTAATGTTGGAAAGTCAACTTTGTTCAATGCCCTTACGCACACAAAACGCGCCATTACAGATCCAACTCCTGGTGTTACCCGCGATCCTGTTGAAGGAACTTGCTTTTTGTCAGGTCTTCCTGTTCATCTTATGGATACGGGCGGATATAAACTTACGCGGAATTTAAAGTCACGTGAAAGTGAAATGGACGATCTTGTTGTTGAAAAAACTGTCAGCATGTTTCAGAAAGCGGATAGAATTCTTTTGCTCCTTGACGCGACTGAAATTAATTCCGAAGACGAAGAGCTTATTCATTTGCTTAGAAGTTATTCCAACAAATTGATTGTTGCCGTCAATAAAACCGAAGGCGGAAAAAACGAGCATCTTGCCTACAACTACATGAAATATGGCTTTAAAGACATTTCGCTTATTTCTGCGTTTCACGGCGACGGACTGAATGTTCTTCAAGAAAAAATGATTGAAGGACTTGATTTTTCAAAAGTGACTGAAGGCTCTGAAGAAGAACGTCCGATTCGCATTGCTATTCTTGGAAAACCTAACGTTGGAAAATCAACCTTGAGCAATGCTCTTACTCATACTGAATCTTCTATTGTGAGCGACTATGCAGGAACAACCCGCGATGTTGTTGAAGGAAGCTTCCGTTATAATGGGCATGATATTCAAATTTTGGACACTGCCGGAATCAGACGAAAATCTAAAGTCAAAGAAAATGTTGAATATTATTCCGTGAACCGTGCTATAAAAACTTTGGATGAATGCGATATTGCTTTTGTCATGATTGATGCGGTTGAAGGCTTGGCTGAACAAGATAAAAAAATTACAGGGCTTGCATTTGAAAGAGGACGAGGCGTTATTTTTATTTTGAATAAATGGGATTTGCTTGAAGACCAGGGAAACAAAACTGTAAAAAAAACAAAAGAATGGATTCAGGCTATGTTTGGTCAGATGAACTGGGCTCCGATTATTCCGTTGAGCGCAAAAAATCATGACGGAATAAAAAATCTTATGGACACTGCTTTGGAAATTTATAGTCAGCTTACACGCAAAGTTGATACTGCGTCTTTGAATACAGCTCTCAAGGACTGGCTGTTTAAATATCCGCCGCCAGCAACAAAATCGATTCATTTTAAAATCCGCTACATGACTCAGACTAGCATTAATCCCGTGAACTTTTTGATTTTTGCAACTCGTCCAGACAATGTTCCTTTGACTTACGTTACTTACTTGAAAAACAGAATCCGCGAAGACCTGGGCTTTGATCACATTCCAGTTCAAATCGAAATGAAAGCTAGCCGTCAAAAGTGGCAGGACAGAACTGAGCAAAATGAAAAGGAACGCTGATGGCACAATATAGCATCGGGCAAGTTGAAAAAATTACCGGAGTCAAGCCGCACGTTTTGCGCTACTGGGAAGAAACAGTTCCAGGCTTTGCTCCACGGAAAGATTATTCCGGCCGAAGAATTTATTCGCAGCGTGATGTGGAAATTGTTTTAAGACTGAAATATCTGATTTATGTGAAAAAGTTTACGATTGAAGGCGCAAAAAATCAGATTATAGAAGATGCGGAAAATGTTCAGAACAATCCAGATGCTTTAATGGAAATTAGAAAAATCCGGGCGGATTTGAGCGAGCTTTTTTTTGAAATTCAAAAAGCCAAAAAGCAAGAGGAAAATTAATGGAAGAGAAAATTCAACTTAAGTGGTACGAAAAACGGCAAGGAATAAAACTTAAGGATAAAATAAAATCAGAGCAGAAAAAAAAAGAATTTCTTGAAAAGCAGAATTTAAAGAAAAATAGCGATTTTGAAAAAAACAGCCAGGCGCAAAAAAAAATTCATTCGCTTAAAAAATCCAAATTTGTAAAGCCGCTGGAAAATTTATTTGCTTCTGAAAAAATTCCAGAAGATGCAAAAAAAATAATTGAAGAATTTGACAAAGTTGTTGAATCAACGCATCCGCTTAATTCCAAACAGAAACTTTTGCTTCCAAAGCAAATCCGCAGTCTTAGCCATTTTCTTACGGATGAACGTGGCGAGCGTCGGCTTGGCTACATGAATCAGACAGTTCTTTTAAGCGCGTATGTTCATTATTATACTTGGTGGAATCTTGTTCGGCTTGTTCGGCTTTTTTCTAATATTGATAAAAAGTTTTTTGACGTAAAGGATTCTTCTGTTTTTCTTGATCTTGGCTCTGGACCTCTTACAGTTCCGCTTGCGCTTTTTTTGTCTCGTCCTGAGCTTAGGAAAAAACATATTACTTTTTATTGCCTTGACATTTCGCAGCAAGCCTTGGCTTTTGGTGAAAATATTTTTCTGTCAGTTGCAGCGCGTTTAAAATGCGAGCCATGGAAAATTGTCCGTGTGAAAGGCGAACTTGGTTCGTCAGTAAAGGAAAAAGCTGATTTTGTTACAAGCGCAAATCTTTTCAATGAGCTTTGTGATGATTTTAAAAATCCGCCGGACTTTCTTGCAAAAAAGTGCACAGAGCAAATTCTTTCATATTTAAAACTTGAAAACGAAAATGCGCGCTATATTATTGTAGAGCCTGGTGATCCTCGTTCGGCGCGGCTTGTGAGCTTAATGCGCGGCAGTTTTATGCGCCGTGGATTTTTTCCAGTTTCTCCTTGCACGCATTTTTGCGACTGTCCTATGGATGGAAAAAAGGGCGGCAAATGGTGCAACTATGCTTTTAAAACAGATGATGCTCCAGCCGAGTTGAAAAAACTTTCAGAGAAATCTGAGCTTCCAAAGGAAAGAGCAGTGCTTTCTTTTGTTGCGTTTCAGAAATCAAAAGACGGACAAATAGACGGATGCAATTGCTTTTCGGATGAAAGACCAGAATTTATTTCAATGCGGATAACGAGCGAGCTTATAAAACTTCCGGGCGGAAGAAGCGGATATTATGCCTGCTCGGAAAAAGGCCTTTTGCTTATTGTGACTACGCAGCAGCTTTTGAGCGGACAAAAAATCAGAGTGCTGAATCCTCAAAAAAAACTCCCGATTGATTCAAAATCAGGAGCTTATATTTTGGAACTTTAGTCTTTGTAAAGTTTTGCGAGTTTCTCTTTGTAAATGTCTGCAACTCTGTAGCGCATCATTTCTTGCTTTGCGCTTAGTTCTACTCCGACTTCAAAAGGCTTTGTTATTACCGCGATTTTATTTATGCGCTCAAAAGATTTGAATCCATTTTTTGCGCTGATTGATTCGAATACTTCGCCTTCAAGAAGTTTTTGAATTGCTTCAGTTTCTGCAAGTTCTTCATAAGAGCCAAAGTTGATTCCGTTTTCTGTCGCGTAAGTTTCGATTGCATCTTGGTCTGGCAAAATGAGAGCCACGAGATATTTCTGGTCGATTCCTTTTTCGTTTGTTCCGAATACAACAGAAGTTGAAATAAATCTGGATTCATTTATTTTTGCCTCAATTGGAAGCGGCTCTATGTTTTCTCCGCCTTGAAGAACTATTGTGTCTTTTTTTCGGCCTCTAAGCTGAATCTCATTGTTTACGGAAAGAATCGCGATGTCGCCAGTGTCAAACCAGCCGTCCACGGTCATAACTTTGTCGGTCAGGTCGGGACGTTTGTAGTAGCCCTGCATAACACAGCCGCCTTTTATCTGGAGGGTTCCTTTTTTGCATCTGCCAAGGATAATTCCGTCGTCATCAACAACTCTTACTTCCATTCCGCGCAAAGGAGTTCCGACGTTTCCAAAAATAGGATCTGCAATCGGACGGACGCTTATAATAGGAGAAGTTTCGGTAAGTCCGTAGCCTTCCTGAATATTTACGCCGATTGCCCAGAAGAACGCATCAACGTTTTTAGGGAATGCTCCACCGCCAGCAATTCCAGAGCGGAAATTTTTTCCGACCATTGCTCTGATTTTTCTGAAGACAAGCAAGTTTCCAAGAAGTTTGATTGGATAAAGCAAAAGCCACGGCCATACAAGAACCGGCCACCAAAAGCCAAGATAATCCGGACCGAACCGAGTATTTTTTCTTCTTAGCTTTCTGTCGATTCTGCTCCAAAGCAATGCTTCCGCAACAAAAAATCTGAAGAGCGTAAATGCGATTCCGCCTGTTTTTCTCATTTTGCGCCAAATTCCATCATAAACTGCCGACCAGACACGCGGAACTGCTGGCAAAAGGTAAGGATCCAGTTTCTGCAAATCCTGAAGAAGAACGCTTCCAATTGGCTTGCTGTAGCAAAGAGTTCCGCCTTGAGCGATAATTACATATTCAACTGCCCTTTGGAATGCGTGCCATACAGGAAGCACAAGCAATGCGCGCTCGCCCGGATTTAAAAATATTCGCTCTGTAACTTCGTCAAGCTGACACAAAATATTTCCGTGGCTTAGCATTACGCCTTTTGGAGTTCCTGTTGTGCCGCTTGTAAAAATTATTGTCGCAAGATCGTCCGGCTTTCCTTTTTCAAGTTCCTGCTCAACTGCGTCTGGATGTTGTTTGCGCCATTCATGTCCTGATTTCTGCAAATCCCTGAACCAGAGGCAGGAAACTTTTTGCTTTTCGCAGTCTGATTTTGTGTCTTCTGAAACTTCCTCAAATGAAATTATTGTCTTGAGCGTTGGAATTGATTTTTTTATATTCAAAAGTTTTTTTACTTGTGTTTCATTTTCAACAATTGTGATTTCCACTTCTGAAAAAGAAAGAATGTAAGCAAGATCCGTTTCTGTTGCGTCAAGTCCGCGCGGTGTGTCTATTGCTCCGATTGAAAGAAGCCCGATGTCTGCCTGCTCCCATTCCTCGCGGTTGTCAGCAATAAGTCCGACTCTGTCCCCTCGTTTTACGCCGATGTCCAAGAGTGCGCCGGCAAAGTCCATGGCATTTTCAAATAAATCGTGATAATTTATTTCTTTGTAATCGCCTGACTTTGTTCTTGAAAGCTGCGCTGAAATTTCAGGCCACTGGATTGCGCTTTTTCTAACTAATTTTGGAAGAGTATCTCCGAATTTGTAATTCATATAGACCTGCTTGAGTTTGTTCGATTTTTAGTAAGTTTAAGTGAAAAAAAAAAGAGTTACAATGAAAATTAAAGAAATTTGTATAAATTTTTTATAAAAAAGACAGAGTTTTATAATAAATAGTCGTAATTTTATATGTGTTATTTCTTCAACAGTGCTAATAAATCTTGTTTTTTTTCCGAAAATCAACGTATGCCATCAAAACAGAATCTTTACAAAAAGCCCGATTACTGGTCTCAAAAAGCTTTCAAGGAAGGTTACCCTGCAAGAAGCGTTTATAAGCTTCAGGAAATAGATGAAAAATTTGGAATGCTTAAAAAAAGTTCCATTGTTCTTGACTTAGGGGCGGCTCCGGGAAGCTGGACTGTTTGGCTTTTAAGAAATATAAAGCAGTCTGGAAAAGTTGTTTCCGTAGATTTGAATCCTCTTTCAAAAGATGTCAAGGCTGAAAATCTTGTTTTTTTTCAGGGAGATTTGCTTAGCGAGGAAATTCGGAATCTTATAAAAGAGCAGGGACCTTACGACTTGGTTGTTTGCGATGCTGCTCCTTTGACAACCGGAAACCGCACGATAGACACTTTGCGTTCAAAAGCGCTTGTTGAAATGGCGATTTGGTATGCCGGCGCAATGCTTAAAACTGGCGGAAAATTCTGCGTGAAAATTTTTCAGAACGGAGACCAGCAAAAATTTCTTATGAAAATGCGCGAAATTTTTACTCAGGCAAAAGGATTCAAGCCGGAAGCCTGCCGTACAGAATCTTTTGAAACTTATTTAATCGGTTTGAACAAAAAAATTTAGAGGCTGCTATGAAAAAAAATAAAATTGAGTTTTCAGATGATATGTGCTATAGTAAAACTCTAAAAATGAAATCATATTTAAAATTAACACTGACTTGCGCTTGCTCCATTGCTGGAATTGCGGCTTTTGTAACGGGAATTACATTTGGCGTTGTCCATTTTAAAAATTCGAGCGGTCAAGGCGGATTTGATTCAAATTCTTCATCTCATATTTCAACTGAAATTTTTTCCGGCGAAGACATTCCGGTTCAACCTGAATATAACGACAGCGGACTTTCATATATTTCGTACCGCGTAAAAAAAGGCGACATGATTGGCTTTATTGCGGACGAATTCGGCGTTACCCAAGACACGATAATCAGCGTAAACAACATTCATGCTTCACGCTTGATTCAGATAGGACAATATTTGAAAATTCCTTCGATGCCGGGAATTCTTTATACAGTAAGGGAAGATGGCGAAACTGTTGAGTCGATTTCCCAAAAATATAATGTTGACGCTCAAAAATGCTCTTCTGTAAATAATCTTGGACTTTCTGAAAAACTTTCAGCAGGGAAATCACTTTTTGTTCCTTATGCGGAGCTTGACTGGGTTACCCGGCAGGAAATCAACGGTGATCTGTTTACAAAGCCACTTAAGACACGCTTTTATTATTCTTCGATGTTTGGTTGGCGCACAAGTCCTTTTGACAGTTCAAAGAGAACGTTTCACGGCGGAATCGACATGGCATGCGCAAAGGGAACTCCTATTTATGCGGCTCTTCCAGGAGTAGTTTCTGTTTGCGGAGATAATGCAATATATGGAAAATATGTGATTGTTTCGCATCATTCAGGTTATAAAACTCTTTACGGACACATGAATGAAATTCTTGTAAGAAAAGGTCAGTTTGTTGACACAAATACAAGGGTCGGCAGAGTTGGAAGCACTGGAATGAGCACGGGGCCGCATTTGCATTTTACAGTTTACAAAAACGGCCGCTCAATAAATCCTGCGAATTTGTGGAAATAAGAAAGTTTTAAAGTTTGTTTTGATTTAAAAATTTTTCCAATCAGCTTTTATATGCTTATGTTCTGTAAATTTATGCTGCTGTAATTCAGTTTACAAATATTTTATTAAATTATATAATTTGAGCTATGGCAGATTTGCTTTCAGATATACAATTCAATGAATTTAGAAAACTCATTTACGATGCAAGCGGCATAACTTTTTCAGAGACAAATCGTTCGATTCTTGACAGCAGATTGAAGGAACGTCTGCGTGAAAAAAATCTGACAGATCCTCAGGAATATTACCGTTTGATAACCAGCGATAAGGAAGAATTCAAAGTTTTCCTTGACAGTATCACAACG
Organism: uncultured Treponema sp.; assembly: GCF_945873775.1. Taxonomy (GTDB): domain Bacteria; phylum Spirochaetota; class Spirochaetia; order Treponematales; family Treponemataceae; genus Treponema_D. The sequence continues at coordinate 1,207 of NZ_CAMCEC010000030.1, read as the reverse complement.
AATCTTACAAGATTTTTCAGAAACCAGCCGCATTTTGATGCTCTTATAAATTATGTAATCCCTCATGTTATTGAAGATAAAAAACAAACCATCGGGGACTTTAAAATCAGAATTTGGAGCGCGGGATGTTCAACTGGAGAAGAGCCTTACACTTTGGCGATGCTTCTAAAGGACAAGCTTCCAGCTCCTTATACATTTGAAATCATTGCTTCCGACATTTCCCTTAAATCACTGATGACAGCGCAAAAAGGTTTTTATCCGGATTCCCGCATTTCAGGAATTCCGCAGAATTACCTTGCTTCGTATTTTACAAGGGTTGAAGGCGGCTATCAGATTAAGCCTGAGCTTATGAAGACAATCCGCTTTGACTACCACAATTTGCGTTTTGACATGGGCGCAAGAAATTTTGACATTGTTTTTTGCCGAAACGTTCTCATTTACTTCGACGAGGCGGCGCAGAAAATAACAATTGATAATTTCTGGAAGTCAATGGCGCGTCATTCCTATCTTTTTATCGGACATTCTGAAAGCCTTTTTGGAATGGACACGAAATTTGAATTCTTAAAAACACCGTGGGCTTGCCTTTATCAAAAAAATGAAAAATAAGCCCGCTTTTCTATTGCGGAGATTTTGTGATGGACAATATTGAAGTACTTGTTTGCGATGATTCAGCGTTGATGCGAAATCTTATTTCAAGAATTGTAGACGAAACCGAAGGCATGAATGTTTGCGGAACTGCAATGAACGGAAAATTCGCGCTTCAGAAAATTCCGTTTCTTAAGCCGGATTTGATTCTTCTTGACATAGAAATGCCTGAAATGACAGGTGTTCAGTTTTTGGAAGAACGCAAGAAACGCGGCATGGACATTCCTGTTGTAATCCTTTCTTCTATAGCGACAAAAGGCGCGGCTGTAACAATGCAGTGCCTGGAGCTTGGAGCAAGTGACTTTATCACAAAACCGTCCGGCTCAATTTCAAGCAATATCGCATCAGTTTCAAGCGCGATTATCGAAAAAATTGCTTCTTACGGTGGAAAATATGCCCGCAAAAACGGAAAAAATATTCCGTTAACAGAAACTTTTGTAAAGCAGGCAAAGCTCCGTGAGGCTGAGGCCGCTGCAAAAAAAGAAGGCATTATAGATAAAATTGCTCCGGCGGCTTTGTCGCAGGAAACTTTTTCTCCAGTTTTATTTACTTCAAAAAGAAA
>NZ_CAMCEC010000029.1 GCF_945873775.1 uncultured Treponema sp. | reverse complement strand
AACCTAGCCTTATAGGCTAAGTGCAAACCACCCGTTTGACGGGTGGTTTGTGATTAGGAAAGCGTAAAAACATATTTTGAGGAGAAAAATTATGGCGAAAAACGAAAATGAATCAAAAGAAAATCCAAAGAAAATAGTTCAGACAGCAGGACGTGCGGCTCTTGGCGAGTTTGCGCCGGACTTCGCGCACTTTAACGACGACATTCTCTTCGGAGAAAACTGGAACAATCACGGCATCGACCTCAAAACCAGATGCATTATCACGGTGGTTGCCCTTATGTCGCAGGGAATCACGGACAACTCGCTAAAATATCATCTTGAAAATGCCAAGGAAAACGGCGTCACCAAAAACGAGATTGCCGCGATTGTAACTCACGTTGCGTTCTATGCCGGCTGGCCGAAAGCGTGGGCGGTTTTCAATCTGGCAAAGCAGGTCTGGACTGAATAAATTCAGTTTTATTGTTTGTAGTTCCGATTGTTGTGCGAATTTTCGTAAGGAAACTCAGTAGCACTGTTAGGTTTACGGAGCTTCCGGCAGCGGTCTTCATTTCACTTCGTTTCATTTCGTCCACTGCCGTCGGGCTATTCGCACTTCGCTCACCGCTCATCCTCCGCACTCGCTACAACCTGCGGTTTCCGCTCGCTTGCGGTGGACTGCTTCGCAGGTGCTACTATCCCTAAGCCTTTTGCTTAGGTTGTGTGCTTTACGTGCACACGTAAAATAAACGAGTTTTGCGTTAGCAAAATCTCGCAGCAAACCGTTAGGTTTGCAAATCCCTAACGCGAAAAACAAGGAGAAAACATGAAAAAACTGATTTTTATTTTAGGAGTTTTGATGATGTCGATTACAGCGAATGCAAAATCAATCGTAGTTTATTATTCAAAGACCGGGGAACAGGTCGCATTGCTTTGCAATGCTTACCGAGTTTTTGCTGATGCATAAACTCGTACAATAAATGTGGCGAGTTTTCGTAAGAAAACTCGGGAAGCAAACCACAGGTTTGCGACAAATACTGCGAAAGTCGCTAAGGAAATTGCGGCTCAGACCGGGGCTGACATTCTGGAGTTAAAAACAGTAAAAAAATATCCTGAAGGCTACAAGGCGACCACCGAAGAGGCGATGAAGGAAGTGCGCGCTAACGAGCGGCCGGTTCTTGCGGTGGAAATCCCGGACCTGGCGCAGTATGACACGGTTTTTATCGGCTATCCAATCTGGTGGGGCGACGCTCCGATGTGCGTCTACACTTTTTTGGACTCAGTTGACCTGAGCGGAAAGACAATCCGTCCGTTCTGCACCCACGAGGGAAGCGGCGCGTCAGGAACGCAATCCAAGCTGAAAAAAGCCGAACCGAACGCGACTGTAAAAAGCGTGCTTGCAATCCGCGGAACAACCGCACAGAACAACGCCGCAACAGTAAAAAAAGAAGTGAGCGCGTGGTTGGAAAACTAAAATAGGAGTGCATTATGGAATATCCAAAAGGCTATGTTTTTGAATTGATGGACAAAGGCGGTCCGACTGACTGCCGCGAGCCGTATTTTAAGGAAGCATCTGCTGAGATGATTCGTGCGCGCACTCTCTGCGCAAAAGCGAACGCGGTTCTTCCCGACAATCCCGAATACGTGAAATATCTTGAAGAGCTTTTCGGCCGCAAATTGGACGACGTGCGGATTCTGACTCCGTTTATCTGCGACTTTGGAAACCGCGTAAAGTTTGGCAAGGGCGTTTTTATTAACCATTCGGCGATTTTGAGCGCGAGCGGCGGAATCGAGTTTGAGGACGGCGTGAGCATTGCCCCGGGCGTGCGGATTGCGACAATAAACCACGACTTCAACCAGCGGCACTCAATCTACACCTACGGTAAAGTCACAATCAAGAAAAACGCCTGGATTGGAATGAACGTCACAATAGTTCCCGGCGTTACAATCGGCGAGTATGCGGTGGTGGCGGCAGGCGCAGTCGTAACAAAAGACGTTCCGCCTTATGCAGTGGTCGGCGGCGTTCCTGCAAAAGTCATAAAAATGCAGAACCCAGTGGAGCAGATGGAGTAAACTTATTGCCACAGGCAGACATTTTCTGTCTGTAGAATTTCTAATTCATTTTCTGCATATCTTGAAATAAGAAATAAATATTAGACATATTGTTTCGGGTGATTTATATTTTTTGTGGAATTGAAAAACTGGAGCTTGATATGAGAAAATTAATTTTTGGAATTGCTGCCGCTTGCTTTTTGTGCGGTTCGGCTTTGGCGGAGTCGAAGATGGTGCTGGTCAAGGGCGGAACTTTTTTGATGGGAAGTCCTGCTTCGGAGCGGATGCGGGATTCTGACGAGGCTCAACATTCGGTTACGGTTGGCGATTTTTATTGCGACGCGTTCGAGGTTCGGCAGTCGGATTACGAAAAGCTGATGGGAAAAAATCCGAGCTGGAACAAGGGCGCGAATCTTCCGGTTGAGAATGTTTCTTTTTATGACGCGCTTGAATACTGCAACAAAAAATCTTTGGCGGAAGGGCTTTCGGCGGTTTATAAAATCGGCGGAAAGAACTCGAAGTTTCCTGATGTGTGTGTGGACTTGGCGGCGGACGGCTACCGGCTTTTGACTGAGGCTGAATGGGAATATGCCTGCCGCGCCGGAACGATGACGATTTTTAACATGGGCAACTGGAACAATCCGAAAGACGCGAACTACGAGGGAAGCTATCCTTATTTAATAGAAGAAAATTATGTTCGGCACACGAATCCGAACGTTCAGTCTGGCTTGAATCGCGGAAAAACGATTGCGGTGGACTCGCTCGCGCCGAATGGCTTCGGGCTTTACAATATGCACGGAAATGTTAGCGAGTGGGTTTTTGACTATTACGGCGGTTATGATGAGACTGTTTCTGCTTCAGAAGTTGTCGGGGCGGCTGGGGCTGGAAGTTTTGGCGGAAAAAGCGGTTCTGGCGTGGGCGGAAAATCTGTTTTGAATCCGCTTGGGGCGGCAGTCGGCGTTTATCGTGTGAACCGTGGCGGCGGATTCAACGATTTTGGAAAGCATTTGAGAAGCGCGTACCGGTCGGCTTCAAATCCTCTTACAAAAGACAGAAATCTTGGTTTCAGAATTGCACGGAATGCCAGCAGTGCTGGCGGCACTGGCGGAAAAAATGCGGTCAAACAGAGCGTTGTTTTTGAAACAAAATATGACGAGAAAGTCGCTTCAATTTCAGTTCCGAAAAATCCGCGTGTGCTCGTGGCTTATTTTTCCTATTCTGGAAACACTGAGAGCGCGGCGGAATATATTTCAAAAACGCTAAAGTCGAAATTCGGCGATGAAAAAGTTGATCTTGTGGAGCTTGAAATGCAGAATCCGTACCGTGGCGGAATCTACGATGTGAGTCAGCGCGACTTGATGAACGGAACTCGTCCTCCTCTAAAGACGAAAATCTCCGCAGCAAAAATGGCGGAATACGATGTTGTGCTGCTCGGCTATCCGACTTGGTGGGCGACTCTTCCGATGCCGGTTTACACGTTCCTTGAAAGCTACGATTTTTCGGGCAAAACCGTGATTTCATTTTCAAGCCACGGCGGAACGATGTTCGGCGACAGCGTGAGCGACCTTTCAAAGCATTTGCCAAAAAGCTACGTGGGGCTTCCGTTCGAGTTTTTCTATTCCGGCGGTCGCGACCTAAACGCAAGAATAGACGAATGGCTGAAAGAAAGTGGGGTGTGAATCTTTAAAAATAAAGTAACTATGTTCTCTGAATAAAGTAACTATATTTCCAAATTTAGTTACTTTATTTTAAAATATAGTTACTATATTTGCCTGACAAAGCGGGTATGTTTTTTTACAATATTTCTTTTGCAAAATTAGCATATATTTTGTAATCAAGTATTTCATTTTTTTTAATTTTTTATATCTGAAACATTTTTTATTTTAAATTTCAAAATCATAAGTGTATGGATATTTTTTACATTTTTATTTAGTTTTTCATGTTTTTATGGTATTCTCCTCATAAAGTTATGCTTACAGTTGTTTGTATTGATTAAAAATGTATTCCTAAATGATATTAAAAAATTATTACTTAAGAATAAAAGGATTTTAGTTTGCGATACTTGGGTAACAAAGATTCTATTGTTGAAATACTCTCAGGAATAATAAAAGAGAAAACATCCCTTTCTAATAATATGATTTTCTTTGATGCTTTTTGTGGAACAGGCTCAGTTGCGAATTCTCTAAAACAAAATTGTAGAATTATATTAAATGATAATCTGCATTGCTCCGCTACATATTCCCATGGCAGATTAATAGCAGCGGATTGCACATTTGAAAGACTCGGTTTTAATCCAATTGATTATTTAAATAATAATAACAATTCGAAAAATGGATACTTTTATAAAAACTATTCTTTAGGCGGTTCTTCCCGTATGTACTTTTCAGAAGAAAATGCGGCTAGAATTGATTATTTCCGTAGCCAAATAGAGGACTGGTTTTCTACTGAGAAAATATCAGAAAATGAATATCACTATTTATTAGCGTGTCTTATAGAGTCTGTTTCCCTTGTTGCTAATACAGCAGGTGTTTATGGAGCTTTCTTAAAAAAATGGGATAGCAGAGCATTAAAAAAAATTATTTTTTTGGATGTTTCTGATGGTAGAAAAGCAATTTCAGATGTTCAGATATATATGAATAAAATAGAGAATATTATTAGTGATATTGATTGTGATATTCTATATTTAGATCCTCCATACACACAAAATCAATATGGAACACAATATCATTTATTAGAAACATTAGTTTTAAACGATAAACCTAATTCTATAAGTAAAATTACTGGTTCCCGAAGAACAAAAGAGATGAGGTCAGATTGGTCAAAAATTTATAAAGTTCATATTTTACTTGATAGAATTATTGCAGAAACAAAAGCTTCTCATATTTTTATGAGTTATAACAATTCTGGAGATATGAGCAAGGAATATATAGAAGCAATTATGAAACGATATGGTTATGAAGATACTTTTGAATGTATTTCTATACCATATAAAAAATATGAAAATTGGAAATCACAGAATAAGAATACTCATTTTGAATATCTGTTTTATATAAAAAAGAAACCAAAATCAGAAATCATTTTTGAATCTCCTTTAAATTATATTGGTAGTAAAGCAAAAATTCTGCTTCCAATAAGACAAAATGCAAAAAAATGTAAGAATTTTATTGATGTTTTTGGTGGAGGGTTCAATGTAGGTATTAATTTTAATGCTGACCGTGTTGTTTATAATGACATCAATTTCATTGTTAAAGATTTAATAAAGTCTTTTAAGGAAATTGACACTTATGATTATATTTTATATGTGAAGAAATTTATTGATAAATTTCACTTAGAAAAAGGAAATAAAGAAAATTATTTAATTGCAAGAAATTATTACAACTCATTGCCGAATGATAAAAAAGATAGCCGTATGCTTTTTGCTCTCATTCTTTATAGTTTTCAACAGCAAATTAGATTTAATAGTAACTATGAATTTAATAATCCGGTTGGTGTACGTTGGTTTAATGATTGCATCCTTGCAAAACTGGTCAGTTTTAGCCGTGCAATAAAATTGAAAAACATTGAATTTTATAGTGCTGATTTTTTAAAATTGCATTCTTTTATCGAATACACACCAGATTCTTTTTTATATTTAGATCCGCCATATAAATTGACAACTGGCAGTTATAATGACGGAAAAAGAGGATTTTCAGGGTGGAATAATAAGCTTGAGAATGAATTATTTAAATTTATTGATTCAATGACAAAAAAAAATATTCCTTGTATGCTTTCCTATGTTCTTGAACATAGGGGTATAGTTAATTCAGAACTTGCTGAATGGATAGATAAAAATAATTATACTTTCATTTCTCTTGGTGATGTTGTTGGAATCTCAGGACAAAAAAGAAAGGAGGTTTTAATTTTAAACTATGCAATATAGAAATAAGCCTATTTTTATTATAAAAAAGAATATGCAAAAATCCGTTCTAACAGGTGTTTATTTTGATTCTTTAATAACAAATGAAATTCTCACTGATTGCTGTTTTAAGATTTTAGGTTTGACAGATTTTGATAAACAATTTGTAGATAACAACTACTCAGATGAATTTCTCGATGCTACTTATAATCATGGTAGGCTTGCGATTTTGCAATATCACGATATTGTTTATTATATTAGTTTTTCAGATGAAAGATGTGAAGGTAGAAATTCTGGAATACAAAGTGTTCCTACAGCATTTAACCGATATTATTTGAATCAATATAAAGAAAAAAGACTGTATTTCTATTTTCTTCCATGTTCAGGCAATAACGCTACTTCTTATTATCAATTTATGTACCGCTTAATGAAAACAGCAGGTTTTGAGTTCATTAATATTCCATATACTATTGGATGTATCAATTCGTTCAATTCGATTGATGATATTATTAGAGCAAGAAAAGAAAATGGAGACAAAAATTCAGGTAACAATGCAACTTATTTGATAAAAACTGATTCTCATAAATATGAAATCTTTGGAAAAACTTATGGTGCTAATAAGTATGATACAAGTTTAATTTGTTATGCAGTAAGTAAACTTGCAGGGAAAGAAGATTGTATTACACTTTACGAATATAATGAAAAAGATTTAAAGGAACTCCCAGAAGCGAGTTTGAATGTTCTCCAAAAAATGGGAAATATTTCTATCATAAATATAGATGATGAGATTGAAAAACAAGAACTTGAAGAAAATGATAGCTTGCGGTCTCCTAGATTTAATGCAAGATTGCTTGATAGATTAGGGGAAAAACATTGTGTTCTTTGTGATTGCGGTATGTCAGAATTGGTTCAGGCAGCTCATATTTGGCCGGTTGCCGATATTAAGAAAACATCTTTTTCTCTTGAGAACAAATTAGATTTTGCTACAGATGGAGAAAATGGATTATGGATGTGTCAAAATCACCATAAAATGTTTGATAGTAACCTATTGTTTTTGTCCGAAAATGGAGAAATATCTTATTGTTCAGATTTATCTGAAACTGATGAAAACTATGCAAAATCAATTACTACAAAAATGATGTTGGATACAAAACTGATAACGCCAAAATTTCGTGAATACATACATAAACGTTATAATGCTTAATGTATTAAGTTTTTATTGATACTGTAGTTTTAAGGAAACTCAAAATGCACGTGAAAAAAATATTGAAAATCATCACCGATATTCTGATGTTTGCGGACTTTATTTTTTTGATGAGCCACGAGGTTGTGCGCAATCTTTCGGCACATGGAATTTACGGTTCCGCGACTTTCAGGTTTCCGAAATCCGGCTGGATAAAATATGTTGTCTGCATTGTCCTGAAGCCTGAAAATTTTGCGTACTGCCATAAGCGCGGAATCAGGTTTTCGTCGTAGTTCTTGAACTGTGTTTTTATGAAGGCGGAGTTGGTTTCGTTTTTTTTGGTTTTTGCAGAATTTGCGGCAAAACTGATTCTGCTTGTGCTTTTGTCATCGCTTGCATTCAGAATGATTCTGTTCCGTTCCAAAATCCGTGCGATTGTGTTTTGCGGCGGAAGAATGTTGCTTTTTTTGATATTACATTCCGGGCAGCTCAGCACGAAATTCCAAAGTTTGTCTTCTTTTACAAAGCTCCAGGGAATAAAATGGTCAACATGGATTTTTGCGCCGAGTTTTTTTCCGCAGTAAAAGCAGTTGCATTCCTCGAATTCTGAAAAAAGGATGTTGCGGTAGATTTCAAGCGGCGTTCTTTCCGGCAGCGAAAGTTCAAGTTTTGAAAGAAGATGAAACAGCACATTTTCCTCATTGATTTTTTCAAGGAACTTTGCCCAAGCGTAGTAGTTCAGTTTTTCAAGCTCGATTTTATATTTCAGAAGAAATTCGTAAGCGCCCTGCGAAACCGTGATGAAATTTCCGTTCTGGTCGAATCCGTAAAGTTTTCCGCCAAAGTCTCCGTAAAGCGCACCGAGAACATATTTTTTACATTCCGCCTGAACTTTTTGCGTGAGCGCAGATTTTGTGTTTTCTTCGATTGACGCGAATTCAAGATTTTCAAGAACCGGATTTTTTGCGGTTGCCTCATTGAAAATCTGCTCGATTTTTGAAGTTTTTCCTTCGCCAGTCGGTTTCTGCTGATGAAGATGATATTTTACGACAAGATTCCAGAAACATTCTGCGAATTTTGCAAACAGGTCGGAATAAAAAATCAGCTGGCCGTTCTCGCACGGCGTGTTGTTCAGAAGATTGTCCAGAATAGATTTTAAAAGTGCGAATTTGTAAGTTGAAGTCTTGTGGCAGCTTTCCGAAAAAACAAAATTGAACAGGCTCCAATATTCATCATCAGAGGTCGGAGCCAAATTCAAGCCACCAGATTTTGAGTTCCAAGCCATTTTTTGTCCTTAATAACGGTCGTTTTTTGGGACAGGTCTAGTCATTTTGCAAGTTCTCTGTATGCTTCAAGATTTTGTTTTATAAGGGTGTCTGAAATTTTTAGAACTTCATCATCAGATTCTAATGAAAGGCTTCCTGTAAAATGATTGAAAAGTTCTTCATCTTCGGCTGAAAGCGTTTTTTTAGCAGAAGTTTTTTTATATTTTGAGAAAAGAGAATATATAAAGGTAGTTACTTTTTCCTGATCCTGCGCTGTCAGCTGATTATAAGTGTCAAGAACTGATGTTTGCATATAAACGCCTCCATTTTGAAGTGAAACAATCCTAAGAATTATATCACATTTTTTGAATCCTGTTAATTTTATGCTTTGGATTGTAGTTCAGTTAAAAATTGCTTTTCTTAAAGCTGCATTTATTTTTGTCTGATAACCTTTGCCTAATCTTTTGAATGCTTCTATTACATCAGCATCAAGTTTCAGTGTAATTTGCTGTTTTTTAGGCTTGTAATATGCCGGATTTGCCGGAACGAACTCAGAAAGTTCCTTTTTTGACAATTTTGGAGCGTCATCATAATTTATTTCATGATTTTTTGCGGCTTTTACTTCTTCCAATGCATTAAATGTTGGCTGGTCGCCAATCTGGATTTCTTTTTTTACTGTTTCCATAATAAAGCCTCCTTTCTTCCGCATCTGCTAACCGTGCAGAAATAATCCTGTATGCGTCAAATCTTTCTGTATAAACAACGAACAGGACATCTCCGACTTTTCCGATTGTCTGAAACGAATCTTCCGCTCGAATATTGTTTTCCGAGCGGTCGTAACGTTCCAGTCTGAATGGGTCTGCAAACACATAGCTTGCTGTTTCAAAACTTATGTGGTGCTTCTGCTTGTTCTGCTGATTTTTATTTTCATCCCATTCGACGTTCATATAAAAAGTATATATCAAAAAGTAGCTACTGTAAACAAAAATCCCTGTCCCAAAAAACGACCGTTTTTCTGCGCAGGTTAATTGGTGCGCGGCTTGCGGAATTCCTGTGTTTTATGAAAAGAAGTCTGCCGGGGCGGGCTGCAGATGTCCGCTTTGTCACGGAGAAACTGAATATCTTTCCAGTGACTTGCGGCCGGTTTTTCCGGAGGAGCGGCTTTTGCTGGAACTGCTGCTTGAAAAAGAGCCGTTCAGTCTTGCTTCGTCTTCGGTGTGGAACTATGCGAACCGTTATTATATCAACGGAAAATCTGTTGCAATTTCGTCTTCGGTTTTTAGAAATGCCGACTGCGATGCCCTCCGCAAAAAACTGAATGAACTTTCTAAAGAAAATCTTGAAATTTCCAAAAATCACTTTGACTCAACGATACAAAAATTTATCCAGGCGAACAAAAGCCGCTTTGATTCCATAAAGGATGAGGCTTTTGATTTTGTTCAGCGCGAGGCGGAAAAGTTCGTGCAGAAAAACGGCGCGGGTTCAGAAAACCGCATGATTATTTCGTTCAGTGGCGGAAAAGATTCCACGGCGACGGCAGATGTTGTTGTAAAAGCACTTGGAAATCCGTACATAACTCATCTTTTTGGAAACACGACGCTTGAATTTCCTTACACAACTGAATATGCCGAACGCTACAGAAAATCGCATCCGATGGCGGAATTCAGAATTGCGCAGAACACTGACCAGAATTTTTACGAAGTCTGCAAGGAAATCGGACCGCCTGCAAGAATGATGCGCTGGTGCTGCTCGATGTTCAAAACCGGACCGATTACGCGCGTCTTGAACCGCAAATTCGGCGACAAGCAGATTCTTACATTCTACGGAATCCGAAAAAACGAAAGCGTGAGCCGCTCAAAGTACAGCCGCGTTACAGAAAACACCGAGACCGTAAAAATCCAGAAACAGACCGTCGCTTCCCCGATTTTTGACTGGAAAGACTTGGACGTGTGGCTTTATCTTCTTGCGGAAAAAGTGGACTTCAACGACGCTTACCGGCTTGGCTACGACCGCGTAGGCTGCTGGTGCTGCCCGAACAACAACATGCGCGCACAGTTCCTTTCTCGCATTTATATGAGCAATCAGAGCGAAAAGTGGCGGAATTTTCTTGTGGATTTTGCCCGGCAGATTGGAAAGCCCGATGCGGAAGAATATGTGGATTCAGGCAAATGGAAGGCTCGTCAGGGCGGAAACGGCGTTGCTGCTGCGGAAGATGTAAAGCTCAAATTCACGAACTGCACGAGCGAGGAACATTCAAAAATCTACCAGCTTACGCGCGTGTTTGACCAAAGTTTTTTGAATATGCTTGTTCCGTTTGGAATCTTGGCTCCTGAACTTGGCCGCAAGCTGATTCACGAGACGCTGATTCTGGACGTAAAGACAAAAGTCCCGATAATTTCCGTCCAGCCGTTCAACCAGAGCGGTTTTGAGCACGCCGTAAAAGTGCGAACAATGAATGTGGAAAAGCACGACGACCTTCAGCGCATGATTGGCTATCAGGTTAGGAAATTCAACGCCTGCAGAAAGTGCCTGAAATGTGAGTCCGTCTGCCGTTCTGGAGCGATTTCTCTTGCTGGAAATGAGTATTACATAAATCCAGAAAAATGCGTTCATTGCAAAAAATGCGTAACGGAAAAATATCTTACCGGCGGCTGCATGATGGAAAAATATTTAAGGACAAAGGATTTATAAGTGCGTTAGGGATTGGAGGGGCGCGAAGCGTTGTTTTGTGGCGGTTGAGCTTGTCGAAACCAGAACAAAGCAATGAAGCGAAAGCGGAACCCCGCAAAGCCCGACCCGAACGAAGTGAGGGGAACGCCCGAATAAAAAGGAATATAAAAATGAAATACAGAGGACACGAGACATTTTCAATACGAAAAAACTGGCTTGCAAAGGGAATGGAAGCCGTTCATGCGAATCCGGGGATTTTTACGGACAAGACTTTTGCGCCTATGGAAGAGCTTGGAATCGGGCGTAACATGGTTGTGTCGCTGCGATACTGGATGAAGGCGGTTGGTCTTACGGAAGAAAAAAAAGGAGAGAAGACAAGAAAAACTGAAACTGTATTTTCGACTCTTGGAAAAATTATATACAAGCACGACCCTTATGTTGAGGAAACTGGATCGCTCTGGCTTTTGCAGGCGGAACTTGCCTCAAACAAGGATTTTGCGACTTCCTGGTATTTTTTCTTTAATGAATTCAATATGACGGAATTTAGCAAGGATGATTTTGTGTCCGAGCTTTTTAAATTTGGCAAAAGCAGCGGTGGTTCAACTGCGCGCAGTTCATTTGAAAGCGACTTTGAATGTATTGTGGGTACTTATGTTTCCCGCTTTAAAAATGCGTCGGAAATTGATCCGGAAGACAATATTGAGTCTCCGTTTGCAGAGCTTGGACTTGTTGATTTTATGGGCGGCGAACGGAAAATGTACCGGAAGGTTATCCCTCCTAAGCAGAATATTCCGTCGCTTGTTTTTCTTGCAGTGCTTTATCGTATGTGCGAAAAAAGCACAAATGACGGATATGCGTACAAAAATCTTGAAATTCCGCTTTCAGACATTCAGAACAGGAAAAATGGGGCCGGCAAACTTTTTAATCTTGATGTGATTACGCTTATGGATATTCTGAGCGAGCTTGAAAGCCGTGATTTTGTGAAAGTTGTCCGCACGGCAGGACTTGATGTTGTCCGGCTTTTTGCCTGGAAAGATTTGGACGAAAGCGAATCCTACAAAAAATGCGTTGAAGAATATTACAAGGAACTGAAAATATGAGTTTGCAGAAAAACAGAATGATAGCCGCTTCAAAGAATTTTCAAACTTCGGTGAATATTGCGTTTGATTTTGACAACGCGCAGAAACTTGCGGATTTTATTCCGACTTCTGAAGCTATAAAGTTTATAGACGAGGCTGTTCTAAGCGCAAGAAACATAAATCAGACGGAAGAAAAAACTTCTGAAAAAAACGATTCCTTAAACCGTGCCGGAATTTTAATCGGTCCTTACGGAAAAGGAAAGTCGTACATTGTGCTGGAAACACTTTCTCTTCTATATAATAATCCAGATTTGAAGAATGTCTTTGAGTCGCTTGCGAAAAAAATCGCGGAAAAAAATCCTGATGCAGCGGAAAATGTGCGCCAGTATGTAAAAAGCGGCAGGCGGCTTCTTCCTGTTGTGATAAACGGAAATTCTCAGAGCCTTGCCCAGTCGTTTTTGTATGCGCTTCATCTGACTTTAAAAAATAAGGAATTTGAAAATCTTATGCCGGAAACCCATTTTGAGTCTGCGGTAAAAATGATTGAAAAATGGGAAAACGAATATCCTGAAACTCTGGAAAAATTCAATAATCTGGCTTCCGTAAAATCCGGGGAATTCAAGCGGCAGCTTCTAACTTATAATTCAGATTTTTTTGCGGAATTTGAAAAACTTTATCCGTCGCTTACTTCGGGAAGCGAATTTAATCCGTTCAGCGGTTTTGATGTTGTTGAAGTCTACGAAAAAGTGTGCAAAAAACTTTGCGAGACCGGAAATTACGATGGCATTTTTGTAGTTTATGATGAATTCGGAAAATATCTTGAATCAAGCATTGCGCAGGCGACAGTAAAAGATACAAAACTTCTTCAGGACTTTGCCGAGCGTTGCGAGCGCAGCGGAAAAAATCAGCTTCATTTGCTTTTGATTTGCCACAAGGAAATTGAAAACTACATAGACATTCTTCCTAAGCAGAAAGTTGACGGCTGGAAAGGCGTTTCTGAGCGTTTCAGGCATATTCATCTTTACAATGAAAATTATTCAGAAGTCTACAGCCTGATAAGCGCGGCGATTCTTAAAAATCCGGCTGAATGGAAAAACTTTTGCGCGCAGAACGAAGCGCAGTTTGAAAACCTGAAAAACGTTTGGTTCGGCGGCTCTTCTAGGCTTTTTTCAAACCTTGAAGGAAGTTTTGCGGACACAATTCTTTGCGGCTGCTATCCGCTTCACCCGGCCACGAGCTATATTTTGCCGCGCCTTTCTGAAAAAGCTGCGCAGAACGAGCGCACACTTTTTACTTTTCTTTCCGGCAACGACAAAAACGGATTTTCTTCTCTAATTGAAAAACTTGGAAAAACTGAAAAAACAGAATCGGGCGAGAATGAATTTTTGCACGGTGGAAAAATAATTCTTTTTACGCCGGACGTTCTTTTTGATTATTTTGAAAACCAGCTTCAAAACGAGCCGTACACAAGCGAAATCAAAAAAAATTATCTTATGGCAGTTCAGATTTTGCGCCAGCTTGAAAAAACTTCCCTTGAAGCAAAAATCGTCAAGACAATTTCGCTGATTTACTGCCTGAACCAGTTTGAGCGGCTTTCCCCGGACTTGAATTTTCTTTTCGCGCTTTACGATGACGCGGGCTATTCGCGTGAAGAAATCCGTGGCGCGGTGAAAAATCTTTCTGAAAATCTTGGCGTGATTTATCTGAACGTCCACAACAATTACATTCAGCTGAAAGCGGCTTCCGGCGCGGACGTTCCGGCTTTGATTTCTGACTGCGTTGAAAAGCGGCGGCGAGCAGTCCGCATTGTTGACATTCTGAACAATTTCAACACGGAAAAATTTATCTATCCGACTTTGTACAACGTAAAAAACAAGATGACGCGATACTTCCGCTTTGTATTTGTCTCTGAAAAGGAATTTTTGGAGCGCGAAGACTGGAAAACATTTGCTGAAAATTTTAATTCTGACGGCTGCGTTTTTGCGCTCTTCAAGGATTTTGAAAATTCGGAAAATTCTGGCGGAACAACTTTTGACAAAGAAAAGATTGTTGAAAAAGCAAAGAAAATTTCTTCCGAGGCAAAAAATCTTCTCTTTATAATTTCAAGTCTGGATGAAAATTTTTCTGAAAAGCTTCGGCGTTTTGATTCTGTCGCGTTCCTGCGGAACCAGCTTTTGGCGGATTCTTCAAATCTTTTGGATTCGGTTCTGTTTGACGAGTACGACATTGTTTATCAGGATTTGTACGAGGTTGTAAAGCAGATTGTCCATTCCTACGTTCGGCCTGAGCGGAATCTTGCGCTTTACGTTTCGCTTGGCGCGGAGCGGAAACTTTACAGAAAATCTGAATTCACAAATCTCATCTCAAAAATCTGCGCGGAAATTTTTTACAGAACGCCGGTTGTGAACAATGAAATGCTGAACAAAAATTGCCTTACCGGGGCGGCCACAAAAAGCCGGGCAAAACTTCTGGACGCAATGCTGAATTCGCCGTTTGCGGATTTGGGCTTGTCCGGGAGCGGGCAGGAAGTTTCGTTTATGCGGAGCGCGCTTCTTCTGCCTGGAATTCTAAAAAAGGCTGAAAAAAATTCTGCGGAAAAGAAAATATTTAATCTTGAGCCAGCTTCTGGAAACTCAAAAAACGATGAGAATTTTAAGAATCTTTTTACGGTGATAAAGGAATTTTTTGCGCGGGCGGAAGAAAACGAAATCAGTTTTTCTGAGCTTTTTGAACTGCTCGTAAAGCCTGAAAACGGAATCGGTCTTAGGCGAGGCGTGATTCCGCTTTACATTGCAGCCGTTGTTTCTAGTTTTTCAAAAAATATTGTGCTCAAAAAAAGCAGAATTGAAGTTTCTGTGAATGCCCAAAGTCTGGCGGAAATCGCGGAAAGTCCACAGGCGTTTTCAGTCCGGGTTCAGAAGTGGAGCGATGAAAAAGAAAATTACATTAATTCGCTTGAAAATATTTTTTCTGACTTTGTGATTGAAGATGAAAAAAGCGCGAACGGCTATTCGTATCTTATAAACGCAATGCTCCGCTGGTACCGCTCGCTTCCAAAATACACAAAGCAGATGAAAAAAGTTTACTGCGGTTCGGCAGACGGCTCAGAGAAAAAATCGGTTTTGGTGCAGAAAGAGTATTCTGAATTTCTGAACATTTTGAAGCAAGGCGGATTCGGAGCGAATGAAATTCTTTTTGAAAAAATCCCTTGCGCGTTCAAAAAAGAAAAGCTGGAGCAAACTGATTTTGCGCTTGCAGAAAATATAAAAAACGCGAAGAACTTTTTTGATTCGGCATTGGAAGGTTTTACAGAAAAAATCATTGAAGATACAAAAAATTCTTTTGACAAAAACGCAGGCGAAAAATCGCTGAAAAATGTGGTTGCTGAATTTTGCACGAAACTTGATTCGGAAACTGAAAACCACGTTTTTGAAAACGGGGCGCACTCGCTTTTGAAGATTTACAAGTCTGCCGGAAACGATGAAAAGCAGATTGCTGGCGAGATGGCAAAAGTTCTGACCGGACTTAGCATTGATGACTGGAACGATGAGACCGTAGGTGTGTTTTTTGAACGACTTGATGAATTGAACAAGACGCTTATGGAATTTAGAAATCCGTTGGGAATCCGGCAGGCTCAGTGTCCGCCTGATAGTTCTGAAAAGTCGGCAAGTTCAAAAGTTGAGACGTCTGATGATGCTGCAAATAACTACGAAATCCGGTTTGCACATAGCGGAACTGAAAACGCGAAATCAAAATCATTCAAGAAAGTTGAATGTTCAGTCCGCGCAAAATCGCTTGAAGAAGAAATCTGGCGGACAATCGAAGAAATGGGGCAGTCCGTAACGGACGCAGAAAAACGCCAGGTTCTGGTGAGCTTGCTGGAGAAGCTGTGCTAATACCCAGAAATTGGAGGAAAAATGAGTTTTTATTTTGACAATGCGGCGACGACTTTTCCGAAGCCTGAATGTGTTTACGATTTTATGGATTCTTTTTACCGCGAGCACGGCGGAAATGCGGGACGCGGGCAGTACAAACTTGCGGCTGCGGCTTCAAAAATGATTTCGGAAACGCGCGGTTTTATCCAGAAAATTCTTTGCTGCGCGAACAAGGATGTGATTTTTGCTCCGAGCGCGACGGTTGCGCTGAACATGGTGATTCAGGGGCTGATTGCAGACGACAAGAAGAAAACTGTTTACATTTCGCCGTTCGAGCATAATTCGGTGACACGGGTTCTGCATCATTTTGAAAAAAGCGGAAAAATCCGTGTCAGGCAACTTTTTGTTTCGCAAAATTTTGAATACGAGATTGAAAAAATCAACGCGCAGTTTGCAGAGCTTCCGCCGGACATTGTGATTGTAAGCCACGCAAGCAACGTGATTGGGCTTGTTGCGCCTGTCCTTGAAATTTTTGCCGTTGCGAAAAAGTATGGCGCGCTTACCGTGACCGACATGGCGCAGACGGCAGGGCTACTTCCGCTGGATGTGGCGAGCGATCTGGTTGACTTTGCGGTTTTTGCCGGGCACAAGACGTTGTACGGACCGTTCGGAATCGGCGGATTTGCAAAAAGCCGTAATGTCGCGCTGGAGCCGGTTCTCTTTGGCGGAACAGGCATTGATTCGGCGAACCAGGAAATGCCCGAAAATATTCCGGGTCGCTACGAGATGGGAAGCCAGAACATCTGCGCGGTGGCAGGACTTCATGCGGCGGCACAATGGTTCTTGCAGAATCAGGACGAAATCCGCGCTGCCGAAGAAAAAAATCACCAGAGGCTTTTGGAGATTCTGCGGCAGTATGACTTTGTGAAGATAGCAGGTCCGGCGGACAGATTTTCAGAAAAAACAAAATGCATCGGCGTTGTCTCCACCGTTTTTGACGGATACGCGGCAGAAGACATCGGAAACGTTTTTGATGAAATGGAAATCGCCGTGCGCACAGGACTTCAATGCTCTCCGCTCGCACACAAATTCTTGGGAACATTTCCGGCAGGCACAGTGCGTTTCAGCGTGGGATATTTTACAGGCGAAGAAGACTTTTGCGCTCTGGAAAAGGCGATGGGGTATATAGAGGAAAATAGGTAAAAATACATAAAAAAGGAGTATTTACATGATTGAGAAAAATGGATCAGATTTTAAAGAAATTGTAAGAGAAATTGAAAATGAAAATATTTTGCTTCCAGATTTTCAAAGAGAATTTAAATGGAAAGACGAAGATATGCAAAAGGATATTGTGTGTTCTGTCTTATCTCGCATGCCAATTGGAAGTATTCTTTTATTAAAATCAAAGGCTAGTGAATATGCATGTAAGAAAATTGGTTCAAAATTAGATGCGGAAGTTTCTGATTCTAATAAAGAAATAAGTTTTTTATTGGATGGACAGCAAAGATTAACGGTATTGGCAAATGTTTTTTCAAATGTAATTTTTGAACAGACAAATAAACTATCAGATTTAATAAGCCAGCAAGGCTTGAAACGAAGATTTTTTTTGCGTATTCCAAAATGGACAAATATAAAAAATGAAAATGATTTATTTGGAATTCAAAATTTTTCTTTTTCAATCCAGAATCCTGATTCTGAAGATCCTAATTTTTTAACAGGAGATATAAAACCTTATATTGAATGTATTGGTTTTACAGCAAATGATGGAAAACCATATAATCCAAATGTATGTTTGTCAACGGATTTAGACACTTTTTGTTTATCAAATGATAATGGATATTTGATTCCATTGTTTTTGCTATGTCCAACAGGTGATAATGCAAATTTGATAGGAGACAGATTTGAAATCATAGTAGAAGATGTTGCAAAGAAAATAAAAGATGAAATTACTTTAGCTTATAAAAGTTTAAAAAATAATGAAGAAGAAAAATTGTTTTTAAAGTTATTTTTCGATGATTCAAAAGTAAAAAAAATAATTGATGATTCAAGTATATTGAATGTAGAACTAGATTCTAAGTGTCGTTCTTGGGGACGGAATCTCAAGTTATATTTGAATACATGTATAAGTCAAGCAAGATTAAATCAAATATTAGTTACAGAAACGAATAGGTCTAGAGCCATTGATATTTATGAAAATTTGAATAAGGGTGGAATTAGTCTTAGTACATTTGATTTAATTATGGCAAAAGTTGGAAAAGAAAGTACACAAAACTTTTATAAACGTCTTGTTTCTAACATTAAAGCTCCTAAGCAATATAATCTGAGTGTTTTACCAGATAAAATGCTAAATATAGTTTCTAATTACATAAATAATAAAGGATATAATGCAAGTGTTTATATTGGTGCGTATAACGAAGATAGAAATGAAATTTCACCAAAATATACAGAAGCTTTTTTAAATGTTGCATCATTGTGTGCTAATAATAAAAATTTTGATTTTAATCAAGCGAAAAATGATCATATGAAAAGAGATTGCATATTAAATTTGGATTCGGCATATATAAATAATGAATGTGAGAAAATATGTATCGCTTTGGATAGGGCTTTTTTCTTTTTTCAAACTCGATGCGGTATTAGGGCAATAAATGAAATTAATTACTCTTTGATGTTAACCCTTGTTGCAACAGTTTTTATGAATAATGAGTGGTTTAATGATAAAAAAGTTCATGATTTGCTTGAATCATGGTATTGGTGTTCAGTTTTTTCTGGAGAATTTGATAGGGATCAGAATCCTCAAACTATAAAATGCTTAAAACAAATTACTAATTATCTGTTTGGAAAAAATCCTAATCTGAAGTGGTTAGATGATTTAAGAGATTCTGTATTAAATGCAAATAATTTTTCAGATAAAGATTTGTTACTTATGGAAAAAACTGAATACGATAGAATTCCCAAAGCTCCTTTACGTCATTTTATTTGTCAGTATTTTTTATCAAAAACTTATACTGATATGTTTGATGAAAATATTGTTATAAGTGTATTTTCTGATGTGTCCAAAAAATTGGAAGCTCATCATATTGTCCCACTTGGATCTCAGAAAAAAGTTGGCGAAAATACTGAAAAACTAAGGGGAGATGATACAAATATTTGTAATTCACCTTTGAATTTTGTTTACATCACAAAAGATTCAAATACCACTATTTCTAGTGATAGTTTGCCAGATTATGCAAGAAAAATTACAAATCAATCAAAAAGTGATTTGAAAATTCCAAGCGAGTTTTCGGCCTCAAATTTAGAAGAATATATAAAAGCAGACAAAAATGATAATGAAAGGTCAGATTTTGTAAAGAAATTTCTTAGTAATAGATTTGATGCATTACAAGGAGATATAAAATCTCATGCTAAAAGCTTAATTATGTGATAATAATATGAATTTTACAGAAATCAACATCAAACAAGAATACCGTTCTCCCCAAGACAACATCATTAAGGACTTTTACATTCCTGTCCTTGAAAATGCTGTTTCGTACAGGCGTTCCGTCGGATTTTTTTCTTCTTCGGCGTTGGTTGAAATTTCAAAAGGAATCTGTGAGCTTGCCAAGAAAGGCGGAAAAATCGAGCTTGTGGCGTCGCCCTATCTTTCTGCGGAAGATGAAGAGGCAATCCGAAAAGGCTATGAGAACCGCTCAAAAATCATAGAGAACGCGCTTATTCGTGGACTGAAAACAGAGCCAGAAAATTATTTTGAAAAAGAACGGCTGAATCTTCTTGCGAATCTGATTGAATCCGGTGTGCTGAATATAAAAATCGCTTTTACGGAAAACGGCTCATCGGTCGGAATGTATCATGAAAAACTTGGGCTTGTCGAAGATTCCGACGGGAATAAAATTGTTTTTTCAGGCTCGATGAATGAATCAGAAAACGCGTTCACAAAAAATTATGAGACCGTTGATGTTTTCTGTTCATGGAAAAGTGAAGATGAAAAGTCGCGTGTGATTCAGAAAGAAAAGGCTTTCGCCGCAATCTGGGGAAACTTTGATGAAAAACTTAAAGTCCAGCATTTTCCGTCAATCGACAAGGCTATTCTTGAAAAATACAAACGCGGCAAGGCTGATTTTGAGCTGGACAAAAAAGAGTTTTCTAAAAACAGGAATATTGAGTACAAAATAAGCCACGAAAACAAGACGGAGATTCCCGATATGCTTGCGGTGGCGGAACCTGATTGTGAAAAGCCGATTTTAGTCAATAACCTTTTCTTTGATTTTAAAGGCAAAAAATCACCGAGACCGCATCAAATAAAGGCTATAGAGAATTTTGAATCAAACAATTTTCAGACACTTCTTGCAATGGCAACTGGAACTGGAAAAACTTTGACTTCTTTATTTTGCGCAAATGAGCTTTCAAAAAAAATTGAATTGACTTCAGTTTTGATAATCGTTCCATTGAAGGATTTGGTTGACCAGTGGCAAAAGGATATTGAGGAATGTTTTTCTGGAGAAATTATTCCAATCCGTTCAGGGCTTGACTGGAAAGAAAAATTGTCAGACTTGCGACTTCTAAAAATCTTGAAAAAGAACGAGCAAAATAAAAAACTTGTAATTATCACGACTTATGATTCTTTCTGTGGAAATGATGAGAAAATCCTTGAATCGCTTGACTTAGATTCAACTTTGATAATTGCCGATGAAGTCCATAAATTCGGAGCTGCTAGCTATTCAAAAAAACTGCCTGAAAAAATCAAATATCGAATCGGACTTTCCGCGACACCAAAGCGTCCTTATGATGAAAAAGGCACAAAAGCAATTTTTGATTATTTCTGTCCGTCCGAAATTCCCTATGAATTTTCTATAAAAAACGCGATTGAAGCGGATATGCTCTGCCATTACGAATATCATCCTACGGTTGTTCCGCTCACAGACTTTGAAATGGAAGATTATGAAAATATTTCCGAAAAAGTTTCACGGCTTTCTGTCATCGTCAATAATTCTGTCAAAACGGACAAGGAGGATGAAGAGCGACTGGAGCAGCTTTTAAAGGAACGGCACAGAATTATCGAGCGAGCGCAGAATAAAAAATCAGAATTTCTTGAAATAATGCGAAAAGAGATTTCAAAATACAAAGATAGGACGATTGTTTTCTGTCCAGACGGAAAAGACGAGAACGGCAATGATTTTTTGGAAGTCTATAAATCAGAACTTTGGAATGAATTGAAGTCAAAAGGCAAAATTGTTCGAATGAGCGAATATGTTCAAGGAACAAAGCGGAATGTTATAGAAAGTTTTACAGCTGGAGCAATCGATATTCTATTTGCAAAACAACGGCTTAACGAAGGAATTGATATTCCCGCTGCAAAACGTGCTTTCTTTATTGCAAGCAGCACTTCCGAACGCGAGTTTATCCAGCGGCGCGGGCGTGTCTTAAGAAAATCGCCTGAAACAAACAAGACGCTTGCTGAGATTTTCGACTTTATCGTAGTTCCGCCGGATAGAAATTCGATTTATGCGCAATCAATTGTTGAAAACGAAATAAAGCGCGCAATGGATTTTGCAGCAACCGCAGATAACTACGCGGAAATAGAAACGATTCTAAGAAAATATTTATAGAGAGGAAGAAAATATGGGAAAACTTGAAAATGATTTGCCAAAAATTGTGCAACAAGCATTAAAAAATGAAGATGATGTTACACATACTCTAGTTAACACATTGCTTAAACAAATTTATAAAAAGCATAATCAAGGAAATATAAAAACTGTAGTTGCAAAAACTCTTGATGATGAATTGGATAAACTCATTCAGTCTGGTGTAATTGATATTGGTAATCTTGGAGGAGCAAAATAATGGAATTTAAATGTATTACAATCTCAAATTTTTTATCTTATTATGATAAAAATGAAATCGAATTTTCTCCTACGACAACGATTTTTATTGGACAGAACAAATCTGGAAAATCAAAATTATTCGATGCCATTAACTTTGTTTTGTATAATCGTATTTTTTTGACAGATGAGGGTGAAAATGGTGAATGGATTACAAATGATAAACTGATAGCACCATTGATTCTTAATAATCATAAAAAAAGTGAGGCATTAAAACATAATGATTCAGCTATTCAAGTATATGTTGAATTGATAATTAACAATGTAATTTCCGATTTGACAATCTCAAGAAGATTTGATTATAGATTGACTGAAAACGGATATGAATATGTAACACAGACTTTTTCTATTACAGAAACAGATTTTGCAGGCAATTTGATTTCTTCAGATATAGGCGATGCAGCTAAGGGAAAACTTAGAATTTATTTTGCAGAATCAATAAAAAACTTTTTCCTTTTTCAAGGAGAGGCTGCTTCAAAAATTATGAAATTGCAAAAAGGCGGAAACTTTTCTCTTGCTGTAAAGGAAATTGCAAGATTAGGAATCTTTGACGAAGCAAAAGAATTGGCTGACTATTATGCTAGCAATGTAAATAATCGAATTACAAGAAAAACGAATAAAACTGCCCGACAAAAAATTGAACAAGAAGATCTTCTTAGAAAGATAGAAACTAAAGAAGACAATATTAGGGATTATGAAGAAAAATGTAATGAAGCAGAAAAAAATATTTCTGATTATTCTGCAAAACTTGATGATTTAAATAAAGATCTCGAAGGTTATACAGAGTTTGAAAAATATTTTGCACAGAAAAAGCAACTGGAACAAAATCTGCATCAAATTGAAAATGATTTGAAATTTACTAATACAGAGAAATCTAGCATCGCTGAAGAGTCCGTTTTTTATAAAGTTCGGAGAAAGATAGACTCATTCAAAGATTTTTATTCCAAACTTGAAGAAAAAGGAGAAGTTCCTCCTAGTATTTCTGCAGCAGAGATAAAAAAAGCATTGAAATTCTGTCAATGTACAATCTGTGGAACAAGTCTGTCTGAAGGTACAGAAGCTAGAAAATATGCAGAGTCTCGTTTGCCAAAGTGTGATACTGATAAATTAGGCGATTACTTAAGGGATTTGAATACTACAATGTCAAATATTTCAGAAGAAGTAGAAAAAATTCCAGATAATCTAACTGAATTGGTAAAACGGAAACTTCAATTAGATGAAAGACAGAAAAACTTAAAAAAACAAAAAGAAGAAATTATGGATATTTTATCACAAATTCAATTGGATGATTTGTCTTCCACAGAAAAAAAGGAGCATGTGGAAAAAATAAAATCCTCAATTCGCGAGTATTCTGATTTGTTGGATAGGGCAAAGAATGATAAAGCAGGTAATGAAGCTTTATATAAAAAGTATAACAAAGAAGTTTCTGATTTAAAACACAAACTTAATACAATGATTATCGATGATGAAGATATTGACGAAACAGACAGAATTAGACATTTCTATGCTGATAAACTTTCAATGGCAATGACAAAGTTGAGTGAACTTGCAAATAAGACCGCTTATGATGAAGTTCAAAAAAAAGCGGATGAATATTATGAAGAAATGACAAAAGAGAATTCAGCTCTTAGTGGTTCAATAAAAATAGATACAGATACTTCTGAGATTTATACAGTTGATGAGCAGGGGGCTAGAATACGAAATATTAATCAGGGAGATAGAATTTCAATTCAATTGGCAGTTATTGCAGGAATTCTAACAGTCGCAGAAAACCAATTTAATCAGCAATATCCATTTGTAACGGATGCTCCAGTTTCTGCACTTGGCGGAGATAACAAGCTAAGTACAATTCAAACTATGATAACTGCTTTTGGACAATCTATTATCATTATAAAAGATGATACTTCTTCAAAAAATAAAACAAATGATGAACTTAGAGAGCTTATTGCTGATTCCAAAGCTGTTGGAATCGCTTATGAACTTTCTATGTCAGAAGCATCAAATACAAATGATCAATTTACTGTTGTAACAAAAATAAAAGGATAGGTAATTTTTATGATGAAAGATGTTATCGATTTAGGAGAATCAACAAAATTTGATATTGAAGATGAATATTATAAAAAATTTTGCAATCAGTTGGAAAATGAAGGAACAGATGCTCGCTCGCGACGCACTGTTTTTAAAACCGACTGGCAACGCTTTTTGTGGGCATTTATTTTAGGAATTTATGTTGGAGACAAAACTCCTCTTCGGGATAAAACAAAAAATCCTCCTTTTGGAATGGAAATATTTAAAAATCGTAACAAAATCCTCAAAACAATGATTGCCTTGACTTTGCAGGAACTTTACAAAGACAATCCAGATGAACTGAAAAAGGATTTTGAGACCGCCACAGAAAACGGAGAAAATTTAGGACGAAAAATCAAGACCGCAATCGAAGAATACGCAAACACAGGATTTTCAATTTTAGACCGCAGAGGAAGAGAAAAGCCCGGCTATATTGAAAATCTAGAATATGTTGTAGAAGACATTTGTTCCGACAAAACTTGGAGCTGGTAAGGCTTCATCTGAAAAGCACCGTTAGTTAAATTCCTTGTTTGAAAATGTTTGCTTTTTAAACAAGGATTTTTTTTCTATTTTGGAGAGAATTAGCGACTTTTTAAACAAAAAATGCGTTGAGCTGTGATATAATATATGCATTATGAAAGAAAGAAAACTTGCCTTGCTCAATGTGTTCAAGAATTTGGGCTACGAGATTAAGTTGTAGGAGATGAGTATGGAAAATCAAAACAAGGGCGATATTGTAATTTACCAGACAAAAGATGGTCTTACAAAAATTGATGTCAGGTTTGAAGATGAAACTGTATGGCTTACACAGGCTCAACTTGTTGAATTGTATCACTCAAGTAAAGCAAATATTAGTGAACATATAAAGCACATTTTTGAAGAAGGTGAACTGGAAGAATCCTCAACTGTTCGGAATTTCCGAACAGTTCAAATCGAAGGTGACCGAAAAGTCAGCCGTGAACAGATTTGCTACAATCTCGACATGATAATCTCCCTTGGCTACCGTGTAAAATCTTTGGTAGCAACTCAGTTCAGACGGTGGGCAACTGAACTGTTAAAAGAATATTTAAAAAAAGGATATGCGCTTGATGACAAACGCTTGAAGGAACTTGGCGGCGGAAATTACTGGAAAGAGCTTTTGGAAAGAATCCGTGACATCCGTTCAAGCGAAAAAGTGATGTACCGTCAGGTTCTTGATTTATATGCTACCAGTGCGGACTACAATCCAAAAAGTGCGGAAAGCATTGCGTTCTTCAAAATGGTTCAAAACAAACTTCACTATGCGGCTCATGGAAACACTGCGGCGGAAGTGATTTATAACCGTGCGGATTCAGAAAAAGAGTTTATGGGATTAACAGCTTTTACAGGTGATTTTCCAACTAAAAAAGATATTGCAGTTGCAAAGAATTATCTTTCAGAAACTGAACTAAAAGTCCTGAACAATCTTGTTTCCGCATATTTCGACTTGGCGGAAATCAACGCCATGGAACATAAGACAATGCATATGAGTGATTATGTTGAGCAGCTGGACAGAATCCTTTCCGGCACAGGAAAAGAAATTTTGGAAGGCGCAGGCTCAGTAAGCCATAAACAGGCTCTTGAAAAAGCTGAAAGAGAATATCAAAAATACATTCAGAAAAATCTTTCCCCAGTTGAAAAGGCATATTTGGAAACAATAAAGGTTTTGGAAAAAGAGGCAAAAGCCGGAGAGAAGTATAATAAGCCTCAGATTTAGACACGGAGGAGAAAAAATAACGAATTTGTGCTAA
>NZ_CAMCEC010000028.1 GCF_945873775.1 uncultured Treponema sp. | reverse complement strand
TTTTGGCGATTTCCGCTGAACTTAGGTGTGGCTGAAATCGGCGAGCTCTAACAATTGTGAAACGAATGAATGTATATTCACAGGGGCTTCTATATCATTTAATCAAACTGAAGGACTGTTTTTCCCCTCATTCATTTCAGCGACTTCTGAGTTGAGAGAAGGTAGTAAGGTTTACACAGTACAGAATTTATCAAATTTTAAGTTAGATTCTCCGTGGTGTGAAGCGTCTGAAGATTATGGAATTGGAGAAAAAATCAGATTAAGTATAAATGCAAGAAATCTTATAATTATATCAGGATATGTTTCCGCGAAGAAACCTTACCTGTTTGAGAATAATTCAAGACCAAAGATAATTACTATATCTTTTTTGAAGTCAAAAATACAAAAAGAATTTGAATTAAAAGATTCTCCTAACCCTCAGATTATTAACTTGGATGGATTATACAATGAAGAAATAGAAATTGTAATCAAGGATGTATATCTTGGAAAAAAATATAAAGATACATGTATCAGTACAATATTTTCAATGTATCTTAATTAGTTTTTTCCTTAAACTTTCAAGTTTCTTTAAAAGAAACTTGAAAGTCGCTGCCGCAGGCTCCAGAACAATGAGCTTTCCCCGAAGGAACAGTCTTCCGTAAAAGAAAGAATCGTCGGGAGTTTTTTTGTTCATAAAAAAAACTCCCTTTCCAAGATGAAAACCGCAGGAGAAGATCATGTCAGATACAATTCAACTCAAACAAAAGCAACATCTTTAAGCAACACTTTAGTTACTGTTGGCAGTAAACTTAATCAATTGGAAAAATCTGTAAAAGAATATTTTACTGATAAAATATTGTCGAACTATGACTATGAATATTAAAACAAGAAAACCATCAATTATGGAAAAATTACGGTGCAGAGACCTCTGGAATTGAGGTTAAGTTTTGTCCAGTTTCATGTTCTCACATTTAAGTCGTTATTTTAAGGAAAAACTTCAATAAACCAGCCCTCCTCCAGCCTTCCCTATCAATTGTAAAGAATCCCATTAATCGCTATACTAAAGCTAGACTATTACCTTAGTACAAAAAACTTTATGGAGGTTTTATATATGGCAGATACAATGCATGCTTTGGAAAAGAATCCGAACTGGAAAGGCCGCCGCGGTCCTGTGGTTCTTGTAATCATGGACGGTGTTGGCTACGGAAAATATGTTGAAGGCGACGCTGTAAAGGCAAGCCGCATGAAGTACCTTGACTGGTTCACGGCGAACTGTCCGCACACAAAGCTCAAGGCCCACGGAACGGCGGTAGGACTTCCTTCTGACGATGACATGGGAAACAGCGAAGTCGGACACAACGCAATGGGCTGCGGACGCGTGTTCGCACAGGGCGCAAAGCTTGTAGGCGAGTCAATCAAATCGGGCAAGATGTTCCAGGACGCAACCTGGCAGAAGCTCATCAAGAATGTGAATGACAAAGGCTCAACACTCCACTTTATAGGACTTGTTTCTGACGGAAACGTTCACTCGCACATCGACCACCTCAAGGCAATGATTGAAGAGGCGAACAAGGAAGGCGTAAAGAAAATCCGCGTGCACGCATTGCTTGACGGACGCGACGTTGACCCTACTTCCGCACTGAACTACATCACACCGCTTGAAGAATTCCTTGCGGGCTTTGCAGGCTGCGACTATCAGATTGCCTCCGGCGGCGGACGTATGTACATGACAATGGACCGCTACAACGCTGACTGGAGCATGGTTGAGCGCGGATGGAAGGCGCACGTTCTGGGCGAAGGACGTATGTTCGACTCTGCGACAAAGGCAATCGAAACCTACCGTGCCGAAGTTCCGGGCGTTCTTGACCAGGATATGCACGAGTTCGTAATCGCAAAGGACGGAAAGCCAGTCGGAACAATCAACGACGGCGACAGCGTAATCTACTTCAACTTCCGCGGAGACCGTGCCCTTGAGATGACACGCGCGTTTGAGACACCGGCAGGAGGCGAGCTTCCGTTCGACAGAAAGCGTGTTCCGGCCGTTGAGTATGCCGGCATGATGGAATACGACGGAGACGCGCACATTCCTGCCCAGTATCTTGTGAATCCTCCGAGCATTGACCGCACAATGGGCGAATACCTCACAAAGACAGGCGTTCACCTCATGGCTATTTCCGAGACCCAGAAGTACGGACACGTTACATACTTCTTCAACGGAAACAAGCAGGGCAAGTTCGACGAAAAGCTTGAGGACTATGTTGAAGTTCCAAGCGATGTTGTTCCGTTCGAGCAGCGTCCTTGGATGAAATGCGCTGAAATCACCGACAAGGTTATTGAGGCAATCAAGAGCGGAAAGTACGACCACATCAGACTGAACTACCCGAACGGAGACATGGTCGGACACACTGGCGTATTCAACGCGGTGGTCTGCTCAATGGAAGGCATGGACCTTCAGCTTGGAAGATTGAAGGCGGCAATCGAGGAAGCCGGCGGAATCATGTGCATCACGGCTGACCACGGAAACTCAGATGATATGTACGAGCACGCAAAGGACGGCAGCGTAAAGAAGGACAAGGACGGAGAGCCAAAGGCAAAGACATCGCACTCGCTCAACCCGGTACCGGGAATCATCTATGACCCTGAATACAAGGGCGAATACGACAACACCAAGCTCAACGACGGACTTGGAATCTCATCCTGGCCTGCAACAATAATGAATCTTATGGGCTATGTTCCGCCGACAGACTACGACAAGAGCATGGTCAACTTGAAGTAAGTGCAGCAAATGGCATGATATTTAACATGGAAATGACCTAACAGCCTGTCATTGCCGGACTCGATCCGGCAATCTGAATGATGCTAGATTCCCCGATCAAGTCGGGGAATGACAAGTGTCGTAGCACAGGAATGACAATGACGCATAGAACTTATTAGACATCTCCATGGCATGATTAAACAAACAGGGCATCCCAAGCGGGATGCCCCTTTTTTATTATTCTACTTGTTCAAGAGATATTCCGCGACAGCCTCGTAAGCCGGAATTGAAAGCGGGTCGATGTACTTGTTTGACGCGTAGTAAGTTGAAGCAAAGCGCGCAATCACCATCTGCGCCGCCGGGTCAATGTAGATTGCCTGGCCGTGAACACCGCGCGCCATGTACGCTCCGTGCGAGTTGTTCGTAATCCACCACATATTGTGATAGCTCCAGCCTTGCAATTTTGGATAGCCGCCTTTTGCAAACGCAGCCTTATACTCATCGGAAGTTCCTCCAACTGAAATATCGTTTACTGCTATTTCAGGGATTACTTGTTTGCCATTCAGCCTTCCGCCGTTTCTCATCATCTCGCCGAAAGCTGCCATGTCCCTTAGATTCAAGTCAAAGCCGCCGCCTGCGAACGCGATTCCAGAAGGGTCAACCTGATAGTAACCGTCATAATGCGCGCCCAAAGGCTTCCAAATCATCTCTGAAACCATATCCGCTAAGCCCTGCCCTGTTACGCGCGAGCAAATCCAGGCGAGAAGCTCCGTGTTCACAGTCCTGTAGCCGAATGCGTCTCCGTGTTCTGCGTCCGGAAGCTTTTTTACAGTTGCAAGATACTCGTAGTAATTCTGAGGTCCTGTGTAGTTTGCCGGGCGGAAAACGTTTCCTGCCGCCGAGTACGCCCAGATTTCCGCGTTCGGGTCGTTATAGTCCTCGCTGTACTTGATTGCGGTCGTCATGTCCATAACTTGTTGAACAGTCGCGTCCGCAAAGCCTGAATCTTTCAGTTCTGGAATGTATTCAACAACTTTCTTTGACGGCTCAAGTTTTCCTTCCGCAACAAGAATCGAAGCGACTGTTCCCGTGAACGACTTGCTCACCGACATTGCAGCATGAAGTCCGTCTGGCTTTAAGCCTGCAGGATATTTTTCATAGACGATTTTTCCCTTGTGCATGACGATGATTCCGTCTGTATAGTTTGCGCCAAGCGACTCTTCAAAAGTCATCGTCTTGTCTGAATTCCACGGCGTAAAAACTACGTTTCCGATTGCCGGGTCAATTTTTATCTTTAGCTGGTATTTTTTGCCGTTGCCTGCCGAAACATTTCGCGTAGGGAAAAACTCCCTCATGTGGTTCACGCTGTAGCGCAACGCCGGAAACTCAAAGAACGAGCCGTCCGAAGCGTGAAGCGTTTTTTCTTGCGATGGCGGAAAGCCTTGCATCCAGCCCATTTTGTCGGGCGTGGTCTGCTCTGCAGCCGGATAATTCTGTGAAAAGCCAAGCGAGCCTGCAAAAGTCAGAGCGATAAAAATGAACATCAGTTTCATAGTATTCCTCCTTAGTTAATATGGTGGGTATTACTAAAAAGATAAGCATAAAGAGAGTGAATGGCAAATTTGGGATATTATAAAAAGATAGTGATTTCTATGGAGTGTCTATAGTAGCTCTCTATGGACACTCCATAGTGTCCACTACGGACACCTCATAGAGTGCTCTATGGACATCCCATAGCGAACTCTATGCACAGTCAATAGTAGGTCGCTATGAACAGTGCATAGAGAATTGTTAGACTTAAACTGCTACGCCTTTACTGCTTTCAGTTCATAGGCATATCGGAGTTCACGTAAGTTCTTTAAGATATTTACACTGCTTCCTGTATACCTTGTTCTGATTATGAGTGAAACATTGCCTTCTGCTACGCTTGACGGAACGCGGGCTATGAGCTGGGACGGCTTGTTTGCGGTGAGTTTACGTGTTACACGGTGTTCCTTGCCTTCCATGTCCACAAAGAATACGCCCTGCTCGGTGTCGGCTTCGTCTTGGATTTTGATTTTTTCACCTTCGATGATGACATCGTCTCCAATCTGAACAGTTCCGTCCTTGCTGCCTGTTAGAGTGTTGGTAACAGCTCCGATTACAGCTCCTCCTGAATCCTTGCATCCAGTTACTTTTACGCTGATTTTTGAAGTTTCAGCGCGCAGACTGGCAGAAGGCATAATGTCGAACGAGCACTTGTGCAGCGCAGGGTCGAACACGGAGTTTATGTCTTCGAATACTCCTGAAACCCTTGGCGCAAGGCTTCCTACTTCGTTTGAGTAAGTGCAGCCGGAAAGAGCATACTCAAAGACTTTTTTGTTCCTAAGCGAAAGGATGTTCAGGATTGTCTCCTTCTTGATTTCGCTTCCTTCTGCAACAATTGCGTCCGCAATGTCCTCGTCGCGCTTTGTCGCGGCAGGCACAACATCCGCAAGCTGGTCGCGGTCATTGTCCTGTGTAAACGGGTTGGGTCTGAGCACAATGCTCCAGACATACTTTTTAGCCATTAAAACCTCCTTTGGTTTGGCGAAAATGCGGGGCTGCTACGCCCCTTAAATAAAACAGCCCGTGAGGATATTCCAAAAGGAGGAATTCCTGCACGGGCAGATTTTCGAGATTATTATTACTGCGCTGTTCAAGCTGACTTTCTTTCTCTTCACGCTAAGAATTATAACATAGGTATTCCATACACGCAAACAAAATATAATAAATGTTTACGCTTTGCCATCTTAGGGATTGCCCCGAAACTCTATTGCAGGGAATTCCCCAGTCAAACTGTGGAATGACAGGGCATTTGTCATTCCCGCACTTGATGCGGGAATCTCATTACCTTTTATTCTGCGGTGCGGACAACGCGCAAGCCATTCCCAGGGTTTTGAGCATACGAGGTGCTAGTAATATGCCGAAAAACCTTACAGGCGGGGTCATAATTCATGGTCCAACAACCACCACTAACAAAGTGCGCGGCATTGGCGTTTTCATTCCAACACCATTCATATACATTGCCGCTCATATCATACAGCCCCAAAGTGTTTGACTGTTTTGTCTTTACTTCATGAGTTTTGTAGCCTGAGTTTCCACTATGCCATGCAACATCGTTAACAGTATTGCTTCCGGCATAAAGATATTGAGTACCGGTAAGTCCGTTTCCGCCCCGTGCGGCATATTCCCATTCTGATTCCGTTGGCAAGCGGTAGCCGTTCGCAGTAAAGTCACAGATTGCAGCATCCCAATCACTGTCTTTTGAAGTCGGTACAGTTCCCCAAGATTCAGGATTCGTAGAACCTTTAATTGAATAACAAGGCGTATAACCTTCTTTCACTAAACGCTTGTTGCAGTATACAAGCGCATCATACAAGCTTACTTTGTTCACTGGATTGTTGCCAGAAACACCGTCAGTATCTGCCATTTCAGATGGAAGAGCTCCTAAAGCCTCATACTCTGCCTGCGTAACCTCATGGTTGCATATATAAAAGTCATTTATTGTTATGGTGTTCTTTCCATTAAACAATGCGCTGTCTGCAATCTGTCCTTCTATTGTTGCGCCCTTTACAAACACAAAGTCAGTCCACTTTGCGTAAAGGGTAATATTTGAGTTTAGGGTGATTGTTGCGCCGTCATCGTAGCTTGTACCTGTCATGTTCTTTGCAGTGCTCCAGCCAGCAAAATAGTAGTCGTCCTTTGCAAGTTTGCCTTCTACGCTTGGCAGTTTAACTTGACTTCCTTCTTCTGCGGTTATACTTGCGATTGTGCCGGTTCCGCAGTTTGCATTGAAAGTTACGGTGTAAGTTGCTTTTTCATCATCCGAGCCGCTGCTTGAGCCGTCGGAACAGGAAGGGAATGTGAATGCAAGGCTAAGTGCTAAAATGCAGGCTATAAGCCACTGGGGGGGGTAGTTGAATGGAAGTTAATCTTCATCGCTTTCTCCATAAATATAGATTTGTTGTATATCTATAATTATAGTGAGTTTGTGCGAAATGACAACTTAAACAGCAAAAAAAGTGTAAAAAAATCCGCATGGCAAAGGAGGCAGCCACACGGACAGGGGATTCTCAACCGAGTTTCTTTCAGAAACATCGCGGGGTCAAGCCCGAAGATAACAGGGAGCTAAGCGCGATAATGACAACGTTTTATGTCATTGTCCGACGTAACCAGGAAATCTCCACACATGAGATTGCCGGATCAAGTCCGACAATGACACGTTAAATGATATGCCAGGCAATAACAGTCGTCGAGGTGAGATTGTCGGGTTAAACCCGACAATGACATCATACATAACACTTTACGCTCCTATGTCATTCCCTTGCTTGACGTAAATTCCATGTCATTCCCGTGCAGCGACACGGGAATCTGTTTTATGGGATTATCCAGTCAGCAATGATACAGCTACCAGATTCTTAGGTTCAGCTTGTAAGTGCCGGGGCGGACGCGGTACTGTTCAAGTGTGTCCGGACCGCAGGCTCCTGTTCCTACTCCGCGGTGGGCGGCATCTATTGTAAGAATCCACTTGCCTTTGCTTCCTTTAGACAAGTCAACCAGCTCGCTTGTGTGGCGGCACTTGTACAAATCCTGAGCTGTGTACGGCAAGAGGCTAAAGCTGAATTCTGTGTCAGACTGTATGTGCAGTGTCTTTCCGCCTCCAGAAAGCTCAAGGTACTTTACGCCGCACCTTAGTCCGTTTTCCTGCGGAACGATGTAAGGCACTTCAAGGTCTTTTATGTCCACTTCGTGCAAGCCTTTAAGCGCGGAATACTTTCTGTCGCTGTAGCATTCGTGAGGCCCGCATCCGTACCATTTTGCCTTTGTGAATGCGCCGCTAACAGAAGCTTCAAGACCAACGCGCGGATATTCCGGCACTGTGCTGTTCAGGCTGAAGTCAGCGCATATTTCCATGAACGAAGAGCTTCCCTGCCATGCTTTCTTTGTTGCGCAAGAGCAAGTTCCAAAGTCGAATGATTTTCCGCCTTTCTCTGAAACTATATGGAACACGCCATGTGAATCTTTTTCTCCATGGGACTTGTCAAGCGCGCTGTCCATCCAGGGCTTTGTGGGCTTTCCGACAAAGCATCCGGGAACATTGTCGCTGTCAACTTTGTCGTAGAGGGCTTTTATTCCTTCGTTTTCGGTGTAGGCATGGAACACTGTAGGCTCTAGGCTCAAGGCAAACTGCTCGGCTTCCTGGGAAACGCAGTCCGCGCTGTCTATAAAGCAAGTCTGACCTGCGCAAATCAGCTCCTCGTCAGAACTGCATAGCTCGCCTTTTGATGCCCACGGTGTCTGTTCAGCGTAAATGAAGTCAGCATGGAATACTATTTCAGAGCGGCTGTCTGCATTCAAGGCACATTCATTCACTTTAGGAATCTCAATGCGCATTGTTTCGCCGGGGAGAAGTCCTCTAAGCGGAATCTCGCCAGATGCTTTTGCAGTTCCGTCTACAAGGCATGACCACTTTAGGCTTAAGAAGTCTAGCGGAACAAAGCACGCCTTGCTTTTAACTTCAAAGATTCCCTGCGCGGCATGAACGGCATTAAGGCGCACCGGGGCAAATAGGCGGCGGCATTCTTCCATTGCAGGCTTAGGTGTCTGGTCCGGGAAGTTCAGTCCATTAAGGCAGAAGTCATAGTCGCAAGGACTGTCTCCAAAGTCGCCTCCGTACTTCCAGTATTTTCCGCCCTTGCTTTCACCGGGCTTTCCTTCCGGGGCATAGGCTGCTATTCCCTGGTCTATCCAGTCCCAGATAAAGCCTCCCTGCAGTCCATGTGTTGACTCGATTGCTTTCCAGTAGTCCGCAAGGCTTCCGTTTGCGTTTCCCATTGCGTGTGAATATTCGCACATGATTAAAGGCCGCCAGTCGTCGCGCTTTGTGGCATAGTCTACAATCAAGTCGATGCTAGGATACATCGGGGCAATCAGGTCGGTAAGCTCTTTTCCGTTTGCAAGGCAGTCAAGAGTGAAGTCTCCCTGATGAATCTCTGGGCGAACAAAGCCTTCGTAATGCACAATGCGAGTTTTGTCGTAACCGCGAAGCCAAGCAGCAGTCGCATAGTGGTTCTGCCCGTTGCCGCTTTCGTTTCCTAAAGACCAGCCGAAGATGCAAGCGTGGTTCTTGTCGCGGATTGCCATTCGCTGAACTCTCTGGATATAGGAATTAAGCCATTCCTCGCTGCGGCTCATAACATCGTAGTACGCGTGGTTTTCGATGTTCGCTTCGTCAAGAATGTAGATTCCGTAGCGGTTGCAAAGCTCGTACCAGCGTTCATCGTCCGGGTAGTGGCAAGTGCGCACTGCGTTGAAGTTGTACTTTTTGAGCGTCTTTATGTCGTGAACCATTTCAGCAGTGGAAAGTGTCTTGGCATTGGACTCGTTGTGCTCGTGGCGGTTTACTCCGTGGATGTAGACTTTCTTGGAATTGAACAGCAGCTCGCGCTTCTTTATTTCCACGGACTTAAAGCCAACTGTAAACGAAGAGCTTTCGATGTGCCTTCCGTCTTTTTCAAGAAGGCTTACAGTTACAAGATAGAGCGACGGAGTTTCGTTAGTCCAAAGAGCGGGATTTTCAACAGCGATGTCCTTCTTTGCAAGCGAAAGGGTGTTACGAATATCGAGGCTGCACGGAATTTTGCCTGACGCAACTTCTTTTCCGGGGATTCCTCTTGATGGCGTTCCTTCAAGGCGGCAGACTTTGTATTCCACATCGAACTGCATAAGATCTGCATCTGTCTGCGTTTTGTATTTAGCTTCCGAGGTTGCAAGAGAGACTTCAAGCGGAATTATGCCCTTTTGTGTTTCACCTGAAAAGTCAATGTATGTCAACGCCTTAGCATCCTGAATAAAAACATTTTCAGTTGAGTAAAGGTAGACGCTTCTGTGGATTCCGCCGAACCACCACTGATCCTGGTCTTCAACATAGGAAGCATCTGACCATCGCACAACTTTTATAACAATTTCAGCGGATGAGCCTTTTATGAATTCTGTGATGTCGAACTCGCAAGGGAGCCTAGTGTCTTTTGAAACTCCGGCTTCAGTTCCATTTACATAGACAATTGCGACGCTTTCAGCAGAGCCTATATGCAGAACTATGCGGCGGCCGTTCCATTCTTCGGGCAAGCTTACGTTCAGCTTGTAATAGCCTGTGGGATTTTCTTCCGGCACAAACGGAGGCACGCAGTCAAACGGCATCTGGATATTCGTGTAATGCGGAGAGCTGAATCCCTGCATTGTCCAGGAAAGAGGCACTTTTATCCTTTGCCACTTGGTCGTTTCGTCCGGCGCAGATTCCGGGGAATCGAAGAAGCAAAAGTCCCATTCTCCGTCCAGGCTTTTAAAGAAGGAGCTTGTAGGCACTTCACAGGATTCAGGTCCTATGGCAGCCTCAATCTGCGACTTTTGCGACGACTCATAAGGAACAAGCGGGCTTCTCATTGGCAGCCTGTTTACTGATTGTATTTCTGGATTCTCCCAAACTCTTTTCATATTCACCTCAAGCTAAATAGTGTTTTTTCTTAACAATGGCGATTGTAAATCAGAATCACATAAATGCAACTTGGCGGAAGAATAAATGCGCAACGGTTGCTCATTTTGCTATAAAAAAAAAAAATTTGACAGATTGAGTTTTATGCTCCTATAATTAATGTGTTAACGTTAACATAACAAATTTTGTTTTATCACTAGGAGGAAATTTTATGAAATTGGTTTTTAAAATTATGACCGCGGCTGTAGTTTCAGCCGGCTTATTTTTCATGGGAGGATGCAGCAAGGCTGAGCAGGAAAAGCAACTTATAGTCTGGTGCTGGGATCCGCAGTTCAATATTTACGCAATGAACACAGCAGCTGAAATATACCAGAGGGAACATCCAGATGTTAAAGTAAATGTAGTTGAAACACCTTGGGCAGACTTGCAGCAGAAACTTATTACTTCACTTTCAGCAAATGACACAAAATCACTTCCTGACATCATCCTTTGCCAGGACACAGCAATGCAGAAAAATATATCAAACTATCCGAACGCATTTTACCCTTTGGACGGAAAAGTTGACTTAAGCCAGTTCGCGCACTTCAAGGTTGGCTACGGAGAGTTCAAAGGCAAGCACTATTCAGTTCCATTTGACAACGGAATAACAGCTACATTCATCAGAACTGACATTCTTGAAAAAGCCGGACTCAAGCCTTCCGACTTCAACGATATAACCTGGAGACAGTTCCTTGAGCTTGGAAAAATTGTAAAGGCAAAAGCCGGTGTTCCGCTTCTTTCTTATGTAGGAACAGAACCTGACTGTATTTTCATTATGCTTCAGAGCGCGGGAAAATGGGTTTTTGACGAGGACGGAAATCCTTCTATGGTCGGAAATGAGGCGCTTAAGGAAGCTGTTTCAGTTTATTCAGAAATGATAAAGGAAGGCGTTTGCATTACAGTTTCTGACTTGAACGCATACATCGCAAGCATTCAAAATAGCTCGGTTGCGGCAACTATCAACGGATGCTGGATTGCAGGTTCAATCACAAATCAGCCGGCACAGAAAGGAAAATGGGCAGTTGTAAACACACCAAGGCTCGACAACATTCCTGGCGCAACAAACTATTCAAACCAGGGCGGCTCAAGCTGGATGGTTATGAAAAGCTCAAAGAATGCCGAAATTGCCTGCGACTTCTTGAACAAGACTTTTGCCGGAAGCACAGAACTTTACGAAACAATTCTTCCAACTTCTGGAGCAATTGCAACATGGCTTCCTGCATCAAAGACTTCTGTCTATGACCAGCCAAATGATTTCTTTGCAGGCCAGAAAATCTACAAGGACATTGTTGACTACGCCGGAAAAATTCCGCAGGTAAAATACGGAGTTTACAACTACGAAGCAAGAGACGCGATTGGAGTTGTTGTAAGCGACATTCTTACAGGAAAGAAAACCATTGACCAGGGAATAGAAGAAGCTGAAAAGCAAGTTAAGTTCCTTATGGGTCTTTAATTGACAAAGCCAGCCGCAGGACAGAAGCAGACTTCAAAACATTCTTGTCTTGAGGCTTTATTTTTTTCAGAGGTGCAAATATGAAAAGTAAATCGCTTGAGCGCAAATACAAAATTGCCGGATGGTATTTTGTAATGCCCGCTTCGCTTTTGATTTTTCTTTTTAGCTTTATTCCGATGGTCAGGGCTTTTATTCTTTCACTTCAGTCTGGAGTTGGAAACAATTTAAGTTTCTGCGGAATTAAAAACTACGTCAGGCTTTTTCAGGATGAGAAATTTATCGCTTCTCTGAAAAACGTAATTATATATTTTGCTTTTCAAGTTCCAATAATGCTTTTTATCGCCATTATTCTAGCTTGTATTCTTAATGACAAAAAACTGAAATACAAGGGGCTTTTTAGAACTATAATTTTTCTTCCGTGTGCGACTTCACTTGTAGCTTCCGCCCTTATCTTTAAATCTCTTTTTGCGCTGGACGGACTTGTAAACGTTCTGCTAGTAAAACACCATTTTATTTCTCAGCCAATCAACTGGCTCACTCATCCTGTGTGGGCAAAGGTCATTGTAATTTTTACGATTACCTGGAGATGGACTGGATACAACACCGTGTTTTTTCTTGCGGGACTTCAGGGAATTGAATACAGCATTTACGAGGCTGCAAGAATCGACGGAGCTTCAACAGTCCAGACATTCTTTAGAATAACGCTTCCGCAGTTAAAGCCTGTTGTTCTACTTACAGCAATCATGTCTACAAACGGAACTTTGCAGCTCTTCGATGAAGTAAAGAATTTGACTGGCGGCGGACCTGGAAACGCGACAATCACAATTTCACAGTACATTTATGATTTGTCGTTCAAGTACAATCCGCAGTTTGGATATGCAGCGGCAGTTTCTTACGCGATTCTTATAATTGTTGCGCTGCTTTCATTTATTCAGATTATTTTTGCTGACAGGAAGGAAAAATGAAAGAATCAGGACACATCACAGAAGTATTAAAATACGCCTTTATAATAACAGTTTGCTTCTTTTCTATATTTCCATTTTACTGGATGCTTTGCGGTGCGACAAACACAAGCGCAGACGTAATCACAGGAAGAGTTATTCCAGGCGCAAATTTGTTTGCAAACATAAAGACAATGCTTTCAACTGTAAAAATCGGACGCGCTTTCTGGAATTCACTGCGCACAACTGTCTGCGGAACTGTTCTTAGCATTTTTGTCTGCTCGCTTGCAGGCTACGGATTTCAGATTTTCAGAGACAAGGGAAAAGACACGCTCATGAACATTCTGCTTATTTCAATGATGATTCCATTCGCTTCGATTATGGTTCCATTGTTTAAAATGTTCAGCGTAATGCATCTTATGAATTCCACGCTAGGATTTATTTTGCCGACTGTTTCAACTGTGTTTCTGATTTTCTTTTTCAGGCAGAATTCGGTAACGTTTCCGCTTGAAACAATTCAGGCAGCAAGACTTGACGGACTTGGAGAGTTTTCAATCTACCTTAAAATTTACCTTCCGATTATGGCTCCGACATTTGCGGCGGCGGCAATTGTAACTTTTATGAACAACTGGAACAGCTATATGTGGCCTTTGATTGTTATGCAAAGCCAGAAAATGCAGACACTGCCGCTTTTAGTTTCAGGACTCACAGCAGGATACACTACAGACTACGGACTTTTGATGCTGAGCCTTTGCATTATGACAATTCCGACTGTTGTGCTTTTCTTTACACAGCAAAAGAGATTTGTTTCTGTAATTCTTGGTGCTGTAAAATAAAAGTTCAGACAAAAAAATAGGCGGAAATCTTGAGAAGGACACTCAAAATTTCTGCCTTATTTTTCAGCAAAAAAAATTATTTTTTATTTGCTTTGTCAAACGCTTCCTGAACTGCAATTGCAAGCTGGTCAGCGCAGGAAGTTCCTTTTGTGCGGCACAAGTTTCCGCGGCACTTTTCCTGAATAAATTCAACAGTTGTTCCGTCAAGAATTCTTGAAATCGCTTTTAAGTTTCCGTCGCAGCCATTTGTAAATTCGATTCCGCGCACAACATTTCCGTCAAGCTCGAATTTTATATTTGTTGCGCAAACACCTTTTGTCTTAAAATTGCAAACCATAAATTCCTCACTGGCTCAAAATCATTCTGTCAGAAATTGAATCCGTGTCGCCGCCGCTTGCAGTCTGGAATTTTTGGAGCAAGTCAGCAACTTGAAGATTCTTTTTTTCTTCCCCGGAAACATCGTAAACAATATGTCCGTCAAGCATCATTATAAGGCGGTTACCGTAATGAATGGCGTGCTTCATATTGTGAGTTACCATAAAAGT
Source organism: uncultured Treponema sp. (assembly GCF_945873775.1). GTDB lineage: Bacteria > Spirochaetota > Spirochaetia > Treponematales > Treponemataceae > Treponema_D. Next base: position 15,307 of record NZ_CAMCEC010000028.1, on the reverse strand, counting down.
TGTAAGATGGTCGCGCTCAACAAAATGCTGGGTTAGCTCAAGGACTTTATGCGCAGTCTTTGGATCAAGAGCCGCCGTATGTTCATCAAGCAGCAAAAGCTTCGGTTTTTGCAATGTCGCCATCAAAAGAGTAAGAGCCTGTCTTTGTCCGCCGGAAAGAAGTCCGACTTTTGAAGTCATGCGGTTTTCAAGACCAAGCTCCAAAAGTGAAAGCTGCTTTTTAAATTCTTCCTGTTCAGCGGAAGTAACGCCCCACTTAAGTCCGCGTTTCTTTCCACGGCGCAAAGCAAGCGCAAGATTTTCCTGAATTTCCATAGTGGCAGCAGTTCCTCTCATCGGATCCTGAAAAACACGTCCAAGATATTTCGCGCGTATGTGTTCTTTTTGGCGTGTAATATCTTCACCGTCAAGAATAATCGAGCCTGAATCGCATTCATGTACGCCGGCAATCAAGTTAAGCAAAGTTGATTTTCCAGCTCCGTTTCCGCCAATTACAGTAACAAAGTCTCCGTCATTTAAAGTCAGGCTTATGTCTTTTAAAGCTTTGCGTTCTGTTATTGTTCCGGGATTAAATGTTTTTGAAACGTGTCTTACTTCAAGCATTTTTAGCCTCCACGGAAATTTTCTTGCAGCGCGAAGCCTTTTGCTTCAACACAGGAACAGAAAGCGCAATTGCAACTACGACAGCGGAAAGAAGCTTTAAATCCTGAGTTTTCATTCCAAGCTGAAGAACAAGCGCGATAATCAAACGGTAAATGACAGAGCCAAACACAACAGAAAGCAAGCTCCACCAAAATCCGAATCGTTTTCCGAAAATAACTTCGCCAATAATTATAGAAGCAAGTCCGATTACGATTGTACCGATTCCCATGCTTACATCTCCGAACCTCTGCTGCTGCATTACAAGTGAACCACTCATGGCAACAAGGGCGTTTGCAATCATAAGTGCCAGAATCTGCATTGAATCAGTGTTGATTCCCTGCGCACGGCTCATTGCGGCATTGTCTCCAGTTGAACGGATTGCGCTGCCGAGTTCTGTTCCAAAGAACCAGTACAAAATTGCAATCGCAGCTCCAGTAAAAATAATTCCAGTAATCAGACTTGAAACAGAAGTTGCGCTATAAGGGAAAAATTCTGACAATTTAAAAGACTTATTTATCCAGTCCATTATAGTTGTGTGGACTCTTGTCAAAGGCTGATTCGGTCCGCCAAGAACATGAAGATTTATTGAATAAAGAGCAAGCTGAACCAAGATTCCTGCAAGAATTCCCGGTATCTTGAATTTAGTCGTAAGAAAGCCAGTTACGAGCCCCGCAATGCTTCCTGCAACCGTAGCCGCAAAAACTGCAAGCAAAGGATTTACGCCGCGGACAATAAGAAGAGCGCAGACGCATCCGCCCAAAGCAAAGCTTCCGTCCACAGTCATATCGGCAAAATCAAGGATTTTAAATGTGATGTAAACGCCAAGAGCCATGATTCCCCAAAGCACGCCTTGAGAAACAGCTCCCAGCATTGCGCCTGAAAACGGCACTAAAAAATCTAAAAAAGTATCAAACATAACTCAAAGAGTATATCAGATTTTTTGCGCCGTGTCATTTTTTTTCTATAAAATTTTATTTAACTGTCATTGCACGGGAATGACAAACAGGTTATCCCGATAATGACAGTAAAATTTAAACTTAAACTTATTTAATCAAGTCAGCTGGAATTTTTACTCCAATGGCGTCAGCAACTTCCTTGTTATACATAAAGTCGCATTTGTCCAAATACTGAATTGGCATTTGAGCAGGCTTTTTTCCGTTTGCAAAAATTTCAACAGCCATCTTTGCAGTCTGTTTTCCAAGCTCATAGTAATTGATTCCGTAAGTTGCAAGTCCGCCAGACTGACACATTCCGCTTTCTCCGCAGATTACAGGAATTTTTGCTTCTGTTGTAACGAGCGAAACTGTAGCCATTGAGCTTGCAATCATGTTGTCTGTTGGACAGTAAATTGCGTCAACTTTTCCAACAAGGCTCTGAACAACCTGCTGAACTTCATTTGTATTTGAAACTGTCGCATCAACGAAAGAAAGTCCTGCGCTCTTGCAAGCTTCCTTTGCGATGTTAATCTGAAACCTTGAATTCTCTTCGCTTGAGCAATACAAAAGTCCGACTTTTTTTGCTGAAGGAACAATTTTCTTAAGAAGATCAATCTGGGCGGCAACTGGTGTAAGGTCAGAAGTTCCGCTTACATTTGTTCCAGGCATTTTGTTTGACTCAACAAGGCCAGCTGTTTTTGGATCTGTAACAGCTGTAACAAGAACTGGAATTGTTGAAGTTTTATTTGCGACTGCCTGAGCTGCAGGAGTTGCGATTGCGAAAATCAAATTGCTGCGTTTTGAAACAAGCTTGTCTGCGATTGTAACACAGTTTGACTGCTCGCCCTGGGCATTTTCATAGTCAATTTTAATATTCACGCCGTCAACATAGCCAGCATCTTTAAGTCCGTCAACGAAGCCTTTGTAAGAAGCGTCCAAAGCTGGATGCTCAACAAGCTGAATTACGCCGATTTTTATCTGCTTTTGTTTTTTTGCAGAACAAAGAAATGTGCCGGCAGCAATAAAAGCCAAAGACACTGCTAAAACTTTTGAAATTTTTTTCATGCTATTTCCTCCAAAAAATTCCGCGGAAAAAATTCCGCAAAACAAAAATACTATAAACGAACTTAAAAAATTACTCAACAACATTGTCAATTGCAAGAGCCTCATTTTCTTTGGTAAAATAAAAGCATGAAACTCAAGCACAACGTGATTTACTACAGCGATGAGCTTAACGATGAATTTGCATTTGACAATATCAAGCCACGCAAAATCGGAAAAAACTATATTTATGTTTACAATTCGCTCTGGAAAAAATTTACGCGCTTTTTTTGGTACAGAATGATTGCCCTTCCAATTGCAACTTTGTATTTAAAAATCAAATGGCATCATAAAATCGTAAACAGAAAAGTCATAAACCTTGCAAAAGGAAAATCTTTTTTTCTATACGGAAACCACACACACAATATGTGCGACGCGCTTATTCCCACATTTGTTTCTTTTCCAAAAAGCGTCTTTGTGATTGTCCATCCGAACAATATTTCAATGCCGGTGCTTGGAACAATAACGCCAAGCCTTGGAGCAATTCCTTTGCCGGACGACATTGATTCAACAAAAAATTTTCTGCACTGCATTGAAACAAGAGTCAAACAAAACTGCGCGATTGCAATTTATCCGGAAGCGCATATCTGGCCGTTCTACACAAAAATCAGGCCGTTCACTTCCCTTTCATTCCGTTATCCGGTTCAATACGAAGTTCCGTCTTTTTGTTTTACAAATGTCTATACAAAGCGGAAATTTTCTAAAACGCCAAAAATTACAACTTATGTTGACGGACCATTTTTTGCAGACAAAAATCTTTCTATAAAAGAGCAGCGTGAAGACCTTAGGAATAAAATTTTTTCAGCAATGACAGAAAGAGCAAAACTGAACAACGTGGAAGTCATAAAATACATAAAAAAAGAAAGCCAAAAATAAATGCAACTTTAGCAGGAATTTTGTATCATATTATAATAAGGATAAAAAATGATTAATATTCTTTTCTGCGGAAACAGCAAAGTTTTTGACGGCATACTCACCTGCTCTCTTTCTATTTTAAAGCGCACAGAAACAAAAGAACCGTTTAAATTTTTTGTCTACACAATGGACTTGCAGGATTTGAATGAAAACTACAAGCCTATTTCTTCCGCGCAAATTTCATTTCTTGAAAATGTGATAAAAGAATACAACTCTGAAAATTCAATAGAAAAAATCGATGTTACAGACTTATACAACAAAGAATTCCGCGGCTGCCCGAACGAGCAATGCTATTGTTCTCCTTACACTTTGCTTCGCCTTTTTGCAGATTTAGTTCCCGGAATGCCTTCAAAGTTTCTTTACCTTGACGCAGACATTCTTGCAAACCGGGACATAACTTTGCTTTACAACATCGATGTTTCGAATGTTGAATATGCGGCGGCGAATGACCACTACGGAAAATATTTAATAAATCCGCGCTACATAAACGCTGGAGTTCTTCTATTTAATATGGAGCTTTGCAGAAAAACTGAAATCTTCAAAAAATCCCGCGAGTTGATAAAAACAAAAAAACTTATCTTTGCAGACCAAAGCGCGCTTATCCGAAGCACAACAAAAAAGAAACTTATAGCGCAAAAATTCAATGACCAGAAATTTCTGCATAAATGGACAGTGCTCCGTCATTTCTCGCAGCGGCTTTTTTATTTTCCGTTTCCGCACATTGCAAACATAAAGCAGTGGGACGTAACCAATGTTCACAAAGTCTTCAAATATTTTCAATTTGACGACATTTTATTAGAATACATTTATTTAAGAGAAAAATTTAAGAGAGAATTCCATGAATAAAAACAAAACAATTCCTGTATTTTTTGCCTGCGATGAAAATTTTGTAAAGTTCACGGCAGTTACTATAAATTCACTCATTGCAAACGCATCAAAAGAATTTTCTTATGACATTCACATTCTTTGCACAAAAATCAGCGAAGATAAAAAGCAAAAAGTAATAAACCTTGCGCCAGAAAATTTTAAAGTTTATTTTGATGACGTTACAAATTATTTAAAGTCAATCAGCTACAGGCTTCCAATCCGCGACTATTATTCAAAGACAACATATTACAGGCTTTTTATTTCAGAAATGTTCCCGGAGCTAGACAAGGCTCTTTATCTTGACAGCGACATGATTGTGCTTGGTGATATTTCTGAACTTTACAACCATGACATTGGAGAAAACTACGTTGGAGCTTGCAATGAGCAGGCGATGGTTCAAACTGATGTCTACGGAACTTATGTTGAAAAGTGCATCGGACTTGACCGCAACAAATATTTCAATGCGGGAATGCTCCTTATAAATTGCGCGCAATTCAGAAAACAAAAAATCCTCGATCAGTTTATAAGGCTTCTGCATGAATATTCTTTTGTTGTAACGCAAGATGAAGACTATCTGAATTTTATTTGCAAAGACAAAGTTTTTTGGATTGAAAATTCTTGGAATGTTGAAACTTACGGCGAAATAAAATATTCAGAAACAACAGCAAAAATAATCCACTATCTTATGGTCGGAAAACCTTGGCATTTTAAAGATGTTCCGTTCGCAGAAATCTTCTGGAACTATGCAAAGCAAACTCCATTCTGTGAAGAAATAAATTCAGTGCTTGAAAACTACACGGACGAGCAGCGCAAAAACGACTACGAATCTGTTGACCGGCTTGCAAAGCTTGCGGAATCAGAAACAAACCGCCCTGACAATTTTTTAAAGCGAAGAATGATTCTTGAACAAAAATTAAAAGAAGAAAAAGCGCAAGAAAAAACTTCTGCAATTCCAAAATCGCAAGACCGTTTAAGAATTCTTGCAAAAATCGCGGAATATGAAAAGCAAGGAAGATTCGCAGAAGACGTTGAGGACGATCCGCCATCACGCCAAATTCAGCCGGGAGAAGTTGACTACCAGCAGAAAAAAATTTCCAGCAAAATAAAATCGTACTTTGCATTCAACGCCGCAAGAAAATTCTTAAACAAAATGCTAAAGACAAAGCAAATTATAATCAAAGGAATTGAAGGCAAGGAAAATATTGAGCTGCTGAACGGAGGCACAATAATTACGTGCAACCATTTTAATCCGCTGGACAGTTTTGCAATTCAATATGTTTACGATGAAATAAAGAAGCAAAAAAAGCATGGAAAATTTTTCAGAATTATAAAAGAAGGAAACTACACAAGCTTTCCCGGATTCTATGGAAAATTAATGCGCAGCTGCAACACGCTTCCTTTAAGTTCAAACTACAAAACAATGAACGAATTTCTTTTGGCTGTAAAAAATCTTTTGTCCGCCGGAAACTACATTTTGATTTACCCGGAACAGAGCCTTTGGTGGAACTACAGAAAGCCAAAACCGTTGCGCAAAGGAGCATACACGCTTGCGGTAAAAAACAACGCCGCGGTTCTTCCAGTTTTCATAACGATGCAGGACAGCGACATTGTTGACAGCGACGGATTTTTTGTGCAGGAATACACGATTCATATTTGCAAGCCGATTTTTCCAAACCCTGAAATTTCAAGAAACGAAAACATTGAATTTATGATGAATGAAAATTATTCCGCTTGGAAAAAAGTTTACGAGGACACATATAAAATCCCGTTAAGATATGAATAAAATTCTTAAAACATTATTAAAGAAAAAATTTATTGCATTCTTGTTTGCGATATTTTCAGTTGGATTTTTTCAGGCGCAGGAACTTTCTGAAAATGCAAAAATTCTCATTGATGATTTTTTTAACTTGCGGATGAATCTTTCTGTCTATGATGAAAACAACACGGAGCCAATTATTTCCGCAATAGAAAATTTTCCAAAAGAGAATGAAGAAAAAATTTCTTTATGCAATGAGCAGGAAAAAATCATTCTTGAAAATTTTTTTGTAATGGAAAAATACAATTATCTTTATGAAAAACCAGGACAAGCGAAAATCCAGCATGAACTTCTTGGAAAGCAGCTTGAAAAAATCGAGCAGTTTATAAAAGAAAACAATGGCATTCCCTTAAACGAATATTTTTACTGCACGCAGGCAGACGTAACTTCATGTTACATGGGCTATTCAATTGGCGATGTTTTAAAATACGGAGCGAGCGTCAAACCGTTATACGAAAAAGCATTGGAAGCAAATCCTAATTTTTCTTACGCGCTCACAAACATCGGACAATGGTATTACTTTGCTCCAAAAATCGCAGGCGGCTCCAAGAAAAAAACTCTTGCGTATTTTGAAAAAGCGCAAGCAAACGCTTCAACTTCTGCGCAAAAATATTTTGCCGACATTTTTTTATCGCAGCTTTTATTTGAAAACAAGCAGTTTGAAAAATGCAGGGAACTTTTAGATGAAGCACAATCATTTTGTCCGCAAAGCAATTACATAAAAAAAATCCGCAGAGCGAATGAAGCCGGTCTTTCGCTTTATGAATACAACAAGAAAAAATCTCCGCTGAATGAAAAAAGCTAAATTCGCATTAGTTTTACGTTAACTTCATGTTACTTCCCTATTTCCATTTTTTCCAGTAGACTATGCTTTCTTGCCGTCAAACCGATGAGCAGGAAAGAATTTCGTATGAAGTTCTAATTCTACTTTTTTAATGAACAGATTTTTTTACCTAATAAAAGCCTGTTCAAAGGATATTGAAATGAAGAAATTCAATGTCGCTATTTTTAGCATGGCCGCGTTTGTCCTTTCAATTTTTTCTTCCTGCTCAAAAGAAAAAAAGGAAACTTTCAACCTGTACAACTGGAGCTATTACACGCCTGATTCAGTTCTTGAAAAATTCGCGAAAGAATACAACTGCAAAGTAAAAGTTGACTATTTTGATTCAAATGAAATGATGTATGCAAAGCTCCGCGCCGGCGCAAAAGGCTACGACCTGACAATTCCATCTCAAGACTACACTTCAATTATGATAAAACAGGGAATGGTTCAGAAAATTGATCACTCGCAGTTCCCGAATTCAAAATATATAAATCCTGAAGCACTTGAAAAAGCAAAGGGATACGATCCAGACATGACTTGGAGCGTTCCATATTGCCTCGCAGCTTCTGGAATTTCTGTAAACAAAACAAAAGTAAAAGACTACGAAAAGTCATTCGATATTTTTTCACGCACAGATTTAGCCGGACACATGACAATGATGGACGACATGAGAGTTACAATGGGAAGCGCGTTAAAGCACCTTGGCTACTCGCTGAACACAACAGATGACAAAGAGCTTCGAGAAGCCGCAGATTTAATCATAAACAAGTGGCGTCCAAATCTTATAAAGTTTGATGCGGAAGGCTACGGAAAATCATTTGCTTCAGGAGACTTCTGGGTTTGCGACGGCTATGCGGAAATTGTATTTGCTGAAGTTCCAGAAGACAAGCACGATGAAGTAATTGATTTTTTTGTTCCTGAATGCGGTTCAGCTGCGTATCTTGATTCAATGGTAATTTTAAAAGACGCCAAGCACTATGACCTTGCAATGAAATTTATTGACTTCAGCCACCGCCCGGAAATCTACGCGGAATTCTGCGACGCTCTGAAATTTCCTGCTTACATAAACAAGGAAGCTGCAAAGTACACAAAGAAAAAACCAATGTATCCAGTTGAAACTCTTGAAAAAGTTGAGCTCAAAATGGACGTAGGCGAAGCACTTTCAAAATATGACGCGCTCTGGCAGGAAATAAGATTTTCCGCAGAATAAAGAATATTCTTTATGTCATTTTCGGACTTGACTCTGCGATGCTTGCGTAGCAAACTCGGTTAGAAATCCTAAATGTGTATTGCAACCATTTAAATGTCATTCCCGTGCATCGACACGGGAATCTGTTGCAAACTTGCCGTGTTAACAATGCGGCAATTAAAAATAAAATTCACTTCTATTAAAAATTAACACAATTCTAACAATTCAATAACCTTCAAAAAACACAGCCGCTTTAGATTTTTCATCGTAAAATAAAAAACCGAACGGAGGTTTGAACTATGAAAAAGACTATGTATGCTGTGATCAGCGCAATCTCACTGGCAGTTTTAGGCGGAACATTATTTGCCGCTCCTAAAAAAGACAAAAACTTCGGAAAGAAAAGTGTTGTACTTATAAGCCGCGAAGAAGGAAGCGGAACAAGAGGCGCATTTGTTGAGCTTTTCGGAATTGAAATGAAAAACGCAGAAGGCAAAAAAGTTGACTTCACTTCTGAGGAAGCTGACATTACAAACAGCACAGAAGTAATGCTTACTTCAGTTGCAGGAAACAAATATGCAATCGGTTATGTTTCCCTTGGCTCACTGAACAAAACTGTAAAGCCGCTTAAAATTGAAGGCGTATCTCCAAGCGTTTCAACTATCAAAAACGGAACTTATAAAATTTCACGCCCGTTCAACATCATAACAAAAGAAACCGGACTTTCAGAAAACGCTTCTGATTTTATCCGCTTCATTCTTTCAAGCGACGGACAGGCAATTGTTGAAGCAAACGGCTACATCAGCGCAGCGCAAAATCCGGCTTACATTGCAACTGGCAAAAAAGGAAAAATCACAGTAGCAGGTTCTTCAAGCGTAACTCCTGTAATGGAAAAACTTGCTGAAGCCTACGAAAAACTGAATCCAGAAATTAAAATTGAAGTTCAGATGTCAGACAGTACAACTGGCGTAAACAGCGCGCTCAACGGTGTCTGCGAAATCGGAATGGCAAGCCGCGAATTAAAAGACAGCGAAAAGGCAAAAGGCGCACTTCAGACAAAAATTGCAATCGACGGAATCGCAGTAATCATCAACAAGGAAAATCCAACAGAAAGCGCATCGATTCAGTCAGTCAAAGATTTGTACATCGGAACAATTTCAAAATGGGGCGATGTAAAATAACCCTTATGGCTTAAACAAAAAATTGCAGTGCAAATCCAGTTCGGACAAGCGCTGCAATTCAATTCTTTTAAAAGCAGTAAAATATGAAAAACAAATATATAGAACAGACAATGCGATTCGTTTTTCTTGCGGCGGCTTGTGTTTCAATTGCGGCTACAATCACAATCTGCATTTTTCTGTTTGCAAACGGCGTTCCTGCCATGCTTAAAATCGGACTAAAGAATTTCATCTTTGGTTTAAAGTGGAAACCTTCCATTGACCTCTACGGAATTTTCCCGATGATTGTAGGCTCGATTACGGTAACGCTTGGCGCATTGATTCTAGGAGTTCCGCTCGGACTTTTCACAGCGGTTTTTCTTGCCCGCTACTGTCCAAAGCAGCTGTACAATTTTTTTGAAAGCGGCGTAAAACTTCTGGCGGGAATTCCTTCTGTTGTCTACGGTTTCTTCGGACTTACAGTCATAGTTCCTGCAATCAGAAATACATTCGGCGGAAACGGAACTTCAATTCTTGCCGCTTCGATTGTCCTTGCAATAATGATTCTTCCAACAATAATAAGCGTAAGCGAATCTTCAATAAGAGCAGTGCCTTCACTTTACTTTGAAGGCTCTCTTGCATTAGGAGCTTGCAAAGAACGCAGCATTTTTCTTGTTGAGCTTAAGGCGGCAAAAAGCGGAATTATGGCAGGAATAATTCTTGGAGTGGGACGCGCTGTTGGAGAAACAATGGCAGTCATCATGGTCGCAGGAAACCAGGCAATTCTTCCGCGAAGCCTTGTAAAAGGAATCAGAACACTCACAGCAAATATTGTTCTTGAAATGGGATACGCCGCAGACTTGCACAGAGATGCTCTCATTGCAACTTCTGTAATTCTGTTTATTTTCATTTTGATTATCAACTTGTGCTTTTCACTCTTAAAAGAAAAGAAGGAGTAGCAGATGAAAACTTCGCAAACATTTCAGTCAAAAGTTCTAAAGTCATTTGTGCTTGGAGCTGGAATTTTTACAATTGCAATTTCATGCGGAATCGTAATCTACATTCTTGCAAGAGGAATTCCAAACCTGAACCTGTCGCTTTTCAGCATAAAGTACACAAGCGAAAACAGCTCGCTTTTTCCAGCATTGATAAACACGCTTTCTGCAACAGCGATAACGCTCGCAATAGCAGTGCCAATTGGAATAGGAGCTGCAATCTATTTAAGTGAATACGCATACCGCGGAAGCAAAATTGTAAAGGCAATCAGGCTTGCAACAGAAACTTTGTCTGGCATTCCTTCAATCGTGTACGGACTTTTCGGATTTTTGTTTTTCGTAACTTTTCTGCACTGGGGATTTTCTCTGCTTGCCGGATGCTGCACGCTTGCAATTATGATTCTCCCGGTAATCGTGCGCACGACAGAAGAAGCCTTGCTTTCTGTAAACGACAGCTACCGTGAAGGAAGCTTCGGACTTGGAGCCGGAAAATTACGAACAGTATTCTGCATCGTTCTGCCTTCCGCAGTTCCAGGAATAATCGCAGGAATCGTCTTGGGCACAGGACGCATCGTTGGAGAAACCGCGGCTTTAATTTACACAGCAGGAACAGTCGCGCGGATTGCAGGTGGAATGCAAAGCGGAAGAACACTCGCAGTCCACTTGTACGCGCTTTGGAGCGAAGGGCTTGCAACAGGCCAGTCTTACGCAACAGCAGTAATTCTTCTTGCCATAGTTTTAATACTGAACTGGCTAAGTTCTCTTCTTGAAAAAATAATCACAAGGAAAAACAAAAATGAATAAAAGCAAAATATCAGTCCAAGACTTAAATTTATTCTACGGAAACTTTCAGGCGCTTTACGATGTGAATCTTGAAATTCCTGCGAACATGGTTACAGCGTTCATCGGACCAAGCGGCTGCGGAAAATCAACTCTGCTCAAAACTTTCAACAGGATGAACGACCTTGTTGTAGGCTGCAGAACAGAAGGCAAAGTTTTAATAGACGATGAAAATATTTTTGAAAACATAGACGTGAACCTGCTCAGAAAAAAAGTCGGAATGGTATTCCAAAAGCCGAATCCGTTTCCAATGAGCATTTACGACAACATCGCCTACGGTCCGCGCACCCACGGAATCAAACGCAAAAGCGACTTGGACAATATCGTTGAAAAAGCCCTGCAGGATGCGGCAATCTGGGATGAAGTAAAAGACAGGCTGAACAAAAGCGCGATAGGACTTTCAGGCGGACAGCAGCAGCGTCTTTGCATTGCACGCGCGCTTGCAATAGAACCGGAAGTGCTTTTAATGGACGAGCCTACAAGCGCGCTAGATCCAATCAGCACAAGCAAAATTGAAGACACAATCGCTGAGTTAAAAAGCAAATACACAATTGTAATTGTAACTCACAATATGCAGCAGGCAACACGCGTAAGCGACTTAACGGCATTTTTCCTGCTCGGAAAAGTGATTGAGTACGGACAAACGGAACAAATATTCAGCTCACCGAAAAACAAAAAGACGGAAGATTATATCACGGGAAGATTCGGCTGATATTTTTCAAAACAGAAAAGCAGAAATTTCTACAAGAGGAAAAAGATGAGAAACAACTTTAACCTGCAGCTAAATGAACTGCACGAAGACTTAAAAAAGATGGGAACACTTTGCGAAGACTGCATAACATTTGCAACCCAGTCGCTTCTCCTTGGAGACACCGAGCTTGGAGAACGCGCAATCCAAGCGGAAAAGCAGACAGACATAATGGAAAAAGAAATTCAAAATCTTTGCATGAGAATTCTTTTGCAGCAGCAGCCGGTAGCAAGCGATCTTAGAACCATAAGCGCGGCAATCAAAGTAATCACAGACATGGAAAGAATCGGAGACCAGGGAAGCGACATTGCAGAGCTGATAAAGAAAACGCAGATTCCATTTGAAGCCTTTAACTCTCACATCGCGGCAATGGCGGACTGCATAATCCGAATGGTTACAGGCAGCGTGGAAAGCTTTATCAAGCAGGACGTAAAACTTGCCAAGCAGATTGCAGACCTTGATGATCAGGCGGACGACCTTTTTATTCAAATCAAAAATGACATTCTGGACATGATGTCTGGAAAAACAAAGCATGACCGCGCATTTGGAGAAAAAGCCCTCAACACATTGATGATTGCAAAATACCTTGAGCGCATTGGCGATCACGCTGTAAACATAACCGAATGCACATTGATGGCAGTAGGCACACAGAACGCGCAACAGGAATAAAAATCAAAGCTGAACCATTGCAAACCAAAATCCTCGGGCAACCGGGGATTTTTTTATTTTTACATTTAATATCATTGCCGCGCATCAGCACTGCGCCATTTGTATAGAAAGCTCGGTCAGCAATCTCTGAAATAAGATTGTCGGATCAAGTCCGACAATGACAAGAATATGGTTTGTCATTATTGCGCTTGCACCTATGTCATTATCCGGCTTGACCCGCGACGTTTGCGAAGCAAACTCGGTTAATAATCTTTTATGAAAAAACAGTAAGCGCAAATTCACAGAAAGTTTATTTTAAGCTAACAAAAATCAAACATAGAAAATTTATTTTTCTGCCAGCAAAGAAAAAATCTGCAAGAAAAAAACATTGCGGATTTCAACAAGCAAATCTTTAAGATAGGAGTTATCTTATGAAAAAACTTTTGGCTGCATCCGTTGCAGGAATTCTTGTATGCGCATCAGTTTTCGCACAGAAAGTTTCGCTCACAAACACATTCGGAGCAAATGACGACAACACAGGAAACGGAGACTTCCTTGAGTTCAACAGAAAAGTAAAAGACAACGGCGACTTTGACGACGGATTTGAAAACGAAGAAGCCCACGTGGACAACAGGCTTCAGCTCGACTTCTCTTCTGAAAAACTTGACGGAAGAGTCCGCATGGAAACTTACGGCATCAAGCTCAACGGAAAAGATTCCACAACAAGACTCCGCGGCTACGTTCGCTTTTCACCATTTAAGCAGATTGGACTTGCAATTGGAAACGAGTTCTTTACAAAAATTGCGGCAGACGCATCTTACCTTGGAGCGGCGGACGATACACCAAAATGGGGACGCATGGCAGAAAACGGATTCGCAGTTGTAGCTCTCCCAGTTGAAGGCCTAAAGATTTCAGGCGGAATCAGAGGAAACACAGAATACGACAACAACGACAAATACCGCCTTGACTTTGGAGCACAGTATGCGGCAAAAGACCTTGTAACTTTCGGAGCAACAGCAAAAAGCGTTACTAACGACGACCGCACATTCGGCGTGTTCGCTGGAATCAACAGCATCCAGAACATGATGCTCAACCTAGGCTTTGTATACAACGCAAACGACACAGACTTCATTCCAGAAGAAACAAAATACGCGCTCACATTCTCGGCAGGATATGAAATGAAAGACCTTGGATTTTCACTTTATGCCGATGTTGTTTCAGGACTTTCAAGCAAGTACATCGACAAGGACTACAAGACAAGCGACTGGAAAGACGACAACGGCGACAAAGGCATTCCGTTCCAGGCAAAGCTCCTTGCAAACTACGCTGTAACAGAAGCAACAACACTTTCGCTCGCAGTAACAGAAGCAACAATGATTGGCTGGGACGATGCATACACAACAACAGTTTACCCTTACGCAACATTCGCTCTTCCAGAAAACATGGGCGACCTTGACATGGGCGTAAGAATGGACTTTACCAGCGACGGACTTACAAAGTTCTCTATTCCGTTCAGCTGGAAATGCAAGTTCATAAACAAGAAGTAAAAAATACTTGACCATGCCATCTTGTCATCCTCCGGCTCTACCGGAGGATCTTGTCATTGTCGGACTTGATCCGCGACGTTTGCGAAGCAAACTCGGTTAACAATCTCCTGCAACAGATTCCCGTGTCGCTGCACGGGAATGACAAAGGAACGCAACTGCGGGAATGACAAAGAAATCAAGCAAGTTAATGACATTAGAATCACACCGGGCAATGACACAAATCAACCTGTCATTGCCGGGCATAGACCCGGCAATCTCTCGTGTTGTTAAAGATTCCCGCATCAAGTGCGGGAATGACACAAAACAAACTTTTTTCATTTTTTTTGCCGTTTAAGTTGTCATTTCAAATAAACTCACTATAATTATAGATATACAACAAATCTATTTTTATGGAGACAAAATGAAAATCAACTTCCATTCCACTACCCCCCCCGTGTGGCAACAGCCTTAATTCTAGCTCTTAGCCTCGCATTCACATTCCCTTCCTGCTCAGACGGCTCAAGCGGAGGCTCAGACGATGACAGCGGACAGGTAACAACGCCTGTTGAAAATCCTTCAGATTCCAACGGAAACGGAAGCGGCTCAAACGCAAATCCTTCAAATCCAAGCAACCCGGACAGCGGAAGCACAAATCCCGAACCCCCCAAAAGCAACCTACACCGTAACTTTTGACGCAAACGGCGGAACCGGCACAATCGAAAGCATAACCGAAGTTGCCGGAACGGAAATCACAATTCCTGAGAACACGCTAGAAAAAGATGGCTTTAACTTTGCCGGATGGAACACGGCAAAAAACATGACAGGCACAAGCTACGATAGTGGCGCAACTTTCACTCCGAACTCGAATCTTACGCTCTACGCAAAGTGGACAGCAGACGCAGCAAACGTGGCAGAGTCAATCAAAAGCCTTGAAGCCGGCGAGCATACGGTTTCTGTTGTTGGAGAAATCGATAAGTATAAACTTATAAAAATAGCGACTGCAATCATAAACAACGAAAATGAAGTGGAAATCAACCTTGATTTGAGCGGGACAACGATAGTGTACAATAAAGTTCGCAATTTGGGGTAGAAAAAAGCCATTGAAAAT
>NZ_CAMCEC010000027.1 GCF_945873775.1 uncultured Treponema sp. | reverse complement strand
TCGATTGCTCGATTGCTCGATTGCTCGATTGCTCGATTGCTCGATTGCTCGATTGCTCGATTGGGAGATTTGAGAATTCAGATTATTCAACAGGGAGAGCAGTGATTATGAAATTGAAATTTATTTTTATTGCTTTAATGTCTGCACTGCTGTCATCTGTAGTGGCTGCGGAAGACAACTTTTAGAAACTTCTTGAAAAGTACAAAAATGTTACTGCAGAAAGCCTTTTGGCTGAAAAAGAAAAGAAACAGATATTAAACAATACTTTTCTTGATGACACAATGATTGCAGTTTCTGGAAAAAGTTACAGCATACTAAAAACTGAAGTTACACAAGAATTCTATGAATTGGTAATGGGCGAGAATCTTGGCAATCTCAAAGGAGAAAAAAATCTTCCTGTAGAAAATATAAGTTGGTATGACGCTATTGTGTTCTGTAACAAATTAAGTGTGATGGCTGGATTTGCTCCAGTATATTCTGTTTTATATAAAACAGACGTTTTGGAATGGGAGTATGTTCCTTAATGAAGGCAACAGTGTTTCTGGGATAATTGAATTCAACGAGAATGCCAACGGCTACCGTCTGCCAACAGTGGAAGAATGGCAGTATGCGGCAAAAGGCGGACAGGAATTCAGGTACAGCGGAAGCGATAATTTGGATGAAGTGGGCTGGTATTACGACAACAGCGGAAGTAAGACACATCCAGTAGCGCAGAAAAAGCCGAACGATTACGGACTTTACGACATGAGCGGTAACGTAGGGGAATGGTGCTGGGATTCCTACACCAACGGTAGCAGCAAGTGCAGCTATTACTGCTGCGGCAGCTGGTGCCACAACACCGACCGCTGCGGGGTGGACTACAAGAACTGGAGCGGCGCCCGTAACACCTGCTACGACCTTGGCTTCCGCATTGTCCGCTCAACAGGCAAGTAATGGCGGGCAGGCGGTGTTGTAAAAAAAGACAGATTCCCGCATCGAGTGCGGGAATGACATATAGCCAATAGCAGGAATGACAAATCGTTTTGTCATTATCCTGCTTGACTGGATAATCTTGTTTGGATTTGTTGCAGTGAGTCCGGCAATGACATATAAGCAATAGCAGAAATGACATATAAGCAAAGTTGGCGATAACAAATGACTACTAGAGAAGCTTCATGCTAATTATCAAAAAGCATTTTTGTTTCAGCTATCCTTGAATCCAGCGTTTTGCACAAGATTTCCGCGCGTTCCGGCTCGATGTATGGATTTTGCGATATGAGCTTTCCGAAGAATTCTGAAACGCCGTCGAGCCTCTCAAAGTCCAAATCCGAGCAGTATTCCATGAACGGAATTTTTTTCATCTGTTCTTTCTGGTTTGAGGCGAACGGCTTTGCCTTTATTTTTGAAGATTCTTGCAAGTATGGATTTCTTAATGAGAATACACTTTCGCTATGGAAAAATGAAGTTCCGCTGTCGAATACAGGTGCAAGCCCGAGCCATTCAAGGGTGTCAGGATTCCTTAAAAATCCGAAGTTGTTGTAGTGCCTGTCGGTGTTGGCGATTATAAAGTCAACTGTTAGCATATTGCAGATTCCTTTCTTTAATTTTTCCGTATTCTTGAATCCAAGTTCCGTACAGCAGTTTATGAGATGGTTGAAATTTGAAGTGTTGTTGTCCTTTTTTAAAGTGTTCACAATGTGCCGGGCTGGAACAAGTTCTGTCTGCGGCGACACAAAGTCAGGACATGACGAGTAGAAAGTTCCATCGGTTTTTATGATTTTATATTCAACGTGTTCTATTCCGAGCTTTTTGCAAATTTCAGAAGTCAAGACTTCGTTGAACGGTTCCTGATAATACGGTGCGCTTCCAGCCTTTAAAAGAATTCTTTCACCGTTGTTTATAATCCATTTTTTTTTGAGCCAGCCGTCAGATGTGTTGTCCGGGGAAACAAGATTCAGTTTTTCGGTGCTGTCTGAATTCAGAACGCCGAAGAGGGCTTTTCCTACGTCATCTGAAAAACTGTTCTGAAAGAAATTCACATCTTTCCAGGACAAGTTGCTTGTTAAAGGTTTTGCCCAATAATGGTCAGAAAGGCTTAGACCGTAGCTTTTTTCTATAAGATAATCCGTGGTGATGTTTCCGAGCTGCTCAAGGGCAGTGTCAAGATTCTGGCGGCTCGCAGGAATTGAGCGGCCTTTCCACCAGGAGCGGAACTGGCTTTTTAATGTTTTTCCTTTTTCATTGTCTTGCGATATTCCGACTGGAAGATGTTCCTTGCAGATTATTTCAGAAACTTCGGAGATTTCTTCATCCTCGGTTGAGAATCTTAAAACCGGAATATCTTTGTGGCAAAGTATGTAGTTCATTATTCTTCCTTGTTAGCTACAATATATTGCAAAAACAATTTAATTTACAAGGTCTTTTTCCGATTCAAGAATTCTTATGACATTCGAACTGCGCGGAAATGACTGTTGAATTTCCATTTTAATAAAAACCATACATTTATAGTATAAACTTTTTTTCTGGAATGCCGATGAACAGAGTATGAACAGTTTTTCAAATTCTGTAGATTTGCTTCACCGCGCTCTTGATGTTGAAAGCCTCCGCTATCAGGTTACTGCAAATAATATTGCAAACAGCGAAGTTGCGAATTTCAAGAGGCAGTCCGTAAACTTTGAAAGCGAACTGAAAAAAGCCTTCATTAGCCGCGATAACGAGCACAGCTCTTTCCGCATGGCGACAAATGACGCGCGCCATATTCAGAGCGAAGTTCCGCGCGACTGGCGTGATGTTGAGCCTAGACGTGTTTCCGACTACACGACTGCTTCAAAAGCCAACGGAAACAATGTTGATGCAGAGCAGGAAGCAATGAATGTTGTTCAGATTCAGATGCAGTATCGCCTTTTGACTCAGCTTATGAATTTTGAGTTTTCACAGGTCAAGACGGCCATGAAGTCAATATAGTTTATTTTTACTATTGAGTTTTGGAGAAAAGTATGGGATTATTTACAAGCATAAACATAGCGGCAACAGGAATGAGCGTGGAGCGTCTGCGCACTGATGTCATTTCAAACAATATTGCGAATGCAACAACAACACGTACTCAGGAAGGCGGAGCTTACCGAAAGCAGAGCGTGATTGTTGAGCCTATTTCTTCTTCAAATCCTCAGTGGAGATTTCCTTTTGTGGATTCAGAGCTGGACAACGGACCTGGAAAAGGCGTTCGTGTGCGTGAAATCGTAAAAGACAGCGAGCAGGGAAGAATGGTTTATGATCCAAGCCACCCGGATGCAATTCAGTCTGGACCGAACAAAGGCTACGTTGAATATCCTAACGTGAATATTGTAAACGAAATGGTGAACATGATAAGCGCGAACCGTGCTTACGAAGCCAACAGTTCTGTTATTCAGGGCAGCAAGGAAATGTTTGCCTCTGCTTTGGAAATTGGAAACCGCTAGTTGCAGCTAATAAGTAAACGGGAGGAACTATGAATCTTTCTTTTGGCTCTATGGAGCTTAACAGGTCGAATGCGTCTCATCTTGGGACTTCAGCCATCGGAAACGTCAGCAAGGCTTTAAATGGAAATGGAACAGCTTCTGTTGACGGAGCTGAAAAGAAAGAGTCGTTTAGAACTTACCTTCTTGAAGCTGTAAACGAAATGAACAGCCAGCAGCTTAATGTTTCAGCCCTTCAGGAAAAAGTCATAACAGATCCGGACAGCGTTGACATTCATGACGTTACAACTGCCATGGCAAAAGCCCAGATGTCGCTGGATCTTGCGCAGAATGTAATTGACCGTCTTGTAAAAGGCTGGAATGAGCTTTCGCAGAACAGATAGCGTTCTGGTTTGCTAAAAAGTTTTATTGTCAAATTCGGGAATTTGTGTTATACTGTCCTATCTTTTTATGCGAGTGGGACAGCGTAAAATAGAAATAAGGGGTTTTCTAAAAGCTCACTTTACAGTTCGCTTTTAGAAAACCTGCGAGTTTTAATTCGCTGTAATAGCATCGATAAAACATCGCATTATTAGAGTTGCCTATAAAAACTGAGATTTTTATAGGCTTCCATAAAATGAGTTCGTTCATGGGAGGGGAATATGAACGAATGGTTCAAGAAAAATTTAGAAACCATTAAAGAAAAATGGGCGAAGTGGACAACTCTCCAAAAAGCTATTGTGGCTGCCATCGTTGTGGTTGCTATAGCGGTGATTGTTCTTATGGCTTCTATGTCGTCTCGCCCTTCCACAGTGCGCCTTTTTAACGGTCCGGTAAATGATGAAAAAGAACGGGAGCTTATTCTTTCCCGCCTTGATCAGGACAATGTAAAGGCCTATGTTTCATCTGACAATTATATTTCTGTTGAAAACAGCGATATAGCAAAAAAATACAGAAGCCGTCTCATTGCTGAAGGCTATGCTCCGTCGAGCCTTGATGCCTACAGCCTTTTTGATGTTACCCGTTGGTCAAGAACAGACTTTGATGACAAGGTGAACTGGCAGCGCGCAACAGAAACAGCTTTAAAGCAGCAGCTTGAGTCTTTGGACGGAATCCAGCGCGCAGAAGTAAATCTTGTTCTCCCAGATGAATCTTTATTCACAGAAAATCAGAATCCAACATCTGCAAGCATTGTTTTGTTTGCTAAAGGAAACAGCGATGTTCTTACGGATAAGCGCAAAATCCGTGGAATTCAAAATCTTATAAAAGCCAGCGTAGAAGGTCTGCGCGATGAAAATATTGTAATCAACGACGGCGCTTCAAATGTTCAGATAAATGACTTTGAAGGCATGGCGGAAAGCGACCGCATTTCAAATATAGAAAAACAGCGCAAGCTTATTCTTAAGCAGGAAACTACATATACAGGACTTGTCCTTGCAGCATTGAAGGGAACATTCTCTGATAACCGTGTAAGAGTTGCGAACATCAAGATTGACATGAATATGTCTGAGCGCACAACTACTTCAAGAGAATACGGCGGAATTACAATCCGTCCGGATAACCCGAACACTCCTTATGATGACTCTGAAATTGTAAACAGCCTTACTTTGTCGGAAGAAACTGTAAACAAGTCATTTACAGGAACCGGCTACAATCCTGAAGGTCCTGCTGGCGTTGAAGGTCAGAATCCTCCAGTTTACAGCGATATGTCAAATGTTGTTGGTAAATCCACAGAAGAAGGCATAAAACGCAACTATGCGCTGAACGAAAAAAATGTTTCTGAAATTACAAGTCCGCAGATTGACCGCATTACAGTTTCTGTAAACATTGACGGCCAGTGGCGTAAAGTTTATGATGAAAATAACCGTCCTATTCTTGAAAACGGACATTTAAAGCGCGAGTACATTCCTATTACTCCAGAGCAGCTTGCAAATACAACAAAACTTGTTCAGGATGCTGTAGGCTATAGCAGAGCCCGCGGAGACAGCGTTACAGTTACAAATATTCCTTTTGACAGGACAGAAGAGCAGGAAAAAGAAGATTTGGCATATATTGCGCAGCTTAACAGAAACCGCACAATTATGTTCAGCCTGATTGGAATTGCTATAATTCTTATTGCGTTCATTGCGTTCCGTATTATCAGCAGAGAAATTGAACGCCGCCGCCGTCTTGCAGAGGAAGCTAGAATTCGTCAGCAGGAAGAAGAAAGACAGAGAGCGCTTCTTGAAGCCCAGCAGCAGGGAATGGAAGTTACAATGTCTGTTGAAGAGCGCAAGCGGGCAGAGCTTCAGGAAAATGCGATTGCAATGGCAAAAGAGCATCCAGAAGATGTTGCAATGCTTATCCGCACTTGGCTTATGGAGGAATAGTTTATGGCAGAAGAACTTGTTGACGGCAAAAAAAGCAAGAAAAAGGGCGGAATCAAGGATTATAAGAATCTTACCGGCCGCCAAAAAGCCGCTATTTTCCTCGTTGCAATCGGAAGCGATGTAGCCTCTGATGTAATGAAGCACTTGCGCGAAGATGAAGTTGAAACTCTTACTTTTGAAATTGCGCGCCTTGATACAATTGACGCAGACTTTAAAGATCAGGTTCTTGAAGAATTTCAGGAGCTTATGCAGGCGCAGAATTTTATTACCACTGGCGGTATTGATTTTGCCCGTGAGCTTCTTGAAAAATCTTTGGGAAGCCAAAAAGCTATTGATATTATCAACAGGCTTACAAGCTCTTTGCAGGTTCGTCCGTTTGATTTTATCCGCCGAACAGATCCAGCTCATCTTTTGAACTTTGTTCAGCAGGAATATCCGCAGACAATTTCGCTTATTCTTGCGTACCTTGAGCCTCAAAAGGCTGCTACAATTCTTCAGAATCTTCCAGCGGAAATTCAGCCGGAAGTTTCAAAGCGTCTTGCCACAATGGACCGCACAAGCCCGGAAGTTCTGCGCGAAGTTGAACGTGTTCTTGAAAAGAAACTTTCAACTCTTTCCAGCGAAGACTACACGGCTGCCGGTGGTGTTGACTCGATCGTTGAAATTCTTAACCTTGTTGACCGTTCTTCTGAAAAGGCGATTATTGAAACTCTTGAAGAAGATGATCCAGAGCTTGCGGAAGAAATCAAGAAGAGAATGTTTGTTTTCGAAGATATTGTTATGCTTGATGACCGCGCGATTCAGAAAGTTCTCCGTGAAGTTGATACGCAGGAGCTTGCAAAGGCTTTGAAATCAGTTGATACAGAAGTTCAGGACAAGATTTTCCGCAATATGTCAAAGCGTGCCGCTTCAATGCTTAAAGAAGACATGGAATACATGGGACCTGTCCGCTTGAAAGATGTTGAAGAAAGCCAGCAGAAGATTGTTAGCGTAATCCGCCGTCTTGAAGATTCTGGTGAAATTGTTATTGCTCGTTCTAGCGATGATGAAATGGTAGTCTGATTTGACTGGAGGCATTTAGCATGGCACAAACTGTATTCAGACCGGCAGAAGTAAACAACACAAAGGGCGAAGTTGTCCTTCAGTTTACAAAAAATTTTGCGCCCCCTGTAGAAGAAAAAGTTGAGGAAGTTCCTGAATATACAGGTCCTACAGCAGACGACTTGCGCAAGGAAGCGGAGGCTTTTAAGCTTCAGTGGGAAGATGAAAAGGCCAAGATGCTTGCAAAGGCTCAGGCTGATGCGGATCAGATTGTAAAAAATGCGGAAGATGCCGCGTTTGCACAGGTAAAGCATCAAAGCGATCAGGCTGCCGTAATAAAATCCCAGGCGCAAAAAGAAGCGCAGGATATTGTTGAAAAAGCAAAGGCAGAAGCGCAGGATATTATTTCCAACGCAAAAATAGAAGAGAAATCCATTTTTGAAAAATCAAAGAACGATGGATTTAAAGCTGGACATGAGGAAGGCTATAAGGCTGGAAATGAAGAAGCCCAGCGTCTTGTTGAGCGCATTCATAAAATGATTGAAGCTGTTCAGGCAAAAAGGCAGGAAATTCTTGACAATACAGAGCAGCAGATTGTGAACCTTGTAATTTTAATAGCGCGCAAAGTTGTTAAGATTATGAGCGAAAATCAAAAGAGCGTTATAATGTCGAATGTTCTTCAGGCTTTGAAAAAAGTAAAAGGCTCTGGGGACGTAACATTGCGCGTAAATCTTGCCGATGTAAAGCTTACAACCGAGCATATAAAAGACTTTATCCGTCAGGTTGAAAATATAAAGAATATTTCTGTTGTTGAAGACAGTTCTGTTGAAAAAGGCGGCTGTATTGTTGAAACAGACTTCGGCGCAATTGACGCGCGCATTTCAAGCCAGCTGAATGAACTTGAAACTCAGATTTTGAATATTTCGCCAATAAAAACTGTGGGCAAGTCAGAAGTTATAAATCCCGACAGTTGATTCATTTGTTTATTTTATTTGTTATTGCCGGAGTTTATCCGGCAATATATTTTTGTGCTTGATAAAAGAAAAGTTCTTTTGTCAAGTATGAAAGTGGCAGTTTTTTTGCAAAGTCTGCAAGTTGCTGTTTGCAGCTGCTGTGGGATAATTTAAAATGGAAAATTTTTTTGATAAATACATTCATAGCATAGAACGAATTGAACCCATAAAATATACCGGCTCTGTCATAGGCGTAAAAGGTCTTATGATAGAAAGCAAAGGTCCTCGCTCTGTAATTGGCGAAATCTGCACAATTCACATTCCAAGCATTCAAAGTTCTGTTCTTGCAGAAGTTGTTGGGCTTGAAGGTTCTTCTGTACGTCTTATGGCTTACGGAGAAACCAAGGGAATTGAAGTTGGCTGTGAAGTTGTTGCTTCCGGGCACGTTTTGGAAGTTCCTGTAGGACCATCTCTTTTGGGGCGCGTAATAGATGCAACTGGAAAGCCCTATGACGGAAAAGGCGAAATTTTCCCAGAAGCATATTATCCGGCTCTTGCATCTCCTCCGAACCCAATGGAACGCAAGCCGATTGACAAGCGCATTGTAACTGGAGTTCGTGCCATTGACGGAATCCTTACAGTTGGAAAAGGCCAGCGTCTTGGAATTTTTGCAGGCTCTGGAGTTGGAAAGTCAACGCTTCTTTCAATGATTGCGCGGAATACAAATGCTGATATAAACGTAATCGGTCTTATTGGAGAGCGTGGACGCGAAGTTATGGATTTTATAAAGCGCGACTTGGGAGAAGAAGGACTTAAACGTTCTGTTCTTGTTGTTGCAACTAGCGATCAGCCTTCCATTTCAAGATTGAGAGCCGCTTATGTTACAACTGCCATAGCTGAATATTTCCGCGACCAAGGGAAGGACGTTATGCTGATGTTTGACAGCGTAACTCGTTTTGCCCATGCGCAAAGAGAAATTGGTCTTGCAACCGGCGAGCCTCCTGCGCAAAGAGGTTATCCTCCGAGCGTTTTTGATATGCTGCCTAAGCTTCTTGAGCGAACTGGAACAAATGACAAAGGAAGCATTACCGCCTTTTATACAGTCCTTGTTGACGGCGATGATATGGATGAGCCTATTGCTGATAAAGTGCGCGGAACTTTAGACGGACATATTGTTTTGCAGCGTTCCCTTGCGGCTCGTCAGCATTATCCTGCAATCGATATGCTTACAAGCATCAGCCGTCTTTCAAAGCGTGTTTCTGGAACTTGCACAAAAAAAGCAGTGCAGCGTGTGCGCCGTTGGATTTCTGTTTATTCAGAGCAGGAAGAAATGATAAACGCTGGTGTTTACCAAAAAGGCTCTTCCCCGGAAATTGACGAAGCCATTGACCATCATCAGGCTGTTGAAGAATTTTTGTGCCAGGAAGAAAACTGCCATCTTACAATTGAAGACACGCTGAAATCTCTTTCAGAACTAAGCGGAATTGAAATTCCTGAAGCCGAATATTCAGAATCTCCTGCTTGATTTTTTTTGCTTTATGAAGAAATTCGCTTTTTCAATGCAGAAAATTCTTGACCTCAGAATATTTGAGCAGCGTCAGGCAGAAATGGAGCTTGGCAAGGCAAATGCAGAAGTCGCAAGAATTCAGGGCGAACTTGAATCCATTGCAAAGCGAAAAGTTTCCACAATAAAAAATTTCGACACAAACACAGATTTTCTTATTCAGGCTGAAATACAGTCTTTTTTTTTCATGCTTGAACAGAAGAAAGAAAAGTTTTTGGAAGAGCTTGCCACAGCGCAAATTGCCGCGGATGAAAAACGCGAAGTTGTCCGGCAGGCAATGCAAAAAGTCAAAGTCCTTGAAAAGCTAAAGGAAAATAAATTCCGCCAGTGGAAAAAGGACAACTTAAAAGCAGAGGAACTGGCAGCCGACGATATTGTGACTGCCAGAAAAAATTTGCTTTAGTATTTAAATGCGCTTCCGCCGATAAATTCCCTGATTATAGACTGCGTTGGAACTGAAGTTGCAGGAATTGTAGAGAAGCAGTTTAAGAATTGAAGCAGCCTGTTTGCTTCTGCATATTCCTTTTGGAGCGGACTTACACATCTTAAAAGCGGTTCTGCATAAACCTTTAAAACCGGAAGCTCGTAATCCAGCGCAGTGTTCAGCATTGCATCAGCATTGTTTTGGAACGGAAATATGTGAAGCTGCTCGCCTTTTTGAACGCTTTCCCACATTGCGATTGTGTCCGCCGCGCTTTTTCCTCTATAGCGGGAATCTCTTACAATTCTTCTTATAAGCCTATTGTCGCTTGTTGAAATTCTATTGTGGTCGTCAAGATTCAGCTGGGTCAATGCGGAAATATAGATTTTAAACTTTTTATCCGCCGGGACTAGTGGTGTAAGCTTGTCGTTAAGTCCGTGAATTCCTTCCATGATTAAAATATCGCTTTCTTCTAAAGTCATTGTGTCGCCCTTAAAATAGCTTACTCCTGCATGAAAGTCATAGGATGGCAGCTTGATTTGTTTTCCTGCAAACAAGTCAACAAGATTTTGATTTAAAAGCTCAATGTTCAAGGCTTCAAGGCATTCGTAGTCGTAGTTTCCGTTTTCATCTTTTGGAGTTTGCGCGCGACCAAGATAATAGCTGTCAAGGCTTATTACTTTTGGCTTGTATCCGATTGCTTCGAGCTGCAATGCAAGTTTTTTGCTGGTTGTTGTTTTTCCAGAAGAAGACGGGCCTGCTATAAGGACAATCCTTGCTGACTTTTTCTTTAGAATTTCATCTGCAATTGTGGAAATTCTTTTTGTCTGAAGCGTTTCAGTTATGTCGATAAATTCAGATTCTTTTCTGTCGTGAATCAGCTGGTTTAAGCTTGCCGCGGAAGTTACATTCAGCCTTTTTCCCCAGAGCTTGTAAGACTTGTAAATTTCAAAAAGCTTTGGCTGATCGACAAATTCTGTGAGTTTTTCAGGCTGGCCTTTTTTAGGGAATCTCAAAAGAAATCCGTCGCTATATGGAAGCAAGTCAAAAACATTTAAAATGCCTGTTGTTCCAACTAGCGGTCCAAAATACAAATCGGAAAAGCCTTCAAGCCTGTTGATTTGAACGCGGGAAGGGCATCTGTAGTTCAGCTGCTTTCTGGTTTCTGTAAGTCCGAGCTCTTCAAAAAGCGAGCAGGCTTCTGAATATGAAATGAAGTCGGTTTCGATTATTTTGTCGTCTTTTACTATTTGCTCCATTTCATTTTTTAGCTTTAAAATATTTTCTTTTGTAAGAGGCTCTCCAAGTTCAAGCGTGTAGTAGTAGCCATAGCCCAAGCTGTGTCCGACCAAAAGCCTTTTTCCCGGGAAGATTTTATGTGCCGCCGCCGCTAGAACAAAGCAAAGCGATCTTCTGTAGATTGCGCTTCCGTCTTTTGAGTCTGAAAAAACAGGCTCTATGCTTGAGGTTATGTTTACAGGGCTGTCTAACGAGCAGATTTCATTGTTTACTTTTACTGCGACAATTTTTTTATTTTGTGCATTGAATTTTTCAAGGAAAAGAATTGGGCGGATTTCATTTTCTGCCTCTATGAATGAATTGTCTGGAAATGTTATTTTGATTTTTTTCATGATGTGCCTCCAAAGTTATGCAGATTTTTTTAATAGCCTGAATGTCGAATTTTGAAAAGAACAGTTCATTTATGTGTCATTCTCGTGCTACGACACTGCGAAGTTTACGCAGTAAACTCGGTCAGGAATCTACTGTAAAATTTCAATAGATTATCGGGTCAAGCCCGATAATGACATTAAACTATAAAACTCGAAGTTTAGGCTAATATGATATTTTTTATCCTTTAATTATAAGGCACAAAATGATGAAATGCAAAGAGAAATTGTTGTAAGAGTTTAAAATTATTTTTTTCCAAAAAGCGATTTTATAAACTCTGCGATTTTTATAAAGATATTGGCAATGAATTTTAGAAGACGCATAATCAGCGGAGGATTTTTTAGCTTTTCAAGACGCTTGTATCCTTCCATGAGTTCTTCGTCTGTAAATTCCTTACGCTGATTGTTTTCTTCAAGCTCCATTTCAAGCTGGCGGATATTGTCAACATTTGAGTCAAGGACATTTGCGTTTATTCTTTCCCAGCCAAGAGATTTTGCAGCTTCAAGCCTGCGTTCCCCTGCAACAAGCTCGTAGCTGGAATTCAGCGTGATTGGATTCATAAGACCGTAACGGTGCATACTTTCTTTTAATGCGGTCAAATCTCCCAAATCGCGGCGAACTCTTTTTTTTACTTTTATATCTTCAATTTTTACAAGCATTTAATTAAAAAATAGGCAATCTTTGTTTTTTAGTCAAGAAGCCAGTTTGAAAAATCATCGGAATTTCTTTGCGGCTGCAAGAGTTCATATTCTGATTCTTCCTGTCTTATTTCTGAAGAAAGTTTTCCGCTCTTAAGGAAGCTCAAGTCAACCATAAGCGGACTGTCGTCAATTCCTTCGTCAAAACTGTAGCCTGCCTGAATTTTTGCTTTTTGAAGTCTTGCGGCTCCCAATGTTCTGCCAGAATCGTCTGTGTGCTTTTTGCATGGCTCGGTCGGTTCTGTTCCTGGATAATAATATGCAGTGATTCTATTGCTTCCGCATTCAGGCGTCAAAATTCCGCCGCTTTTTGTACAGACTTCAAGCTGAATCAAGTCTTTTGGCATTTCGTCATAGAACGGCTTGTACGGCTTGTCTTTGTTCGCCGCATTCATAAAGTCGCCCCAAGCAACACCAGCCAAAGTTGAGCCGGTAATCGAAAGTCCAAGCGACTGTCCTGGCTTGTCAAATCCGAACCAGAAAACAGAAGTGTAGTACGGCGTAAATCCTGCTGCCCAAGCGTCTGCCCAGTTTTGCGTTGTTCCTGTTTTTCCTGCTACAGGCATTTGAAATGTTTTTCCGTTTGAATTTACAAAGTTGAATTTATTTCCGCGGCCTTTTCTTTTTCCTGTAACCCAGTATGTTGAGTCCCAGTCAGAGCCGTATCTTAAAGTTCCGCTTGCAACAGTATTCTTCATAATTTCCTGCATTATAAATGCTGTTTCTTCTGTAAGAATTTGCTTTGAGCCGTTTCTGGACTTTTGCGCGTCTGCCTGTTCTTTTCCCGGATTGAAAATTATGTTTCCGTTTTTGTCTTCAACTGAAAGAATTGCAATCGGCTTGACTTCTTTTCCGCGGTTTGCGATTGTGGCATAAGCTTTTGCAACTTCAATAGGACGCACTGAACAGACTCCAAGACCAAGCGGATAAACCGGCTCAAAGTGCCTTGATTCAAATTCGTTTGAAGGAATTCCTAGCAGCGCGGAAGTTCTTTTTATTGCAGAGTCAAATCCGATTGTGTCCAAAACTTTTATTGAAGGCACATTCATGGAGTGGGCTAAAGCATACCAGAATTCAACATCGCCTTCCCACTGGCCTTTAAAGTCCTGCGGAATATAAGGAGTTCCGTCTTCTTTATGGAAAACCTGCGGCGTGTCGCTTATAATTGTTGTCATTGTAAATTTCTGGCTTTCAATTGCTTCGGAATAATAAAGCGGCTTGAAAGTTGAGCCAGGCTGAAGCTTTGCCTGCACCGCACGGATAAACTGGTTTGTCTTGTCATATTTTGAGCCGCCGACAAGCGCATCTATGTATCCTGTTGAATTTTCAATGGCAATCATTGTTCCTTCAATCGTTGTTTTTTCCGCCTTTTGCTGAATCAAGGAATTTCCTTTGTTGACGATTTCAGTCTTTAAGGATTCGATTCCGCAGACCATGGACATTACATCGATTATAGGATTTATTTCATCGCGGTAGTGATTCATTGCTGTTGCTTGGTTTCTTTGCTCGCCAAGTTTCAAGTCCGGCAAGTTGAATACAAGGCTGAAAAGTTCTGTGAGCGGAATATATTTGCTGAATGTCGCACGCTCGTGGGAATTCATTGTCCGCTGGTAAATTCTGTTTGCCGCATGGATATAATCCTGCATTACTTCTTCCGCGGCTTTTTGGTGCGAAAGATTCAATGTTGTGTTTACGGTGAATCCGCTTGTGTAAATGTCTTCTGTTCCGTAAATCATTCCGCTTAAATTTCTTCTTACATATTCACTGAACCAAGGAGCTTCGTCATTTTGCATTGCGTGCGCGGAAGCGTTTGTTCTTGTGTAGTCAAAGTTTGCCCAGTATGTGTCAAAACTGTCGTCCGCCTGCTGCTGGGAAATGTAGCCAGAATTCACCATCGCTTCAAGAACATCTTTTTGTCTTGCCATTGCCCGGTTTGGATGTTCGAACGGATTATAGAATGAAGGGTTTGAAAGCTGAATTACAAGAATTGCAGATTCCGCTGGAGTTATTTCTGTGGCATCGTGCCCGAAGTAATATTTGCTTGCCGCGTTGACTCCGTAAGTTCCGCCGCCAAAATAAATTTTATTCAGATAAAGCTCTAAGATTTCATCCTTTGAATATCTGCGCTCCATTTGGATTGCCCACCAAAGTTCCTTGAGCTTTCGCTTGACTGAATATTCCTGCCGGTCGCAGTACAAAGTTCCCGCGATTTGCTGAGAAAGTGTTGAGCCTCCGCCAAGAGAGCTTCTTGTAAGAACTCCGACAACTGCCCTGAACAAAGCCTTTATGCTGAATCCATGGTGGCTGTAAAAAATGCGGTCTTCTCTTGTAAGCAGTGCGTCAATCATGTGCTGCGGAAGATTTTTCAGCGCAATTATTTCCCGCCGCTCATCGCTTGCAAATTCAGTTATAAGCTCGCCGTTTATATCCAAAAGCCTTGTTGGAAGTGAAGTTTCAAAGTCTGTGAAATTTTCAGTGTTTATTGTATTCCGTGTAGCAGCAAGCCCAGCTCCAAGAAGAGAGCCGAAAACAAGCGCAAAAAAAAGCAATGCTCCGCTAAGAATGAGTGGAATAGTCCCGCATTTTTTCATAACAACATATAATAGATAAAAATGTTTCTATTGTCAAACGAGCATAAGGGGCTTGTATTGACAATATTTTTAGTTTGATATAAAACTTTTTTTGTATGGATGCTTTTGCAGAAGAGAAAAATGCTGTTTTTGTTCCTCAGAAAATTTTTATGCAGCGTGCAATTGAGCTTGCAAAAAAAGGCGGCGGAAAAGTTCATCCGAATCCTCTTGTTGGCGCGGTAATTGAAAAAGACGGAAAAATTATTGCTGAAGGTTTTCATCACGAATATGGAAATCTTCATGCGGAGCGGGACGCTTTAAAAAATGCAATGGAAAAAAAAGTCTGCGTCCGTGGAGCAAATCTTTACGTTACATTGGAGCCTTGCTGCCACACAGGAAAACAGCCGCCGTGCACTCAGGCAATCATAGATGCCGGAATAAAAAATGTCGTGATTGGAAGCCGCGATCCAAATTCTCTTGTAAACGGAAAAGGCGTTCTTCAGCTTGAAAATGCGGGAATAAAAGTTTTCCGGGATTTTATGAAAGCTGAATGCGATTCTCTTAATGAAATTTTCTTCTATTATATAACAACTAAGCGTCCTTTTGTGATTGTAAAATATGCACAAACCGCAGACGGAAAAACTTCACTTTCTTCAGGCGAAAGCAAGTGGATTACAAACGAAAGTTCCCGTGAATATGTTCATTATTTGCGCGGAACAACTGCGGCCGTTATGTGCGGAATCCAGACTGTTCTAAAAGATGATCCGCTTTTAACTTGTAGAATCCAAGGCGAAGGATTGAAGCAGCCGGTTCGTCTTGTTCTTGATACGGAACTGAAAATTCCGCTTGAATGCAATCTTGTAAAAACTGCGAATGAAGTTCCGCTTGTAATTTTTACTTGCTCTAGTTCCGAAAAAAAATCTGCACTTGAGGAAAAAGGCGCAAAAGTAATTCAGGTTGAAAAAAAAGATTCGCATATCGACATTTTGCAAGCGCTAAAAAAACTTGGCGAGTTTTCAATTGATAGCGTTCTTGTTGAATCCGGCGGCGCACTTAATTCAAGCCTGTTTTTTTACGGCAAAGAAAAAAAATGCCTTGTAAACAAAGTGCTTTGCTTTGTCGCTCCAAAAATTTTGGGCGGAAAAAATGGAGCTGTGCATTCGCCGGTGCAGGGAATTGAATGCACAAGCCTTTTGTCTTGCGTGAATCTTTCGCTGAAAAATGTAAAAACTTTTTCTGGTGATTTGCTTTTGGAATACGATTTTCAAGAGCTGTGTTTGGGGGAATAATTTTGTTCACGGGAATTATAGAAAGCCTTGGCAATGTAAAAAATATTGTGCGTTCCGGCCATTCTTTTTCGATTGAGATTCAGTCTAGTTTTAATGAAAAACTTGTGCTTGGCGAAAGCATTGCCGTGAATGGAGTTTGCCTGACTGTCGCTGAATTTTCTGGCTCTGTTTTTAAAGCCGATGTTACGCCTGAAACTTTTAGCCGCACTTCCTTAAAAATCCTTCGCTCCGGAAGCTTTGTAAATCTTGAGCGTGCAATGAAAGCGGACGGAAGATTCGGCGGACACATTGTTTCTGGACATATCGACGGAACTGGAAGAATTCTTGCTTTCTCAAAAAATGAAAACGCCGTGAACATTCAGTTTTCAATGGAAAAAAAACTTGGCGACTTTATGATTGAAAAAGGCTCTGTTGCAATTGACGGAATCAGCCTGACTATTGCTTCTGTAAAATGGAGCGGCTCAACTTGCGTTATTTTCGCAGCGGTGATTCCGCATACTTGGAGCAACACTGTTTTAAGCAAAAAAAAGCCTGGAGATTTGGTGAACATTGAATGCGACATAGTTGGAAAATATATAAGGCATTTTACTTTGGAGGAAAAAAATGAAGACTGAAAAATTTGCTCTTATAGAAAAGGCTTTGCAGGATTTGCGCGGCGGAAAAATTATAATGGTTACTGATGACGAGTCTCGCGAGAATGAAGGCGACTTGATTTGCGCCGCAAGATTTGCTACAGGTGAAAATATAAATTTCATGGCGCGGAATGCGTGCGGACTTATCTGTATGCCAGTAAGCTCTGAAATTGCAAAGAAATTTAATTTTTATCCGATGACGTTTCAGAATCAGGACAACCACGAAACAGCCTTTACTGTTTCAGTAGATCATGTTTCAACAACAACAGGAATCAGCGCATTTGAAAGAAGCGCCACTGCTGTTGCTCTTGTAAAACCAGAAACAAAACCGGAAGATTTTCGCCGACCGGGACACATGTTTCCTTTGGTTGCAAAAGACAAGGGAATTTTTGAACGCCAGGGTCATACCGAAGCGACTGTTGATTTGTGCCGCTTAGCCGGACTTGAGCCAGCCGGACTTTGCTGCGAGATTATGAGCGCAGACGGACACATGGCGCGCCGCCCTGAACTTGAAGAAAAAGCAAGGGAGTGGAACTTAACTCTTATAACAATTGCCGATTTGATTGAATATAGAAAGTCAACTGAAAAATTCATTGAGCGCGTTGCAGAAGCGAATCTTCCTACAAAGTACGGCGAGTTTAAGCTTTATGGATTTTTGGACACAATCACTGGCGAGCATCATGAGGCTTTGGTCATGGGAAATGTTTCCGACGGAAAAAGTGTTTTGTGCCGTGTTCACAGCGAATGTCTTACAGGCGATACTTTCGGCTCAAGAAAATGCGATTGCGGCGAGCAGTTTGATCTTGCAATGAAAAAAATTTCTCAGGAAGGAAGGGGAGTTCTCGTTTATCTTTCGCAGGAAGGAAGGGGAATTGGAATTCTTAACAAGATAAAGGCTTACAGTCTTCAGGACAAAGGCATGGATACCGTGGACGCTAATCTTGCGCTTGGTCTTCCAGAAGATGCCCGGGACTATTCATGCGGAATTCAAATTCTAAAAAATCTTGGAATTTCAAAACTTCGCCTTATGACAAACAATCCGCAGAAAATTGACGCCATGAACTGCAAGGAAAACGGAATCGAAATTGAAGAGCGCATTCCGCTTGAAATTCCTGTTCAAAAATATGATGAATTTTATTTGAAAACAAAGGCAAAGCGGATGGGGCATTTGCTTTCTAACGTTTAGCCGGTTCTAAAAAAATATTTTGGAGGAAAAAAATGAAAATTATTGAAGGAAAAGTTGTTGCTGGAAGCGCAGGCAAAATTAAGGTTGGAATTGTCGCCGCAAGATTCAATGAGTTTATTGTTTCAAAGCTTGTTGCGGGCGCAAAAGACGGGCTTGTCCGCCACGACGTTGAAGATGATGACATAACTCTTTGCTGGGTTCCTGGCGCTTTTGAAATTCCAGTTGCCGCAAAAAAAATGGCTGAAAGCAAAAAATACGATGCTGTTATTTGCCTTGGAGCTGTAATCCGCGGAGCTACAAGCCACTATGACTACGTTTGCGCTGAAGTTTCAAAAGGAATTGCGCAAGTTAGCTTGCAGACTGGAATTCCAGTTATGTTCGGAGTTCTTACAACAGATACAATTGACCAGGCGATTGAGCGCGCCGGAACAAAAGCCGGAAACAAAGGCTACGACTGCGCCCTTGGAGCAATTGAAATGGTGAACTTGCTAAAACAGATGTAAAATAAACTGTCATTCCCGTGCTTGACCCAATGTCATCTTCGGGCTTGACCCGAAGATATGCTGAAAAATTACACTAGATTATCGGGTCAAGCCCGATAATGACAAGTATGACAGTAAAATTCAACTTTTAATCTTTTTTGCCGCATCTTCAATTGAAATGGACTCAAAGATTTCTCTTGTCTTTAAGTTCTTTAGCGTGACTGTATTTGCGGTTTCGCTGTTGCTTGAAAGCATAATTCCCCAGGGAATCTGTTTTTTGTCTGTTACAGAATACTGTTTGTTGATTTTTACAGTGTCTGGGAATACTTCTACGGAAATTCCTTCTTTGCGGAGTTTTACTGCCACTTCCTGATATTGAACATTCAGATTTTCATCGGTGTTGAATATTTCCACATCAAGATAGCTGCCTTTTGCGTTTGTAATTCCAAGCTCAGAAAGTCCTGCAATCAGCCTGTCCAATCCAATGCTTGAGCCTACGCCTGGCAGTTTTTCTTTCATGTAAAGTCCTGCGAGATTGTCATACCTTCCGCCTGAGCAAACAGAACCTATTGACGGCAGTTTTTCAAGGAAAGTTTCGTAAACAATGCCTGTATAATAGTCAAGACCGCGTGTAATTGCAGGATCTAGCATGTAAGTTTCTTCAATTCCCGCTGCTTTCATCATGCTGAAGATTGTTTTCATGCGTTTTGAGTCTTCATCTTCTCCGCCGGCAAGCTCTTCTATGTGTGAAAGTGTCTCTTCGAATGAAGAAAGAGGCTTTATGTAGTCAATAATTTTTGCGCTTGAATCCGCGCTTCCTGTGATTTCTTCAAGTTCCGCCGAAACTTTTTCTTCGCCCACTTTGGCAATTTTGTCTACCGCTCTCAAAATATCTTCCGACTTTTCTGAAAGGCCAAGTTTCTTTAAAAAGCGGTTGAAAATTCCTCTGTGGTTCACGTGAATCTTTATTTCGTCAACGCCAATGGCAGAAAGGGCTGCTTTCATAAGGCTTAGCGTCTCAAAGTCCGATACTGCGCTGTCGCTTCCTACTGTGTCAAAGTCGCACTGCACAAATTCTCTGTATCTTCCTGCCTGTGGCTTTTCTCCGCGCCATACTTTTGAAATGTGGTATCTTTTAAATGGAAAGTAAAGCTCTTCTTTGTGCTGTGCAGTGAATCTTGCGAAAGGAACTGTCAAGTCAAATCTCATTGCGACATCTCTTCCGCCGTTATCTTCAAAGCGGAACATCTGTTTTTCTGTTTCGCCGTTGCTTTTTCTGAGCAAAATCTCTGTATATTCAAGAACTGGAGTGTCTATAGGAACGAATCCGTAAGAGCGGAATGTCTTTGTGAGTTTTTCAATTAGGTCAGATCTCAAAATTTCATCTTGTGGAAGAAAGTCTCTGAATCCTTTTAAGATTTTTGGTTGAATAAATGTTTCCATAATGAAATATACTATAATATAAATTTAATTTGCTCAATGAGTGTGAATCTTTGCCAATTGCTAATTTTGTTCTTGTTTTGTTTCGCTTGAAAAAAAAAAGCAAATGCAATATTTTAAATTAAACAGAACATTGTAACTTGCTGGAGGCTAAAATTGCTTTTTGCCGTGGATATTGGAAACACAAATATTGTCGCAGCTATCTTTGATGGCGATAAAATTGCTGTTCAGTGGCGCATTGCAACTGATTCAAGACGCACAGGAGATGAATATACTTCTATTTTGCTCACGCTTTGCAGGGAAGCAGGAATCCAGACGAAATTTCTTGATAAAAGCATTATAAGTTCTGTTGTTCCTGCATTGATTGGACCTTTTGTTGTTGTCTGCCAGCATTTATGCGGAAATACTCCGTTTATTTTATCTTCTGACCTTGCTTATAGCGGACGTCTGCCTGTTAGACTGGATTCAAATTCGCCTCATACAAACATTGGAACAGATTTGCTTTGCAATGCGGTAAGTGCCTGGAATTTGTTTGAAGGCAAAGGTCCTGTTATTGCTGTTGATTTTGGAACTGCCTTGACTTTGACTGTTGCTGATTCAAGTGGAACAATCCGCGGAGTTACTATTTCTCCTGGCTTGGGAACTGCTATAAAGGCTTTGGCGACTAATGCGGCTCAGCTTCCGTTTGTATCTTTGGAAGCTCCGTCTTCAAGCCTTGGAATGAATACAGAAACTGCAATTCAGGCAGGCGTTGTTCTTGGATACAAGGGGCTTGTTGAATATCTTGTTCGGCAAGTTAAGGCAGACCTTGAAAAGCTTACCGGCGACAAGGCGGAAACTGTAAAAGTTGTTGCAACAGGCGGACTTAACAAAGTTCTAAAGCCAATTACAGATGTGTTTACTGTTGTTGACAAAGACTTGACAATCCGCGGACTTAAGATTATTTCTGATTTGATGTTGTAGAAATCACTTTTTTTACCTTTTGATAAAATCTTCCCACTTGACTCCATCGCCTGAACATACGTCTTTTTCCAGTATAGAGCCTTCTATTGTGGAAAAATATTCAGGGCTTATTCCGGGAGAAAGAATTTTTTCTGTTCGTAAAACTGAAATGTCGTCTGGTTCTATTTTGCTTCCTTTTTTTAGTGAACGCATATAGTGAAGCGAGCGGTTTGTTCTTCCGTAGTTTTCTTCTTCTGCCGCGGCAAGTCTTTTTATTCCCGTTCCTAACGCCGCTGTGATTTTTTCACTTGGAAATTCATATTCAAGCTGTTTTAGAATTTCTTTTTCTGCCGCATTTTCTAAGTTCTCTTTTACGGCATTTCCTTCTTTTTTATAGCGTTCTTGTATTGAAAGAGCCTGCTTGACAGAATGAACCATTACAGCAAACTGTTCAGGTTCAAGTGCTACAGGATCGTCTAGTCCGCTGTCTTTTTTGCTTAGGGTAATATGTTTTTCAATTACACTTCCTCCCATAAGAACTGTAAGAACTGGAACTAAAACTGGATCAAGGCTGTGGTCGCTTATTCCTGTTGGAATTCCAAATATTTGGCGCAGAGTTTTTACACATTTTACGTTATATTGTTCTTCCGGGGCAGGATAGAAAGTTATGCAATGAAGCAAAGTTAAGTCTGGAAAGTGCTTTTCATTTGCACAAGATTCATTTTTATTTTGGATTATTTGAATTGCTTTTTCTATGTCACCTAGTTTAGAAACTCCGCTTGAAATGATAATTGGAATTTTTTTGTAATAATCTGCGCATTTGTGTAAAAGCGGAAAATGATTCAGTTCTGGACTTGCGATTTTTATAGCGTCAGGATTGAGTTTTGCAAGCTCGTCAAAAGATTTTGTTCCGAAAGGAGAGCAGGCGAATAAAAGGCCTTTTTTATGTGAATATTCAAGGCATTTATTGTAGAAATCAGAAGAGCATTCAAGTTGTTTAAATGTGTCGTAAAGCCGGGTTTTTCCTCCAGGCAAATTTACAAATCCTGTATCTGGATGCAAAATCTCATCGGCATAAACCCACTGAAATTTTACGCAGTCTGCGCCTGCAAAAGCTGCTGCGTCAATAAGTTCAAATGCTTTATCTAAAGAGCCTGCGTGCGCAGTTCCAATTTCGGCGATTATCTTCATGCTTTTGATTATAATTGTTCAGCATTTGAAATTCAACATAATGAAAAAGGCTTATTTTAAAACAAAAACGGCATTGAAAAGAACAATGCCGATAGTGGAGCTGTTGTCTGGACAGCTTAAAAAGGATTTTCCTCCGTTTAGATTTCCACAACAAAAAGTTTACATTTGGAATTTCAATTTCGACATATAGAAATTAACAATAATTAAAAAGATATTTGTGTTTTTGGTTAAAATTATCTATTTGGCTGACTATATTTTTTTGTCATTATCGAGCTTGATCTGATGATTTCTGTTAGGATTCCGATGTCGAGGCAAGTGAATGACAGTTGAATTTTTCTTATTTATAGATTATTTTGATTCAATTTGATATAATTGTTTAAGTTTTAAAATTCGTCTGATTTTTGAAACTTCTTCATATTTTCTTTTTAGTTCTGGTGCTTTTTGCATTCAGGCTAAAGAATTTTGTGTTAAAATTAATTTATAATTTTATAAAAGGACGGAATGCGATGTACAATCCTGTAGATTCAAAAGCTGATTTTCCGAAGCAGGAAGAAAAAATCTTAAAATTCTGGGAAGAAAACGAAACTTTTAAAAAGTCTGTTTCGCAGAGAGAAGGCGCAGAGGAATATGTTTTTTATGACGGACCTCCTTTTGCGACCGGGCTTCCTCATTTTGGACATTTTATTCCGTCTACAATAAAAGATATAATTCCGCGCTATCAGACAATGAAAGGAAAAAAGGTTGAGCGTAGGTTCGGCTGGGACTGCCATGGTCTTCCTGTTGAAAATCTGATAGAAAAAGAGCTTGGAATTAACTCTAAGCACGAGATTGAAGCTTACGGCGTTGCGAATTTCAATGACAAATGCCGCGCTTCTGTTTTAAAATACACTTCAGAATGGCGCAAGACAATTACACGCATGGGACGCTGGGTTGATTTTGACAACGACTACAAGACAATGAATCCTGACTTTATGGAATCAATCTGGTGGGTTGCAAAATCTCTTTGGGACAAAGGAATGATTTATGAAGGAAAGTACATTCTTCCTTATTGCCCAAGATGCGCAACTGTTCTTTCTACGCATGAACTTGCCCAAGGCTACAAAGAAAAGCAGGATCCAGCGATTACAATTCGTTTCAAAGTAACAAAAGCGCCTGCTGCGTTTGAAGATCCAGAAATGGAAAACGGAAACACTTATTTCCTTGCCTGGACAACAACTCCCTGGACGCTTCCTTCTAATGAAGGTCTTTGCATGGGACCGGACATCGAGTATGTAAAAATAAAAGACAAAGAAAGCGGAGACTTTTATATTTTGGCAGAAAGCCGCCTTTCTTCTTATTACAAGAACGAAGCTGATTACGAAGTTATTTATAAGAAAACTGGAAAAGATTTTATTGGCGCAAAATATGAGCCTCTTTTCCCTTATTTCAAGGACTTGGCTGTAAAGGAAGACGGAAGCGATGGCGCTTTCAGAATGTTCAATGCCGACTATGTTTCAACAGAAGACGGAACTGGAGTTGTTCATATTGCTCCTGCGTTTGGTGAAGAGGACTCTAAAGTTTTCAAGGGAACTGGAATTCCTTCTGTTGAGCCAATGGACGCTGAATGTAAATTTACAAAAGAAGTTACTGATTATGCAGGACGCTTTGTAAAAGATTGCGACAAAGACATAATGGATCGCTTGAAAAAAGAAGGCAAGCTTGTAAAACGCGATCAAATTCTTCACCAGTATCCGCATTGTTGGAGATGCGGCTCTCCTTTGATTTACAGAGGAATCGGCTCTTGGTTTGTAAAGGTTGCTGATGAGCATGAGCGTCTTTTAAAGGCGAATTCCCAGATAAAATGGCAGCCATCTCATATAAAAGAAGGCCGCTTTGGAAAATGGCTTGCTGGAGCTAGAGACTGGGCAATCAGCCGAAACCGCTATTGGGGAAATCCTATTCCAATTTGGAAATGCCCTGACTGCAACGACACTTTGTGTGTTGGCTCAAGAAAAGAACTTGAAGAGTTTAGCGGAGTTTATCCTGAAGATTTGCATAAGCAGTTTGTTGATAAAATAACTATTCCTTGCAAAAAGTGCGGCGGAACAATGAAGCGCATTCCAGAAGTTTTTGACTGCTGGTTTGAATCTGGCTCAATGCCTTATGCGCAGCAGCATTATCCTTTTGAAAACAAGGAATATTTTGAAAGCCATTTCCCGGCTGATTTTATAAGCGAAGGTCTTGATCAGACACGCGGATGGTTCTATACGCTTACTGTTCTTGCTTCAAATCTTTTTGACAAGCCGGCATTTAAAAACTGCATTGTAAATGGAATTGTTCTTGCAAGCGACGGACGAAAAATGTCCAAGAGTTTGCGAAACTACACAGATCCTAACGAAGCTATTAATAAGCTGAGCGCAGATGCAATCCGTCTTTTCCTTATGCATTCGGCGGTTGTAAAAGCTGATGAAATCCGCTATTCGGACGAAGGCGTGCGCGATGTAATAAAGAGCATAATTCTTCCGCTTTGGAATTCTTATTCGTTCTTTGTTCAGTATGCGAATATTGACGGAGTTACTTGCACTGGACATGAGTTTGATTCTAAACTTCCAGAAAATCCTCTTGACCGCTGGATTCTTTCGGTTGCGCAGAAAATGGTAAAAGATGTTTCTTCTGCCTTGGATGACTATGACCTTAGCGCGGCAATTGATCCTATGCTTTCATTTATCGACCAGATTAACAACTGGTATATCCGCAGAAACAGAAGACGTTTCTGGAAATCTGGAAGCGATGCAGACAAGCTTGAAGCTTACGGCGCTCTTTATTCCGCTTTGAAAACATTTGCGCTTGTTGCTGCTCCGTTTATTCCGTTCCTTACTGAGGAATTGTGGCAGAACTTAAAAACTTCAGAAGACAAAGAATCTGTTCATTTAATGGATTATCCTGTTTACAATGAAAAATTCCGCGATGAAGACCTTGAGTTTAAAATGGCTAGCGTTCAAAAAGCTGTTTCAATGGGAAGAAGCCTCCGCAATCAGTTTAACTTGAAAAACCGCCAGCCGCTTGCAAGTGTGGCTCTTGTTACACGCAACGCTGAAGAGAAAAAAGTTCTTTCAGATATGCAGAACACAATCGCCGAAGAACTGAATGTTAAGAATGTAATTTTCCATGAGCGCGAGGATGAGCTTGTTGAATATAAGGCAAAGGCGAATTTCAGAGTTCTCGGAAAACAGCTGGGCGGAAAAATGAAGGCAGCCGCTGCTGAAATTACAAAGCTTTCAATTGAGCAGATTGAGCAGATTCTTGACGGAAAAACTGTTTCTATAAAAGTTGACGGTGAAGATGTTTCTTTGAACCAGGAAAATGTTCTCGTTGAGCGTTTTGAAAAAGAAGATTTAAAAGTTATAAATGACGGAACTTTGACAGTCGGACTTGATACAAAAATTACAGATGAGCTACAGAAAGAAGGCTACGTGCGCGATTTAGTGCGTGGAATTCAAAATCTTAGAAAAGAAAGCGGCTTTGAAGTTACAGACAGGATTGAGCTTTCTGTTGGCGGCTCTGAAGTTTTGAAATCTGCATTTGAAATGTTCAAGGATTTTATATCTGGAGAAACTCTTGCGTCTTCTGCTGTTTGGAATGAAAATACTTCTGGAACTGAAATTGACTGCGAAGATGCAAAATGGACTGTTTCTGTAAAGAAAATTTAATCTTTCTTGTTGAAATTTGGAGGCTGATTTGAAAAAGAGACTTGTTCCTGTTTTTATTGCTATGCTGATTTTCTTTGGATGCAAATCTTCTAAAGTGGAGCTGGAGGTTCAGAATGTTGATCCTCTTTCTCTGCTTGAAGAAAATTCCAGCATTTATATGAGTGTTCCTGCAAGCAAAAATCAGGAGCTGGTTTCAAAAATTCTTTGCTCAAGAATTTCGGGGCTTGCTGAAAAAGATGCAAAGGCTATTGCGGCAAGAACAGAAATTTTATATGCAGGTCTTGGCACAGTGGATGACCGCTCGCGTCTTCAAATTGTATCAGAAACTTCGATTCCTCATATTGTAGTTCAGTCGTCGCTTTCAAAGAAAAACGGCTGGGAAAAATCTTTTGTTTCCTATGATGAAAAAGTATTTGAAAAGTTTACTCATGCAACTGACGGATTTCAGGCTTCGTTTCCTTCTTCAAATTTAGTATGTGCGGCGCAAAATGTTGATTCGCTTTTAAAGAAATTTGCTGAAAATAATCCGGCTCCAGAGACTGCCTGGAAAAATTGGATTGCCCAGAATTTGTCTCAAGGTGAAATTCTTTTTTACATAACTAAACCTGGCCAGTATTTAAGAAGCCTTATAGGGCAGAGCATAAATGTTGGAACAGATGCTATTTTTGGTTCTCTTTGCTATTTCCCTGATAAAAAAGATTCCGCTAAATATTCTGGAAAGTATGAGCTTTCTTTCAGCATTCATTTGTTAGATAAAAGAAGTGTAGTTGCTCTTCGTTCTTTGCTTGGACTTTCTTTTGCGATGACTGGCGGCGCAGTTGAACAGACTGATGACTTAACTTTGAAAATTTCTGGAATTGAAATTTCTGAAAATAAAATTGAAGAATTATTTTTGCGCGATCCGATTACTGGAAAGCATTATAAAGTTGTAGATGACAAAGTTATTGAAGAATCTGTGAAAAAATGAAAATTCAAAGTTTTCTTTTTTTGATGCTGCCGTTTGTTTTTTGCAGATGCGCAACTTCTATTCCTTGTGAAAAAAAAGTTATAGAAAGAAATCTTTTTGAAGAATATTTTTCAATAGCGGAAAATTATAAGAGTTTAGAAAATTACAGCAAAGCTATTGAATATTATAAAAAAACTTTGCCGTCCGATTCTCTGCATGACTATGCTTTTTATGAAATTGCGCTTTGCAATATTTACTTAAAAAACTGGAATGAAGCCCAGTCCTCTTTTGAACAGCTTTTGCAAAGTGATTCTGAAAATACGACTTTAAAAACTTCTTTGGCTTATATAGAAGCAATGCGCGGAAATTTGGAAGAAGCTGAAACTTTATATTCTGGTCTTTATGAAAATAATCCCGATGATTCTTTTATGCTGAAAAATCTTATTGCAGTTCTTGTCTCTGAAAAAAAATATGAAGAGGCAAATGAAAAATTTAAATCGCTTGAAGAAAAGTTTCCAGATGAAGAATCGATTCCTGCTATAAAGAAAAAACTAGAAGAATTTTTGCCGGAGCAAAATGCTGATTTGCAAGAATCAAATTCTGTAGAAGAAGAAAATTTGGAATAGGTCTTTTTATTCTTCCTGTTTTGTCTCTGCGCTTGCTTTTTCTTTTTGTTCTGAAGAAGTTGTTTCTTCTTGAAATGATTCTGACGCTAGAAAATCCTTATATCTTTCTGGATTCACTCTAAATGCAATTATAGGAGAATCTGCGTCAGCTCTATTCAATGCTTCTTCACTTTCGTTTGCAAGACGTGTTGCAGAAATTAAGCGCAACGTCCGTGATGAAATTCCAATTCCTACAAAATGCTGCTCATTGTATTTTGAGAGAACAGAAGTTATTTCTGTGTGAAGATCTCCTGCAATTACAAGCGATTTGTCTGTGTTCTGATTCTGGAAAATTGCGCTTGCTCCGTCTTCTTTATAATTGAAAACAAGATCGTTGAATTTAACCTTTTCAAGAATTGTTTTGCTGATTTCCTTTCCGCATTCAGAATCCCAGTCAATGTCTTTTATTTTTATTGTAAACAATGACAAATCCTGATCACTTGAAGCAGATCTTATAAGCTCGCTGTCAAGGCGTGTGAGCATATATTGTTCCCAGCCAAATCCTGTGCTAGGGCAGAAAAGTCCCGATGGTTCTTCTTCCGCGGAAGCTTCGTTCTTATCTTCTGAATGCTCTGGCTGACTGTCAGCTTCTTTTTCCGGCTCAGAATTTAAAAATGCCAAAACATCTTCTTCCTGCTGCTCTTGCGGAGCTTCTTCCTGTTCTATAATAGTTTCTGAGTTTTCCTCATTTGCTTCATTTGTATTTTCTTCGTTATTTTGCTCTTCTTCATTTTCTTCTGAAAAATCATCGTAGGATTCTATTTCTGGATATTCAGTTTGCTCAAGGTCATCGGTTTCAGACTCTTTTGGGAAAGTTCCATTTTTTATGAAGAACGCAAGATAGGTTGCTGTTGCCAAAGTTGCAATTATTACGACTATAAAAGCAATCCTGCCTTTGTAAAAAATTGAAACAGGCTTGAGCAAATATATTGAAGATGTAAGTGAAAGCGGAATTCCATTTTCTGTAAAAACTGTTGTTGAATAAATTTTTACAAGTGAAGAATTTATTTTTTCAAATTCAGACATTTTTCCAGGATAAGAAAAAATCAGCTCCTCGCCATATTTGATTTGAAGACCTGCTATGTCTGAAATGTTTCCGAGTGAAGCAAGAAATTCATCGTAAAACTTTTTGCTTTGCGGCGCATAATTTTTGCTGATTCTGCTTAAATCCCTTGTAATTGAATTGAATCTGTTCTGGGAATTAAAAGCACCTTGCTTATATTCAGCGGCAAGCGAAATAATAAAAACCAGCAATGACAAAATGTATACAGCGCAAATTGTTGTTATAAAAATCGAATTTCTTTTTGCTCTCATAGTCTTCAATTATACCGTAGAGCCTGATTGTATGCAAGTTTTAAACTGTCAAAAAGTGTGTTGTTTTTAAAAAAAGCAAGAATCGGCAAAACTGAAAGTCCCCAGTTGCTTTCCAAAATTATTTCTGGCTCAGGATTTTTTAAAAGCTCTTTGATTCCATTTATAAACTGACTGTAAAATTCAGAATAGTTGAAATTGCTTTTTGCGCTGAAATTTTTTGTTTCTATTTTTCTCTCTGAAATGTAAACTCCATTTTTTAATTTAAACGAATTTTTTTCAGCCCAGTCTTCAAGAGATTTT
The DNA here is from genome assembly GCF_945873775.1 of uncultured Treponema sp. GTDB lineage: Bacteria > Spirochaetota > Spirochaetia > Treponematales > Treponemataceae > Treponema_D. The sequence goes on along the minus strand of NZ_CAMCEC010000027.1, from coordinate 3,548 downwards.
TTGTATCGCTTTAACACTTCTGTTGTGAATGAATTTTTTTGCCCGTGAATTTTTTCTAATTCTGTTCTGAACATTAAGGCAGCATATTTTTCTTCTGTGGAAATTATTCTGTTTGATTTTGAAAAAAACTGTTTTTCAAGATAAGTTCCTTTTGTGTATGGTTTTCCGAAGCTGTATGAAAAATCTGCTCCAAAGAATTTCAGTTTCTGAAATCCGCAGTTTTTTGCCCAGTCCGCCGCCGCAATTGTTACAGTTCCTGCTCCAGATTCAATTTTTGTTATCTCCATATTTTTTGTGGCAAGGAAAGAAAGCGGATGCTGGTTTATGCAAAACTGAATTTTATTTTTTTTATTATATACAAAATTTACAGATTCGAGATTTGAACATAAGTCAAAAACGAAAGTTGTCTTTGTTTCTTCGCCTGTACAGAAAAAATGCTCGGAAGAAATGTGCTGTGCGTCAATGTTTATAACGGCATCTGGAACTATGGAATTTTGGATAAGCGTGCCAAATGCAGTGTCAGTTGAAATTACAAAAAAATCTCCGCGTTTTATTTCTTCTATTGAAAAATCCAGTGTTGGCCCTGCGGCTACTATTGCTGCTGTTTTTTTTATTTTATCTTGTTCAAGTTTTGCTGAAAAAAAATTTTCGTTGCTATGGTCTGAAATAAATTTTAAGTTTAACAAAATATTTCTTTGCCATAATTTTCCAAAATGCGCCTGAACAGAATAGTCCGCTGAAATTTTTTCAAGGAAGTTTTTTACAATTAAAGAAATCTCTTGAGCTATCTGAGGATTTTCATTCTTCCATGCTCTGTGAAAAACTAACGTTAGGTTTTTGTAAATCGCAGGAAAATATTTTGTGCAAAGAGTTTTTTCAAGATTAGATTTGTCGCATAGTATTGTTTTTTTGCATTCTGATATTTTTTTTACAGAAGAAAACTGCTTGCAAAATTCAAGGCTTTCAGAATCAGCTTCAACTGCAATTATAAGAGAAATGTTTTTTTCATTAAGAAGTTTTTCTATATGAAATCCGCCAGCAATTCCTGCAACTATGATGCAGCCTTGCGGAGAAGATTCAAATAAAATTTGTTCTGCGTCAGGATTGTATTTTGAATTTGCCGGCTTGCCATTTTTAAACAATGGAATTTTGCTTCCGTTTTTTGCTTCGGATATTTCATTTGAATAAATCATATTGCAACATTTCTTCCTAGGGCTTTCATTATATCACAAAAAAATATTTTCATTCCTTCTTGAATTCTTTTTTCAATTTTTTCTTTTTCGCACAAGTCTTTGCATCTTTCTAAAGATATGGCTTCGGCTGGCAGTGCATTTTTTATCCATTCTGGATTTGAAATATTTTTTATTACAATGTCGCGTAAAAAATTTATCCGTTGCTCTTTGTTGAAAATATTTTGCGTTTCAATTATTTGTGGTTTTGTCTTGTTCTTAAAATCAAAAGTTTGTTTTTCAAAAAAATTCCAGTCAACGTCTTGGATTTTTCCAAGTTTTGAATCATAGTTGAAATTGTCGCTTAGCCGGAAAATTCGTCCGAAAAAATCATTTGAAGAAAACCATGTTCTGTAAATGTTAATGGAAGCTGTATTTATTTCCGAAGAAAAATTTCGAGTTTCGCTTGTGCATATTCTGTTGTCAAAAACTGAATTTCGTTTTTCAAGTTCATTTGGCTGTGTGTGTGAAAGTCCTTTTGAAAATGAAAGGTCAAGTCCGCAGTAAAAAATTTTTCCGCTTGTGATTGAAAGTGCAAAATAAGCCGCAGTCCCGCTTGCGCTGCCATTTCTAAATGCAGAATGTCCGCTGTAGCCTGAACTTTTCAAAATTTCTTCTGAACATCCGTCTCCATAAAAAAGCGGAATTATGTCAGTGCTTTCCAATATTGATGCAAAGCACGAGGCTTCTCCTGGCAATGCGAGCGGAATTTTTTTTGAATTGCACAATGAAACAAGGTGAAGTTTTGCCCAGTAGCCGCCGTCAGTAGAAATGCATAAATCCGGTGTAATTCCATTGTAAATCAGCGGAGAAAGTGCCGATGAAACTGCTATTAAAAAAAATCTTTTCCGGTATTTTTTTAAAAACGGAATATCGGATTTTAAGCTTGGTCCGCTTGCGCACACAACAATGTCGGATGTTCCATTTTTTATGAGCGCAGTTTTTTTGCAGAACATTGAAAATCTAAGCGCGTTTTTTGTCCATCTTTTGCTGAAAAATGTTCTTGTTGCAAGCACGCTTCTGCTTTTTAAAACAGCTTTTTTTATTGCCTCCCATGAAAATTCATAAAGTTCCTTGAACGGATTTTCACTTGGTTTCCAGGAAAGAAAAAGGCACGCTGAAATTCCTTCATCTCCCATAAAGTTAAAAATCTGCTCTTCAAGAAGCGGATTTGTTTTTTGTGATTTTCCATAAGCGTAAAAAATTTTATTCCATCTTGAATTTGTGCTTTCGAATTCTTTTGAAAATCTTATGCAGCACAAGATTGCGTTTCTGAATTTTTTTTTCAGAAATGGAACGCAGTAGGAAAGGGCAGGTTCTGTTACGAGCACATAGCGCGGATAAAATGAACATTCCGCCGTGTTGCAAAAACGTTCAGCTTCTTTTGATGGATTGTAGGAAGAATGCAGACGGAATCCGTTTTCAGTGCAAGTTGTTTCGCCGTTTGTTGCTGTTGAAAATTCCATCAATATTTTCTCCGTGTTTTAAAAAGCAGAGCCACATTTCCAATTGGAAATATGGCTCTTTGTAATTATATTCTTAAAGCTTTTTTATTATGAAAGTCCAAGTTCGGCAAAAAGTTTTTTGTATGTTTCAAATTGCTCTGACTGCGCAAATTCAGCAATCTTATCTTCCGGAAGATTTTCCAAAAGCTGATCCATGTATGCGAGCACAGATTTAATTTCTGCTTTCATGTCAGCTGGAATTTCATTTGAACGGTCTTTGATTTCCGCCGGAGATTCAGATGCAGGTTCTTCCAAATTCTGAATTTCTGTTTTTTCAGGTTCAGGAGCGGCTTCCCAATTTGTGAACACATTTTCTACTGGATGCTCGCTGATTCCTGTTTCAAGATTTTCATCTTCAGCTTCATTTTCTTCTTCACGAAGTTCTTCCGGCACTTCGCTTGTAAGATACTCAATGTTGTCTTCTGTGAGCGGCTCGTCTTTAATTTCTGTATTCTGAATGTTCAGCGATTCCAAAGTAGGTGAAGGAATATCTTCATCTGTTATGGTTGCCTTTTCGTCTTCTTGCTGAGCTGGTTCTTCCGGCTGTTCTGCAATTTCTGGTTCTGAAACTTCTGATGATGTGTCTATTTCTGGTTCAGCGATTTCTTTTGGCTCTGAAATTTCAGGCTCTTCAAAATTTTCTGTTGCGGCTGGAACTGTAATTTCTTCTTCTGGCTGTAGTTCTGAAATCTCTGTTTCTTCTGATTCAACAGGCTCTTCAATTTTTTCAGCTGGTTCCGGTTCATTTGTTTCTTCTGTTTCAGTGTCAATTGCTTCTGCGTCATGCGAAGTGAATTCTGCTGAATTAAGAATG
>NZ_CAMCEC010000026.1 GCF_945873775.1 uncultured Treponema sp. | reverse complement strand
AATATTTGGTTTTTCTTGGTGAACTATCTGTGGTTAATTCAGGCGAACTCTAATAACATTAAATTAAATACATAATCACTATCAGTTTTATTTTCTGTTCCTCTAAACACAAATAATTCTGTTGAACCAAAACCTTTTTGTGATTCGCATTGTACTTGTGCTATTTTTCCATTCTCAAGACAAGGTGTAATTCTGGCCATAACAGTATCACCGTTCTGAAAATGACATCCACTTTGTCCATCATACTCAGTAAGTTCTTTTCCTTTTACATAACGCGAACCAATTTCTATGCTATCTATATCAATTAGAGTATATGATTTTCCCTTTTCTAGTTTGACTTGAGGATTGCATTGTATCATTTCACCTAATCTATATTCTTTCCAATCTTTCATTCGTTAGTTCCTATTTTCGTTCGCCTGCATTTAACTAAACAACAATTCTGCCTCCCAATCAGCAGGGAACCCCATTGATGGCAATTGTTCTGGTCTTACCATCTTCATAAGTTCCTTTAACTCCGCCACAAATGTATTATTCGGATTACAAATATCCAAAAAATTTTTAATAATGCATATCGCAGCATAAACTCGATTAGGATTAGGCCAAGAGCTAACCCAATTACCTTTCTGTGGCACGACAAAAACGGGCGTTGTTATTAACTGACGTGAATAAAGTCGTCCATGATGAGCACATATATTTCTAACTATATTTATCACCTGAAACCAAGTTGCAAGTTTGTTACCGTCAGCTTTGTCAAAACCAAAGTAATCACAGATGTTTTCTTTTTCTGCAAGTTGTGGCTTCATATTCTTAAAGAATTTACTTATCGGTCCAAAACTTGAAGTTTCAAATATCATCCATGAAGGAGGATTCGGGGATTCTGGGTATGTTGTTTCATAATGATTTTTAAATTCCTCAGAAGCCCTGTTCCAATCATTCTGTAAAAATGCTAAATCAGAATTGAATGCATTCTGGCTTTTAAATAAACGGTTGTTCAGATACCAAGTTGCACCCAATGTCAGAGAAACGAGTGTCATGCGAGTTTTCAATGCAGTCTCTATGAAACTTATGCTGGAAAATAACAAGGTTCTCAATTTTAGATCAAAATTAAAATCATTCCAAATATAAGACCATTTTACATTTGGCAAAAAGGGAGAATCAGGCACAGAATTATCTTGATATGGATATGTATAACCACGTAATTTATAATAATTTACGGATTGGAATATCTCTGTCAATTCACTTTCAGAAATATCTTGCAATCCATTTGAAATTAATTTTTGTGCTAAGTATTCGGGTGTTCGAGGTGGTTTTGAAAAAATCATTTTGTCCTCCTGATAAAAAACTCAAAAGGGCAAAAAAATAACCCCGCGTGAGACGCATTGTTAAGAGGCGTGCAGGGTCTTGTTACCCCTAATTTAAAGTCATTTATAAAAATTGTCAATACTTTTTTCATTCCCCAAACAACTCCTTCAAATTATCTGCTATTCTAGCTTCCAGAGTTGCGGCTTCTTTGCTTAAGTCACCAAGTTCGGTATTGAGGCCTAGCATTTTGGCTTTGAACTCAGCTTCGGTCATACCATCGTCTTCGATTACAACTCCTACGTAGCGGCCGGCGTTGAGGGAATAATCCTGGTCGCGGATGCCGTCTTCGCCTTCTATGCTGGCGGCTTTGCAGAGGCCTATTACATCGGTGTAGGTGCCGTCCGGGAAGCGTTCGTTGAGCCAGTCGATCTGTGACTGCCAGTAGGCTTTTGTTTTTACTTCTTTGTCGTCGCTGGCTTCTGGTGCGGCTTTAAGGGCGGTGGTGTATTCTGCTATGAGGTCTTTAAAGGACTGGGTGTCGCCGTTGTAGAGTCGGGTAATGATTCCCAGATTTTTTATCTGTTCGTCGCTGAACTTTCTGTGGGCGCGGTCTACCTGGGTAAAAATTGAGCGGGCATCTATAAAAAGGATTTTGTCTTTCTTCTGCTCGTCTTGAGTTTTCTGTTTGTCGAAGAACCAGAGGGTTGCAGGAAGTGTAACGGAAGAAAACATATTGCTTGGAAGGGTTACCATCTGGCTGATGATTCCTTCTTCTATCATCTTTTTGCGGATTTCAAGTTCTGAACCGCCGGCATCGCTTGCGGAGTTTGCCATAACAAGGGCTGCTTTTCCTGTGGCGTTGAGGGAGCTTGCAAAGTAGCTTATCCAGAGGTAGTTTGCATTTGGAACTGTTTCTTTTTTGTCGCTGCCTTTTTTGGCTGTTTTGGATTTGTTCTTTGGAACTCCGTAGATATTAAAGCGCGGGTCGTCTTTTACTTTGTCATACACAACTTCGTCTACGTTGAATGGCGGATTTGCCATTACGTAATCAAAGTTGCCTACTGCATTGTGTGGGTCTGAATAGAAGGAGTTTGCTTCTACGATTTCGCCGCGGACGTTGTTCAAAAGAAGATTCATTTTTGCAAGCTTTACGGTGTCGGGTTCTTTTTCTACACCATAACAGCGGAACTTCATTACTTCGTCTGAGGCTTTGTTATGGCGGTGCATAAAGCGGGCTGCCTGAACAAACATACCGCCGGAACCACAGGCTGGGTCTAAGATTTTCTTTTCGCCATTCTGTGGCTGAAGAACTTCTACCATGTAGCGGACTACGGTTGCTGGCGTATAGAAGGTTCCGCCGTCTTTTCCTTCCTGAAGGGCAAACTCGCCAAGAAAGAATTCGTAGATTTCGCCAAAGAGGTCTACGCTGATATTTTCGGGAATGTCCATAAAAATGCGCATGATGTTGGAAAGAAGTTCCGGTTCTTCTTCGGGTACGAGCTGGCCGTACACTTCTTTTGGAAGAACTCCGTCCATCTTTTCGTTTTCGCGTTCTATGGCTTCCATCGCCTTTTTTACGAGTGTTGCTTTGTTTGCGTCATCGGGTGCGTCGTTGATTGTTGTATAATAGGCTTCTGGCGGGAGATAAAAACCGCAGTATTTGATTGAAATATCTTTTATTGATTTTTCGGCTCGTGTGCCTTTTGATTTATTGTATTCGGCTTCTATTTCTGCTTTGTGCTGTTTATAAAGAATATCTGCATAGCGCAAAAAAATGAGTCCTAAAATTGGCTGTCCGTATTTATTTGCCGCAAGGTGAGCTCCGGCGCGAAGAACATCTGCAGCGTGCCAGAGGTTGTCTTTTAAGGTTTTGAGTTCTGAGTCGGTCATTGTTTCTTCCAAAAAATATTTCTGCGTTGATTATAGCACGAAAAAAAGGTTGTTATCATAGGACAAGTGTTTCAAAACAAAAAAAAACTTCAGAGTGAATCTGAAGTTTTTTATAGCTGGGGTTGGACTTGGCTTCCATATTTCCGCGTCCTGCGTCAATATTCCAGCCCGGCTTCACTTGCTTACGCAGACTTCCTGTCTGCTCTTCCTCCCATTTGGTCGGCGCAAGTTTCGCTTCAAGTCCAACAGATGGATTTAAAACAAAAAAAACTTCAGAGCGAATCTGAAGTTTTTTATAGCTGGGGTTGGACTTGAACCAACGGCCTCCGGGTTATGAGCCCGACGAGCTGCCAACTGCTCTACCCAGCGTCGTAATATGTTTTTATATAATATGAAAAATAACAGCGAGTGTCAATAGCAATATCTGTTTTTAATAACAATTTGCCCCGCCGCCTAAAAAAGTAGCCAAGGCAAATTGTTATTACAGTCAGTCTGAAAAACTTGTTCCAAAAATGCACATTGCAAAGCACAAGCTTTTAGGCTTTTAGCATTTTTTACTTCTTGAGCAATGCCGCAAATGGATTATAGTACATTCCGTCGTCGCTGCCAAAATTCTGCTTTTCATGGCGAGGCTTTCTATTCTTATCGAACGAAGTCTTTTCTCCAGAAGCTGAATGTTTTTTCACAACCACAACTTTTTTCTTTGCGCCAGAAGAAACTCCTCCAGCAGGACGGCTTGCAGCATCAGATTTTAATGAAAGGCTGATTCTTTTTCGGTCTGTGTCCAAATCGATTATTGTAAATTCTTTTACATCGCCAACTTTGATTACGTCCATTGGGTCAGAAACAAAACTGTCGCTAAGCTCAGAAATGTGGATAAGTCCAGTTTCGTGCAAACCAATGTCTACAAACGCGCCAAAGTCAACAACATTTTTAATCTTGCCGGTAACTTTCATTCCAACCTTGAGGTCTTCAAAGTTCAAAACGCCTTTCTGCATGATTGGAGCAGGATAGCCGTCGCGCGGATCACGGTTAGGTTTTGCAAGCTCTTCAACAATATCGTTAATTGTAGTTTCGCCGACACTGTATTTTTCTTCCAGCTGCTTTTTCAGCTCTGCGGAAATCTTTTCCTTTTTCTGAACAAGCGGAAGAACTTCTTTTGCAACTTCGTAGTTTTCCGGGTGAACCCAAGTGTTATCAAGCGGATTTGAACTTTCTGGAATTTTCAAGAATCCCGCGCACTGCTCAAATGCCTTTGGTCCAAGCCCCGAAACTTTTTTCAAATCCTCGCGGCTTGTTATTTTTCCGTTTGTATCACGGTAGGCAACAATTTTTTTTGCAAGAGAACTGTTGATTCCAGAAACATATTTTAAAAGGCTTGCGCTCGCAGTGTTCAAGTTCACGCCAACCTGATTTACAACAGAGCCAACTACTTCATCCAAAGTATCCGAAAGTTTTTTCTGGTTTACATCGTGCTGGTAAAGTCCAACACCGATTGCCTTCGGGTCGATTTTTACAAGCTCGGCAAGAGGATCCTGCAATCTTCTTCCCATTGAAATTGCGCCGCGGATTGTAAGGTCAAGCTCCGGGAATTCCTCGCGGGCAATGTCGCTTGCAGAATAAACAGAGGCTCCGGACTCATCAACAACAGTATACATAACATCAGAATAATTTTCGCTGATTACCTTGCTTACAATCGCCTGAACTTCCTGGCTTCCTGTTCCGTTTCCGACTGCGACAACCTGAATATCGTACTTGTCAATCGCATCATTGATTGCTTTATATGAGCCTTCTGGATCTGCAACCTGCTTAATCAAAAAGTAGCCAAGATATTTTCCAGTTTCATCAAGGGCGGCGCATTTTGTTCCAGTGCGGATTCCAGGGTCAACACCAAGAACGCGGCTACCTTTTATAGGCTGAGTCATCAGGAGGTTCTTTAAGTTTTCACTGAAAATTCCAATTCCATGCTCGTCAGCTTCATCAGTTTCATCGCTTCGGATTTCACGCACAACAGCAGGGCTTAAAAGGCGCACAACTCCGTCTTCAATGGCTTCAGAAAAAGCCTTGTTGTTAATTGTGTATTTTTTCTGAATAACTTTTACAGCCTCGTCAACATCAACAGAAATTGTAACTTCAAGTGCGCCTTCACGTTCTGCACGGTTGATTGCAAGAATTCTATGCGGCTTAACCTGATTCAACGGTTCGCTGTAATCCCAGTACATTTTATATGTAGAAGTTTTTTCAACAGTTTCAGCATCCTGTCCGTCTGGAACAATTCCTTTTGTGACAATTGAGCCGGTTTCCATATAAAGTGAATGGACTGTTTCGCGGTTCTTGGAATCCTGAGCAACACGCTCGGCAACAATATCCTTTGCGCCGGCAATCGCATCTTCCGAAGTTTCAACATTTAAAGCCGAATCCTCGTTATCTGTCTTTATGAATTCCTTTGCCTTTTCAAGAAGAGCAGCGTCATCAAGGTCATACATGGCATCTGCCAAAGGCTCAAGTCCCTTTTCCTGCGCAACCATTCCGCGGGTCTTTTTCTTCTTTTTAAATGGCGCCCACAAGTCTTCAAGCTCAGAAAGAGTTTTTGCTCCCATTGCGGCATTGTACAAAGATTCAGTTAGCTTGTTCTGATTGAATATGCCCTTTACAATTTCAAGGCGGCGTTCTTCCAGATTTTTATAGGAAGTAAACAAGTGGTCGCATTCACGCACCTGAAGCTCATCAAGCGAGCCGTGCTTTTCTTTGCGGTAACGGGCAATAAAAGGAATAGTGCATCCTTCCTGAACAAGGCTGATGACCGCGCTTACCTGAGGAACTTTTATATTCAGCTCCTCAGCGATTTTTTTCATAATTTCAACTTCATTGACTGTCAACGAGTCGATTTTCTCTTGAGTAAATTCCATAGGACGCTATTTTACGAAAAAAACAACCTTGCGTAAAGTAGAACTTTTGGAGGGAAGAAGAACCGCTACTTCGGAAGCGTGGTTCTTCCTCCCTCCATACCACCCACCTTTTCCTGCACCGCTTAGGGCTGCTGCCCTAAGAACCCACTAAAGTAAAAAATCTTCTAGTTTCTATTTCGAGTTTTAATGACTATTGATTCTCAACTGTCATCTTCGGGCTTGTCCCCCATGTCATTATCCGGCTTGACCGGAGTATCTATTTCAGATTCCCACATCAACTGCGGGAATGACAGCAAAGTTTCAGTGCGGAATGACAGTTTTCAGGCAATATAGTTACTTTATTTTTCAGTTTCACATGCATTGTAACTGCTACTAGCTTGGATTGTATACGAGTCTGTGCTGCCACCGCTGATCATCAGGTCTTTGAACTTTAGCTCGCTTTCACTGAATTCTTTTTTGCAGCCTATGGCAAAGTTGCGCAGGTTTACGGTCATAAGCCTGTTGTGAGCGTACATTTTGCCGTTCCTTTTGCCGTTCTTTTTGCCGTCATAATCCGGCAGGACAAAGTTTGCGCCGCAGTCTGCAATCACAAGCTCCTTAGGGCGGATTGCTACAATGCGCATTGGCCCGTAAAAGTGCGAATTGCGCTCGGCATAATCTGGAATGTAAGCAGTGATTGATGTCCATTTTTTTACATAATTTTCGGCATTTTCAACATTTGTTGCGCTTATTGTTCTTTGAGAATCTGTCCAGCCAATAACTTTTTCAACTTTAGACAAGTCCGAAGACAAAAGAACGAGCGCGCCGCGGCTGTATACAGTGCCTTTATCGCTAAGCGACATATTGTTAAAACCTTCTGTTTCTGAATCTACGCCAACAGAGCGCACAAGAACTGCCACTGTTCCGTCTTCAAGAACTGCCATGTCTGTTATTGTGCCAGAAACGTCAAAATCAGCCAAAGTTTTTGTTGTTATTGGATTTGCAGAGCCGTCTCTTGTTGTGTAGTCAAATGTTGCATAGCCGATTGAATCATTACCAAATGAATAATAAAGATTTTCGCCTCTAATTGCGCAATTTCCAAAACCATTTCTGATAATTCCTGTATTATATCCAGATCCGTCTTTGTATAAACACAAGGTGTATGAAGATAGATTATTACTGTCAACAGCCTCACGAATAACCCAATAAATATCTGTTGTACTGTCATAGCAACCATCAAAAAAGCCTGCATTTATATTTTGAACAACTATTGCAGATTCAGCCTTATCAGTGTTAAAGTTGTATTTCCAAGTATAATAATTATCATAAATATCAAGGCTAGAGTTATAGTTTTGTTTTACATAATAAATGCTACCATCATTGCTTTCTGCAAAATATAAACAAGGAAAAGAATTACAAGGCCAGTTTTTCTTCTCAGTGCAAGTTAAATAGTCGTAGGCGTACATATTGCCTCCAGAATCAGGAATGAGCATGTATTTTGAACAGTACGCGTTTTGCCCCTCAAGAATCATTGTAATATTGCAGTCTGTGGTTTCGCCGGCTCTTACGGTAATCTCTGTGCTTCCGCTGCCTTCAAGGATGTTTTCGCCTAGGTTCCAGGCTTCCGCTGTGGCAGTGTATTTTCCCGGCTCCAGGTCGCCAAACTCTATTACCCCCCCCCACAGTTCCGTCCTCGGTTTGGTCAAAACCGTCATTATAGAGGCGCACAATGAATTTGTCGGCGTTGTTTTTGTCGTAACTGTATGTGGCGCGACCGCTTCCGGGCAGGGCAACACGGACAGAGCCGTTTTCACCGGAGCCGGAGCTCATGTTCATGCACGAAATAAATGCGAACAAAAATGCTGGTAAAATAGAAAAAATCAGTTTTTTCATAAAAATTCCTCCTTATGAGATATAAAACACTTTATTTCCGTCCTTATAATTATGATTCAAAAAAGTTGATTTGTCAGCATTTGAGGGCATTTTTTTGATTTTTTTTCTACTAAATGATATTCTTTTGCCATGAGTTTTAAGTCTGTTGTTTCGGCGGTTTTGCTTTCTGTTTTTACATTCGGTTTTTCATTTGCAAAAAGTCCAAAGATTGCGCTGGTTCTAAGCGGAGGCGGCGCAAAAGGTTTTGCGGAAATTCCTCTTCTTGAAGCCTTGGAAAATGAAGGAATCCGCCCGGATATAGTTTTGGGAACAAGCATGGGCGCGCTTATTGGCTCACTTTACGCGGCAGGCTACACTCCAAAGCAAATAAGACAAACTCTTTTGTCCATGGATTTTATGACAATTTTGAATGAACGCCCTTCAACTCCAGAAAAAATTCCGCCCGAAGCATTTTCAAAAAAAACAGACGGCATAACTCTTTCGTTTTCAATTGCAGACGGAAAATTCGGCTCCGCCCCTGGAATCATTGGCGACCAGCAGATTATCTGCGAGCTTAGCAATCACCTTAGCAGGGTTCTTGCAATCACAGATTTTGACAAGCTTCCGATTCCGTTCAGGGCAATTGGAACAGACGCTATTTCTGGCAGGGAACTAATATTTAAAAGCGGCTCGCTTGTAAACGCGGTAAGAGCAAGCATTTCCATTCCGGCAGTTTTTACGCCAGCCCAAGTGGAAAAAGGCTTGTACTCAATGGACGGCGGACTTAGAAACAATCTTCCGCTCAAACTTGCACGGGAAATGGGCGCGGACATCGTAATTTCAATGGACGTTGCAAGCATTGTTGATACTCCTCCAGAAACTCTTTCTGACTTTTATTCTGTGGCGGTGCAGATTTTCAATTTGATTATTTCTTACAATGCGGTTGAACAGTACAGCTATGCGGACATCGTCTTGCGGCCGGATCTTTCAGAATTCAGCACATTTGATTTTATGAAACCGCATCAAATTGTAAGGGCAGGAGAAATTTGCGTTCAGCAGAACAAAGATAAAATTTCGCAGATTGCAAGGCAAATTGAATCAGCTGGAAGAACACTTGAAAAACTGGACTACAACCGTGAAAGTGAATACAACAAAATGCCGGACTTTTCTATAGATAAAATTGTCGTAAAAGACATTTCGTTTTCCAAGCCAGTTCCAATTCCCGCGGAAAAAGAATTTGAAAAATTCCTTGGACAAACGCTCAATGATAAAACTAAAAAGCAGCTTACAAAAAAACTAGGCAAGCTTAAGGAGCACTATCATCTTTCGTCACTCACTTACTCTTTAAAGCAAAACGAAGATAACTACACAACTCTTGAAATTCTTGCGAACCACTACGACAAGAACATGAACCAGATTTTTTTCACAGGAACTTCATCTGTTTCAGTCGCAAGCTATGAGCCGCAAAAATATCTTTCCGTAGATCCAAATTTTACGGCAGGAGTTTTCTTGCGCACTCCAATTGAATCCCTCTTTAGGCTTTCATTCGGAAACACAATAACTTTTGAAACTGAATTTTTCCCGAAGCTGGCGGATTTTAAAGACAGCATATTGAGCCTTGACTTTAAAAATTCACTCAAGTACGGAAGCTGCTCTCCAGCGACAAACATTTACTTTAACGACAGAACGATTGCAGAAGACAGAGGCATTGAGCTTTTCGGCGGAATCAGATTCAGGCACACAGATTATTTTACAGCAAAAGCCGGCATTGCATATTCCGCGGAAAAATTAATCGCAACTGAAAAATGGCACAACACGAGCTATCTTCACAGCGAAATTATTTTTACAACGCTGCACAACGATTACGCTTCTCTTTACGGCGGCAGGCTGGAATCTATTTTTAATTTCGGCGGAAAAACAGACGATATGCAAGACGACCCAATTTACGACTTTAGATTTTTAGCGGAAAAAAGATTTGAGCTTGCGGACGAAAAAAATTCAATCGGAATTTCTTCTGTTTTCTGCAGCAACAGATTTCCTTACGAGCTGAATTCCGGCTACTGTAATTTTGGAGGTGCGGACGGAATGAGCGGCTATCCAACAGGAACATTGAGACGCGACTTTGCAATTGCAGGAATTTCTTTCAGGCAAAAGATAACAAATCTTTCAGGAATACCGTTGCTCGCTGTGGCAGAAGCAAAAGCCGCGGTAAGCTCAGACTATGACCCGTTTATAGACCAAGACTCTCCTGAGGGAAGGCTTTTTGCGGGCAGAAAATTTGAAGCTGGAGGAGACCTTTACATTGTGCTTCACACGATTCTTGGAAACTTAGTCTTCGGCGGAAGCATGAACTCCAGCTTGGAATGGTGCATTACTTTGGGACTTAGATAATTCCTAAAAAATAGCAGTTTCTATTTTCATTGCAATCTTGGATATTTCTGAATCATTTTCGTCTATAATTATATCCGCATATTTTTCATAAAGAGGTGAACGCTCATTAAAAATGTCCAAAAGAGTTTCTCCCGGTTTATGGACAACCCCTCTTTTGTCCAAATCTCCAAGACGTTTTTCAAGGGAATCAAGACTTGCTTTTAAATAAACAACTGTGCCGATTTTTTTAAAATGCTCCATTGCGTCTTTTCCAAAAACAACGCTTCCGCCTGTAGCAACAACACATTTTTTTATATTCAAGCCGGAATTGATTTTATTTTCAATCTTCTTAAAATATTCCGCACCTTGCTCTAAAATCAGCTCATTGAGTTTTTTCTTCATTTTCTGCTGAATCACAATATCGCTGTCAACAAATTTATAATTCAAGAGTTTTGCAAGCACAACGCCAACTGTGCTTTTTCCGGCTCCAGGCATTCCAATCAAAATCACATTGTTTTTCATAAAGCTGATTATCATAAAAAAAATACTGCCGGTCAACCTCAAGCCAGCTAACATGACAAACGCATTATAAATGTATTCAGCATAAAACTGGCTCCCAGGCACGGTTCCTTCGCGCAAACTTTACTTAAATTATTTATAATGCGTTTGCCCTGAAGCAGCTAATGCCAAACGTAAAAATTTTTTGTATATTTTGTATATCTGCTAACAGACTGAATATTCTACAGGAGAATGTAATAAAAACTTTGCCTAACATAGCGTCAAAGTTTTTATTTAAAAGTTTGCGTTGCAACCCTTATTATCAACTGCATATTCTCATTTCATTGTGAATGTGTTGGAGGAATTATGAGAAAAAACTTCGGTGCAAAAGAATGGCTTTATCCTATGCCGGTGCTTATTGTGGCTTCTTACGACAAGGACGGAACTCCGGACGCAATGAACGCGGCCTGGGGCTCAATCAGTGATGAAAAGGAGATAGGGCTTTGCCTGAGCGCGTCGCATAAAACTGTAAAAAACATCCTTGAGCGCAAGGCTTTTACAGTCAGCGTGGGAACTGCGGAATTAGCAAAGGAATGCGATTACGTCGGACTTGTTTCGGCAAACAATACGCCGGATAAATTCACAAAGGCGGGATTCCATGCGGAAAAGTCGGAATTTGTTGACGCGCCATTAATCAGGGAACTTCCGTTTGCGCTTGAGTGCAATCTCATAAGCTACGATGAAAAGACAAGCCACCTGTTCGGTCAAATCGTGAACGTGAGCATTGACGATTCTGTTCTTGATTCAAACGGAAAAGTTGATGTGAAAAAGCTGAATCCGATTTCCTACGATCCGGTGAACCAGCATTATCTTAAACTCGGCGACTTTGCAGGAAAAGCGTTCAGCATCGGCCTTGAGCTGAAATAAAATGACATTCTGGGGCTGCTTCTTTGTCATTACTGAACGCAGCCCTTTGTCATAGGAATGCCTAATAAGTTCTAAATGTCATTGCCGGACTTGATCCGGCAATCTTTTCTCTAATTAAGTAGGCTGCTTTGTTGTTGAACCAAGTTTCATGTAATATGAGTCAACAATTCTTCTTAAATCGTGGATATTAGAAACAATCATGTAGTCTTCAAAAATCTGAATCTTTCCGCGGTCCATAAGACGCACAAGACAATCTTTTGCCTGATCAAGCGGAATAGAAGCCCAGCTTGCAATGTCATTTGCAGTAATAAAAAATTTGCGCTTAAAATTTCCGTCGTCATCTTTTCTTCTGGAAGATCCGCCGGCAAGCTCATCATACATTAAAAAAACATCGCAAATTCTAGTGTAAATATCTTTTATAAGGACAATTTTAAACTGGCGGTTCTGGTCATAAATTCTTTTGCAGAAAAGCTTAAGAAGATTCATTACAATCTGCGGATTTCCAAGCACAAGCGCCTTAAAGTTTTCCTTGTTGAATTCCAAGCAGGCAACATCAGTTCTAGCAACACAAGACGCGCTTCTCTGGGAATTGTCAAGAATCGCCATTTCACCAAAAAAAGCTCCGCTGCCAAGAATATCCAGACTTTTGTTTTGGCTCTTTATGCACTTTTCAATCTGAACTTCGCCATATTTTATAAGATAAAAAGTTTCGCCCGGCTCAAATTCACTTATAATGACATCACCGCGCTTGTATTTTTTTGTAAAACGGTCAAAAGCAGGAAGTGAAAACTGGTTTACAGAAAGGCTTCCAGATTTTGCGGAAATATCCTCGGAAGAAATATTATGGGCATTTTCCCTGCCTTTTCTTGTGTTCGCATTGGTAAAAAGCTTTGCAATTTCAACTTTGTTCGCAGGATTAGGATTCAGCTTTAAAATTCTGGTAAGAACATCGCAGCAGCTTTTGAACTGGCCGTCATTGTAAAAAGCGTTGGCAACCATAAACATTCCGTGTTCCGGCGAAATTGAAATACTGTTTCCGCCTAAATACTGCTCTGTTTTTTTATGAATATCTCTAAGCGACTTGCTGAAAACTCTAAGCATTTTTTCTGTGATAAAAGCCTTTGAGCCGAACATTTTTTCAAACTCATAAACTGAAAGCTGAACAACAGTCGAATCAACCAGCACGGAAGCAGTTACTAGGCTTGGCATTTTGGCAAGCGCGCTTTTTACGCCAAAAAATTCTCCAATGTGAAGCTGCTCTGAAATTTGCTCTCCAGTTTCCAAATCCATGCTGCGCAAAGCAACTGCGCCTGACTGGAGAATATAAATATTTTCGTCTTTGTCGCCTTCAAAAAAAATAATAGAGCCTTTGCTGAATTGCACAACCTTTGACATAACCTTCCTCGCAAAAACCAAAACTCAA
Source organism: uncultured Treponema sp. (assembly GCF_945873775.1). Lineage (GTDB taxonomy): Bacteria > Spirochaetota > Spirochaetia > Treponematales > Treponemataceae > Treponema_D. The sequence continues at coordinate 19,171 of NZ_CAMCEC010000026.1, read as the reverse complement.
AAAGAGCATTGATTTGAAAAAACACCTATACTTGTTTAGTATACCACAATTTTTTTATTTATGCTACCTTGTTAAAGAGAATTCCGCATGATAGACTTGCATACACATTCAACAGCTTCCGACGGAACCTGCACACCGAGCCAGCTGATTTCCTACGCCGCAGAAAAAAAAATTTCAGCAATTGCGCTTACAGACCATGACAACATAGACGGAATTCTGGAAGCTCAAGAAAAAGCAAAAGAACTTGGAATCGAATTTATTCCCGGAATAGAAATTTCTATAGAATGGCCGAGCGGAGAATTTCATCTTCTTGGACTGGGACTCAAAAAGCCCGGAAAAAAACTTCTTGAAACAATTGAATTTTTAAGAGGCGAGCGGGACACAAGAAACAAAAAAATAATCCAAAAACTTCAAGAGCAAAACATCGACATTTCCTATGAAGAGCTTGTGGAAAAATCCGGCACAAAAACAATCGGCAGACCTCATTTTGCAAAGCTTCTCATGGAAAAAGGAATAATCAAAAAAGCTCAGCAGGCATTCGACTTGTTCCTTGCAAAAGGCCGTCCTTGTTACGTAGACAAAACCGGGGAAAATTTAAAAAAAGCCGTAGAAGCAATAAAAGAATCCGGCGGAATTCCAGTTCAGGCGCATCCAATGTCGATGTACGTTTCCTGGGGAAAAATGGAAGAGACAATGCTTGAAGTAAAAAATTCGGGCGTTGAAGGACTTGAAGCACATCATCCGGGAATCAGGCTTTCCGAAGCTCGGCGGCTTGAAGAGCTTGCAGAAATACTTGGAATGTTTACAACGGCAGGAAGCGATTTCCACGGAGAAAAAGTCCGCGCAGATAGAAAAATTGGATATTCTTCAGGCGGATATAAAATAGAAGACAGATTCTGGACAGAACAGCTAAAGCCCGCATTGGAAAAAGCTCACGGCGGAACAGACCACACATTTTCAGTTAGCTAACACAAAACTGTAACCCAAAGCAAAATGAATTATTTTAAATATATGGCTTTGGAGGAAAAATGAAACATATTTTAAGAAAATCAGCGGCGGCTTTAGTTGCGGCTTTTTTGTTTATTTCATGCGGAAAAAATCAGGCTGTAAAAAATGAAATGTTTGCGCCAATGGCAAAATCAATGAAAATGTCGGCAAGGGCAGATTCCGCAATGAACGTGATGCAGGACATGGCGTTTGAAGAATCAGCAGAGCTTCCTTCTGAATCAGAGCAGCCAAGGCAAGACAGAAAACTTGTCTATACAGGGAATCTTACAATTGAAGTTTCAAATCTTGCAGACTCCAAATCATCCGTTGAATCCTGGGTAAAAAAATTCGGCGGATATATTTCAGACTCGTTTGAAAACACAAGTTCAATAAGAATAACGGCAAAAATTCCAAGCGGCTCTTTTGCACAGGCAATGCAGGAATGCGGACAAATTGGAAAACTCAAATCAAAAAATATAAATTCCAGCGATGTTACAGAACAGTTTTATGACTTGGACACACGGCTTTCAACACGCAAAGTTTTGCTTGAACGTCTAAAAAAATATCTTTCAGAAGCAAAAGACATGCAGGATATGCTCAAGATTGAAACAAAAATCAACGATGTAACTTCTGAGCTTGAGAGAATGCAAGGACAAATGAACCGCTTAAAGTCGCAAATTGATTATTCTACAATTTATGTTACTGCGGAGCTTCCTGTAAATCAAAATGAAAGCGGATTTGTAATGCCCGACACAAATTCACAGCTGCGCAAGTTCTTCGCAAACATACTGAATTTCTTTGTGAAATTTATTTTCACCGCATTGTACATTGTAATTTTTGGAGTTCCTTCTGTTCTATTCCTTATGCTTATTTACTGGCTCGGATTTGGAAAAGTGGGACTTTTAAGAAAACTCTTTGCAAGAATAAGAAAATAAAAAATGCCCGGCAATTTTGCCGGGCTTTTTGTTTTGCAATTTGAATTATCTTACTGCTAAAATCGCGCCAAGAATAATAAGATGCTGGGCAAAAGTATAAAGCCACTCAAGGAAATTTTTTGCACCGCCGTTAAGAATTCCATTTGCTCCAAGAATATCAGAAAGAACAATGGCAATAATCCAAACAATAATTGCAATCAGCGCAAGGACAGTTCCAAAGCTTCCAAAACGGTCGCCAATTACAATCTTTAAAATCATAAAGACACCAACAAGAAGCTCAATCACTCCGAATACAATTACAAGAATATTTCCTGCATTGCCAGAAACAAGTCCTTTGATTGCTCTTGCGGCAAAATCTCCGCCGCCCTGCAAAGCCCAGATTCCTCCGACAGCAAGCATTGCGCCAACTGCAATCTGCAAAATCAAAAGCGCCGCAGTCCATCCGCTTTTTTCAGTTCTCATATTTTTCCTCCTAGAAATATGTTCAGCAGTATAAAATGCCTATATCAAATATAATTCAGTTTTGGGCAAAAATCCACTTATTTCTAAAATGATTATTCATCTTTATAAACAAACGGATTTTTCTTTAATATTTCAAAAACGCCTTTGTCTGCGCCAAACGGAACAATGCTCGGCTGTTCATAAACAGGGCTTGCGACAATTCCAAGGTCAAGACAATGCAAAAGAAATTTTCCATAAAACTCTTTTGGAATTTTCGGAAAAAGATAAGGACCTTTTCTCTGCCAGTATTTTGTCAAAGTTAAATCATAAATAAACCAGTCTTTTTCCTGCCTAGTTTGCAATGCCGAAATCAAATTATAAATTGAGCGGGTAACGGCGGCTTCAATTGGCGAAGAAAGTTTTATTGTTTCCTTTAAAACTTCTTGCGGAATTTTTTCAGCCAAATCAATTTTTACAGCAAGAATGTAAATTCCGCTTGTCCAAGGAAGAGGCGGCTCAAAAATTATGCAGTCAGCATTGTCATGTTCAAAAGCAGTTTCGCTCCAAGGCTTCCAGACAAAAGTATTTTGCGGGCTGATTTTTACAGCGGCGGAAAGGCAGTCAGATTTTTTTGCAAAGATAAAAACTTTGCGTTTGCATCCAAAGAAAAGAGCATTTACAGATTTTTCAAGCCTTCCTGAAAAGCAAGTTTTAAAGCTGCCGGTCGCTCCGCGGTCAAGAGCATTCTTTAACATTGTGAATGCAGAAGAGCCGCCCCAGCCCAAAATTGCCCTGCCATTTTCCTGATACAAATCTGTAAGACGCTTGCCTTTTTCTGTATACAAAAACGGTCCGCGCGCGCGCTTTACATTTCCGTACCGTAAAAAAATTTCTTCCGCTAAAAAATCAATTTCGTTCATTTGAATCTGATTATACTGAAAAAAAAATCTGTTGTCATTTGCCGACACAAAAGCGGCTGAAAATATTTTCAAGGACATCGTCTGGAGAAACTTCACCGGCAACTTCACCAAGGCATTCCAAAGCATCTTCCAAATCCTGAACAACCGCATCAAGTCCGTAGCTGAAATCTTGAGAAATTTCCAAAGCGTGCGTTACTCGTTCCAGTGCTTCCTGAACTGATTTTTTTTGCCGCGCCGAACCAAGCCCGCTTTGCTCACGTTCAGTTTTTTCGCCGTCAAACAAAATGTCTTTTACTTTAAAAACAAGCAGCTCTATTCCGATATTATTTTTTGCAGAAATTTTTACAGAATCTTTCCAGACTTTTTTTATTCCATCCAAATTCAAATCAAAGGAATCGCATTTGTTCAAAACCAAAACAACCGGAATATTTTTCTGGCTTTCAATAAAATCCAAATCGTCCTTTAAAATTCCTTTTGAACTGTCCACAAGATAAAGAATGACATCCGCATCCTGGCTTAAATCTTTTGCAAGCTCAACGCCACGCTCTTCAATTAAGTCCGAAGTTTTTCTAAGACCGGCAGTATCAAAAAGCCTTACAGGGATTCCTGCAAAATCTGTCCAGCACTCAAGCCAGTCCCGTGTCGTTCCTTCAATGCTGCTGACAATTGCGCGCTCTTCTTTTAAAAGCGAATTGAAAAGACTTGATTTTCCGGCATTGGTTTTTCCGCACAAAACAACTCTTGCTCCGTCTTGATAAAGTTTTTCAGCCTTCCAAGAAGAAGCCAAGTCTGAAAGTTTTTTCTGCGCGGCTTTTAGCAATGAAGTGTCAAATGATTCTGAAATATTTTCTTCGTCTTCTGGATATTCAATTTCAACTTCAATGTTTCCAATTGTGTCCAAAATCAGTTTTTTAATAGAAGAAATTTGCTCAAAAAGATTTCCGCTTAAACGTCCGGCGGCGCGGGTTCTGGAAGCATTTGTGCGGCTGTCTATTATTTCTTTTACAGCTTCGGCTTTTGTAAGATCCATTTTTCCGTTTATATAAGCCCTGAACGTAAATTCTCCACGCTCGGCTTTTCTAAAACCATTTTCAAGCAGCAAAGAAAAAATTGAAGTTACAACATTTACTCCGCCATGGCAAAATATTTCAACCATGTCTTCGCCTGTAAAAGACTTTGGAGCTTTGTAAACGCCAAGCATAACTTCATCAATTTTTTTGTTTCCATTCTGAATTTTCGGATTTTCAATCCAGCCGTAAACAAGAGAATTTCCGGCAGCCTGCAAGAGAGCTTTTTTGCGTGAAAAAATTTTGCTTACAAGCTCAATGCAGTTTTTTCCGCTCGTTCTGACAATTCCGATTGCAGAAGGAACAAGAGCTGTTGCAATTGCCGCTATCGGTTCTTCTGGCGTATATTTATTCATTTGCTTCCACCGAACACAGGCTTTACATGAAGGAAATTTCTTGTTGTAACACTTGCGTTTTCGTATTCAAGCTCATTGTCCAGCACAGAATTCCAAATTGAAATCATGTCCTTTGCATTTTCTTTTTTCTGCTCCAAATCCTGCAAATCGGAATCTGAAGAATTTTTTATTCCCAGACTGAATGCCGGAATTCGTTTTTGCAAATCGCATTCTTTTTCATGCCACGGAGAAATTTCATTGTTCTGTGGATCTGGGCTGATGTCCTCATAATATCCGCCGGAATTATTCCAATGCATATATCCTCTGTCAAGACCATCGCGCACACCAAAAATTTCCCGAAGAACATAATTCTTGTCATAATATTTTCTATCGTGCCTTACGCCCATGTAAAACGCCTGAATCCAAGGACGCACAATAATTCTGTTTCTTCCGATTATTGTATTTCTAAATGAGCCGTAAAAATAAATTCTGTACGCACGTTCTTCATAAGGCGGATACTCAAGGAAATCCTGCTCAAAATGCGACGGATAAAACATCGGGCAAATGACATCGACATATTCACTCATAAGCTCAACATCTTGGCCTGTTCGTGTTCCGCTTCTGTACCAGCCGTTTGCGCCGTAAATGTCAATTCCAATAGGAGCTTTTATATTTTTGCGTGCATAGGACAAAAATGAAACCAGCGCGCTTTCTTTTACCATGCCTTTATCGCGCCATCTGTAAACTGCGGAATTTAAATTTGTTCCGTCAGTCGGAAATCTTATGTAGTCAAACTGAATTTCATCAAAGCCACGGGAAACAAGTTCCTTTGCAATTTCAACATTGTATTCCCAAACTTCCTCGCTGTAAGGATCAACCCAGTTTTCATCATAATAAACAGTTTTTGTTCCAGCCGGATTTCCATTTTCATCAGTAACATTTTCTTTTCCGCGGATTCCCATCCATGGCGAATTTGTGCGGGAATTCCAAACTGCATATTTTCCTTTATCATACGAAGCCAAATTTCTGTCTTTAAAAACAACGATGCGCGCAATAAGATAAACACCGTCATTTTTAAATTCGCTTACAACTTGCTCCAAGTCAATTTTGTACTGAGTAACTTTTCCTTTTTGCTTTAAAAGCTGACTGTTCGGCTCGAATCGCAAAAGTCCGTAGTCATCTTTCATGTCAATTACAACAGAATTGAGTTTGTTGTCAGAAATAATTTTTTTGTACTTTTCAATTCCCGCAGAATTTCTAAGCTGATAGACAGACGCATAAATTGATTTCTTTTTATTTGCAATCGAAGCCCAGGGAGAAAGAATCGTTTCAGGATTTAAAAGCCAAAGCTCATTTAAAGTAACATTCGCTCCAAGCTGCGAAATATTCTTGGGAACAAAAGCTGAATTTATAGTGTCGCCTGCAGCAGTTAAATTTTCCCGCCAAGAATTGAAACTTGAAATTTCTGAAACTTCCCTTGTTTCAAGAGAAAGCGAAAGAATTTTTCCGACTGTTGAAAAAATCAAGTTAGAGCCGTCTTGACAAAGTCCGTCAATTGCATCGCACGGATTTTCGCCTTGATAAATTTTTTCAGCTTTTTTTGTCCGCCAGTCAAATCTGTAAATATTTGGAATAAATGACTGGGAAAGATAAATTTCCGCATAAATATTTCCAGATGAATCCCGGCACAAAACTGGCAGAATATCAGAAATTTCATCGACCTGCGTAAGGCTTTGCATTGCGGAAAAACCTGCGCTCACGTCAATCCACTTTGGATTTTTTTCATCAGCGCGGCAATAGCTAAAACCGTAAATCGGATGCGACATAAAAACAACAATTTCGCTGCTTTCAATTTCTCCGTTTTTTCCATAAACCGGCATGTGCGAAACTGCGACCGCTTTCATTCCAGCAGTGTAATTGCTTGCCGAACCAAGAGACTTCCAAGTTGCGCCGCCGTCACGAGTTATAAAAACTTCATCTTTTGTGGCTGTAACTAAAATATCTGGATTCAATGGATCTGCGCAAATGTCTTTTAAAAGAGGCATTTTTTGAACTATTTCTTTTTTTCCGTTTTCATAATTTTTTACGATTAATGAGGGAAGTCCTATATTGCGCTGCGTAAATTCCTTTAAATCTAAAGAAGAATAAATTCCTTTTTCTGTAACAAAAAACCATTTTGCCTGAGTTCTTAAAATGCGTTCAACTTTTCCTTCTGTCCACAAAGGATCTGCAATTCCGCTCGGAAGAATCTTAAAAAGTCCAGTGTCTGTTCCGATTAAAAATGGCTCTGGATTTTCAGAAACTCTTCTTTCAAGATAAACCTCTGGAAGCTTATACAAAGGCTTTGACTGGGCAAAAACAATTCCCGAAAAAAAAGAAAAAAATGATGCTGAAATGCACAATTTTAAAAAGAGTATACGCATGGTCTTTTTATCGGCATTTCAACATTAAATTTTAGAAGATTTAAATTTTACTGAAGAAGCAAATCCCCGTCTTTTATCCAGCCAATTTTTCTTAATATAGAACAAAACAAAACAGAAAAAACAGCCGGAAGAACAAAACAAATAAGAACAAGTCCAAGCCAGTCAAAAATTCCCGGCGAAACTGCAACAGCTCCGTGCGCAACCGCAGCTTGTGAAGGCTCAAACCATCCTGTTATAATTCCAATCTGACCTACAAGACCGCAAGTTCCCATTCCGCTTGAAACCGCAGCACCGTTCATCTGCATTTTGAAAACACAAGTCGCAATCGGGCCGGTTATAACGGAAGCAAGCGTAGGCGGAATCCATATCCGCAGATTTTTTACAATGTTCGGCATCTGAAGCATTGAAGTTCCAAGTCCCTGAGATAAAATTCCGCTCCAGCCATTTTCTTTAAAACTCATAACTGCAAATCCAACCATTTGAGCGCAACAGCCGGCAACAGCAGCTCCGCCCGCAAGCCCTGTAAGTCCAAGAGCCGCGCAAACCGCCGCAGAGCTTACAGGAAGAGTCAAAAGAATTCCGACAATTACAGAAATAAGAATTCCCATTAAGAAAGGCTTTAATGTTGTTGCCCACATAATTAAATTTCCAAACGCATAGGCGGCTTTTCCAATATGGCTTGCAAAAAGCAAAGTGAAAAAAACTCCGGCGGCAATTGTAACCAAAGGCGTTACAATAATGTCAACTTTTGTTTTTTTGCTTACTAGCATTCCGCATTCGCATGAAAGAACTGCAATTATAAGAACTGCAAGCGGTCCTCCAGCTCCGCCAGAAACATTTGCAGCCGCGCCAACAGCAACAAGAGTAAACAAAACAAGGGAAGAAGCTCCCATCGCGTATCCAATTCCAACAGCCATAGCCGCGCCAACAACATGAGCTTCACAGGCAAAGTTTCCTGCTGAAACAAAAAATTCAAAAACAGGATTTGTTCCAAGCCTAAGCAGCTGCTGTCCCAAAGTCTTGACAATTGTTCCAATCAAAAGGGACGCAAAAAGTCCTTGCGCCATTCCGCCCATCGCATCGATTAAGTAGCGTTTAACATACTTGTTCATAAAGAGTCCTTTAAAAATTTTTTAGATTGCTTACTTGGAAATGCAGTGATAGGAGCGTTCGTAGGCTCGTTAGGTTGTGGGATTCAACCGACAGTCATCACAACGTAATCATCGTTACAATTTTATTTTATCAGAGGGAAAAGAAAAAAACAATCCGCTGACGTTTTTGCATTTTTGTGCTATTCTTTTTAAATGTTTCATTTTATTGTAAATCCAGTTTCGCGCTCAGGCAAAGGACTTCGATTATGGAAAAGAAAAATTGAGCCGGTTTTGATTTCAAGAAAAATTCTATATGATGTTGAGTTTTCAAAAGAGCATGGAGACGTTACAAAAATCTGCTCCAAAATCAGCGAAAAATCTTCAGCAGAAAAAAACTGCACAATTGTAATTCTTGGCGGCGACGGAACTTTAAATGACGCAGTTCAGGGAATACAAAATTTTGAAACTGTTATGCTCGCATACATTCCGACAGGCTCAAGCAACGATTTTGCGCGCGACATGAAAATTTCAAAGTCAGTAAAAAAATGCCTTGAAAAAATTCTTTCAGCCACAAAGCCAGTTGAATTAGATTTAGGCGAAGTTATTACAGAAAAAACAAAAAGAAAATTTGTTGTAAGCTCAGGCTTGGGATTCGACGCAGCGGTCTGCCAAAAATCCTCACATTCATTTATAAAAAGAAACTTGAACAAATTCGGACTTGGAAAATTGACGTATCTTGCAATAGCATTGAATCAAATTATTCACGCTCCAAAGGCAGATTGCGCAGTTGAATTTGATAATGGCAAAAAACTTGTCCTGCCGAAATTTCTTTTTGCAGCTTCAATGGTTCATCGTTATGAAGGCGGCGGATTTAAATTCTGTCCAAAAGCGAATCCTACGGATGGAAAAATGAATTTGTGCATTGTAAACAACAAAACAGTTCTAGGAATTCTTTTTGCTTTGCCAACTGCTTTTTTCGGGCTGCACGGAATTTTTCCTGGAATAAATTTAATAGAATTTTCAAGCGCAACATTCAAGACAACAATTCCGCTTTGGCTGCACACGGATGGCGAAGTCTATCAAAAAACTTCTGAAATAACAGTTCGCACTTTTGAAAAAAAATTAAAAATACTGGGCATTTAAAAATGAATTATCAAATCGAGCTTGAAAAAATTCTTTCATCGCTAGAAAAAAATATTTCGCTAGAGAACAGACCAAAGCTTTTGCTTCATGCTTGCTGCGCGCCTTGCTCATCTTATGTTTTGGAATTCCTTGCTTCATTTTTTGACATAACAATCTTGTATTACAATCCAAATATTTTTCCAGAAGAAGAATATAAAAGGCGACTTGAAGAACTAAAAAAATTCCTGCCGGATTTTTCTCCAGCAAAAGAAAATTCTGTAAAGCTCCTGGAAGATTGTTATATTCCGCAGGAATTCTATGACGCAATAAAAATCAAGGAAAATCCAGAACTTGTAAAAGAACCAGAAAAAGGCGAGCGATGCAGAAGATGCTACGAGTTCAGGCTGAAGAAAACTTTCGAATTTGCACAAAAAAACAGCTTCGATTATTTTTGCACAACGCTTTCAATAAGTCCGTTTAAGGATTCAGAAAAAATAAACCAAATTGGAAAAGAGCTTTCTGAATGCGCAAATGAAAAACCAAAGTGGCTTTTTTCTGACTTTAAAAAGAAAGGCGGTTTTCTTAGAAGCCTTGAGCTTAGCAAAGAATTTTCTCTTTACCGGCAGCAATATTGCGGTTGCATTTTTTCCGCAGAAAATTCTAGCAAGACTCACGCACAACAAGAGAAGACGGAAGCACAATTTTAAGCGCGCTTTCATCCTTTCCTGCCGTTCCAGAAACAATCATTTTTACAGCTTGCTCGCCCATTGCTTTTTTCTGCACATTCATCGTGGTCAAAGGCGGACACGTGTATTCTGAAATTTCAATATTGTCTATGCTGATTATTGCAACATCGTCTGGAACCGAAATATTTTTTTTGCTCAAGCCGCGGAGAACTCCAATCGCAACTTCGTCAGAACCGCAGACAATTGCTCGTGGAATTTTTTTATCAGCAGGAAAAAAATCTATCGCTTTGAATCCGCCGCTCATGTCAAAAGTTTCGGCAATAAAAAAATTGTCTCGTTTTGCATCAAGATTTTTTTCAGACAAAGCAAGCTGAACTCCATGCACGCGGTCATCGTCCTCGCCAATATATCCTATGTCGGAAAAACCTTTTTGAATCAAATATTCTGTTGCCCGCCGCGCAGTTTCCTGTCTGTCAAACATAACGCTGCTCAAACCTTCATACTGAAATTCGATGCAGACAATTTTAGAAAGCCGCTCTTTTATTTTATCGATGATTTTTTTATCTTCATCAGTTTTCAGGCACTGATCCGTTGCAACAAGAATCAGCCCGCCGATTTCTTCTTCGTGAATCAAACTGTTAAACAAAACCGGATTTTTCAGCTCGTGGAAAAACCTTATAAAGCTCACCTGAAAATTCTGCTCATGCGCTTCAAGGTGAATTCCAGAAAGTATATCCGCATAATACGGACGCAAAAAAGTTTCAGAAGAGCAAAGAACAACGCCAAGCTTATTCGCTGCAAAACCAACATCGCCTTGCTGCAATGCCTGTGCCGCCTTGTTCGGCCTGTAGCCAAGCCTTTCAATTGCATCCAAAATTCTTTTGCGTGTTTCTGGAGCAACAGAACGGTCAGAGTTTCCGCTTATAACATAGCTTACCATGCTCCGTGTTACGCCGGCTTCTTTTGCGACATCATTTTGAGTAACAGCAGATTTCATATTTTCACCTTAAGGTTCGATTTTATGCTGTCATTCCCATGCTACGACATAGGAATCTGCTAAAAATTTACAATAGATTATTACCGGGTCAAGTCCGATAATGACAGCTAAACATAAAATATTATAAACAACTTGAATGAATATTGGAAGCCTAAGTTTTTTTGAATAGTTGAATAGCAACAGCAAAATCGTTAGCATAAGGCAACATAAGAGGTTTTCTATGAAGAAATATTTTTTTTTAGCAATTCTGGCGGGCGCATCAGTTTTTGTTTCCGCGCAGACTTTTAAACTTTCAGGCCATGTCCGCTCTGGAATTTCAACTGCATTCGACGGCGCAAAAGGCGAAGACAATGACGACATCAATTCATTTTCCGCGGCAACTTGGACAAAGGGCGACTATTTTGGCGACGATGAATTTTCACGCATAAGGCTCGATGGCGAATTCATTGGAACAGAAAAAAAATTCGGAGCAAGCATAAGATACCAGTATGCAGGTTCGTTTGACAAAATCGCTTTCAATGAAAAAATGATAACTTACGCAAACGCCTGGGGAAAATTTCTTGACCAAAAACTTTTTGTTTCAGGCGGAAGAATAAAAGATATGTTTTTTACTTCAACCGGATTTGAGCAGTTTACATTTATCACAAAAAAAACTGGCGGCTATGCGGTTTATTCAATTCTGCCTGAACTGAAAATCGGCGGCGCAATCGTCCAGGATTATTTGTATTCATATTCGAAAGGCGAAAAATTTTATCCACGGAAAGACGGCTACGATAATGGAGCAAAAGAATTCGGAAAAAACGCATTCGTTGGCGGAATAAATTTTACAAAAGATTTCTTTAGCTTTAGAGGAGCAGTTGCAGCAGCCGGAGCAGGATACGCAAATGTGAATTTGAAATTTGCAAACGGAATTAAATTCAGCGCAGAAGGAATTTACCAAAAACAGAAAACACGAAATGAGTTCAGAATGGGAAAACCTGAAATTCCAAAAATGAAACCAGCCCAGCTTGTTTTTGTTGAAAACATTGAATACACAGGAATTGACAAATTGCTTTTGGGAATTGCGAGCTACCAGCATTTTAGAGACGAAACTTACACAGACAAAGACGGCGACACATTGAATTTCTTTTCTATAATTCCGGCGGTAAAATATAACTTACTAGACAGCCTTTCATTAAGCGTTGAAAGCACAATCAGAATTTTTGACAGCCGCTACAAAGGAGACACAGACACTTATGCAAATATAATTCCTCGTGTTGACTTTGAAATTGCAAAAGGATTTACAGTGACTGTATATGGAGACATTTCCACAGACACTGACAGAAGAAAAAATTCCGTTGGAGCTGGCGTCTGCGTTGTATTCTAAAAAAATATCAGGCTAAAACTGTCATTCCCGCACTTGATGCGGGAATCTAGTATCATTTAAAAGATTTGCTGACTGAGTTTGCTATGCAAACATCACCGGGTCTATGCCCGGCAATGTCATTTTACACAATTAATGACAAAAAATTAGTATTCTATTTTTGACATATCTGTAACTTCTTTGTTGTAGTCAACGCCATCAACATCGAAGCCGTTTATAATCAGGAAGTCGTGGCGAATTCCTGCCAAGTCAACAAGCTCGTTTACATTTTCTTCTGTAACAGCCGGCATAACTTTATTCACTTCATCCTGAACTTTTGGATCCATTTCCCAGTCATCCATGCGGATTCTATTTTCTGAATCTACAGGAACTTTTCCGTCAGCTGTATAAAGACGCTCGGCAAACAAACGCTCCATCTGCTCAATGCATCCTTCATGAGTTCCCTGCTTTTTCATAATCTTGAAAAGAACGCCAAGGTACTGTGTGATAATCGGAATAACAGAAGATGAACGTGTAATAAGTCCCTTGTTAACACTTACGTAAGCAGCTCCGCCTTTTGCCTTAAGAGCAGCATCAATATTGTGCGCACGTTTTTCCAAATCCTTTTTTGCCTCGCCAATTGTTCCGTCGCGGTAAATTGGATGAGAAAGAGAAGGTCCGATGTAAGAATAAGCCAAAGTACGGCATCCGTCTGCAAGAACATCCGCTTCTGAAAGCTGTTTAATCCATCTTTCCCAGTCTTCGCCGCCCATTACTTTTACAGTGTTCGGAATTTCATCTTCTTCTGCCGGCTGTGTTGAAGCCTGAGTAATTTTTCCGGTCATCATATCAAGAGAGGCTCCAGAATAAACCTGATTAATAGGCTTGATTACTGAACGGTACATAACTTTTGTATCTGGATCTGTGCGGACAGGACTTGCCAATGAATAAATAACAAGGTCAGCTTTTGCGCCCCAGTCTTTAAGCTGCTTTATAACTTCCGCGCGGCATTCATCGCTGTAAGCATCCGCATTGAAAGTCTTTGTCTTTAATCCGGCTTTCTCTGCGGCCTTGTCAAATGCCATGTTGTTGTACCAGCCAGGAGTTCCGCCTTTTACCTGTGTAGGCTGTTTTTCAAATGAAACTCCGATTGTGTCAGCTCCGTATTCAAAAGCTGCTGCAATTCTGCTTGCAAGTCCGTAGCCTGTAGAGCAGCCAAGAACAAGAACAGTCTTTGGAGCTTTTCCGCCTTCCGCCAAAGTCTTAGTTCCACGCTTTGCTTTCTGAACTATAACATAATTAATCTGATTTTCAGTTTCTTTTGCGCAGCCAATTGGATGAGCATTGATACACATATTGCTGCGGATCATCGGTTTAATAATCATTTTAAAGTCTCCTGTAAAAAATATAGTTATAATTTTAAAGTCTATCTACTTTGACATTTTACGTCAATATGTCAAATCCAGGGCAAACGCATTATAAATGTATTCAGCATAAAACTGGCTCCCAGGCACGGTTTCCTGGTTCAAAATCGCGCAATAATGCGCTACACGCTGATTGTTGCAAAGTAACTATAGAATTGCCCGCTCACGCGGTCACAGCAATCAGAGTGTTTTTACCCCAGAAACTGTTCCTGCGTTCAGACTTTACTTAAATTATTTATAATGCGTTTGCCCTGATGTCAAATCCTGTTATCTTCTTGAAAAAAATTCATCATTATGGCACTATTTTTTTGAAAATGCTTTAAGCTAAAACTGAATTTCTTCCGAGGTATTATTATGAAAATGTACCACAAAATTTACAAACTTTCATTTTATTTTATTTTTTCCCTTATAATTATTCAGGGAATCTTTGCAGCCCCGAAAGTTTCAGAAAGAAGACAAAAACTCATAACATATTCGCTTTCATTTGTAGGAACAAAATATGTTTACGGCGGAACAGATCCGGAAACAGGATTCGACTGCAGCGGATTCATAGATTATGCAGTTAAAAACGGAGCAGGCATTCAGCTTCCGCGCACCGCAAACGAAATTTACAACAGCAGCCGCATACTAAAAATCGACCCAAAGGAAAAAGAGCCAGGCGACTTGATGTTCTTTAAAAACGACCCGAACTCTGACCGCGTAACACATATCGGACTTTATTGCGGAGTTTACCGCGGACCGATCACTGAATTCAACGGAAAGCGCGTTTTCGTTTCAGCAGTAAGCGACGGACCAAAAACAGGAGTTCAACTCACATTGATTAGTGAACGTTTTTGGAAAAACCATTTCTTTGGATATGGAAGAATTCTTCCGCGCACAAAAGTACAAGCTCAAAACACAAAAACACAAAATGCAAGAGTACAAAAAAAGTAACATTTTCAGCAAAAATCTGTTTTCAATAATATGAAAAGAGCAAAATATATATGCGCAACCTTTTATCTTTTTATTCTTCTTGCATTTACAGGCTGCGCATCTTTGGTTCAAGTCAAAGCGGAAAAAAATGGAATGCAGACTTTTTCAGCTGAAATTGATTTAGGCGAAGTAATTTCAACTGCAATAAAAGAAGCTTCAAGCGGACTAAGCGAAATTAATTCCAGCGGCGGACTTGATTCAAATAACGAGCTTGTAATTTTCGATACAAAAAAAATAAAATCCGCGCTAGAAAATTCAGAATTCAAAAATGCAAAAGTTTCGTCTCCAGAATTTTCCAAACTGAATATTTCTGGAACTGGAAATTTTTCAAGCTTTGTTTCCCAGAATGAAAAATCATTAAAAATAAAATTCAGCCCGGAAAATATAAAAAAATTAGCTTCAACGCTTCCTGCAGAAACGCAAAGTTTTTTTGACCTTCTTATGGCTCCGGTTTTTACAGGCGAAGAAATGACTGCCAGCGAATACGAAGATTTAGTTGCGGTTGTCTACGGTGAAAATCTTGCGCAGGAACTAAAAAAATCCGCAGTGGAACTTTCGCTTGTTTCGCCAGCAGGAAAAACAAAACGATTTTCTATTCCACTTACGGATTTTCTGACTTTATCTGAAGAAAAAATTTTCTCTATAGATTTTTAAATTCCGTTGTAATGCGTTCTGATTTTGTCCAAGATATAATCTTCAAATTCCTTGAGAGCAAATGTCTTCTGCGGAATCTTGGATGAAAATCTAAAGCGGCAAGTAACGGAATTTTCTCCCTGTTCTTTTTCTCCAACAACAAGAATGTACGGAGTTCTGTGTTCCGTTGAAATGTTCTTGATTTTGTTTTTCATGTTGCTGTCGTCTGTATAAGCATTTGCGCGCACTCCAAGCGACTTAAGCTCATCAGCAACTTTTTCAGCATAAGAGTTGAATTCTAGAGCAACAGGAACAACCGCCGCCTGCTCAAAAGAAAGCCAAGCAGGGAAAACACCAGCATAGTTTTCAATCAGAATTCCAAGGAAGCGCTCAAGAGAACCAAGAACCGCGCGGTGCAACATTACAGGATGATGCTTTTGATTGTCCGCGCCGATATATTCAGCATTAAGTCGTTCTGCGCTCGGAAGCTGATAGTCAAGCTGAATTGTTCCGCACTGCCACTGACGGCCAAGAGCATCAATAAGCGTGAACTCAAGTTTAGGTCCGTAGAATGCGCCTTCACCAGGCTGAATCTCATATTCCATTCCTGCTGACTTGCAAGCCGCCGCCAACGCTTTTTCCGCGTGCTGCCAAGTTTCCAAATCGCCAACGTGATCTTCCGGCATTGTAGAAAGTTTTACAAGCAAATTTTTGTCAAAGCCAAAATCTTTATAAACATCAAGAAGCAAACGGCAGAATTTAGAAACTTCACTTTCAATCTGATCTTCTGTGCAGATAATATGCGCATCGTCCTGAACAAATCCACGCACACGCATAATTCCATGCAAAGTTCCGCTCGGCTCGTTGCGAACACAATGTCCGAATTCCGCAAGACGCATCGGCAAGTCTTTGTATGAGCGGACTCTTGAATTAAAAATTTCAAGCGCGCCAGGACAGTTCATGGGCTTGATTGCAAACATACGTTTTTCACTTTCAGTAACAAACATATTTTTTTGGTAATGTCCCCAGTGCCCGGAACGCTCCCACAAAGTGCGAGGCATTATAGCTGGCGTATTTACTTCCATATAACCGTCTTTGCGGATTTTTTCGCGCATATAGTCCTGCAAAGTTACGTACATTGTCCAGCCATTCGGATGCCAGAAAATCTGACCAGGATCTTCCGGGTCAAGATGGAACAAATCCAGCTGCACGCCAAGTTTGCGGTGATCTCGTTTGTCCGCCTCTTCAAGCATTGTAAGATAATCTTTTAAATCATTCGGCTTGTAAAAGCAAACTGCATAAATGCGTGTAAGCATCGGCCTCTTTACATCTCCTCTCCAATAAGCGCCAGCAATGCTCATAAGTTTAAATGACTGCTGATTTATTTCCTTTGTATTCGCAACATGAGGACCACGGCACAAATCAAGGTAGCCGTCCTGCTCATAAGTTGTTATAACTTCGCCTTCTGGAAGTTCCTTTATAAGCTCTTCCTTGTAAGGCTGATCTTTAAAAAGCTCAAGCGCTTCTGACTTTGAAACTTCTTTGCGGATAAAATCATGGTTGCCGGAAATAATTTTGCGCATTTCTTTTTCTATTGAAGCAAAATCTTCCGCGCAGACTTTGTGTCCTTCTGGAAAATCAAAATCATAATAAAATCCGTTTTCTATTGCAGGACCGATTGCAATTTTTGTTCCCGGAAAAAGATTTAAAACTGCTTCTGCCATTACGTGCGCACAACTGTGGCGTATTGTCTGTAATTTTTCATCAACTGCCATTTTCAATTCCTCGAAATTCTATACTGCTAATAGCATAGATTATTCTTTTTTTATTTATATTTCAACAAGACGTCAAGCGATGTCTATTTTTTCTATATGCGCGCCAAGAGACTTTAAGCGTTCCACAAGGTTTTCGTAGCCACGTTCAATCTGATACACATTGCTAATCCGGCTTTCTCCACGGGCACAAAGAGCCGCAATAACCATTGCCATTCCAGCACGGACATCAGGAGAAACAAGATGCTCGCCATGAAGAGAACTTGGACCTGCAACAACAGCACGGTGAGGATCACAAAGCGTAATTCGCGCGCCCATGCTTATAAGCTTGTCCACAAAGAACATTCGGCTTTCAAACATTTTTTCAAAAATCAAAACAGTTCCTTCAACTTGAGTTGCAACAACTGTCATAATCGAAGTTAAATCCGGCGGAAATCCCGGCCAAGGACTGTCATCAATTTTTGGAATCATTCCGCCTAAATCTGTGTTCACTTTCATTTCCTGATCCGCGGAAACTGTAAGAACATCTTCTTCAATATCCCAGCGGATTCCAAGCTTGTTAAAAGAAATTCGCAGCGGGCGCAAATCATTTACACGGACACCTTCAATTTTTATAGAGCCGTGAGTAGCGGCGGCAAGTCCAATAAACGAACCTATTTCCATAAAATCCGGGCCAATTGAAAAATCGCAGCCCTTAAGCTTTTTTACGCCTTCAATCTTTAAAATATTTGATCCAACTCCTGAAATTTTTGCGCCCATTGCATTCAGCATATTGCACAAATCCTGAACGTGAGGCTCGCTAGCTGCATTTGTAATTTCTGTTGAACCTTCCGCAAGAACAGCCGCCATAACAGCATTTTCTGTGGCAGTAACAGAAGTTTCGTCAAGAAAAATATCAGAGCCAACAAGCTTATTCGCGCTGAACTCAAATTTTCGGTCTATTGAAACACGTGCGCCAAGTTCTTCAAGCGCAAGAAAGTGAGTGTCAAGACGGCGGCGGCCAATAACATCTCCACCAGGAGGCGGCATTATGGCTTTTCCAGTGCGGGCAAGCAAAGGTCCTGCAAAAAGAATTGAAGCGCGGATTTTTTTACTGAGCTCAGGAGGAATATCATTTCGAGATATTTCAGAAGCATTTATTTCCCAGGCATTTTCAGAAAGCTTTTCAACTTTTGCGCCAAACGACTGCAAAATCAAAAGCATAACGCCTGTATCTTCAATTTCTGGAATATTTCGTAAAATAACTTTTTCGGAAGTAAGCAAGGAAGCCGCAATGCAAGGAAGAGCTGCATTTTTGTTTCCGCTTGCCTTTATAGTTCCCTTTATTGGAAAACCGCCTTCTATTTTATATTCATACATAGCGCAATTATAAACAGATTTTGAATGAATTTCAATTTGGGCAAAAATATTATCTATGGAAAATCATTCGCCACAGCAAAGATGAACTAGAACTTCAACTGCTTTTATCATCTGGTCAAGGCTAGCCCATTCATTGCGCGAATGAAAATTGTGTCCACCTGTAAAAATATTCGGACAAGGAATTCCCATTTCCGTAAGCCTAGAACCGTCAGTGCCGCCGCGAATCGGAGTAAAAACCGGCTCTATTCCGCTCGCCTTATACGCTGAAACAAGCCGCTCTGCAACTTTTGGATTCTTGTCCAAATTTTCTTTCATGTTCAAATACTGCTGTGTGTGCAAAACTTCAGCCTTTCCGCCAAAAAGTTCAGAAATAGTTTTTGCAAGAAGCTCAACCGTAGATTTTCTTTTTTCCATTCCGTCCGCAGAAAAATCACGGAGCAAAAGAGAAACCTTCGATTCTTCTATAGAACCTTCAATTGAAATCAGCGCAAAAAATCCTTGCCTGCCGTCTGTTGTTTCCGGGCGTTCTCCAGCAGGAAGATTTGCAACAAAGGACGAAGCCATGCTGATTGCGTTTACCATTGTGCCGCGCGCTGTTCCCGTGTGAGTCGCATTGCCCTTGAACACAACGTCGCTCCTGAACGCATTAAAACATTCTGTTTCAA
>NZ_CAMCEC010000025.1 GCF_945873775.1 uncultured Treponema sp. | reverse complement strand
CATCGTAAAATTATGGAATCAGGAGTTCCTTGCTATTGACAAATATCATAGGAGTTATTTGAGAATCGATGAAAATCATTAAGAAAATTTTCTTTCAGTTCATTGAAATCAAATCTGTTATTATCAGTTATAATTCTTTTTACACAATTAGAACCAATACATCTAAACGGCACGCCTGTATTTTCAGGATATAAAAGATCAAAAATATCTTGAGGCGACAAATAAGGATCCCATAAACATATTTCTTTTAGATCTATAGCAGAAAACTTTTTTATAAGAAAATTTAACGCGTTTTTTCGGTCATCAGATTTTGACACAAAATAGTCATCACTATGCTTTAAAATATCATTATTTATATTTCTTCTTGAAATCAAATCATCATAAGAATTCTGACTTGATTTTCCAACAAATGAATAATTTCTAATAAACTGGCTATATGATTTTTTGATTGCACCATTTTCATCTTTTAAAATTCGTTCTTCTGAATTTTGTAAGCCTATATTCATGCCATAGCAGATTCTTTTCAAGAGTATCAGCAAAGAATAATGCAGAATTAAATTTGTCTGTTTATCCATTACAGTTGTTTCTATAAAATTATCATCTCCAACATTGCAATATTGAGAACTGGACAATTCATTTATCTCATAAGAAAAAAAGCCTGTGATGACATCGTCCAAAGTTGTTCTTATAATTACTGATAGATTTTTTGCAACCTTAAGCCGAGGATGCGCTTCATTTTTTACAATAAATGAAACAGAATCCCTACTAGATTCAATTGAAGTTTTATATAATGTAATTGGAAATTGAAAAATTATATTACCAATTCTGTCATAAACTTTGGATAGATTTATTGAAATTGTTTTCAATGAAGAATTTACATAATTGCAAACTTTATCAAAATATTCTCTTTGGTTATCACAATCAGCAAATATTATTTTCTTTTCATCAAAAAACTCGATAATATAATTATCTCCCCAATAATTCGGTTTTATTACTTCATTTAATAGCGGCGAGTTTTTTAGATTCATTTTAGGAACAAAAGTTTTCGGCAGTAAATATAATTTGTCAGAAATAATACATTCATCTTCATCTATAAAAAATTTACCATTATTAATATCAGAAAAAATATGCTTTATACTTTCTATTGAAAAAGTATTTCTTATAATTCCAAATGAATACCTATCGCTTATTTTTATAAGTTTATCAGTAAGAAACTCCGACGATTCATTTCCGTTATACTCTTTTTCTGAAAATGTAAATAAGGAAAAAAAATTGATAGACTTTTTTAAATTCCTGTCAAAAATGAAAATCTGCACAAATTCAACAGATTGATAAAATCCTAAATTACCTGACTGAATCAGCAAATTAAAATCTTTAAGTGCATTTTCTCTTTTGCTTTTTTCAAAATCTATATCAAAATCCAGTTCCATAATTACTTCTCCCCTTTTTTCAGAAATAAAATTTTTATTGCAGAAACTTTTCTATTTTAATAAAAATGAAATCGTCAATTTTATCATCCAACTAAAAAGTCATGCTATAATTTAAGATATATTGATAAATAATTCTAATTTTCACTTTCTTCCAATATTGATTTATCAAAGTCAAATTTCTTGTATTCAGAAAAATCAAAGTCTTTTCCAAGTTTCTGCAAAATTACTTTTGCTATCTTCGTATTAGAGGAATATGCAGCCCATCTTCTATAAATCTGAGAATTGTCATTGCAATATTCAAGCAATTTTTTTAACTGGGAAGCAATAAAACTATCCAAATATGGAGCAATTACAAAATCAAATCTTTCATCAGCCATATCGAATGACTGGCTGTCGCCATAATAAAAAATAAAGAAATCGTAAAGTTCTGATTCTTTTCCTAAATCGGAATAAGTTTTTACCATATATTCTATAGTTTCCTCAGTAAGCAGCAACGAATAATTCACTTTCAATATATTTAAATGCGCCGAATAATCATTACAAACAAACCATGAAACCGCCTTTGCATTGTTATTCTTTTCAATAACAGAATCTATATGCAACTTCACATCATCTGCCAGATTAGTATAAATCTTAGGAAAATGCGACAAATAGACAATCAGGCTAAAAATGCATTTTTCATCAGTTGCGACGGAAAACTTCTCTTTTTCATCATCAATTTTCTTTATAATTTCATCTCCGATTTCTTCTGTTAAAATCTGCAAGCATTTTCTATTTATTTTCAGATTTTTCATGCACAATTCATCATCAGGTTTGTTAAAACAGAATTTCCATAAAGTTATGAAAATTTTAAATTTCATGGAATCCGGCATTTTCGAGAAATATTTGTTTTTTAGATAATCATGTAGTTTTTCATATTCATTAATATAGATTTTGCTTTTTTCATTCAAATCATCTGTAAGCATTCCAAGAACGTTTTTTATGAAAATCGGCGGTTTTATCAGGATGTTGGTTAAAGTCGATTTTATGAATGCAACCGTTATTTCTTTTGTAGGATTTATCAGCTCATAATTTTCATTCAATGCAGGATGTGCGGAAAAATTCCTGTAATCATACAGATGATTAAGATTTGTATAAGATTCCAAGTCCAAGAGGTTGGTTTCGTTATAAACCTCATCAACAAGCTCTTTTTCCCATTTTGATTTTGACAGACAGTCTTTATTATTTCTCAAATCTTCGACTTTCTTTAGGATTTTCGCTGCCATAGAATCGTTGTACATATCCTTAAGTTCCTGCAACTTAAAGAGAATGTCACATATAGAAATTGAATAAAGCATGACGATTGCAGAACGGTAATTTTCGTTTGAATATGAACTTACAACTTCCTTAAAATATTCCCGCGTTTTTTTGAAATAGATTTCCTCGCTTTCAGGAAAATATATGGACATGATGAACACCTCTGAGATACTATTATAATAAACATTCCTGAATAATAATAGATTCTATTCCCCATGTCCCCATTCTATCACATCGCTCATATATTCAACAGAATAGCGTTCAAGGGTGATTTTCTTTAAATCCATAAAAACTACAGTTATTGATTTTTTGTTTATAATATCATGGGAAAGGAAGAATTATTCTCACCCTTTCCCATGCAGTTTTTCAAAACTGTCATTCTTTCGTTTTATTCCGTCCAAAAATCCCCAGAAAACATATTTCAAACGAAGCAGACGGTTCGGGAGGAAACAAAGGTAAACTAGCGGCATAGGAAGCCACATCAGCAGAAAACGGATTTTGTATTTTACAGGAACATAACGCCGCCAGAAGATTTTTATTGAGTCACGGAGCTGGTAATATTCGCGTACAGGATGATTTATCCGCAGATTCAATTTTCCGATTTTCTTCACGCCTTTTCCCAAAGTGTGAGTCAGTGTCAGTGCATTGCAAAGAACAATCTTGAAGCCAGCTTTTTTCATCCGCCAGCAGATGTCCCAGTCCGCCATGTCAAGAAAAACCGCCTCGTTCCAGAATCCGATTTTTTTCAGGACTGAATATTTTGTCAGAAGTCCGGAAGTTATCATCGAAGAGACCGTATAGCAAAAATCGGAAAGAACTTCAATTTTTCGGGGAGCAATAATTTTACCGGAATTTGTATCGACATATTGCGGACCGACACAACCGATTTCATGATTCAAATCAATTTTCTCAAAATTCCGAATCAGAGTCTCAGCATATCCATCACAGATTCTTGAGTCCTGATCAAAGAAAAAAATGAAATCCTCATCATCAAACTGGCGGCTTTTCAGTGCGGCATTGAACGCCTTTGAAAGCCCGAAATTTTCTCTATTCGCAATGTAAATGCAATTTTTGATTTCCGAAAAAAGATTCTGATTGTCAGAACAAGGCGTGTTGTCGGAGAGAATCACACAGTCAACCTGAGAAGCAAGAATCTTTATATTCTCTGCAATTTTTTCATTCGGATAGAACAATGTTACAAGCGCATAGACTTTTGAACTCATAGAAAACCTCTCTCAAAAAATGTTGACATAAAAAGAAGAGCACAAAAACCAATGCTTCCAAGAAGAAAGGGATTTGTGCAGGCAACGAATATATAAGAAACAAGAAGTATCATATAAAAATATTTCAAAAGGCTTTTTTCCTTGCTGATTATTGTAACCACAGGTTTTAGCCACACAAAAACAAAAATCATTATAGCAGGAACAAGACCATAACGCCTGACTGTTTCAAGATGAGAAAGCTCTGTAAGTCCTGTATAAGACTTGAACCCCGCTGAATAAAAAGTAGAACCTGCTCCCCAGCCGTAAAGCAGGAAACGCCCATAATCACTTATGAATTCTTTTTCATAAGACATTTTATGCAAAGTCTTTACATTTAACGAAGCATCAACCGTCGTTAGAAAAAGGAACGCAAGAATCACACCGAAACCTGCGACAAGAGTGATAAGAAACATTGCAAGCGTATACTGCTTTTTACGAAGAAGCCAGAATCCGAAATAAAACGCATCCAACAGAACTGCGGTCATAATATTCGCCCTTGTGCCTGACATTATCAAAGCCGCAGTAAGAAGAATTTCGACAAGAAGAAATTTGTTTCTTTTTGTCTTTATACCATAAATAAGACAATATCCGAGTACCGGAATCATGCAGGGAGCGGTTCCATAATAGACACCAAGAACCCACCATTTGAGGATTTTCTTCATGCTTATTTTCAGGACAAATGCAGTCTTGTCGTTTTTCATGGTGGAAAAATAAGCCACAAGAAATTCCTTTGCGCTTTCGGAAAAAGTACACACAAGCCAGATTGAACATATAAAAATTGCGACACAAACTGCGGAAAACAAATAAGATTTCAGTATTGTCTGTTTATATTCATCTTTATTATAGACAAGAATAAACAGATAAATCATTCCCAAAGAATTCTTTACGGCTTCTGACGGAGTCAAATCGCTTCCAGGAATGATAAGATTCAACACATCGCTAAAAAGCAGAATTGAAAAAATCAGAAGGAAATCAAAAATCCGCCTGTAATTTCCATAAGGAAGAGAAACCAGCACAAAAAGAAAGAAAAAAATTTCCTTTGTCCTGAAAAAGTCCGGACCGTTCATATTTATGGAAAGAATCAGCAGAGAAAGCAAAATCTGTGATATTTCGGTCAGTTTTGTCTTATAAAGCGGATGAATCCTCATTTTTCCAGACACCATTTCCATAACCTTTCACAGCACTTTCCGTCCAAGTATTCCGCGAACTTTTTCCGCGTCTCCTCGCTCACTGACGAATATTTTTTCTCTTCAAGAATCCTGTAGAATTCCTGCCAGTTTTTTGCCTTTGCGCCTTCAATTTCCGAATACTCAAAGTAATGTGCCCGGCTTGTCTTTAGGTATTCGTCCAAATCGAACGGCAGAAGAACAACCGGCTTTTTTGTCGCGATAAAGTCAAAGTAAATGCTTGAATAGTCGGTCATTAGCATATCAACCTGACCGGCGAAGTTGTAAAGCTCGCTGTAACTTTCATCATCAATAAATATGAAACGTTTTTCGGACGAGAGGTTCTGCCCAAGTTCCAAATCCACAAAATGAGGCTTGTACAAGAGAACAATATTTTCCTTTTCAAGAAAATCTGAAAATTCGTCTGCGTTAAAACCATAGTCAGCGGCAAACGGATTGAAAGGCTTTCCGCTCCAGACACCGGTTCTGAAAGTTGGCATATAAAGAACAATTTTACAGCCGGGAAATTCTATGCGGACTTTTTCAACAAGAGATTCTTTTTTACAAGAAAACAAGGCATCGGTTCTCGGAAGACCGACAGGAAGAATTCTTTCTGTCGGCAAGTCAAATGCGGTTTGCAAAAACTTAACAAAAAAATCAGAACTGGTCAAAGTCCAACAGTTCTTCATGTACATAAAACTCTTCCAGCGGAAAAATCTCTTGTTCATCTCAAGTCCGAATTTATGCAGACATGTTCCGTTTCCTTTTGAAACATTGTCGTCAAAGCCGATTTTCTTAAGAGGCATTCCGTGCCAAAGCTCCATGAAAACCGAGCCTTTCGCAAGACCAAGAAAAAATTCATTCGAAGAAGTTGAAAAAATCATTCCGGCGCGGAAAGAAAGCCACATTGCATAAGGCGAAAAAACGGAAACCGCCTCATACCCATTTTCGCGCAGCATCTTTAGAATCCGCCTGTTTTTTGAAAGCCAGACACATCTGATTTCAGGATGATTCTTATGCATATACTCAAAAAATATTCTGCTGGAGTCATTGTATTTCTGTCCAAGCCAGCTGGAAAAAATCCACAGGTTTCGGTTTCGTCTGAAAAGTCCGCACAAGTGGTAAATTGGAAAAAAGAAAGAATCAAGAAAACAGATTGCCGCATAGCGCACAATTTTCACAGGCAAAGGAAGATTTTTCTTATTCATTTTTTGCTCCACTAGCTTGCTTTTTAGATTTCCAGAAAGCAAGATTTTTTAAGAATTCATCTTTTGTAAAAATCAGCATTGAAAGATACAAAAGTGCACACAAAACTACAGACAGAACACTTCTAATCAGAATTGAAATCGCGCCGTCAAAGGAAACAAAATGCTTTATGGCCAGCACAATTGGAATAAAAATAAAGCTTGTCGCCAGATATTTAAAATTCTTTTTTGAAAATATTGAAAAATTGAATCCGAGTTTTCTTATAAACAGAATCTGCAGAAAAACAACAAGAATGTCAGAAGATGCCGTTGTTATAATGCAAAGCTCAGACGTAAGTTTATTGAGCAGAACAAGGACAATTTTACACAAGATGTTGTAAATGCCTGCGAAATAGTAAATTTTTGTAAGAATTTTCTCGTTGCCGGTCGCAAGAAGAACCTGCTTGGCAAGAATCATGTCAAACGCGCCAAAATAATAGCGCACAGAAAATAAGCATAAAGACAGTGCGCCCGACAAATATTTTTGGCCTGCGTAAATATAGAAAACCTCAAAGGAAAGGGCCGCCATTCCTATGCAACAAGGAGTGTGCAATGCCAAAAACGAAGACGAGCTTTTTTCAAGCAAAAAACAATATTCATTCTTTTTGCCATCCGCCCAATAAAACGAAAGACGAGGAATGCTCACCAGTAAAACAGATGTCGTCACATTCACGACTGCAAGAATAATCGTTTGGGAAACATTGTAATAAGTAAGGCTAAGGGCATCAGAAAACCACACAAGCATAAAGCGGTCAAAAATAGTGTAAAGCATGCTTGAATTAACAAGCAAAAACACAACCGACAACGGTTTAAAAAGCGATGTCAAATCCTTAAAGCATATTTTTGAAAACCTTATCTTTGATTTTGCATAAGCAAATGTAAAAATATTATTCAGTATCAAAGAAATGTTCACCAAAAGAATATAGATAAAAATGTCATCGTTTTTTCGCACAAAAAGAAAAACGCTTATGACATATAAAAAACGGCACAGAAATGTCTTTATAAGAATAAAGCCGTAACTTTCAAAAGCCTCATTCACATAGTCAGTCGCAAAGCAGACGAAAAATATCTGGCTTGCGAGAATCAGATAAATATTCCTGTATTTCAAAAACGACGGAACAAGCAAAACCATAATCACATATACAGCCGTCACAAGCACAGATGTAAAAATATTAAATATGAACAGCTTTGTAAAAAGCGCGGAAACTTTCTTCTTGTCATTTTTAATCTGGCTTACAGTCCTCATTCCGTAAGTGTAAACGCCGAAAACAGCAAAAGGCGTAAACCAGCTGATAATGCTTATAGCCTTATTGTATTCCGTGAATCCGTCCACAGAAAGAATACGAGCCACATAAGGAGCGGTTATAAGAGGAAAAATTATATTAAGCGCACTTAGAACACTTTTATAGAAAGCATTCAGTTTTATTGATTTTGACATTCTTTCTATAAACTCTTCTATTGTTTTATAAAAGTTTCCGGCAAGGCGAGCTCGCCCGAAAGATATTTTTTATATGAATTGCCCACATCAAAGAAAGTTTCGCCGTGGTCGCTCGAAACTTTTTTCGGAGTCATATAATCGCTTCCGTACATTGAAACTAGAATCTCATGAAATCTCTCTGGAACAGGAACTTTTGTGTCTTCAAATTCCAAGAAAACAGTTTTCTCATAATCGCTGATTTTCCGCTCCGCATTTGTTCCAAAGTACGAAATTTCACAAACTTTGCTATGCGGAAGAATGTTTCCAATCTTGCAGACCGTCTCATAAAGGCTGAAAAGCATTTTTTGAGGAAAAAAAGTTAATGGGATAAGAAAAACTCTCTTCCAAAAATCCATTTTCCATGTTTTTGGATAATATTTATTCCATAAAATAGAAAATAAAAATTTCTTTAAAAAATCCTGTGTTTTTTTGAATACCCTATTTTCAATTACGCCGTCCAAAGGAAAAACATCTATAAATATTCCCTGATTATATTTTGTATGTGGCCAATTACGTTTTAACATTGC
The DNA here is from genome assembly GCF_945873775.1 of uncultured Treponema sp. Taxonomy (GTDB): domain Bacteria; phylum Spirochaetota; class Spirochaetia; order Treponematales; family Treponemataceae; genus Treponema_D. Next base: position 24,682 of record NZ_CAMCEC010000025.1, on the reverse strand, counting down.
GCTCGTTTCAGAATTCCTTATATGGCAAAGTCCGCCCACATATCCAGCATCATTATATCCAGTCTGAATAAAATACGGATACTTAAATTCTTTCTTCGCGAGCTTTATAAACTTGTCATAGTCTTTTCTAAACATCACAAAGTCCAAGTCATCGTCCCACGGAATAAAACCTTTATGACGGACAGCTCCAAGCAAAGTTCCAGAATCCGCAAAATATGAAAGCCCGTGTTTTTTGCAGAAACTGTCGAATTTCTTAAGAATGTCAAGTTCAACGTTCCATACATTTTTCAAGTCTTCCATTACAGCTTCTCCAAGTCACGCTTTATCTGCGTTGTGGAAATTTCAGGAGTGCGCTCAAGATAAACAACCTCGCACTGTTCTTTAAGAAAATCAAACTTGCCTTTCCAGTCATCGCCGATAACAAATGTGTCGATTTTATAAAGTTCAACATCGCTTTTCTTCTGTTCCCAGTTTTCTTCGGGAATAACCAGGTCAACGTAGCGGATCGCCTCAAGAAGCTGCCTGCGCTTTTCATAACTGAAATAGCATTTCTTGTGCTTTGAGTTCCAGTTGAATTCGTCAGTTGAAAGCCCCACAACAAGATAGTCACCCAGAGCCTTAGCACGGCGTAAAAGATTTATGTGCCCGTAATGTAATAAATCAAAAGTTCCGTATGTTATTATGCGTTTCATAAATTATGTTCAACCCCAGCCTCATTTTGATTTCGTTCTTTTTGAATAGGAATATTTAAGAAATCTAACAATTTTTTTATGTTTACTTTTGAAAAATTCTTTAAATCAGCTTCAAAAGCCATTTCAGGAAAAACGTCACAATTTTCTTTACTTTCAGAAAATTGTCTCATCTTAAATTTTTCTTTTAATAAAGCGTTGGCGACATTTATTTCAAAATAAATCCATGGAGAATTTGTTTCAGATGTATCTTTTATAATATTTTCAGCATTTATTGAGTTTTCTGTGTTTAAGAAAATAAAATTTTCACAATTTTCCAAAGTTTTCAGCAATGCATTTGTCAAAAGCATATGTGTATATGAAGTTGATTTCATAACTTTATTATATGCATAGGTCTTTTTATCATCATTTTGACAATATCCATCGTCTAAAATTTTCTGAAGTCTATACACACTTCCCCAAATGCATGAATCTATAAAAACAGTCTTTCCTTTTGACTGCAGATAAGCACCTAACCTTTTTGCTTTATCAGAATCTTTATATTTATGAGAAATAAAAAAATCTGCTTTTACAGGCTTAAACCAAGAATCCTCCAGTTTTTTTCCATCAAGAACTTTTTTGTCGTTCTGCATTTTTTCAGGTATTTTCTCTTGAAAAAAATCAGGAAGCTTATCATCTCTAAATTCCGACGCTTTTGGCAAAAATGAAATATCAGAAATAGCAGAAATAGCAACATTAAAGGCTTTATCCATTTTTCCTCCTTTTCTAACCTTTCAGAAAATACAAAGCAACAAGTCCAAGCATAATTGAAAAATAAAAAACAAGTTCAGTAACAGAAAATAAGACCTTAAAATAACAAATTTTACAGCATTCATTTCCAACATTCGTATTCATTGAAAAAAGTTTTATTTGTTTAGATTCATTTTCCTCCAGCACTTTGTTATAAAGATGTCTAAATTTTCTTTCCTGCCATAAATAATATGAATCAAGGAACATAAAGATAAGAACAGGAAAGATTGAAATCAATATAAACAATTTATTTTCTTTGTTTGCATAAATAGCCAGCAAAGCGGATACAATTGCAACAGTCCAACCTTTTATCATAAATGAATTCTGATTCATTCTTGTTACGATATTCTGTATGAACTCCAAATATTTTATTTTTTCTTCACTCATGACAAACTCCTCACATCATACTCCCCGCGTTTATACTTCACCAGAAATTTCACCAGCTTCATCTGCCTTGCCAGGCGCTTGAACGAAAAACTTGCGAACAGGCGGAAAAGCCATTCAAGTCCGAGCCGGATCATAAATTCAGGCGCGCGTTTTGTGTTTCCGCTCCAAAAATCTACCGCTCCGCCGTTTCCGAAGATTATCTTTGCGTTCAGTTTTTCCTTGTTTTCCCAAATCCACTTTTCCTGAAGCGGACAGCCCTTGCAGACAATCAGAATATCGGGTTTTGCGGCATTTATTTTTTCAATCAGAAAGTCGCCGTCAAATTTTGTGTAGCCGAACGTCCATTCAATTATTTCTACGTTCGGGTGGGCATTTTCTATGCGCAACTTTGCGTCCTCAAGGTTTTCGATTCTCGAGCCGTAAAGATAGACGCTCACTTTTCTGTCGTCAGGAAGATAACTGAAAAAATCAGTTCCCGGATACCGGTCGTCGGCGGAATATGAAGTGCCGAGTTTTTTGTTAATCGCGTACAGAAGATTTATTCCGTCGATAAAATTGTATTTTGCGCTCTTAAAATATTCGTGAAGAAGCGGATTTTTCTGCTGAGTCAAAAAGATTTCAGGATTTATGAACGAGATTACGGACTGACTAGAATCATCGAGCATCTGAGAGAAAATTGATTTCATTTCCGCGCGGTCAGAAGGAACTGCAAGCGGAATTTCCTCAAACAGGTATTTTTTCATAAAATATGCTCTCCAACCTTTTTTGCAGGAACTCCAGCATAAACTGAATTTTCTTCAAGATTTTTAGTCACCACGCTTCCTGCTCCAACAATGCAATTTTTCCCGATTTTTACACCCTTGCAGACAATCGCATTGCAGCCAAGAAAAACTTCTTTCCCGATATTTTTATATCCAATCAGCCGGAAAAGCTTTGCCCTTTGAAATCCAGAAATAAAAACGCAGTTTTCAATCAAAGGCCTAAAAAAGTGAATAAAAATCCTTTTAAATTTATACTCTGAACGGTGACTACGCATTTTCAAAAACTTCCTCCCTCACCAATTCCCTTCCGCAGTCATAAATCACTTGAGCGCATCCATCCGCACAAAAGAATTCAATCACACTTTTCCGCACCTCATCTCCGCCAAGCCAGACTGATTTTTCCTTGTCCGCGACTGGCGTTAAAGTGCACATATATAGAAGAATTTGTTCAGTTTTGTCCGCTTTTAGCCGCTCAAGCACAAAAGAAAGCGTCGGTTCGTCCACACCATTCGGAAAAATTGCTATATCTTTCTCAGCCCATAAACCGCCGGCATCGCTTGTAAGAAAATCGTGCATTTCGTTTATTTTTTTCTGCGTAAATCCGTCCGGGGCTGAACCGCAGAGAATGGCATATTTTTTCAAACTGACAACCTCATAAAATACGTCAATTGACATATCATACTTTATTATATGCACATTGAAATATAAAATCAAGGCAACAATATATCAATTGATATAATACATTTATGAATTCATTCAGAGAAAATCTTAGAAGCGAACTCGATTTTCAAGGGCTTACAGTAAAAGAGCTTTCTGCAAAAACTGGAATTATAAAAGGAACGCTCGACAACTATCTTGGGGTAAGAGCTTCAATTCCACCTGCCGACATTGCAGTAAAAATCGCTCAGGCTCTGAATGTTTCGGTTGAATATCTGGTTACAGGAAAGGATGAAAAATCAAAATCGCCGACATTTATTCAGATTAATCCGGAGACAAAGTCCATTTTAACCGATTTGGATTCGATTCCGCAGAACATACAAAAAACAATAAAAAATCTTATACATCAGACAGCAGAATCCTTGCAAAATTGAGTCAATCTGAAAACTTTTTGAGATAATATGAGCTGAAAAAATTGTGCCTTTTGGCTGGACTTGAAGCGTAGCTTGCGCCGACCAGTGAAAGTTCAGCCTAGAGCCACATCTAGAATCATCATCAGAATAAAGCCAAGCGAAAATCCGATTGTGCCTAAATTTGAATGCGGTTTTTCAGATGCTTCGGGAATCAGTTCTTCAACAACAACGTAAAGCATTGCTCCGGCTGCAAATGATAAAAGGTAAGGCAGAACCGGCACTATTAAATTTTTTAGAAGAATTGTAATCACTGCCGCAACTGGCTCTACAATTCCAGAAAGAACTCCGAATGCAAATGATTTGTTTTTAGATTCGCCGTTTCCTGCAAGCGACATGGAAATTATTGCGCCCTCTGGAAAATTCTGAATTGCAATTCCCACGGAAAGTGCCGCCGCTGCCGCAAATCCCAGGCTCTGCGCGGAAAATGCCGCAAAAACAACTCCGACCGCCATTCCTTCTGGAATATTGTGGAGCGTAACTGCAAGAAACATCATGGTGCTTTGCTTGAGCTTTGCTTTTAAACCTTCTGGTTTTTCAGAGTCAACATGAAGATGCGGAATCAGAATGTCGAGCAAAAAAAGAAAAGCAATTCCCGCCGCAGTTCCAATTGCCGCCGGAATAAATGCAAGTCTTCCCATAGAAGCAGAACTGTCTATTGAAGGAATTATAAGCGACCACACAGAAGCCGCAACCATTACTCCAGCCGCAAACCCCAAAAGAAACTTCTGGACATTTTTATTTAAATTTTTTCCAAGAAAGTAAACGCAGGCTGAACCCAATGTAGTTCCAAGAAACGGAATCAGAATTCCATAAAAAGTATTCATGCTCTGATTATAGATTTAAAGAATCATATTTTCAATGTTGGGATTTTGGCTGGAATTTGACGGCATAACATCAATGTGTTATATAAAATGAAAGGAAATGCCCGGACTTTGTGGTATCTCCACTTAGGTCGAACAGCCGCCTCTGTAGTTCAAACTTGGCGGCTATTTTTTACTCTACTTATTTTTTAGGTAAATGAGAGTGGCAATAACAGTGCCTGCAGCGGAACAAAATATTCAAAAATCCACAGAGTCATGCCGCATTTTTAAATTATTTTCCAAACTGACTGATAAATTCCTTTTTGTCGTTGATGCCGGTTTTTTCATAAATGCTTGAAATGTAATTTTCTACGGCGCGCTGTCTTATTTGCAGTTTTTCCGCAATCTGCATGTTGGAAAGATTTTGCAGAATTAAAGCCATCACCTGTTTTTCTCTTTGCGTAAGCGCGTCTGTAAAGGAATTGAATTTTACAAGATTTTCCCGCAATTCTTTTTGAACAAAAGTTTTTCCACTAAAAGCGTTTTCCATGCATTCTATAAGCTAGTCCGACGGCGCATTTTTTGAAATATAGCCTGCCGCTCCGTTTTGAATTGCCGTCTGAACCATTCCTGCCGAAAAAAACATTGAATACACTATGATTTTTAACTCTGGATAAAGCGAGTGAAGCTTTGCAATAAAATCAAAGCCTGCGTCGTCGCCAGAAAAATTAAGGTCAGAAATCACAAGGTCTGGAAGTATGTTTCCGCACCGAAAATAAAAAAAGTCTCCCATAATCAATAAGATTTGGGAGACAACCGTCTGCTCGGGCAATTTCCAATAGTATTCATATATCATTAAGAAAATAAAGTAACTAAGTTACCCGAATAAAGTAACTAAATTTCCAAATATAGTTACTTTATTTTAAAATATAGTAACTATATTTGCCTGGCGGAGTGGGTATATTTTTTTTTAAGTTTAAAAACTAAGATTTCGCATAAAAAAAATCACTTTTTGTAGTTAATGAAGCCTTCTCAACTTTCTTAAAGTCAACTACAATTTTTCCAAGCGGAAATAAATTATCATCGCAACTACATTTCTTTGCGGAGCGTTCCATATAACTTGCACTTGCTTTTCATATATATTGTCGTAAGACTGTTTTTTCTGATTTTTCCATTTTCATAATCTTTATTTTTAGGAGAGGACATCGGAACGAAATATTTGAACCCATTTATTTCTGTAAGGATTCCGACATATTTTCTACGGTATGTTCTTTAGTTCCGGCTTGTTTTTCATTACATGATTTTCAATTTTAAGCAGATAATCAATATAGTCATCGCTGACAATAAAAAAAATGCTGTCTTTGTCTCAATAGTTGCTCCATAAAAAGACGACTATAAAAGCCGAAACCGATGTAAGCAACTGTTCAGGAAGAGCCTTCACCTGTTCAATTACAACATCATAAGACATTTTGCACCTTCTTGGAGCATTGTAACATGTTTTTAACAATTGCTCATTATAATTATGCGGAAGGAAGGAATCTTTTAACTTTTACCATATATATGATTTTTTTAGACATATCTTATTCTTCAAATACAGCTTCCAATGCCCTTGTAATTGCTTTTTTTATATCATCGGCTTCTGTATCTCCAATTCCTTCTGCTGTACTAGAACAAACTAAGTTTTTAGTACCTGCTGAAATGAACTGTAAAGTCACTTCTGTTGTATATCCAAAGAGAACATTCCGGCGACCACTTTCACCATAATTAACAATCAATGTTTTATCTTTTATATCATCAGAAATTTCTGTTATAATAATGAATCCTCTTTTCATAAGATACCCAGAAATTATATCTCGTGGATTTACTGTCTTTCCTTCTGAAACATATACTCCATTAATAGTTGTTCCGACATTAGAAGTAAGACTTTCTGTAGAATTAATTAATGCATATTTATATTCAGAAATTTCTTCGTTTTTATAGACTGAAACATCTTTCAATGAAACACAACCTGTAAAAAACAGAATCACTACAATATAAGAAAGAAATAAATTTCTTTTTTTCATTTTTATCCTCTGCTATAAAACATTTATATCATGTTTTTTATTTTTTACCATAATAAAATTCTCTATAACTTTTTAAAGCATAAAAAACCAGGCTCCTCCAATGCGGAAGAGCCTGGTTCTTTCTCCTTTACCTCTTATCCCCTATAAAAGTTAATCAAGCATCCGGCCTGAATAATCTTTCGCTCGTCGTCGGTCATATCTCCTGTCGAAAGCTCGAACTCGGCGGTTGTGCCGTCGGCGCGGACTGCGTAGGCTTTTACGCCAGGGAGTTTTTCCGCAATCATCTTTTTTGCGCCCGGAACAAAAATGTAGTCCCCGTTCGCAAACGGAAGATTCTCTGTCGCGGCCGTATCGCCCTGCTTATAAAGGAACGGAATCATTCCCCAGTTAATCAGGTTCGAGCGGTAGCGTTTTGTCGCATAGTCGCTTGCGATGTTCGCGCTTGCCCCCAGAACTCTCTGGCAGCTTGCCGCCTGCTCGCGCGCAGAACCGTCGCCCGGCTTAACAGCGTAGATTGTAGAGCCAAGACAGGCCTTTTCAATTCTTCCCTTGAACTCAGGATACTTTTCCTCAAGGATTTTTTCCGCGCGGCTCACTTCCGCCTTGACCTCTTCTGACCTGTCGCGGACAGCCTTTGCCCTTCCAACGTAGGCAGGATCTTTGCGGCTCAAAGTGAACTCCGCAAGTCCAAGCGGATTTGAGCGGAAACTTGAAGTCTCGCCCGAAGGAATAAGCTCGTCCGTAGTTGTAACCGGGTCGTGGATTTCAGATACAACCTTGAGCAGAATGTCGTCAGAAAGCGGCTGCATCTCCGGCCAGTCCTTGATGTTCGGTCCGAACTGAATCTGAACTTCCGGATGCGCAACGCCCTTTGAGTCGTAAACGCGCTTTTCGTAGATTGTCTTGTCAAAGAAATATTTTTTCTTGCTGAACTCGCCGTCAGCCAAGTCTGTGGCGGCAGTCAAAAAGCCCTTGTTTGCGGCAGTCGCAGCGATTGAGCGTGCGTCCATAAGCGCAACAGAGGCAAGCTGACCGTTCTGGATTTTCGAGCCTTCGCGGTTCGGGAAGTTTCTTGTAGAATGGCGGATTGAAAGAGCGCCGTTGGCAGGAGTGTCGCCCGCGCCGAAGCAAGGTCCGCAGAAAGCAGTCTTAACGATTGCGCCCGCGTCAACAAGCGAGGCGAACGCTCCGTTCTTCATAAGCTCCATGTAGACCGGCATTGAAGCAGGATAAACGTTCAAAAGGAATTTTCCGTTTCCAGTGTCCTTTCCCTTCAAGATGTCGGCAGCCGCGCAGATGTTCTCAAAACCGCCGCCGGCGCAGCCTGCGATAACGCCCTGGTCAACGTAAAGTTTTCCGTCAATCACCTTGTTTTTGAGCGTAAAGTTCACCTTGTCGCCGAACGAAACTTTCGCGCGCTTTTCAGTCTCTTCAAGAACGTCCATAAGATTCTTGTTAACTTCTTCTATTGTATATGCGCAAGACGGATGGAACGGAAGCGCAATCATCGGACGGATTTCTCCCAAGTCAAGCTCAATCGCGCCGTCATAATAAGCGTCCTCTCCCGGATTCAGCTCCTTGTAGTCGCCTTCCCTTCCGTGAATTGAATAGAACTCGCGGATTTTCTCGTCAGTTGACCAGATTGAAGAAAGACAGGTTGTCTCAGTCGTCATAACGTCAATGCCGATTCTAAAGTCAGCAGAAAGATTCGCAACTCCAGGCCCCACAAATTCCATCACCTTGTTCTTGACGTAGCCGTTCGCAAAAACAGCCTTGATAATAGCAAGCGCAACGTCCTGAGGACCGACGCCTGGAACAGGAGAGCCGGTCAGGTAAACCGCGATAACGCCCGGCATATTCACATCGTAAGTCTTTCCCAGAAGCTGCTTTGCAAGCTCGCCGCCGCCCTCGCCAATCGCCATAGTTCCAAGCGCGCCGTAACGGGTGTGGCTGTCAGAACCAAAAATCATGTCGCCGCACTTTGCAAGCATCTCGCGCGCAAACTGGTGGATTACAGCCTGATGCGGAGGAACGTAAATTCCGCCGTATTTCTGAGCGCAAGTCAGACCGAACATGTGGTCGTCCTCGTTGATAGTTCCGCCGACCGCGCAAAGCGAGTTGTGGCAGTTTGTCAAAACATAAGGAATCGGAAATTTCTCAAGCCCGGAAGCCCGCGCCGTCTGGATAATTCCGACATAAGTAATATCGTGTGAAGTGATTTTGTCAAATTTGATTTTCAGCTTGGAAGCATCGCCCGAAGTATTGTGCCTCTGCAAGATAGAATAAGAAATAGTGTTTTTAGCACAGTCAGCCGGATTTTTGCCCGGCACGGACTCAACTAATTTTCCGCCCGAAAGAAAAGCGCCGTTTTCCCAAAGTTTCATAAGATTCCTCGAATTGTCAAAAAGATAAATATATAGAAGAGATTAGCATAAAACAAGAATTTTCTCAACGCTTGCTATTTCTGATAAAAAATTTGTCCAACCCTTTTTATGTGGTCAATCAAATCTTGATTTGTGAGCTTTGAAAAAATCGATATGTCAACTTTTATTGGAAGCAATGAATCGTCAAAATCCTTTACAAGTTTTAAAAGAACAGATTATCAGTTCAAGCCCGATAATGACAACTCAAAATTCAGGTAGTTTAATTTTTTAAATTTAAACTTTACTACGTTAAAAACACGTGTTATCATGTTATTCAATATTTTATAATATTTGACTTTAAAAAGGAGATTGTATGAAAAAGAAATTATCCCTCAAATTCACTCTTGTATTTTTAAGCATTATTTTTTCAATTGTAATTTCTGCAGCGGTAGGTTCTGTAGGAATTCATTACATCAATAAAACTTCCAAAATGGCGTACACTGACTACTAAGGCGCGATGGATTACGGCTACAAAATTGAAATCAAATCGCAAGTTCAAGCCGCTATTTCAGTAATAAAAAAATAATACGACAGATTCAAGGCTGGAGAAATTTCAGAAGCGCAGGCAAAATACAACGCAAAGGAAACCGTCCGCGCAATGAGATACAGGGACGATGCCACAGGATATTTTTGGATTGACGATAAAGATTACATTCTTGTCATGCATCCGATTCTTGTTAAAAATGAAGGCGCAAACCGGTTCAACCTTACAGATTCAAACGGCGTAAAAATTATTCAGGAAATTTTCAAGGCTTGTTCTTCCGGCGGCGGATTCAATCAGTTTATGTTCACAAAATCTGACGGCGTTACAGTTGCTCCTAAACTTGCATACTCAGGAATTTTTGAACCTTGGGGCTGGATGATTTCAACAGGAAATTATTACGATGACATTCAGAATCAGATTTCCGGCAAAAAAGAAGAAATTCAAAATATGTACCGCTCCATGATAAACATGATGATTATTGTAACATTGGCAATTCTTGTTGTTGTGGCAGTTATTTTCTATTGCATTGTATTGAAAGCAATAATAAATCCGCTGGACACAGTTGACAAATCTGTATACGACATTGCAAACGGAAACGCGGATCTTACAAAGCGAATCAAGCCTTCAAATCTTCTTGAGTTCAACACAATCGCAGAAAGTTTCAACAGTTTTGCAGACAAATTGCAGAACATTGTTGTGGACATAAAAAAATCAAGCAACCAGCTTTCCGAAGCAGGCATAACGCTTGAAAATTCTTCATCAGAAACAGCTTCTTCCGTTACAGAAATTCTTGCAAACATAAACAGCGCAGGAAATCAGATTGACAAGGAATCTGAATCGGTAACAGAAACAGCGGCGGCAGTTCAGGGAATTTCAGAGGACATCAGCAAGCTTGAAAAAATGATTGAAAACCAGTCAAGCGGAGTAACTCAAGCTTCGGCGGCGGTTGAACAGATGATGGAAAATATTAATTCCGTAAATTCTTCAGTTGAAAAAATGGCGGAAAGTTTTAATTCGCTCACGGAAAACATAAGCACAGGAATTCAGCGTCAAAAAGAAGTAAATGAAAAAATCGAGCAAATTGAAAAACAGTCTGAAATGCTTCACGACGCAAACACAATAATTGCTTCAATTGCGGAACAGACAAATCTTCTTGCCATGAACACGGCAATCGAAGCGGCACACGCAGGAGAAGCAGGAAAAGGATTCAGCGTAGTTGCAGACGAAATCAGAAAACTTTCAGAAACTTCTTCCAGCCAGTCAACGGCGATTGGAAAACAGCTGAACAACATAAGCGATTCAATCCAAAGCTGCGTTTCAATGAGCGAAACTTCAAACACAGCGTTTACGGCGGTCGCAGAGGAATTGAATGGAACAGACCAGCTTGTGCGCCAGATAAAAAGCGCAATGGAAGAACAAACTTTGGGTTCATCGCAAATAAGTGAAGCTCTGCATTCAATGCAAGACAGCACAATTGAAGTGCGGGATGCGGCAGGCTCAATGACAGAAAAAAGTGAAAAAATTCTTGGCGATGTTCAAGTTCTTCAAAACGCAATGACAATGATAAAAAACAGCATGGAAGAAATGACACAGGGAACAAAAGCCATCAATTCAACAACAAGCGCGCTGTCTGATGTTTCTGGAAAAATGAAAGCGAACATCAGCGAAATCGGCGAGCATATAAATCAGTTCAATGTCTAGCCCGAAGATGACAATATGTTTAGTCAAAACATTCTTATTAGATAAACCGCAAATGAAAAAACACATTTTAGTTTTTATTACATTGATTGCACTCGCAGTTGTCTTTTCCGTCTGCCACTTTGGAACTGATGAAAGCTTTGAGCTTAACATAAAGGACACGACAAAAGACACTGCATTTGTAATTGCTTTTACATTTGACGACTCAACAAAATCGTACGCACGGATTAATCCCGGAACAATCGCTACAATAAAATGCGAGCAGGAAATTACAAAAATCGAATTCTTTTCAGGAATAAATTTGCAGACTAAAGAAATGTATCTAAAGGCAACCTACAGCCGCAGAATAAAATACACAACCACGCTTACAATTTCAGAAACTTCCAACGGAAAATATGTTGTGAAATAGTGAATCAAAACCGCAATGTAAGCGAGGCTGTAACAGGCTGGTCAAAAAGATTTGAAACTGAAATGTTTGGAGCGTCTGTTTCGTAGTCTTTAGGAGATCCGGTTGTGTTTCCTTCCGGGTTCAAGGAAAGCTGCCTGATATATGAAGAGCCAATTTGGAAAACCGCATTTTTGTTCATTTCGGCTTTAAGTCCAAGAGCGAATCCAGTTTCGTTTACAGTTCCATGCAAGTTTCTTCCGCCAGTATGCTTTTCGCTCATGTGGTCAAAATTCGCCCAGTAAAATCCGCACTTGAATCCAACGATAAGCTGAACTTTTTCTGTAATGCCATAAACCGCTGAAAAAGGAACACTCACACGCCACTCTGTGTTTCCGTTTTCTGGAATCCAGTTAAGATTTTCAACAAGACTTCCAACTCCGTCTTGGTCAAGTTCTGACATACGTTTGTTTATAGAATAGTCAGCAGTATTTATGCAGTTGAAATTTATCATAAATGACGGACGCAAGCCAAATTCCAAATTACCGAGAATATTCCATTTCCAGCCAGCCCAGACAGAAAATCCCTGCATAGGAGCAAGCCCCGAAACTTCATTCACGGCGGAAGGATATTTTAGAGTCGGCATTACGGTGTAAGTTCCGCCCGCTCCGCGCATTCCGTCTGGTGAAAAATCAAATTTAAAAATAAAAGGAATTTGCGCCACGTCAAGATGAAGAGATTTCCAGTATCTGAATTTTCCTTCTGCCTCAAATCCAAGCTTAACAGGAACTGATTCAAAAGTTTTTCCGATTTCAACTTTAGGAGCGGCAGTGCCAAGCCCCTTGTAAACATTTTTATCGTAATAGCTTGCGCGCACTCCAAGCCCAAGAGACGGAATGCCTGCCATAATGCAAACGTCCATGTCAGTCAGATTGTGAGGCCACGCCTTGTGGTTCATCACTTTTGCATTGTAGCCCGCGCCCCAATAAATTCCAAGGAAATTAACAGCCCAAGCAAAATTAATCGCATCATCATAAAGTCCAGTGTGAAAATAATAATTGTCATCAAGCTGATTCTGCCAGTAGCGCACATCGAACATATCGCCATACTGCGAGCGGAAAACACCAAAGGAACATTCTTCTACAGTTCCAGAAGTTTGAGAAAAAACTTCAGTTCCCAAAAAAACAAATAAAAATGAAAAGACTCCCGCAGCCTTCAAGTTTTTTAATCTCAATCCGAACATAAATTTTAAAACACCGAACCTTTTGTAATTTAGAAAAAAGTCCAAAACAAGCCGTGTCAAAACGAAAAAAATCAGCACAAATTTCCGTCATAAAATGAATGCAGTTCATGGACAATTTATTCGCTCAATATACTACACAAGATTTCTTTCGGCAAGCACCTTCGGATTTGAAGAAACTTATTGTGCACGCCGCAACTGAATAAAATTCATCGCAAAATGCGAAAGCATTATCATTCCGGCAGTCATTCCAAGATATTCCGCAACGCACACAAAAATATTCGGCGCGGAAAGTTTCCATGCATTTTGCCAGAAAAGGTAAACGTAAAGCTGACTGTGGACAATGCAGAAAATTCCGAGCGCGAAAATCAAAATCCACAAGACTTGAAGCACGATACGCAATGCGGAATTTCTGTCGTCCGCAGTTTTGTCATTCGCAGCATTCTCAAGTTTTTTCAGCTTTGAATGAAGATGAAGCCCCAAGTGAAAACCCATCACCAAAAATCCCCAGGAACAAGAAAAAGTATGCAGCGGACGGCTCCAGGAAGTCATATTAATAGAAGAAAACGTGAAAATCGCGCCGCTCATCATCACTGAACTGAACGCCATCAAAATCATCAGCGCAAACAAAAGCCATACCGTCGCACTGAACAAAATCCGCATGGAATTATATTTTCCGCGATTCAAAGAACGGTAAAATCCGCCGTTCAAAATGTGGTGTAGAATAAACAGCGCAAAAAGTGCAATTCCAAAAATCCCATGCGCTGAAAGATTTCTCACAACCTCGTGGCTCATTAAAAAAATAAAGTCTACGAACATCAGAATGTCGGTTATGATTTTCAATATTTTTTTCACGTGCATTTTGAATTTCCTTTTAAGTTGCGTTTTCAAAAAGAATAGCAGAAAATGCGGAAAAGCAACAATAGTTTGTTGGAATATCATGATATGCAGGAAGCTTAGTTAAGTTATTTTTTCTCTTTTTTCAATCAGCTCTGCAAGTTCTTTCTGTATTTCATCGCTTTTCTTATTTCCGTTTTTTAGTAAAAATTTTGTGTCCAAGGTTACAGCGTGGACAGTGTGGTAATTTTTGCTGCCGTCGTGCCAGTCGCTTGCCGCACTTCCAATGTATCGCAATTTTTCTTCTATATTATTAGCTGGCAGGATAAAAACGTTGAAAATATCGCTGTGCCTAAAACGGAACTTTTCTCTTTTTTCTGAGCCAAAAGTTTTTATTTCACTGTCAATATATTGCGCATAGGTAATCTGCTTTTGGATTGAATCAGTTCCGGGAATTGAGCCGTGAACTAAAACGCTTTCCTGCTCACTCTCGTTTTCTTCAGAATCTAGTTTTCGGAGCGTTTTGTAGCTGTAATATTTTGAGTCAATGATGAAGCATTTCCGCCCGCTCTGTTCCAAAGGATTTTCTGCAATCATAATTGTGTCAGGCCGCAAAGGAGCGTTTTGCTTCGGTTTTCCGTCTGTAAAATTCCATCTTGAGCCAGTATAAAAATACTTTTCTTTTTCTGTTTGACCAACCGTTCCAAAAACTGAATCTACCATCTTTTCCCAGACAACTTGAAAACAGTTTGTTCCATAGCTTGCTTCTTTTGTCTCGCTTTCACAGTCAAAGAAGTTTATAAAGTCAAGCAGATTGCTGAAAAGCTCAACATTAGATTCAAGATAAGTCGAATCGATTTTTTCCTGCAAAACCTGAGCATAGTATTTTTTATTTTTTGAAATATCAGTTTCATCGAGCAAGCCTTTTTCTGGAAGTGATGAGCTATACAAAAAGCCGAAAATTTCAAAGCATTTGTAAACGCAATACTTGTGAATCTCTGTTATAAGCTGATTTTCCTGAATGCGGCTCTTGCGGATAATAAAATCCAAAAACGCGATTCCACTTTCCGAAACTGCAGGCTTTATTCTTTTTATCGTGCGATTCCAGCTGATTTTTCCGCCATTGGATTTTGTATACAAAGTTTCTTTTTCTGTGTAGTAAGTTCCTCTATCTAAAAAATCTTCTATTATATAGAGCATAGATTTTATTGGAAAATCACATTTCACATCGCCGTTTAAAACAGAAACACGCTCGCCTTTTTTGTTTGAAGTGCAAAGATAAATTGAATTTATAAGATTTAAGATTTCGTTCCGCTCTTCCTTCTGTATTTTTGAGGCAGACAAGCTTGATTTTTCAGGAAAATATCCCAGTGGAAAAACTACAGTCCGTTCTGACTGCGTTATTTTTATTCCCACAAAATCGTTTCCGCCTTGCGCAGTTTTTAGAGAAATTTCAAGTTCTTGCAAAGATATTTCTTCTGACATAAGAATTCAGATTTTGGAAATTATTCAGCCTGCTTTGGCTGATAGCTTAACGGATTATTGCCTTCTTTTAACTTAGCAACAAAATCTGCGTCAAAGCAGTTTCCAAAGGCATCTTTGCCATTAAAGTTGTCGATTAAATCTTCAAAGCTTTTTATCTCGACAGAACCTTTAAAAATATTTTTATCTCGTTTAAACACATCATGCCAAAGATATTTTAAAACCTTATCTGCAAAATCTTTTTCTGTAATTCCGTCAAAACCTCTGCTCTTTTTTACAAAGAAAAGCCCGAGCTGCCTGTCTTCCGCATTTATAAATCCGCTTCCAATTATTTCCTTGTTGATAAGATTTCTGAAATTTCCCCAGTAAATGCCAGTTTCGCCAATTTTTAGATTAAACTGATTGCGGTGCGCCTCATTTTTGGAATTTTCCTTATTTGAAATATACTCACTCAGAAAACGGCGGTTGAAAGCATTATCCAAAGAAAACACATTCTGGTCATTTGTGTTCATTGTTGCATAAATAGAAAGATTCGGCGGAAGCTGTATTCCTGTGTTTCTTGAAAACGGTTCTGTTCCATCAGGATGATTTACACTTTCAAAACTGTATGTATGGGAATCAGAATATTTTTCATCCCAAAACTCATATTCAGAAGCAATATAAAAATTAATGTCGTCGTTATTGACAGGCGAGCAGCTCCAGCCGTCATCATTTCTGTCAAGAAGCTGAAACAAGTCTCCAAAAATCGCAGCGGCATTTCCGCGGTTGATTTCTTCAATCAAAAGATAATACTGATTTTCTTTATCACGCAAAGCACGGCGCAGAATCGTTGTGAACGGGCCGGGTTTAAAACTGTATTCAATCACAGATTTTTTATTTTCCCCCTCACCAATTTCCTTCATTTTTGGAATTATCTGCCCGATAAAATCAGCGTTTGTGTAATCCGGATGAAAGACAACTTTCTGCTTTTGATATTCGGATGCTCCGACAGTTTTTTCATTATCAATTTTGTAAGATTTTCCGCTGCCAGGAACACCATAAAAAACGATTTGCTCGTATGGCTCGGCGGGTTTTGTGGCTTTTGGGGCTGGAGATTGTTCTGATTCCAAAACATTTATTTTGTTATCTGATTCATAATCAACTTCACTACGACTGGCAGCTATATTATAAATCTTTATCATTTTGCGGAGTTCGTCTTTCCAGTTATCACTTTCATTCGCTTTTTGAACAATCTCCGAAATATTTATATTTTTATCAACAATGGCTTTTGAATATTTTATGCCAAAATAATGGATTCCATAACTTTTGTATTTTTCTTTATACTTTTTTAATTCAGAAGCAAGATAATCAATACAATTATCTTCAGGAACATTGCCTAATGGAATCTTCAAAACTGCTGTTGGATTGAAATCTTTTGGAAGCCTGTTATACAAATTCTCAAATTGAGAGAATTCCTTTATAAGTGAATCAGAAATTTTTGATGAATCATAGCAATAATTACTTGAAGCATCTCTTTGCACAAATCCATCATTAAAAAAATCACGCGCTGTTCTTCCGGGATCTCCTGGATTATCCTCATCTGTTGCTTTTGAAAGAATAGAACACTCATTTCTAATTCTTTCTGGAGTAAGATATTCGCCCTCATATCTTTTAAAAACACTAGAAACAATATCTTTCACAGATGACATTCTAATTATCTCCTTGATTTATTTTTTTTACTATTTCTTTTGATATTGCTGTAACTACTGGCACTGCGACTGAATTCCCAAATTGATGATATTTTTGTGTACGAGAAACAGGGCATTTAAAATTTTTAGGGAATCCCATAACAGATTTACATTCGCTTTCTGTAAAAAGGCGAAGTCCTGTTTTTCCTCCACGGACAAAAGTTCCTGTTATTCTTTGAATCTTGTGATATGAGGCACAAAAAGTTTTTACTGGAAAATCTGTATTTTCATCTACAATCTCTGGATGACCATCATCTTTTTTGAAAATATAGCTTCGCTGCAAATGCTCAGAAATTGAAGGACCTTCTGCATTCTTTTCAACAAATTGTCCAAAACCAACTTTATTTTTTGAACCAGTCGGGAAAACAAAGTTTTTATCAAAAATATCTTTTCTAAATCCAACGAAATAAAGTCGTTTTCTTTCTTGAGGAACTTCAAAATCCGCACTATTCAGAACTTTAGTTTCAACATTGTATTCAAGTTCATTCCTAAGAGTGTCAAGAATTGTTTGATAAGTTTGACCATTATCATGTGTTAAAAGACCTGTAACATTTTCAAGTAGAAATGCTTTAGGTTTCTTTTCTTTTATTATGTTTGCAATATAGAAAAACAAAGTTCCCTGTGTTTTATGCTGAAATCCTTCTCTTTTTCCAATTGAACTAAAAGGTTGACAAGGAAATCCCCCTGTCAAAATATCAAAGTCAGGAATATCTGAAGATTTTATTTTTGTAATATCTCCAAACGGAACTTCACCATAATTTTCAAAATAAGTCTGCTTTGCGGCATCGTCCCATTCAGAAGAAAAAACGCATTGACCTCCGCAGGACTGCATTGCAAGCCGAAATCCGCCAATACCGGCAAATAAATCAATAAAAGTAAACGATGGATTTTTTGGTGCAACGAATGGAACGGCCTGTTTCGTGTTAAAACCATCTGTTGCTGGAAGTTTTGAAACATCAATTCCATTCTGCTCAAGAACTTTTCTATATTTCTCACTCGCAGCAGAATTTTGAAGTTGAATGTAATGAGTTATAAATGCATAATCTTCATCAAAAATTTTACCGTTTTTATATTCTTCTAAAACGGTATAGTTAACTTTCGATTTTTTACGTGTACTTTTCTGCTCATTTAAACGAGCGTTTTTTGGGACAACTTTTTCGTTCATTTTTCTTCTCCATCTACTGCCGACAACGTAATTTTTTTGTACGCATTTTTCTTTGCATTTGGATGAGGCTCAAGTCCAATAATCGTTATATCATTCTGATTAGGCGCGTATACCCAAAATATTCTTCCAGCTGCTGGCTTATTATTTTCTAAATAAGATTCCCACACTTTCATTCCATATCGCTTTGAAAGGGCTTCAATGTCATGAGTGCGAAGTCCTGTATGACGCGGATTTACAGAAAGAAGCTTCATCGCCTTTCCAAGTTTTTGATAAAGCAAAACTTCATCTTTTGAGGCTGTATTTTCCTTTACTTTTTTCTTTAATGAATCCCAAAATTCTTTCATTTCTGGAATTCCTAAGCGGATATTGAACAAAATTAAGCCTCGAATTCCTTTAAATCAAGCGGTTCGGAAACTTTTCCATTTTTTAGGTTTTTCATTGAAGAATCCATCATGTCAAGCGTTGCTTGAGAGACTTCAAAAGGAACAACCAGCTCACGAGGCTCAAGCACAATCCGACCGTCCGCAAATTCCTGAACATGATAATACTCATATTTTGAATTTCTGAGAGTAATCCTCTTCTTCATGTCTGTCTTTGTATCATAGGTTTTTATGGCTGTCATTGACATATTTCCTCCGCAGTGGGGAATCCCACTATCTATAGAATACGTCATTCTACTGAAAAACTCAAGAAATTTCTGTCCCAAAAAACGCTCGTTTAAAAGGACAGGTTTTCAGTTTAATAAGCAAGTAATATAGGCAATTCTTACAAAGGAATCAATTCCGGGCGCAGCAAGAATTCTATCAGATTGCAGTGGATTATTCCGTCGTCATCTGAGAAATGAGACGGAATATCATTCTGTATAATTATCTTTGCAAAAAAATCCTTGGCAAGCTTTAATGAATCAAGTTCCGCTGTGATTTTTTCGGTTGTATTCATCTGCCATGCGGACTGAATATACACGCGCCTGTCGCCTTTGTTCACAACAAAATCGATTTCTTTTTGAGCGTTTGCGCCTTTTCTTCTGTCAACAACAACTCCAATATCAACAGAATATCCGCGCATAATCAGTTCGTTGTAGATTATGTTTTCCATGATGTGCCCGGAATCAATCTGCCTGAATCCCAGCCGTGCATTCCGCAGGCCAATATCCGTAAAATAATATTTGTTCGGATAATCAAAATAATGCTTTCCTTTTACATCGTAACGCTTTGCCTCGCTTATAAGAAAAGCATCCTTGCAATACTCGATATAATCACTTACAGTATTAGAACTTAGTTTTTCTTTTTTTACACTTTTTATGCTGTTTGCAATATTCAGCGGATTTGTCAAAGAGCTGATGAATGTGCTGAGCAAATTTAAAATATCGTTCAGCAAATCCGGACGCGCAATTTTATTCCGCTCTACAATATCCTTTATGTATACTTCATCAAAAAGATTTGCAAGATAGTCTTTGAACTGCTCTTCAGTCTTTAGATGCAGAAGATAAGGAAGCCCGCCGTAAATCATATAACGGTCAAAGTTATCCCGCTTGTCGCCTCCAACAGCCTCGTTATATTCTGCAAAACTCAATGGAAAAACATGGATCTGTGATGAACGACCACGGAACTCCGTAGAAATATCCTTGGAAAGCATTTTTGAATTGCTTCCGGTAACATAAACGTCAAGGTTCTTATAATCTTTAAGCTCGTTAAGCATGTCGTATACTGTGATTTCAAACCCGTCATTGTCCGGATCTGGAATTGAATAGCAGAACTGAATTTCGTCAATAAAAAGATAGAATTTCTCCTTGCCTGCAGAAACCGTGTTTTCCACAAAATCAGCAAGAACTATAGGATTTCTGTATTTTGCGTATTTACGCTTGTCTAGCTGCAATGTAATAATGTTGTCTTGAGAAGTTCCGCTTTTAAGGAGATAGTCATAAAAAAGGTCGAAAAGGAGTGTGGATTTTCCAGCCCGGCGGATTCCTGTGATTACCTTTATCTGGCCGTCCCACATATAATCCAATAATTTTCTTAAATATAAATCTCGCTTTATCATTTGAAAACTATCCTGTACTGAGAACCTACAGCATTTACGTCGTAAGTTCTCAACAAAAAAATAAAAAAAATCTCTTTTTTTGTCAAGGCTGATTTCTATGCAAAGTCAAACAGGAGCAAGGTAAAACATCCTGACAACAAAATAACTCTCACACTCTCCTACCCCTTACCGCCTCAGAAAATGCCTCCACACATTCCGCGCGCTCGCGGCTGTTCGGGTTCAGGCTTGTTACAACCGCAATGCAGAAAAGCGGCTCTTCCTCGCCGGGTTCTCCGTCGTAACCGATATTAAAATCGTCCGGCATATAAAGCTCCAGTTTTTTCGGCGTGTTTGTGTACGGATTCGGAAGCGGAATCCATTCAGAACGCGGGGCGTAGACATTCTGCTCGTGGCACGGAACAAGAAAAACTCCGCAGACCTCGCCGCCGACTTTAAGCCCGTTTCCTTTTATGCAAAGCGGCCTGTTCAGGCAAATCGTGTTTTTCTCAGCACTTTCCGCCGCAAGGCTTTTCAATTCCGAAATATAAATTCTTGAATTCTGCAGAACAATGCGCGACGGCAGAATATTTTTCAACGCCTTTTCAGCCATCTTTGACGGTGTAAACGCGAGCCTAAAATGCTCCGCAATTTCAAGCGAGGTCATAAACTGGTCAACGCTGCCCTCAACAGAAAATCCCAAAGTTCCAAGCCCCAAAAGGTCAACCGCAAGCCCTTCCGAAAGCGCATCCCTTGCCGCCTTGGAAAGAATCTGCGCCGCATACAGAAGGGTTTCCGCAGACATTACAATTCCGCCCTTTTTTGCGCGCGAAACAAGCTGCTCCACACTCGCCACATTCTTCTTGACCTTTCCGACGCATTTTCCAATCCTGTTGCCGTCCTTGTCCTTCAAGTTCGACGGATAAACAGAAACAAAAACTTTTCCCTTCGCATTTTCAAATTCATCGCCCATGCTAATTTCTCCGCAATTTTATTTATTCGGGTGGCTTTTTGCTTCACTTCCCTTCGCTCAGTTCCGCAAAAACCGGGCTTTTCGGGGTTCCGGCCTTCGCCTTCATTGCTTCGTTCGCTCCGCTCACTTAGCAACGCTCTGCGCCCCTACAATCCCTGCCACAGCAGCAGCAAAATATTTTTTGCCGTTATTTTTTATTCAATTTTTAGGTATTATCAGTATAGCACTGATTAGATAATCAATACAGCGTTTATCAGTTAATCATCATAATAATGACCAACTAATCATAATACAAATGATGTGTTAATCATTATACAGCTTATTAACTTTATAATCAGTCCACTTGTTAACTTAATAAGCATACCACTGATTAAGTTAATCAGCAGTCTTTATTATGGAGATGTTACACACGCTTACATGGAAATGTTAAAAACTATCACACGGAACAAACAGAAAGCGATTCACGGAACTATATCAGAGTGATTTTATTGGCTATAAGAATCAAAACTATCCGTTAATCGAAACGAAAATCCACGGAAAGATACTGAATCAAGTTTAGAATGGCGGCAGTTTCTAGCACTTTCTTCTGACTGACTTAATCTTTCCGAGCGGATAAAGTATTGCGTTGTGAAAAGGACTTTGCGCGCTTGAGGAAAGCGAACATTCAAAAAAGCCCAGTCTGCACAGCACAAGCAAAAGATTGTTGAACGCGGGAACAGAGACGAAATTATACAAAAAGTCTCCGCCAGAAAGCTCAAGTCTTTTTCCAAAGCAAGCGGAAGTTTTTGCAGACTTGGACGAAGAAGCCATTTTTGAGGCCTTTTCTGATTCAAGATGAACAAAATAGCCGTTTCCGCTCTCAGGTATGTAGAACTTTGGAACTTTGCTTGTTATATTCTTATAAAAAGAATCCTCGATTTTTTCAAAACTTACAGGATTTTCAAAAAGCGGGCTTTCAAGAAATCTTGAAAGTGAATCAATCTGTCGGATTTTTTCCTGCGTTGTCTTTGGCGAAAACCAATAACGAGCGTTCAAATTAAGATGCGGAACAAGAAAAGCGGCATCAAAACTGTTAGGAGCATCCGCTATAATTTCAACGGCTTCCCGGATTGTAGCAGCAACTTTCAATTTTTCTTCTATTATATTATCCGTTTTCTGAAAAAGAGCTGGACTTTCTTTTAGAATCTCGCCGGCAGGAACTGGAAAAAAATCACCTTCGGCACAGACAGAAATATCAGACAAGTTTTTGTATTTATCGAGCGCGGAAAGGTGCGTGGCAATGTAGCGGCGAAAAACAGCCGGGCAAAACACAAATCCGTTTTTATAGATTGCGATGTTCTCAAGAATATACTTCTGCTTTTTCTGAATGTCGCCTAGGATTTCTGTTTTCGCAAAACTCTCAAAATCAGAATCGCTAAAGTTTCCGTCAAGAATCCCGGCCATTCTATAAGCGCGGTCAACAGAAAGAACAGGATTCTTCACCAGAAGAACAAGTAGATTCTTATGGCTTTGCGGCAATTTTTCAAACCACAGAAGAAACGCCTCCTGCATTGACAAAAGCCTGCTTGCATACCTGCAGACTTCCGCATCAGGAAGCACAAGATGGTCGTTTTCCTTTGAAGTATGAAAAACAAGCCGCCTGAGCCTTCGCGCATTGAACCAGTCAGAACGGCTCCTGTAAAAATCAAGAATCTCCTGCGAATAAAGGGAGCTGTGCAGAAGCGATGAAAGATTGCTGTTAGCGTGTACCGGCATGGGGATATTATAGCATGAATTTAATCAATAACTTTGACATCCGTTGCCCGACCGTTTTCATTTTCAGAATTACTGGCTTTTGGAATATCTACAACTTGGAAATCAACCTTTGTGCCTTTATCAAGTTTATTACCTTTGAACTGAGGATTTATCTCGCCCATATAGAAGAAATAATCTCCACTTTTATCGTCTGATGAAATAATTCGATAGTTTTTTATTCTTCGCTTTACTACTCCAGTTTTTCGGATTTCATTTTCTTTGAAATCTGTTTTTTCTACAAAAAATGTTCTTTGCGGCTTGCCGTCATCTGTCAATTTGAATTTTGAATTCAGTTTTAAAATTAATTCTCTTGGGGATTTTACTCCATAATCTTTTACATTAAAATCAGATTTTTGACGGTAAACCGTTTCCCAAATTTGCGAAAGCAGCTTTGTGTTTGTTCCATTATAAAATGGAGTGGAATCAAACGCAGTCTCAATAAATTTTTCCAGTGAAAAATCCTTTAAATTTATATCCTCATCATTTTCGTTTTTCTCATTCAAAAGAATATCTTCATCCTTTTCATCCAAGTCCTCTAAATATGAGAATTCATTGCAAGATTTTATCCAGATTGAATTGCATTTCGCTTTTTCACCGATTCCAATAACGCGTTTTCCTAGCTCACGCAATCTTAATGCCAATGAATGATAACCGTTGTCGGAAGCAATAATCGCAAACAAATTTATATCTTCATGTTTTATCGCCATTTCAATCGCATCCATCATTATAAGTTTATCAACAGCCTGTTTTTCATTGTGATGGAATTGCTGAATAGCTGTAATCGGCGTTTTATTCAGCTGGTCTTTCCATGACTTTGTGTTAGAAACAGACCAATCCGCATAAGCACGCTGAAAAAGAATATCACCTTTTCCAGAAAGATAATCAATTATCAAGGGAACTTTATCGGCCGGAACATTTTCAGAATCAAAAAACACTGCTATTTTAAATATCTCTTCCATAAGTTTCTTCTCCTGCCAAACGATTTATCTGCAACATTTGCAAATCTTTGAAACATACCAGTCTAAATATAATGGGATAAATTTTTCGGAATATTCCAAAGATTTTCTTATTTCGTTTTCGATAGGTTCATTATCTTCGAATTCAAGCTGTACATATTCATTGATTTCTGGATGACCATAATATTCTGTAATTGTGACATCAGGCTTATTCAACCGCCATTCAATAAACCGATTGAAACTTCTGATTGTATCCGGACAAAGACAATTCAGATTTTGCAGCAGCAAATCAGAAGGCAAATCTTTTTCCAAAACAGACAATTTTTTAAATGGCTCAAAATCAAGGCTTACAGGCATACCAGGACATAAAATTGCAAACAGATAGAAAACCAACAGAGAATGACTGTCCTTTATTTTTTTATGCTGAATGCACATCAATAAAGTAATCAAGTCTGTTTTATGAATTGGAGTGGGCTTGCTGTTAGTCATGGAATCATTTCCAAGAATATTATTGCAAGTAGATTTTGAGACACTTAAAATATTCATCAAATCTATTGCACGCCAGTCACATAATTGCATAATTTCGTTTAAGTGTTCCTGAAACTGCCGAGATGGATTCAAGAATATGTAGTCATCGTCTGTAAAATGGTCATCTTCATAAACTATATCATCAAATCTGTTCATATTATAAATATACAAGCTAAATTATATATTGTCAATTATATTTTAATAATTATCGCTATATTTTAATTTTTTATATAAAAGCATTTTTAAGCATCTACTTGCCGTACATAATCACCCAGTTTTTTCAATTCACTCATCTATTTCTTTAAGCTAAGCCCTTTGTCCAGACATTTTGTCTGAAAAATAACGAATTTTATGC
>NZ_CAMCEC010000024.1 GCF_945873775.1 uncultured Treponema sp. | reverse complement strand
AGCACAAATTCGTTATTTTTTCTCCTCCGTGTCTAAATCTGAGGCTTATTATAAAGAAACAGAAGAAGAAATTGAACTGGAAGTTTCAAAGTACAAAGAATTTTTTGATTCGGATTTTTTCGACCTGATTATTGTTGATGAATGTCATCGTGGCTCAGCAAAAGCAGATTCCCGCTGGCGGAAAATTCTTGACTACTTTAACAGCGCAACGCAAATCGGAATGACTGCAACTCCAAAGGAAACAAAGTATGTCTCAAACATCGACTATTTTGGAGAGCCGGTTTATTCATACAGCCTAAAGCAGGGAATTGAAGACGGATTTTTAGCTCCGTTCAAAGTCATAAATGTTCACACAAATATTGATGACGGCTGGCGGCCAAAGAAAGGTCAGAAAGATATTTATGGAAAAGAGATTGAAGACCGCGAATATGGTCTTTCCGACTATGATTACAACATAATTGTTCAGGACAGAATCGATGAAGTCGCGGCGGAAATCACAAAGTATTTGAAAGAAACAGACAGAATGTCAAAGACAATCGTTTTTTGCCCTACAGAAGATGCCGCTGAACGAATGAGAGTCACTCTGAACAATCTGAACACAGACATGATTTTGCGCGATGCGAACGGAAACGTAAAGGAGTAGTATGTTGTCCGCATTACAGGAAGCGACAAATACGGCAAGGAAAAACTGGACTATTTTATTTCCGTAAGGGAAAAATATCCTGTGATTGCCACAACTTCAAAGCTTCTTTCGACCGGCTCTGACTGCAAGATGGTAAAGCTGATTGTAATCGACGAGTTTATAAATTCCATGACAGAGTTCAAGCAGATAATCGGGCGTGGAACACGCCTGCGCTACGACGAAGGAAAAACTCATTTTGCGATTATGGACTTCCGCCGAGTGAGCCGACTTTTTGCAGACCCAGAATGGGACGGAGAAATTGAGCAGGATGAAGAATTCGGAAATTCTTCGCAAGAAAATAGTGCCGGTAAAGTCAGCAAAACAAATTCTGAAAGTTCAGAAGATTCCACAGATTCAGGAGAGAACGGCAGAAACAAAAAATCAGTTCAAATTGTCGGCAAGGGCGGAATCAAAATCAAGGTTTTGCAGCGGCTTGTTTCTATTTATGACACAGACGGCAAGCTTTTAAAGCAGGAATCGATTGAGGATTACACAAAAGAAAGCATAATCGGAGCTTATCAGACATTGGACAATTTTATTCAGACTTGGAACGAGGAGCAGAAAAAAGAAGTTATCCGCAATATGCTGAAGGAAAAAGGAATCGACCTTGAGCTTATAAAAAAAGACCAGAACATGACAGATGTTGATGACTTTGATTTTATCTGCCACATCGCGTTCGACCAAAAACCGCTTACCCGGCGCGAGCGTGTGAACAACGTAAAAAAACGCGGCCTGTTCGGAAAGTATGGCGAGGCAGCAAAAGAAGTAATCAACGCGCTTTTGGACAAATACGCGGAGCTTGGCATTTACGACATTGAGTCAACAGAAATACTAAAGCAGAATCCGTTCACAAAATACGGAAAGCCCGCCCGCATTGCAGCCCTGTTCGGCGGAAACAAAAATTACAGGCAGGCTATAAAGGAACTTGAAAAAGAAATTTACGCAGCATGATAGACAATAACTTAACCAAAAAAGGCAGGAAATAAAATGAGCAATTTAAGCGGCTTTGTAAAACGCATTCGCGATGTAATGAGGAACGATGCCGGCATTAACGGCGATGCGCAGCGGATTGAGCAGATTGTCTGGATGCTTTTCTTGAAAGTTTATGACGCAAAGGAAGAGGACTGGGAATTTGAAGATGAAAAATATGAATCAATTATTCCAGAAGATTTAAGATGGAGAAACTGGGCGCATTCAGAAAACCAGAACGAAGATCTTACCGGCGACAATCTTTTGAACTTTGTAAACAACAAGCTTTTTCCCACGCTAAAATCACTTGAAGTTACTCCGGAAACTCCAATCCGCCAGTCAATTGTGCGCACAACTTTTGAAGACGCGAACAACTACATGAAAGACGGCGTTCTTCTGCGCCAGATTGTGAACATTATCGACGAGCTTGATTTTGGAAGCTACGAGGAAACCCACGCATTCGGCGAGATTTACGAAACAATTCTAAAAGAACTCTAGAGCGCGGGAAGCGCGGGCGAATTCTACACGCCAAGAGCCGTAACTCAGTTCATGGCAAAAATGATAAGGCCGCAGATTGGCGAAAACATGGCGGACTTTGCCTGCGGAACCGGCGGATTTCTTTCAAACTGGATAAAGGAACTTGAGGCGATAAAAGATGCAAAGGGCAGCATTTCAAACGAAGAATCAGAAAAACTTTACAACTCAATTTATGCGGTCGAAAAAAAACAGTTTCCGTATATGCTCTGCGTAACAAATATGCTTCTTCACGGAATCGACAGCCCGAAAGTATTCCACGGAAACTCACTTACAAAAAAACTTCTGGACTACACGGAAAAAGACGCATTCGACGTAATCCTTATGAACCCACCTTACGGCGTAAGCGAAAAGGAAGACATCAAGCAGAATTTTCCAGCCGACCTGCGTTCAAGCGAGACAGCGGATTTGTTTATGGCAGTCATCATGTACCGCCTGAAAAAAAAAGGTCGCGCCGCAGTGATTGTTCCGGACGGATTTTTATTTGGAAACGACAACGCAAAAAACAATCTGAAGAAAAAACTTCTTACAGATTTTAATCTGCACACAATTGTCCGCCTGCCGGGAAGTGTGTTCAGTCCGTACACTTCAATCACAACAAACATCCTGTTCTTCAACAATGAAGAGCCTTCAGGCGAAACCTGGTTTTACCGCGTGGACATTCCAAGCGACCGCAAGCACTTCAGCAAGACGAAGCCGATGGAACTAAAGCACTTTGACGGCTGCATTGACTGGTGGAACAACAGAAAAGAACTTCTTGATTCCGACGGAAACCCTAAGGCCAAAAAGTACACCACAAAGGAACTGCTCGACAATGACTGCAACCTTGACCTTTGCGGCTACCCTCACGAGGAAGAGGAAATACTGAGCATTGCGAAAACAATCCAGAACTACAAAAAGCACAGCCAAGCCGCAGACGAAAAAATAAGCTCCACGCTAAAAAAAATCACCGAGATTCTTGGAATTGAGCTGTAGTTATGTACCAAAAACTTAAAAATTGGTACATGAGCAACAACTTATGTACCAAAAAAGCGATTTTTGGGACAAGACTCAACTTACGCATTTTTTTGCACAAGTTCAAATGGAAGGATAAGTAAAATTGACACAGATAAAAAAAGACACGAGCTTAAGAAAAGCGATTCTACAGGCGGCGGTTACGGGCAAGTTGATTTCTACGGTGGTTGAGCCAGCTAGTGCGGTGGTTGAGCCTGCCGAAACCACCATTGAAACCGGCAGGCAGCTTTTAGACAGAATTATCGAGGAACGCAATAAAAAACTGCTTGAAGAAACAAAAAGGAATCACACGGATTTGCAGATTTCTACGAAATCTGCCGGCAAAAAAAGTGATTTACGTAGTAAATCACAAATCTGCGTGACAAAAAAAGAACTTCCGCCAATTACAGAAGAAGAGATTCCGTTTGAAATCCCGGAGAACTGGTGCTGGTGCAGATGGGGTGAATTATCAGATTCAATTCAATATGGTTATAATGCGCCGGCAAAAGAAAGCGGTCGGATAAAAATGGTCAGAATAACTGATATTCAAAACGGTAAAGTTGAATGGGAAAACGTGCCATTTTGTGAAATATCCGATGAAGATGTAATTACTTATAAATTAAGAAAAAATGACATTCTGTTTGCCCGTACAGGAGGAACTGTAGGAAAATCATTTTTAGTTGATGAAGAACTAAAAGATGCTGTATTTGCAGGATACTTAATTCGTACACAATATGATTTTGAGAAATTGAATCCCAAATACATGAAACTGTTTATGGAAAGTCAGCTTTATTGGGATCAATTAAAAAATGGAACTATTGCAACTGCACAGCCGAATTGTAATGGACAGACTTTATCTAAAATGATTGTCCCTCTTCCCCCTCTCGCTGTCCAGAACGCCATTGTCTCAAAGCTTGAGCAGGTGCTGCCGCTGGTGGACGCTTACGAGAATGCGGTTCTCCAGAAAGAGCTGCTGAAAGGCGCGCTTAAAGACAATGTAAAAAAAGCCATTCTGCAGGAAGCCGTGCAGGGCAAGCTTGTTCCGCAGATTGCAGGCGAAGGCAGCGCAAAAGACTTGCTTGCAGAGATAAAAAAGAATCACACGGATTTGCAGATTTCTACGAAATCTGCCGGCAAGAAAAGCGTGACAAAAAAAGAGCTTCCGCCAATCACAGAAGACGAGATTCCGTTTGAAATCCCGGAAAACTGGTGCTGGTGCAGACTGGGGGATTTGATTTATAACAATGGACAGAAAACTCCTGATAAAAAATTCAGTTATATAGACATCGGCTCTATTGATAATATCAATCAAAAATTGAATGAAAAAGAAAATTTGATTTTGCCAGAAAAAGCACCATCACGAGCAAGAAAAATTGTGAAGAAAGGCGATATTATTTATTCAACTGTTAGACCTTACCTTCACAATATGTGCATTATTGATAAAGATTTTTCAGAAGACCCTATTGCAAGTACAGGTTTTGCTGTAATGTCGTGTTGCGATGCAATTTATAATAAATTCCTATTTTATTATTTGCTTTCGCCAACGTTTGATAATTATGCAAATGACACTGAAAATGCAAAAGGGGTGGCATATCCAGCAATAAATGATGATAAATTATACAAAGGACTTGTTCCCCTTCCGCCGCTCGCCGAGCAGAAGCGCATAGTCGCCGCAATCGAGCAGCTGCTTCCGCTGTGCGAGAAACTGGGGGCGTAAAATATGTCAATACTTGAAATAACAACAATTGTTATAGCATTGCTTTCGCTTGCCGTTTCTGTTTATGTAGTTGTTAGAGATAATAAAAATAATCGGTTTGAAATTTTAATGACTATGTATGACAGGCTTGAATCTGCAAATGCTAAATTGCAATCTAAAAATCAAGATGAAGATGCAAAAAAATTAAAATGGAAAATTGACAGAGAATTAGAAACTGCCTGCTTTTTGCTGTTTAATAATAAAATAGATAAAAAATTGTTCTACAATTTATATTGTCATTGGCTTTCTGCAAGAAATACTTTTTGGTTTTCAAATGCGTATGATATGGCAGAGCCTTGTAATAATCCTTATACAGTATGGGCTATAAAAACTGGTTTAGAAAAACATTTCTTGGAAAACTCTAAAAAGAAACAGAAGTTTTTGAAAAAAATGACTGATTATATAGTTTCAAGAAAAAAGAAAATATAAAATGGGGCGTTTGAAGAATATGTCAAAGGATTCTGGTTTATTATTAGAAGCATATAAAGATATTGTTTCGCCTATTGCAAAGCAAATTGGAATTTCTGCAGCAGAAGTTGCAAAATTGATTTTAAGTCCAATTTATCAGCCTACTAAATTTTTGAATAATCGCATTGAAAAGTGGTTTGCTAGAATCAATTCTGAAGTTCCAAAAGAAAATTTAGTAGAAGCAAATCCTAATATTACAATTCCAACTATTCAGGCTCTAGCAATTAATCAAGACGAAAGTATTATTGGAGAAATGTTTTATAATATTTTGAAATCTTCAGTAGATAAAGAAAAACAGAAGTTTAATAGTCCAGCTTTTCCTCGTATTTTGGAACAGTTAACAAGAGATGAATGTCTGTTTTTGCTTTTGTTAAGTAAGAAATCATATAAATTTCATCACGAGCAAGATATTGATGAAGATAAACAGATATTTTTTAATAGCCGAGAAATATTGAATGAGCTTCCTTTAGAAAATTTCTATTTTAAGGAAAATATTTGGCTTTATAATAGTCTTTTAACTCATTTGAATCTTTCAGGCTGCTGGGAATACAAGAGTCAAGAACCTATTTTTAGTGATAAAACTGTTACAGAACAAAACGGTGCTTTTTCATCTGTAAGAAATAAGCAAACTGGGATAAGAATTTTTTCTGAATTTAAATTGACTGATTTTGGAAAACAGTTTTGCAATGTGTGCGTTTCTGATAAATGTGATGAATTTATAAAACTTTAAGCAAGAAAAAATGTTCTAAATACTCTTGATTTCTAGTTTTATAATTTAAAATTGAACTTAATAAAAACTTGACCACTTTTGTCAATACTATTAATATCAATATGAAGACCAAAAATCTAAAGATTTCACGCATCCGGATGCGTTTTTTTTGCAAGAAATATCCAACGCAATCGAGGAATTGCTTTAATTGTGTACAAATTATGAGGTGTATAATATGGGAGAAAAACTTTTAGGCTATCTTTGTGAAGCTATTCGGAATGTTCCGAAACATTATTATAGTTTGTCAAATCCTCAGGGGTATTCAAAATTAGAACGTCATCCAGAACGCCTTTTTACTTATGAACTTTATCATCAATTAAGGATAATAATTGAAAAAGAGAGACAAAATAGTGGTTTTTATGATGAGTTTTTTGTAGATGCCGAGATTTATAAAAAGCTAGAAAGAACAACATATTTACAAGAGAATGTTACAGAGAAAAAATATAAAGAAACAAAATCCGAATTAGACAAAGATAAAGTGTTCCCTGATTTTGTAATTCATACTAATCAAAAGTCTAGAAAGATTGATGACCAATTTCTGATTTTAGAGTGTAAAACCCAAACAGAAAATTTAACCCAAGATGCTTTTAATAATGATTTTTTCAAATTAAATGAATACATATCATTATTAAATTTTCAATTCAGTGTGTACCTAATAATCAATAAGAGTGAAAATGATATAAGGAATTATTTAAACACATATAAAAAATCATATTGGACATCGGAACTTGGGAATGTAATATTTATTGTAAAAGAGAGTTATGAGAAGGAACTAAAAATATTTGATACCATGTTAAATGAAATAAATGTAGATTTTTAAAACAGCAATACTAATAAGTTGGTTAGATTTAGATAAATATATGCGGCTAAATATTCCATCTATCACCATATAAATAAGAAAGTAGAAGAAGAGCTGCTTCCGCTGGGCGAGAAGCTAGGTGGGTAAAAGAATCACACGGATTTGCAGATTTCTACGAAATCCGCCGGTAAAAAAAAAAGTGATTTACGTAGCAAATCACAAATCCGCGTGACAAAAAAGAGAACTGGACATTCTACGTAAAGAGTTTCCCCTCCCTTGACAACCTATCATTCGGTAGGATATATTTTTACTTATATTTTTAAGGATATAAGATAAACTCTGCCGGAAATGGCGTTGTTTTTATAGGAAGGAGACAGCATGAAAATCATCGAATACTTCACATCAAACGACAAGGCGCATTGGCTTGCGGAAATCGCGAAAGCTGACTGGGGCGCGGCGAAATTTCTTTATCAGCTTTTGAACGAAGACAAACTGAAAGAAACGCTTGGGGATTCCACGCTTGTTCCTCTTTTGATCGACGGCGAAAAACTTGTTTCGTTCTGTACTTTTGCGCCGCTCGATGATGTTCAGCCGACGGAACTTTCTCCTTGGATTGGCTTTGTCTACACCGCGCCCGAATATCGCGGCCATCGCTACGCAGGCGAGCTTTTGAACTGGGCGGAAAGCGTTGCAACCGTCATGGGGCGCGAGGCGGTCTACATTTCAACAGACCACATCGGACTTTACGAAAAATACGGCTATGAATTTTTTAAGGCGGCAAAATCGGTCGGTGGCGAGGAAACGAGAATCTACCGCAAGGAACTTTCCGAAGAAGGAGAAGAAAAACAGAAGCGGATGGAAAACGGCGGACGCTGGAAAGCTGAAATCGTGGCGGCGGCAAAACATGGCGTTGACATGACGGCAATCTGCGGACTTTCGTGCGGCCACTGTTTTTTGGGCGAATGGTGCGGAGGCTGCCGCTCGGTGTTCAGCTGCTGCTCGTTCGGCACGCTGTTTCCCGGCGGAAAATGCCCGAACGTAAAATGCTGCGAAGAAAAAAAACTTGACGGCTGCTTTGACTGCCCGGAACTCGAAAAATGCGAAAAAGGATTCTACACGCCAAGCAACGACGGAGCCGCCGCAAGCAAAGCACAGGCAATCTTCATCCGCCGGCACGGAAAAGAAGCCCACCGCAAAGTCCTAGACAACCTGCACAAAAAATACAAGTTCCAAAAAATGCAGGAAATCCTCGGTCAGAGCGTAGAAGAAGGAATGAGAATTCTTGAAGAGAATTTGTAGCAGGCAAACGGTGCGACTCAATGTCATTGCCCAGCTTGACCTGCGATGTTTGCGTAGCAAACTCGGTCATCAATCTACTGTAACTTTTCAACTGATTATCGGGTCAAGCCCGATAATGACATAAAAGATACTTACGGAACATTCACTGCGAGTTTTTGCAACGCAAAAACTCGGTAGTGAGCGTGCGAACGTAGCTTAGGGCATGAAGCACTGGCGAAGGTTGTTTGAACAACCGAAGCCAAAGACCGTAGCCGTGCGATTTGCACGGCGAGGACTTAGAGCGGACAGCGAAGTGCGGAACGCCCGACCCGAGCGGTTGTTGAGACCGTTGACGAAGTTTCCCCTCCAACGCTTGTCGAAACAGAGCGAGGGGAAGCCCCAGAAAAAAAAAGGAAGGTAAAACAAATGAAAAACTTGATTGCATTTTGCGGACTGGACTGCGAATCCTGCGAGGCCAGAAAAGCGACTGTCGAAGACGATTCGGAACTGCGGAAAAAAGTTGCAGCTGAATGGTCAAAACTGAACGGCGTTGAAATCACTGCAGAAATGATAAACTGCGACGGCTGCCGCATAGACGGACGGAAAACTCCGTTCTGCGATTCACTTTGCCCTATCCGACAATGTGCGCTCGTCAAAAAAGTAAGTACCTGCGACGATTGTGCGGAAATGGAAGGCTGCGGAAAAGTCGCAATGATTCACAAGAACAATCCGTGCGCAAAGAACAATCTGCTTGCGCGTTGAAAAAATTGTAATGGCAACGAACGAGGTCAGGAGAAAAAAATGAAATTTACAGGAACTTTGATTGCGGTAAAAGACATCGGGGCGAGCAAACGTTTTTATAATGATGTGCTTGGGCTGAATGTTGTCGCTGATTTTGGGGCGAACGTTACTCTTGAAGGCGGCGTAGTTTTGCAGACGCTTGAAACCTGGCAGCAGTTTATCCGCACAGACGATGTTGTTTTTCAGAACAATGCCGGGGAACTTTATTTTGAGGAGGACAATCTGGACGCGTTCTGCGGGCATCTGAAGTCGTTCGACGTTTGCTACATTCACGGACTGCACGAACATCCTTGGGGACAGCGCGTCATCCGTTTTTACGATTTGGACAAGCACATAATCGAAGTGGCGGAAAAACTTGAGACCGTGATTTTCTGTTTTATGCAACAGGGACTTTCCGCAGAAGAAACCGCCGCGCGAATGAATATTCCGGTTGACTTTGTAAAATCGTGCCTGAATAAATAGAACAGATATTTGGAGGAAAAATGAAAGTATACGGAACGGAGATTTGCATTGACTGCAGAAATTACAAGGCGATTCAGAAGGCAAGAGGTTTTGAGGCGGAGTTCATCAGCATAACGTCGGACACATCGAACCTGAAGGAATTTCTTGCAATGCGCGACAGAGAGCCTGTTTTTGACGAAATCAAGGCGAAAGGCGGAATCGGAATCCCATTCTTTGTGAACGCCGACGGAAGAAAAACGCTGGACATAAACGAAGCGTTAAGCTGGATTGGACAAGAGCCAGTGGAAGCGGATAAATAAAAGGCAAGGGAAAATGGCGACAACAAAAGAATACATCGATTTTGTGTGCGAGCAGATTGAACGTTACGGCGAGGTGCGGAACCGCAAGATGTTCGGCGAATATATGGCGTACTTGAACGAAAAGCCAGTTCTTCTTGTGTGCGACAACACGGTTTTTGTGAAAAAGCTGCCGGAAATCGAGCCGGTTATGAATGAATTCAACGCGGAGTGCGGATTTCCTTACGACGGCGCAAAGGAACATTTTATCCTCGACATTGAGAACCGCGAGCTTCTGGACAAAGTGATTCCGTTTCTGGAAGAAATTACACCAATTCCAAAGAAGAAAAAATCAAAATGAGCAAATACGAAAAACTTTGGAATTATATAGAAGAAAACGGAACGGAATCTTTCAGCCTGACTTTTGACGAAATCGCACGAATCGCAGGCGTGCCTCTTGACCATTCATTCCTGACATATAAAAAAGAACCGGAAGAATTCGGCTGGAAAGTCGCGAAAATCTCAATGAAAAACAAAACGGTTGCGTTTGAAAAAATCGTGATGTAACAGCAAAATTTATTTAGTAGTACTAAACACTTATATTTAGTATCATTAAACACTTGTGTTTAGTGTCACTAAATACTATAATACATTCATGGTTACAAAAGAATTGATTTTGCGGATGGCAGAAAAACAGAAGAATGAAATTTTAAGATCTCCCATGAATCTTGAGGTGAACAGGGAGGGTCTGCAAAACATTCACTCTCCTATTCCTCAGTTCGTCAGAATAATCACAGGAATCAGACGATGCGGAAAAAGCACCTTTGTCTGTCAGGACATGAAAAATCGATGCGGAAATGCTTTTTATCTGAATTTTGATGAACCCGCACTTTCGGAATTTGATTCAAATTCGTTTTTGATACTTGACGAAGCCATCGCCGATTACAGAAAAAAGTATGGAAGTTCAAATGAGCTTTTCTTTGATGAGATTCAGATTATTTCCGGCTGGGAAACTTATGTAAGCTCAAAGCTAAAGGAAGGAAACCTTGTTACGGTAACCGGCTCAAACGCATCTTTATTAAGTCAGGAACTGGGAACAAGACTTACCGGCCGTCATCTGGACTATGAGCTTTTTCCGTTCAGTTACAATGAATTCTGCACTTTCCTGAAGAAACAAAAAAATGCGGAATCCTTTGAAGAATATATTTTCAAAGGTGGCTTTCCGGAATTCCTGAATTACAGGCAAAGTCAAATTCTTACGCAGCTTTTTGATGACATTATTTTCAGGGATATTGTCGTCCGCTACGGAATAAAGGACTCAAAATCGCTACGAACTCTTGCTGTTTATCTCTGCTCAAACTGCGGAAATCTTGTTACGGGAACAAAGCTGTCGGCCCAGCTCGGATTGAAAACAACGGCTACAATACTCGAATATCTTTCTTTTCTTGAGCAAAGCTATCTGTTCTCGTTTGTCCCGAAGTTCAGTCATTCAGCAAAAGCACAGTCGGTGAATCCTAAAAAAGTTTACAGCATAGATTCAGGAATGGCCGCAAACATCTCCGTTTCCTCGTCAAAAGACATAGGACGGCTTTTTGAAAATGCAGTGTTCTGTAAAATCCGGAGGGAAACAAAGAATATCTGGTATTATTCGGAAAACAGTTTTGAATGCGATTTTTTATACAGCGCTTCGACTGTTCCGGAAAAAGCGGTTCAGGCTTGCCTTGAGCTGACAAATGAAAACAGGGAGCGCGAAGTCCGGGGAATCGTAGAAACCTGCAGAAAATTCAATAATCTTGAAGGTTTTATTGTAACATTAAATCAAAGCGATAAAATTGAATATGACGGAATGACCGTAAACGTCGTGAAGGCAACCGATTTCTTTTGACGAAAAAAATTAACCGAGGTGAAAAAATGTTGAAAACACAAAGACTTATATTGCGAAAATGGACTGAATTTGACGCGGAAAGCCTGTTTGAATACGCGAAAAATCCCGAAGTGGGACCGATTGCAGGCTGGCCTCCACATAAAAGTGTAGAAGAAAGCAAAAAGATAATTAAGAACGTGCTCAACGGAGCGGAATGTTACGCCTTATGCGAAAAGGAAAACAACATCGCAATCGGGGCGGTGGAACTCAAGCTGAACGGACACACCGACATGACCGAACGCAACGATGAATGTGAGCTCGGCTACTGGCTCGCACAGCCGTTCTGGGGAAGAGGCTATATGCCCGAAGCCGCCGGAGAACTTTTGCGCCGTGCATTTGAGGAACTCGGCATGACAACAGTCTGGTGCGGATATTACGACGGAAACGCAAAGTCAAAGCGCGTGCAGGAAAAACTGGGATTCGTCTTCCATCATACCTGCAGAGAACTTCCTGTTCCACTTTTGAATGAAGTACGCGTCGGCCACACAAATATTATGACCAAAGAACATTGGGAAGAAATTTATAAGTGAGCGAAAAATACCATTCTTTTGCTTGACTTTTTGTAATTCATTTTTTAACTTTTCCGTTCTGGAACATTTTTATCAAGACGAAAAGTCCGTAGAATCCGCATATCAAAAGAATCAAATCTTCGTAGACGTTAAAGAAAATGGATTTTATTCCTGTAAATCCCCAAATGGTCAGCAACGCAAGCAGAACTCTGTTTTTGAGCTTGTATCCCGAATACGCGACGATGCTTAAGCTGGTGACTGGACACGGCATAATGTGAGTTACCATCTGCGGAAAAGTTGCGCCAAAAGCAACTGAAAACAAAGGATAAACTGCGTAAAGCGACAGCAAAATTATTTGAAAAACTGAAGGCTTATTCAATTCGTCATCTTTGTTTTTCCAAGCCTCGTATAAAAATAAAATTCCTGAGACTATAAAAAGCGGCATTGCAAAAAAAATCTGAATCGGCTCTGTTCCGTAATCGGCAAAAAAAGCAATTCCAATAA
Source organism: uncultured Treponema sp. (assembly GCF_945873775.1). Classification (GTDB taxonomy): domain Bacteria; phylum Spirochaetota; class Spirochaetia; order Treponematales; family Treponemataceae; genus Treponema_D. Next base: position 21,131 of record NZ_CAMCEC010000024.1, on the reverse strand, counting down.
AAAGATTTGCAATTCCAAGTGCAATTTTAGCCGCCCAGTTCAGTTTTTTAAGATAAGACAGCACGATTGCCAAAACTAAAATTGAAAGCAATACAATTTGAATAAACAAAGTCTGGTTGTTATAATTTCCTATGACATTCCAAAATTCTTGTGCGCTCATTTTTGCTTTCCATAAAAATCATTCTACAATTTTTCTCCCAAGAAGCGCAAGGCATTGGTCATAGGAAAAAGTGTCCACTTGAGCCACAATCGAATTGAATGCCGCTGTTTTCATGGCAACCTCCTTTCAGTTCTTTAAAAATATATCATATTCCTGATTTATTTCAAGGTTGGAATTTTTATAGAAAACTTGGTTGGGGATTTGTTTAGAAGATTGCTGACCGAGTTTGCTTCGCAAACATCGCGTATCAAGTACGACAATGACACGGTTTGCAAGGTTGCTGGGGCTATACAATTTACAGAGCTCATTGAGCTTGTCGAAATGAACTCTGTAAATTAGGTGGTTTCGGCAGGCTCAACCACCTCTTGTTTTCTTGTCATTCCTGTTCCATGACACAGGAAACTCTAACAACACATTAGATTGTCGGATCAAGTCCGACAATGACAAATCGCCATAATGTCATTCCCGCACTTGATGCGGGAATCTATTCAATTGGTTACAAATAGATTGTCGCGTCAAGCACGACAATGACAGGCTAGTTTTATGTCATTCTCGTGCAAATGCGACGCAAATCTCTTTACAATTTTTCTTCCAGAAATTCTTTTGAAAACTTTTCCGCTTCACTTGGGTACGCAAAGTTTTTAAACGTGGCGGTTTCTTTGGCGATTCTGGCAAAAAGCCTGTGAGTTGATTTTAGCGCGTTTTTCATGTCGAGCTTGTCGTAACGGGCAAAGCAGTTTTCCAGTTCCATGCGAATTTCTGCGTCTGCCCATCGGTCAAGGAATCTTCCGTCGTGCCAGACATCAGCGTGATTTTTTGTTGCGGCGTAAACTTCCAGCATTTTGAGCAGAAGATTTTTGAGGTATGAGTCAAGACACATTTTAGCAAACCAAAGCTCTCCGCGCAGAAGTTTTTTTGCCGCCCATACCGTGTGAAAATAAAAGTTGTTCACAAGATTCTGGAATTCAGTTTCGGAAAAATCCGGCTTGTGAATCTCCAAAGTGATTTTTTGCTTCAAAAGTTCTGCCGCCCCGATTTTGTCGTGCAGCACGCACCAGCCTCTGTTCATTACCCAGTTCGCCGTTCCGTTGTTCACCGCGCTCAAAAACTGCTCGGCCGTAAAAACAATCATGTCCACATCGAGCCAGCCGTCGTACAGAACACGCCGTTCCATTCCGCCGCCAAGAGTCGGCTCAACAAACGAGATTTTCACGTCGCCCAATTCCGCCGGAAGATTTCCGTAGAGCCAAGAGTCCGTGTCGTCCGTCGCAATTATAAGGTCGAGGTCGGAATATTCGTCCGCCGGAACGCCGCTTCTTGTTGACGAGCCGATTGCGACAACCGCCTTTATTTCCGCGTGATTTTCCGCAAGCAGAAGAAGCCGCTGTTTTATTTCGTGATATTTGTCTGGTGTGTTGGTTGTTGTAGTGCTCATTTTTTTACCCAATATTTTTTATTCCGTGATTTCAATCATATTTTCTTCGATTCCGACAACGCAGCTTTCGTAGTAGCCGTCGCCTGTTGTTCTTGGTCCGCTTGTAACTTTGTAGCCGTCCGCTTTCAGTTTTTCGGTAAGAGTGTCAACCGCAGCTTTGCTTCCCACGCTGAAGGCGACATGGGCGTAGCCTGCGCATAAAGGATTTTTCTCGTCATTTTGAATTTCCGGACGCGTCATAATCTCAAGCCTTGCTCCGCCGTCAAAAGTCAGAAAATAAGACTTGAATCCGGAAGTTCTGTTGTGGTAAAGTCCGCCCGATTTTGCACAGAAATATTTTTCAAAAAACTTCCGCGCATTTTCCAAATCCCTCACATAAAGTTCAACGTGTTCAATTTTCATAATGCCTCATTTCGGGGGAGCAGTTTTGCCGGTCGGGGAATTGAAACTTCATGCGCTTGCTAAAATCCCATCGCAAAATTCCCGAATCTCCTCCGCGCGTGCTGCAACATCTTCTTTGTGTTCAACTTTGCAAAGTTCGAGTTTTCCGCTCGGCTCAATCTCAAGATGACCGTAAAAATGCTCGATGCTGCCGATTATTTTTTCACATTCTGGCATTGAAGGTCCGGTTCTGAGCGCGATTGTGTAGCCCTTTTTTCCGCTCGGAATTTTTGCGTGAGGCTCGTGGGTGTTGCACCATGGCGTGCATCTGTCGATAAAAACCTTGAACTGTCCCGGAATGTCCGCCCAGTACGACGGCGAAACGGAAACGATTTTGTCCGCCCATTCATATTCCGCCATCAGTTTTTTCGTGTCGTCCAAAATCGAGCATTCCGCGGTCTCGTGGCATTTCCGGCAGCCCCGGCACAATTTTATCTCGTAGTCGTCAATGCAAACCGCACGGACCTCATTGCCCTTGTCCACGAACTAAGAAACCATTTTCACAATTTCCGCAGTCGCACCGTTTTTTACCGGGCTGCAGTTGATTACAAGAATTTTCATTTTTCCTCTTACCTCCAAATTTTTCCATACATTAAACTAATTGCACTAGTTTTTGTCAATGACAGATTTTTTTGTTCTCAGGGGCTTCCGTCGGTTGCCTGCATTTCACTTCGTTCCACTCCGCCTCCGCCGTCGGGCGTTCCGCACTTCGCTCACGCTCTAAGTCCTCGCCGTGCAAATCGCACGGCTGCGGTCTTTGGCTTCGGTTGTTCAAACAACCTTCGCCAGTGCTCCATACCCTAAGCTTTAGCTTAGGACGTGCGCGTGAGCGCACACGTAAAATAACCGAGTTTTGCGTAAGCAAAATCTCGCAGCATACCGTCAGGTATGCGAAGCCCTAAGCTGACAGTGCAAGCGGCAGCTCTTTTTACAATTCCTCATTGTAATTTTCAGACAATCATATATAATAGAAGAAATCTACAAACTTTCAGGAGTCAGGTCATGAAAATCAACCGCAAATTCCTTACCCCCCCCATGTAATTTTTACATTATTTTTAACTTTATCGCTGCTAACCGGCTGCATGACCGAGACAGACAGTGGTTCTAACGACGACAGCGGACAGATAACAAATCCGACAGAAAATCTTTCAATCTCCTACACAATAACATTCAATTCAAACGGCGGAAGCGGCGAGATGAAAACGCAGCCTGCCGAATCGGGAAGCGAAGTCACACTTGCCTCAAACACCTTTACCAGAACAGACTACACATTCTCCGGCTGGGCGACATCCGACGACGGAAACATTGTCTATAAGGATGAAGCGAAAATCACGCTGACAGAAAACCTGACGCTCTACGCGCAGTGGACGGAAATCGGAAAGGTTCAGAAAGTCACATTCAGCGCGACAGGCGAGGTCGATTACAATGATAAAATCACGCTCTCTTGCGGAACGGAAGGCGCGACAATCTATTATGCGCTCGTTGCCGGAACAGGCGCACCTACCGCCGAGGAATTCTCCTTATCAAAACAGAAATATTCCGGACCGATAACAATCACCGAAAATGCCGTGATTGCCGCAGCCGCCGTAAAGGACGGAATGAAGGACAGCGAAATGGCAACCGCCACATTCACCGTGAAAAAATACACAGTTACATTTGAAACCGCACACGGAGACGTTCCGCTAAAAATCGAAGGCTTGAAAAAAGGCGACACGCTTGGTGACAAACTTCAAGAACTTACGGCAGAAGGCTACAGATTCGACGGCTGGTTTTACGGCGAAACCCGGTTCACCGCCGAAACGGAAATCACTTCAAGCCTGACTTTGACCGCAAAATGGACTAAAACTTACACCGTAACATTTGACGCGAACGGCGGAACAGGCGAAATGAATCCGCAGATTTTTACTTACGGTGAGCCTCAGAATCTTTTACCAAACAAATTTTCAGTGGACGGCAAGGAGTTTCTTGGCTGGGCAAAAACTTCCGGCGGAAGCATAGCCTACGATGACAATTCCGAATACACAATCGGCGCGGCGGACGTTACGCTCTATGCCGTGTGGGGAAAATTCGTAACTGCCGACAATGCCGCAACTGTAATTGCCGGACTGGAAAGCGGAACTAGTGAAAATCCGAATGTCTATACGGTAAAAATCATCAGCAAAGAAGAAAGTGATAAGGATTTTCTGAGAGAAATAAACGATAAAATATATTCAAGGTGGAGGGAATATGTCAAAGTTAATCTTGACCTTTCCGCAAGTGGAATTACAGAAATTCCAGAGAATGCTTTTGATGGTGCCAATTTATTAGGAATAACATTGCCAAACTCTTTAGAGAGTATTAAAACTAAGGCTTTTCTGGAAACATACACTCTTGAAAAAATTGTAATCCCTGATAAAGTAAGAATCATTGAAGCAGAGGCTTTTAAAGGCTGTCATAAGCTTGCAGAAATAACTCTTCCTGCAAGTCTGACTAATATTGGCGAATATGCATTTTCTGGATGTGACAGACTGGAAACCGTAAACTACAAAGGCACGCAGGCGCAATGGGCACAAATCAAAATCGATGTTTACAACGAAAAGCTCACCGGCGCAAATATTGTTTACAACTACACCGGGGAGTAGGCTCTGTCATTGCACTCTTAATTTTTTTGTCATTGCCGGGCTTGACACGCGATGTTTGCGAAGCAAACTCGGTCAGCAATCTTATGCAACAGATCTTCGGGTCAAGCCCGAAGATGACATAGAAATCAAGTATGGGAATGACATTTACAAAACTCCGGGCAATTCCAAGTCAGCCTGCTTTATTCCCTGTAATCTTCCTTGATAAACGGCTCGCGGATTTCTTCCTTTGTGAGGAGCGAATATTTTTTCGGGTGGCGGTAGGCGTTTCCATGAACTTCGCGGCTTCGGTAGTCCCGCAGTTCGTCAATGTCGATGTTCGCGATGTAGATTCCTTCATTTTCACCGGCTTCCACAACGAGCGTGTCGCGTGAGCCTGAATCCTTGGGGCGGTATGCGATTCCGTCGAATGCGGAAGAATGTCCGTTGCAGTCGGGTTTTCCGCCGGGATAGTTTGCGGTCGCAACGGCGCACATATTTTCGTAGGCTCTTGCGCGCAGCTGGGAAAGGCGGTTGATTTCCATCGGGCAGGCGTTCGGAACAAGAATCACTTCCGCGCCTTTGAGCATTAAAATCCGTGCGCTTTCGGGGAATTCTCGGTCGTAGCAAATCATCGCTCCGGTTTTCACAACGCCGTTTTTCGTGTCAAGTTCGCCCACGTAAAAATCATCGCCGGCGCAAAGAACTTTTTCGTCGCCAAAATCGCAGGTGTGGACTTTCGCATAAGTGAAAACGGATTTTCCGAAACGGTCAAAAAGCCGGAGCGTGTTCCGCGGCTGCGGACTGTGCTTTTCCAAAAAAGTGATTCCAATTGCCATATCAAGCTCTGCCGCAAGATTCCCGAAGAACGAAACAAATTCTCCGTCCGCACTCACCGCAAGTTCTTCAAGTTCCGCCGGATTTTCCGGAATGTTGTAACCGCAGCTCCACATTTCAGGAAAAAGCGCAATGTCCGCGTCCAAAAGTTTCGCCTTTCGGCACGCCTCCTCACCAATCCGCCGGTTTTCTTCTATATTATTGCCCGGCATTATCTGCAAAAGTGCAATTTTCAAGTTGTTCATGGTTTTATTATACAATGATTTTTTGTTTTGTGGGGGCAAGTGGAGTGGGCAATTAGAAAATCAAAACGGCAAATCCACACCAAAATACGGCTCGTCCTCATGAATTTCAACAATTCCGCGAATCGGCTTGTCGGAATATTTCAGGATTTTATCGCGGTAGTTTTGGCGAATCTGCGGATTTTCGATTTCCTCGCGCCGTACCTTTGAAAGTTCCAAAAATTTCGTTTCACGGTCAATTCCCAAAAATCGGCGTTTCAGGAGCGAAGCGGCAATTCCTGTTGTTGAGCTTCCCGTGAACGGGTCTAAAATCCAGGCATTTTCCTTTGTTGACGCAAGAATAATCCGTGCAAGGAGCGGAAGCGGCTTTTGGGTCGGGTGCTTCCCGCAGGATTTTTCCCACTTCGCGATTGCCGGCAGGCTCCACAAGTCGCGCATCTGAGTTCCTCCGTTGATTTCCTTCATCAGCTCGTAATTGAAATAATGCGGAATTTTTTTGCTTTTTCTAGCCCACAAAATAAATTCGGTCGAATGAGTGAAAAACCGGCACGAAAGATTCGGCGGCGGATTCGTCTTTGCCCAAGTGACGCAGTTCAAAATGCGGAAGTCCAGCTCGTTCAGCATCTGCGCAACCGAAAAAATATTGTGATAAGTGCCGCTAATCCAAATAGTTCCGTCGTCCTTCAAGTGCGAGCGGCAGGCAGAAAGCCACTTGCGGTTGAACTCATTGTCCTTTTCAAAACCCTGAGATTTATCCCACTCACCTTTGTTTACGCTCACCTGCTTCCCCGACTGAACGGAAATTCCTCCGTTTGAAAGAAAATACGGCGGGTCAGCAAAAATCATATCAAACTTGAAATCAAACTGATTCAAAAGCTCGACACAGTCGCCTTGAAGAAGAGTAAAGTCGCGGTTCGGGGATTTGTAGAAGGAATGGAGCATTTAACGATGATGAGTTGCCGTAGATATAATTTCAAAAATACATGGACAATCTTTTAGCTGCGACAATAATTTTTTAAACATGTATGCATTAGGGGTATTTGTTTTTTCTTGAAACATCAGAAGCTTTGCAAGCAGCAGCAAAAATTTTACACTATATTCTCCGCTGTTTGCCAAAGCCTCATAGTTTTTTGCTTCTTTATTGACTTCAGCCTTTAGGTTATCAATATTTAACAGATGTTCTCTTTCATCATCATTCTCTATTGGTTGAACATTTTCCCAATAATCCAAAAGAAATTGAATTAGTTTATTAGTTTCTTCGGGTTTTTCATTTTGTTTGATTAGAATATCAACAGCCCAGTGAATATGCTTAGGAGTTCTAGATCGTTGCCATTTTCCATTAATAAGTTGGCGGTACTTTATAATCATATCAAATTTTGAAATCGTTCCTTGATAGATTCCAATCACAAAATGATCATTTACAGGAAACTGAAGCAAAAGAGGAAGTTTTCTTCTTTTTTTGCTTATTGAGTTCGCCATTTTAGGTACCATACTTTTCTCCTCCTAGTTAAACACTTTTTCAATCACGCCGTTTTCCATATCTTTTATGCAATAAATATTTTCCATTACATCGAATGTCTCTTCGAGATTGTGGCGTGCGCTTTGCCAGCCGTTCCCGTCCGTAAACCAGACAAAGGTTACTCCGTCAATCGTGTCAATTTCGCTTGATAAAGTTTTGTAGCTTCTTGCGGTCTCATTCAGTTTTGAGCCGCCGCTTCCGTAGAAATTTGTTTCAACAACATAAATCTGATTTTCGGTCTTTACAACAAAATCAAACCGCTTTTCCATTTTGCCCTGATTTGAGATTGCGGACAAATCAACATTCCACTTTTCCGTGATTTCGTGAATGTACATTTCCTTAAAATAATTCTTGTCTTTTTCAAAACCGGCTTTTTTTATGTAGCTTTCAACCAAATCTTCCATAAGATGACCGCCACGATTTTTTCTGCCATTTGAATCAAGCCCGGTTTCAACGCCTGTAACATAATCAACAAGATTGTTCACAAGATGATTCTGCAAAAGGTCAAAAAGTCCAGATTTTTTCATAAAATCAGAATATTCAGAAACAGTTTGCTTTGAAGTCGAAAAATCAAAAACGAAACTTCCGTTTTCATCAGAAACTGAAATTTCAGAATTGCGGACAGCAAGAAGAATTGGAATACACTTCAAAGTTTCTGGATATTTTGAAAGAATATTTTCAAAATCTTTTTCAATTGTCTTTGAGCCTATCAGTGAATTCAAAATATTCAGCTCGATTTTTATATTCTCAACATTTCCATAAACTTTTTCAAAATCAATATAATAGGAATAAGTCGCAATGCTATCACGAAAAGTCGAAAGCCAGTCTGTGAAATCTCGTTTCATTTTATTCTCTCCTAGAGGACAATTAACATGCTTTTGAAAAATTCTGTAAAAACTGTTCTTTTGTTTTCACAATTATCCTATCATTAAAACCGTTCTCAAAATCAGTCCATCTAACAAGAACTGATTCATCAGCAAAACAAACTGTAGGATCAAGTTCCACATCCATTCCCATATACTGCCATTCATTAAAATCTTGTGCCTTTATAAAATCAACAAATTCTTTAAAAACAGGATTAGACGATTCTGTTTTCTTTCCTCTTACATCAAATGTCATAAAAACCTCCATATAGTTACTTATTCTTTTATCAAAAAACCGATGCAATATTACTTATTAAAAGTTCGCTGATTGCGCCGCGTTTTTTCGCATTTGAATTTATCATTCGTGAAGCCGAGATTCTTTCGATTTCAAAGTTTGAATACAGGTTATCGAAAAAATCATCTTCTTTGTTTGTATTTTTTGGGTCGGAGTTGCTTGCAAGAACCTTCGCCTCTTTATTTGAAATTTCGGTTATGAATTTTCCGAGTTCGATTTGCTCTTTGTCTGAAAACTGATTTTCTGAATACGAAGTAAATGCGGAAGTTTGCGTAAGCGGACGATACGGCGGGTCAAGATAAACAAAAGTCTCTGAGTCGATAAAATTCTTACAGTCGGAATAATCGCCGGCTTTCATCTGCACATTCTGCAAAAGTTCTGAACACGCTTTCAAATTTTCTTCATCGCAAATCAGAGGATTTTTTGCATTGTTGAACGGAACGTTAAATTCGCCTTTTTTGTTCACGCGGTAAAGTCCGTTGAAGCAAGTTTTGTTTAGAAAAATGAACAGTGCGGCTTTTTCAAGATTTTCAGTGTAATTTTCATTTATTTTTAATTCGTTGTATCGGTTTCGTTTTTCGTAAAAGAAAATTTTATTTTCTTCCAAAGTCTGACTTTTGTATTTATTTTGGATTTCAGAAAGTCGCTCTATCAAAAGGTTGCAATTATTTTTTATCTGCGAATATGTATTTATCAGCTCCGTATTCACATCATTTATCAAAACTTCTTCCGGGTGGCATTTTTGATGCACATCAAACAGAACTGCGCCGCCGCCGACAAATGGCTCACAGTATTTTTTTATTTGCTGAGGATAATGTTTTCTGATTTCCGGTAAGAGCTGAGTTTTTCCGCCTGCCCATTTTACAAAGGGATGTGCAATCTGCGACATAAAATATACTGTACTGTAAATTTGTCAGATTTTCTACTAGATAAAATTTCCATAGTGATTTTACGTTGGGCAACGCATGAAATTTTCCGCATGAGCCGAAAACGCGTTGGCAGGCGAATGAAATAATTTCACAACGCAAAAACACGTTTTGCCGAATAATGCAGAAATTTCACAGTCAAAAAACACGTTGGGCAGTGAATGAAATTTTTGCATGGATAAAAAACACACTGCGTAAGCCATGAAATTTCTCCTCCGTTTACAGTTCCAGCTCGTACAGGACGAAATCTGTCCAGCCAGCGTTTTCTGTATGCCAGTTTCTTTCGGCGACTTGGGAAAATCCGAGCGATTCGTAGAGGCGGCGGGCGGGCGTATTGCATTTCAGCGCGTCAAGGCGGACCGCTTTTTTCCCGGATTCACGGTTCATCTCAATCATGCGGCGCATTGTCCGGGCGGCAATTCCTTTTTTCTGAAGTTCCGGGGCGACGCACAGAATGTGAACCACGGAAACTTCATCATCAGCCAGATCCAGTTTCCACGGCGCATCATGATATTCCATTCCCTGGCAAGGCACGGCTGCGACCGCCGACGCAATTTTTCCGTTCAGCTCTGAGAAAAACATATTTCCGCACTTTATGTGTCCGTATATCATCCCGTCCGTCGGATGAAGTCCGTAAATCCAGCGGGCATAAATCTCCATGCCTTTTGTTTCCGAAACCGTGCGCCGGTAGAATTCCGCCAGCCGCTCAAAGTCGCTTTCCGTTGCCCTAATTAAAGTCATTTTTCCGTTCCTCTATTTTCCCTCCGGATTGTTTTTCAGTTCCGCCCGAAGTGCCTTGAACTTTTCTTTCCAATCCTGTGAAATTCTGTAAGAATCGCAGATTTTTTGAATCGCCTTGCCGCAGATTTTGTAGTCAAGTCCGCAGGTCGCCATCCATTTGTGCACGGATTCCGGCTCGGTTACGGCAAGCTCCGCAATCAGCCAGGCTTCGCCCATCTGAACGTAATAATGCCCGTCGTTTTTCATCAGCGGAAGAAGCTGTTCCGCGTGCCCTCGTCCCAGCCGCGAAATGAAAAGCACGTAACCCCAGCGGCGCACAAAAGGTTCTTCTGATTTTACGTATTCCGCCGCATATTTCAAAGCCGCCTCAAAATCCAGATCCGCAACGAAGCCAATCAGCTCGTCCGTGTGCCACCAGTCCGAAAAAAGCAGGTTCTCATGGATAAACGCCATCCGCCCGTCAGCATTTTTTATCTGCTCAAGGCTGACATAAAAATAAATCCTGTGAAACTGCTGCTGCGTCAAAACGTGCTCGCGGAGTAGGCAAGCGTCCGCATTTTTCTTGACGTAACTGCGGATCAGCCGGTCAACATCGGCGGTCTTGTATTTCCCGAGCGCATCCAAATCCTTTTGAACAAGCTGCGGCGTAAGTGCAAAATATCCGTTCATTTTTTCCGTTCCCCTTACTTTTCCTGCTGTCTGAAAGGTCTGTTGAACGAGCCGATTTCGACAAGGTTTCCTTCCGGGTCGGCGATGTAGCAGGTTCGCTGTCCCCATGGCTCGGTTTCAGGCTCAAGCACCGGAACAGCTCCTTTTTCCACAGCCTTCTTGAATTCTGCGTCAACCTCATCAAATGTGTCAACGTAAAGCGCGATTTCAAAATGTCCGTTCAGACCTTTCACGTATTCGTATCTGCGCCCGCTCATTTTCTCAAAGTCGCCGCGTCCGTAAAGCAGAAAAAGCGTGCCGTCCTTTACGAGATAGACGTTGCTCGCGTCCTCCGTCTCCCTGATTTCAAAGCCGAGCACATCGCGGTAAAAGCGAATCATTTTCGCCATGTCATCCACAAAAATTCCAAATCCGTCAAGTTTCATTTTTCATTTTCCTCCAAATTTTTTTATTTTTCCGGGGCTTCTGGCTGCGGCTCGTTTCACTCCGCCTCCGCCGTCGGGCGTTCCGCACTTCGCTCACGCTCTAAGTCCTCGTCGTGCAAATCGCACGGCTGCGGTCTTTGGCTTCGGTTGTTCAAACAACCTTCGCCAGTGCTCCATACCCTAAGCTTTAGCTTAGGACGTGCGCGTGAGCGCACACGTAAAATAACCGAGTTTTGCGTAAGCAAAATCTCGCAGCATACCGTCAGGTATGCGAAGCCCTAAGCTGTCATTGCCTTCCATATATTACCGCACGATTCCGCCGTGAAAAACGCATTCGTAAACTTTTTTTGTTCCATGGAAAATCGCCTCGCTTCCGCTGAACCAGTCAAAGCCGCCGCAAACCTTGCAGATGTATGTTTTGTCTCCATCGCGGAAGAATTCCGGTCCGCGGAAAGGCAGTTCCGGCTTAACCACATGGAGCGCGCTTTTCAGAAAGTCGCCTGAAAACGACTCATCGAGCACGCGTCCGCAGTAGTTCATAGCCCAGAACGGAATTCCGTCCTTCCACAGAGCCTCCTCACCGCTGAAATTCCTTCCGCCAAGGTATGTGTCATAATATTCAAGAGTTCCGAAATCCGCGCCCAAGTCCTCCGAATAAAAAAGGTCGTGCGAATTCTTTCGGCACGGCTGAACCTCGCTTCCTTTTCCGGCGTAGGTGGCACGCTTTGCCCGACACAGAAATTCCCTTACTTCTGCGGAATCGTAAAAGTCGGCCCCGTTCACCGTTTCAGTTGACGTCGCGGAAGAATTCCGTTCAGCGGAACGCACATCATCCGCCGCAAATTCCGCAGTTCCGCAGCCGTCCTTGACCATAAAATCCACCGAAACACCGAATAGTCCGCAAATCCGCACAAGATTCTCGATGTCGGGCACGGATTCCGCCGCCTCCCACTTGGACACCGCCTGCCTTGAAACGCCAAGCCGCTCCGAAAGTTCCTCCTGCGACAGAAAATTCCTCTTCCTCAAACACGTGATTTTTTCCGCCAAAGACATATCCGCACCTCCAAATACAACAAAAAAATCCGGCGCGGCATCAAAAATCCTGACCGCAAAACCGGTTCAAAAATTATAAAACAGAATTTTCCGCAGTTCCACCAGCCAGACCTTGCAAAAACGGCAACCGCAAGTATCTGATTGTCATTATCGGGCTTGACCCGATAATCTTTATCTTGTAGCGAAAAGGATTCCCGCATCAAGTGCGGGAATGACACGGAATTTGCGTCGAGCAATAATCACATTTGAAGAATCCCGCTCATTTCCGCCGAAGCTCAATCTGAAATTCTGTTGTGCCTTCCTCGTATTTTCTTGCGCCGGTCGGGAAAAATCCGTGCCGCCTGTAAAAAGAAACGGCTCTTGCGTTTTTCTCCAGCGCCCACAGAAAATCCGCCTGAAAATTCTGAACGGCAAATTCAATCAGCGCGCTTCCTGTTCCGCAGTTCTGAAAAAGCGGCTCCACGTACAGCTTCACGATTTCCGTTTTCCGGATTTCGGCAAATCCCTTTATGATTCCGTCCTCTTCCGCCACAAACAGATTGCCCAGCGTCTCATCCTTTCCAAAATTGTCAGCCGCCAAAACAACCTGCAACTTTCCGAACGAATATTCCTCGTCCTTGAAAATCGGAAAATAATTAATCCGGTTGTTGAACACAAAAATCTCCGCAATCCGGGACAAATCCTTTTTTTCAGCTTTTCTAATCACCATTTTTCTCTCCAAATTTTTTTGTTTTTCCGGGGCTTCCGGCTACGGCTCGTTTTACTCCGCCTCCGCCGTCGGGCTTTCCGCACTTCGCCGTCTAACCGCGGCTCATTCCTTCACTTCGTTTCGGAACTGCTTAGCAGGAGCTCCAATCCCTAAGCTGTTATGCTCACATTGCAATAGAATAAAAAATCAGATTCGCCTTTTCCCTAATTTTTTTCATAAAATCTTCCATATATATTCCTCTTCCGAAGAAAACTTTTGATAATTTTCAGCCTGAATTTTTTGTTCGGACTGCTAGCTATGTTTTAATTAAAAATATAAAATAAGTCAATTTGCGGAACGCGGGCGGAAAATGACAGGACTTGGAACAGTTATAAACAGCGCAAGCATCGTGGCGGGCGGGCTTGTCGGGTATTTTGCCGGAAAATTTTTCAGGCCGGAGCAGCAGGAATCCCTGAACAAAGCCTGCGGAATCAGCGTGATTTTTATTGCGGTCGCAGGAGCGATGCAGGGAATGTTGAAAATCGAAGGCGCGGAAATCGTCAGCGGAAAATCCATGCTTGTGGTTCTCTGCCTTGCTCTGGGAACGATTATGGGCGAGCTTTTCGGCATTGAAAAAGGCTTTGAGAATTTCGGCGGTTGGCTCAAGAAAAAAAGCGGAAACAGCGGCGACTCAACTTTCGTGAACGCATTTGTTACGGCGTCGCTTACGGTCTCAATCGGGGCGATGGCGGTTGTGGGCGCGATTCAGGACGGTCTGCTCGGAGACTTTTCAACTCTCGCGGTCAAATCGGTTCTGGACTTTATAATCGTCGCGGTGATGACTTCCGCAATGGGCAAAGGCGCAGTTTTTTCCGCAGTTCCGGTTTTCGTCTTTGAAGGCGCCATGACGCTTCTTGCAAAACTTCTCTCTCCGCTGATGACCCCGGCCGCGCTCGCGTACCTTTCGCTGATCGGCTCAGTCCTGATTTTCTGCATCGGCGTGAACCTCGTCTGGGGCAAAAAACTGAAAGTCGCCAACATGCTTCCCTCGGTGATTCTCGCAGTCGCCGCCGCCTACCTTCCGTGGAATTTTTAGAAGCCTGATTTGCTGTTTTCGGGCGTGTCCGCCGCTTCGCTCCGGCCGGGCTTTCCGTGGTTTCAGGGCAAAGCCCTTACATTGCTTCACTTCGCCTTGCTCCGCTCCGCAACGGCTGCGCCGCCACTCCAATCCCTCACGCATTTGTATGCCTCAGGTAAACAAATCACATTTTCTGTGATATAATCACAAACACACAAGGAGGCATGATAAAAATTACATCCGTGTAATTTTTATCATTACAGTTTGCTCAAGCGTTGCTTTCACAAACTGTGATTCTCGTCATCCATGGCTCGCCGCTATGCGGAGTTTTTATGGGAGATTCAAATGCAAGACTTCGACTGCTGCTTTACAAAAGAAAAAAACTGGTTCCGCTACCGGGCCGGGGCAATCATCGTGGAAAACGGCTGCGTCCTGTTCGCCGGAAACGAGCTGGAGGATTATTACTATTCGATTGGCGGCGGAGTCCACCACGGCGAGACTGCCGAAGATGCGGTTAAGCGCGAAGTCCTGGAAGAAACCGGCGTGCCTTACGAAATCGACCGGCTCGCGGTAATCCACGAAAATTTCTTCAGCCAGAACAGAGGAACGCTAAAAGGACTTGACTGCCACGAAATCAGCTTCTATTTCCTGATGAAACCGCGCGGAACTCAGAAACTCAAAAGCGACAGCATAACCCACGGCGTAAAAGAAGAAATGCACTGGATTCCCATCGACGACCTCGACAAACACAAAGCCTTCCCAGCTTTCCTGAAAGACTATCTGACCCGCCCGCACCCTGGAATCGAGCACATCGTAACAGATGAAAGAAAGTGAAGTGCAAGGGCGTTACTTGCGCTTTAGTTTCGGCAAGCTAAACAACCGCAACGGTCGGGCTTTATGCGGTTCTCCAACGGATTTATTTTTATGCGAGTTTTTGTAAGAAAACTCTGCGATTGGAATGATTTTTATGGATATTCCTGCATGAATTCTTCCGCACTCAGAATCGCGGCTGGATTTTTGTAAACGCGTCCCTGCCGGCTGAATATTTCGGTCGTTGCGTCAATCACCTGGAAATTCATGCCGTGCTTTAAGTCATCTATGGTTATTCCCTCAAAATAAACTGTTTTCCATTTTCCGCCGGTGAAATAATTTCTCTGTGGTTTCGGAACGATTTCGTCTACGATGAATCCGCCGTCGCGTGCTATAAAGCCTTCATCAGAATCTGTGTTTACCTTGAATTTTTTGATGAGGTAACCGTCATCGTCGAACAGTCCGACATTCACGGCGAAAACATATCTTAAACTATAGGGAACCCATATTTCTGCTGAGTGCCGTCCGCCCTCGTATGCTCCGAACACTGGTTTTGAGACGCTTTTTGTCCATACATTGTTGTTCCTGTCTTCAAACAAGGTCTTCCATTCGTTCATGACTGTTGCCCAGACTTTCATTGCGACAGCGTTCGGAACGCATTTTATGCCTGGATGAATTTCAAAATCTGCAGTCCTTTTTTGCATATTTATGTTGTCGTTGACGTTAGAAAAGTCATAGACGATGAACATTGAATTTTCGTTCATGTATGCTTCAAGCTGCAAGAAAAGTTTATTCCAGTGTTCTATTCTTGTACTGTAGCTGTCGATTTTCGCAAGAATTCCGTCTGTATTGAATGAACCCGAAATTATCTGACTGCTGTTCGACATAGCTTCGTATTGCCACTTCACTTTTTCTCCGACCTGGCTGTATGCCGCGAGAGCCTCAATCAGACTGTCGTTTTCCTTTGCGAAATTGCCTTTTGCAAGATTCATTATCGAGCTGTTTTCAGTTTTGTCCGATTCCGCAAAGGCAGCTTTTTCTTTATCGGTAAATTCTATTCCAAGTCCTTCAAGAAGCGACTCTGCGGTTTTATTTACGGCTTTTCCGCTCTGAATTTCAGGGGCGGAATAGCGTCCGTCCGTGCTTGCGCGAATTTCATTTGTGGCGACATCATTTGCGCGGAAATTAACCTCGTAACTGCCTGCGATTTTCCGGATGCTTCCGGTTACTACAATCTGCGCGTTTGTCAGCTGTCCGATTTGAGCCGCATTCTCGTCGCTGTAGTATCCGCTTTCGGAAAGTTCCTGCTCGGCTTTTATCAGCGACTCGTTTTTTCTGTCAAGAACCGTCATTTTTGAGAATCTTGAGAATTTTGTCGTGAGCGAGTCCTGAAAATACTGCGAAATCCATTCTTCGTTTTTTGCAGTTACGCTGATTTCCGGCTGACATACTGCGACGGCGATTCCTTTTCCTTTGTACAAGTTTTTTTGGGAATTCCCGGATGAGATGTTTTCAGAAAACATCGTCTGTCCGGAATCCTTTGATTCCGATGAGGCTGCTGAAACCGAATTTGACGCACATGACGCCAGAATGACGGTCGCTGCCAAGATGATTGCCGGAAGATTTTTTTTCATTGATTTTCCTTATTTGTGAACTGAAATTCTATTGTAATTCCCGCACTTGAAGCGGGAATCTGGCGGGAAAAAAATCTGACTGGAAAGTCGTGCCTCTAATTGTTCTTCTAAAACAGAATTGAAGCCGCAATCGCCTCTGCATCAGCCCATTCTTTATCCGCCGCTGAGATTGTCGCCGCGGACTGATAGATTTTGTTTCCCGATGCGTAGGCCATTTTTGTGGCGTCGGCCGCCGCCTTTGTCTGCTCCGTTTTTGCGTCCGCAAGAATTTTTGTCCGTTCAGTGTTTCCGTCCTGCATAATCTGTGCGAGCGCCTGATTTGCTGCTGCTTTCTGTTCTTCCGGCATTAGCGCAATCTGCGCGTCGGCAATTTTTTTGTTGATTTCCGCGCTCTGTTTTGCCTCTTCCTGACTCATGACGGTCGGAAAACGTGCGTCGTGAATCATTTCACTCACCAGGTTCTTCACAAAATCCTGTTCTGGCGTCAAGTTTTCAGAAAGTTCACCGAGAACATTTTTCACATACTTTGCGGTTGTCTGCGTCCATGTTGCCGCCGAAATTTGATAAATTTGGTAGACGATGTACTGGCTTGTCTTTTCGCCGCTGTCAGGATCTTCTGTGATTACGCGCTGCCAAAATTCAGTCGCCTTCTGATGTCCGGTGATTTGAGCATCGCTCTGTGTCTTTGTGACTTCCTCAATCGCCTGACGTGTCTCATCGTTTAGATTTCCGCTTCTTGCCTGTTCCGCCGCATAGACATTTATGCTCTGCTGTAGTTCACGCGCAATTTTCCGTGAGTAAGCCATATCCGCACGCATTGTAGCCGAACGCACGTCAGCTCCGTATCCCGTGGAATTTCTGAAGATGTCGCTGTCCTTCTTTTTGAAAGTGCTTATGTATGCAGAATAGTCTCCGCGTGCCGCCGCAGAAAGCCATGAAGGAACCGCTTCCGTTCCGAATGTTCTTCCGTCCCAGTCAACTACGGTTGTCTCGATGCCGGCGATTTTCACACCCGAATCTGACTTCCTTTCCGCCATCGGGATTGTTGCCGAATTTCCTGTGGTTGCGCAGCCTGTCGCAAAAAGAGCCGCCGCAATGACCGTTCCAAAAATGATTTTTTTCATAAGTTCTCCTATCTATATTGTTATGTCTAAAAAGACATGAATTCCCTGTTTAACAAATCCGAGACACATTCTGCTATTGCGGAATATGCGCGCCGCTCTGCAATTTGCTCATTTTTTGCACCGGTTTTTGCCAGTTGTTCTGACAGTGACAAAATTGTTCTGTCTCCGTTTGAGATTTCGATTGTGACAGACGGTGTGTAGAAATATCCTGCAGGAAGGATTTTTCCGTTCAGGCTGATTTTTATGTGGCATATATATTCGGCATTGCTTTCCGCCGTGACGATTCCTATTTTTGCGAATGATGATTTTGCGGCTTGAGCAGCAGAATTCTCAAAGTCGTTTTCACATTCAACCTGAACAGCAAATTTTCCGCAGAGCCGTTTTATGAGAGGCTTCAGTTCTGAAATTTGGTTCCGTGTCTTTGCGAAAAGTGATTCGCTTTCGGGATAAATAACTAGAGCAAAATCAAGTTTGTCTTCAAGTCCGTTTTTTTCCGCGAATTTTCCGGCTTTTGAGAATTCTGTTATTTTCAGGAGTGTTTCTTTTTGCTTTTCCGCATTTGACCAGAAGTCTTCAAAAGTTTTTAGGTCGCTTTCAATTCTCGGCCGGCAGATTTTCCACGCTTCCTCGCGGTCGATGAATGCCGTTGTCTCATAGATTTTCTGTTTTCTGTCAAATCGGGCTTTTGTAAAATGAACTGCAAAAAGTTCAGCTTTTGAATTCACAAAAACTTCCTCTGAAATCGAAGTGCGGGAATCTGTGTCTATAACCGTTGTCCTTTCCGCCGAATTTACAGAAATGCTCACCTGAAAAAATCTTGACAGAGCGGCGAGCGCGTTCTGCCGGGCTTCCGCCTCCGATTTTCCGAATCCGCGCTGCGCTATAAAATCCGGACTGCCAAGATAATCCTCAGCAAAAAACGGAGCAGAAACGAGCAAATATAATAGAAGAAAAATGTTCCTTTTCAAGACAATGCCGGACTTATTTAGCTTTTGACTTTTAGAATAGAAACAATCCCCTTTGAAATTCCGTGTTCCATTTCCGGATCATAGGTGAATATGAATATTGTTTTGGTT
This sequence comes from uncultured Treponema sp., assembly GCF_945873775.1. Lineage (GTDB taxonomy): Bacteria > Spirochaetota > Spirochaetia > Treponematales > Treponemataceae > Treponema_D. The sequence continues at coordinate 2,518 of NZ_CAMCEC010000024.1, read as the reverse complement.
TCCTCATCATAAACGAATCTGCTTTTTTCATCGGAAAATTTATATCCACATCTGTTTACATTTTGAACAAGGGTGAGTTCCTTTTTCATTTCTATTGTATAGGTGTCTAAACCATTTGAATTGTCATAATGTTTTCCATAGAATCCATTGTTACCAAAAAATGAGTAAATAGCATCGCAAGTTATTTTGTCATTTTCTTTTAAATTCAGTCTTGAAATCAATTCATTTAAGGTTAAAAAACTCATTTTCTATACCTCCAATATCTTGTTACTATTTCGTATTTCTACGCGTAATTCTGTCTGTACGTAAATTTACTTAACTTGAATTATATACGTAAGTTTACTGTAAGTCAACGTAAAATCAGTAAATTAACGTACAATTTTATGCATGGGATTCAAGGAAAATTTACGAGACGAGATTTCTTATCAGGGGCTGATGATAAAGGAGCTTGCCGCGCGCGCCGGACTTAACGCCGGTTCGGTGAGCAATTATCTTAAGGAGAACAGCTCGATTCCGTCCGCTGATGTGGCCGTAAAAATTGCATCCGCCCTGAATGTCTCCGTTGAGTATCTTGTGAACGGAAAATCTCATGCCGAAAGCGAAAAAAAATATTCTCCGGAAATCCGCAAAATGGCTGACAAACTTGAGTCCATGTCTTCCCGCGACAGAAAAAATGTCGGCGCGCTGATTGACGCAATCTGCGAGGATTTGTAGAGCGGTGACTTCATAGAAAAATCAATTCTGAAAAACTCAAAAACTATGGCTTCTGCCTACAAAACGGCGCATACAAATTCTGCACCAGAACCAGCAAAAGCCACGAACTTTCAAAATGAACGACATTTTTCTGCTTGATAATTAGTACGAAATCAGACTAATTTACAAAGGATAAAACATGAGCAAGCAAGAATTGCAACCGCAAGTTTTTATGCGATGGAAAAAGCACGCTGTCCTACATTCTCACTTTTGTCGAGCCGCTTCTGATGCTTCTTTTCATGCTGATTCTGCCACCTCTGTTCGGCGGTCAGATTATGATCTGGTGGAGCACAGTTTTGGCACGCATTTTCGCCGCAATCCTGGCGATGATATTGACAAAGATTCAGCACGGCCGGACTTAATTTTGTGTGTCATTGTCGGACTTGATCCGACAATCCATTTTCAAGCATCGCAACAGATTCCTGACCGAGTTTGCTAGGCAAACATCGCAGCATCAAGTGCGGGAATGACAATAAATCGAACTGTCATTGCCCATCAATCTTGCAGCAAATATGTTTGTCGCGGCAGGGATTGTAGGGGCGCGGAGCGTTGTTTTGTGGCGGTTGAGCCGGTCGAAACCAGAACAAAACAATGAAACGAAAGTGGAACCCCGAAAAGCCCGGTTTTTGCGTAGCAAAAAGTCGCCCTAAAAATCACTTGAAAAATGCAAACGGCTCTCAAATATAGTTTTTATGATTATTATGAGAGCCGTTTTTTAGAATGTTACAAAGAATAAAAATTCCCTGCCGTCATTTCAAGATAGTTTTTTCCGGTGTATTTCGGGAACGCTTTTTCTGCGGCGGAAAGAAATGCCTCGCGGGTTTTGCATTGTGCGGCAAGCTCGCGGATTTCTTTCACGTAGGCAATTTTTTCTGCTACCGCGTCCTGCTCCTCGACGTTCGCGTGGCTTGAAAGAATGTACTTGTAGCCGGCTTTCTGGTATGACTCAAGAATTTCAATCATTGTGGCGGCGTGCGCGTCTGAACCGATAATAGAATGGACGTACTTTCCGAGCATGTGGGTGTAAATCGCGTTTGCGTCCGGAATCTCAACGTCGAACGAAGATCCTCGGTCATAAATCACAAAGTCGATTCCGGAGACTGTGTTTTTTCCTTCGTGCAGAATGTTTTTGATTGAAGCCACGAAATTTCCGCGGAAACCAGGTCCGAACGCCTTCAAAAGCCCCTGCGTGATTCCGAATGCAGTTCCGCCGCTCACAGATTTTTGCGCGTTTGCCGTTCCCCAAACGTTCATTCCCTTGATATAGTCCGCGCCGGCCGGATGGTCGCTGATGATAACGTCGTTCATCGGTTTTTTGAGAGAAGCAATGTATTCCTTCCAGGCGTCAAGATTTTCCGTGAATGCAGGAAGTTCTATTCCCACAAGCGAGTTTTCGCCTTCAACAATAAAAGCCGCGTCGCAAAGAGCGTCCTTTGTGTCGTAAGCGTGAAGTTTGATTTTTCCAAAGTCATAAACCGTTACAGTTCCTGCCGAAAGATTTTTTGTTGTGTTCATAATTCACCTCGAATAATTTTTTTTGCGTGCACGTTGTAACTTTTTGGGTTACAGGTAAAATATAACCCAAGTTAGGTGTAATGTCAATAGTTACAACAAAAAAATGTGAGGAAAATTAGGATGGATTTGTTTATGGGTATAAAGAATTTTTTTATGAGATTACCAGAGGAATGTACATTTTTCTGTGAGCTGCACGGATAGTGTACAATAAAGTTCGCAATTTGGGGTAGAAAAAAGCCATTGAAAATTC
>NZ_CAMCEC010000023.1 GCF_945873775.1 uncultured Treponema sp. | reverse complement strand
AATTTTCAATGGCTTTTTTCTACCCCAAATTGCGAACTTTATTGTACACTATCTGATTTCGTTTTGTTGCATCAATAAAAAGTAAACTAGCCAAGTCATATTTTCTTCTTTTCTGTGCATGTATTCAGTAGCAAGATTTTTATTGTTTTTTAAGAACCATTCCAAGCGGTTCCATGCTTTAAAATAAATTGCCCGGTGTATAAAATTATTGGGAAGAAATAGCATATTTCCATTTGGCAATGGAAGTTCGGTTGTTTTTCCGATTTGTTGCCGTAAATTTGCTCCTGCGGAAATTAGCGATTTGCAAATTTCAACATCATCCATTTCACAAGCGTAGAGCAATGCGGTGCAGCCCTGATTATTTGCAATCGGATCACGCATACTGTAGCTGATAAATCCGTCAACATCTAAAGTTCTTTCTATATATAGAGCAACAATTTCATCTGTTTTCTTTTTAATTTCTTCTTTGCGTTTGTTAAGAATTTCTTTTGGAACTGCATTTTCCAAATTTTTGAAATTTTTTATAGCAGATGAAATATCAGAGTCGTGAAACTTTTCTTTTTCTGATTCTGATAATCCGGGGTCAAACAAGTTTTATAGTTTATATTTCCTATATTTATCTTTTCTGCATATTCAACAGGATTGTTGAAAAGGTATTTTATCATAAGCGCAAAATATAGTGGCGAAACTTCATCTGCTGATATTATAAAATCATTTGGAATTTTTTCTGCGCCAAACATTTTTTCTAAAAAGCGTTTGTTAAGGTCTAAGTCCAAAGATTGAATTACTGTTTCTAATGACGATATTTTTTGTCTGTTTGTCTGCGTGAATAAAACTTTCTTATCGGTTCTTTCAAGTATTTTCAAGACAAGCGGTTTTGTCTTTTTTTGCTCGTTTCCTCTTAAATATTGAGTTGCAATTTCATGAATCGGGTAGCAGTTGTTTGTATTTGGAATGTTTAAATCTAATGACGGATATTTTGATTTATCCAAATACAATTCAACAATGTCAAAATAGCCTTGAATTATTGCATTTGAAATTGGCGTGTATGCAACATTATGACTTGTTGGAAGAATGTTGTTTATTTTTGCATCTGAGATTTTTAGCAGAGTTTCTCTTGATTTTAAGACTTTCTCGTTTTCTGGTGTGTTGGTTGTTTCAATGCCAGAATCCCTGAATAAATCTTCATTTTGGATATTTTTTGCACACTCACTTTCTGGAGAAAAGCAGTTCCAGAAATTTTGAAAGCAGTGGTAATACAAATTGTAAGCGTCGTTCATGTCATTTAGCAAAAGGTCGAATGTCAAGCCAAAGTCATAAAAGTTTTTAGTGGTTTGGTCTAAAGGTGTTTTCGTATCTGAATTGTTGTCTGAAGTTTTTTGAAGCCTTGTTCGGGCTTTTGTAGGATTTTTCTTCATGTCAAGATAAGCAGAAACAATTATTGCTTCATGTATAAACTGCCCGGAACTTTTTCCCATAAAATATTTGCCGTTTTCAAAAGCCAGCCCATACCATTTAACAGCATTTTCCAGATGCTCAAGATTCCCGGAATCAAAATATTTGTACACATAATCTTTTGCGCAGAACCAGTTTTCCCAAAAGGAAAAAGAATGTGGCAGTTCATTTCTAAGTTCATTCATGTTGCTTTGAAAAATTCTTAAGTTTTCACGGCAGTTTTTATTCAGCAGTTTATCAAAATACAAAGTCTTTTCTGTAATGCCTTTAAGATTTTGCATATCTACACTTTCATTTGTAAAATTTATTGCGTCTTGAATAATATTTTCTGTGTCATTCTTTTGATGATTTTTGCAGAATGACTCCAGCTTTTGCAAATCTGTCTTTTTAAACGATAGCCATTTTATTGCATTTTTGAAATTTGAATAAAAATATAAATTCAGAAGAATAAATGAAAATCTTTTGTCCCTTTTATGAACTGCTTTTAAAAACGGATGAAAAATTTTCCAAGTAGGATTTGTGTTTTCTTTTCGGCATTTTTGCAATGCTTTTCGGACGTTCAGCAAAGAATCAGATTCATTGTCGTTTATATTTTCAGCAACTTCATTGTAAATCTGTTCATATTTTAAGTTATGGACTTTTGCGAATTCTGTTATAACTTCATCAAAAGTTGTAGAGCTTACAAGAGCTATATATTCAATAAAGTAAGATGTTGGCTGTTTCAAAAGACAATCATAAATAATCTTTTTAGAAAGATTGTTCTGCGGGCTTTCAAAAGGTCTGGTTCCGCAGATTTGAACTATAAATGACCAGATAATGTGTGAATAAAACTGCTGAAAATCGTTGAGTTCTACTTCTTCAAAGTATTTCCCGTCAAGCGATTTTTTTCTTTCTGTTTTATGAAGCGGAATTTCAAATTCTTTTTCTATTTCAGAGAAAAACTGATAAATTTTTTGGAACAATGAATTTTTGTCTGTGCATCGGAATTTTAAATAAGCGCCTTTTTCCTTGTAGGCATCATTTAGTTCAGAATCTGTTATAAAACCTTTTTGCATTAAGGCACCTTTTCCGCAGATTTCAACTGCAAAATGAATCAATTGGCTTAACGTAACATTTCCGTAAATGATTTTTTTCTGCTCCATATTAGAATTATAGCATAAAAACGGACTAAAAAAATATTCCCTTAAAAATGGTGCATAAAAGAAACGGATTTCATTGTACTTTTTATGTGTCTTTGAAAGACAAAATCAATTTTTATGGGAGGCCAAATATGGCAAAATCACACATTTCACCTGCGAACAATGCGGCTAACATTTCAAATGCAAACAAGGGAACTTCCGGACAGAACTTGCAACGCTGTCAGAACCAGGGCAATAGGGGCTGGCAGATGAATCCGCAGAATCCAGCTAATAAAAGCAGCAGTTCATCTAAAAAGAGGTGATAGCATGAAAAGCGATGTTTGTTTCAGTAAAAAAACAGGGCAGCCTCTTACCGTGTATTTTTCAGAAGCAGATGCAAAATCTTCCGCATTGTATGAACGGACTGCAAGAGGAAGCGACTTGTATCCATATAAATGTGAAAAATGTGGTTACTGGCATTTAGCACCACTATCATCAAAACTAAACGTTCAAAGAAATGCCTGTTCCTGCTTGGACTCAAATGGAAGGCACAAAGCATTATATTTGACAAGAGAAGATGCAGAAAAACAGCGGATGAAATCAGAGGCGGAACAACATATTTCGCTAAAGATTTATAGCTGCAATGAAGGTAAAGGCTTTCATTTGACGCATTGTATGTAATTTTAAAACAGGCAAAGTTGCGCTAAGGCAGTGCGATTTTGCCTGTTTTTTTTGTTGATTATTTTCTGTAAGAATACCTTAAAAAGTTCATGAAGTATATTTTCGCATTTATAACCGCTAAAAATATAAATTATCTTGATTTTGGCGACTATAACTGATAAAAATACATCTTCGATTTTCCGGCACAACCAAAACTTTCAGTCATGCCAGATTTTTTATTCCTGCTCTGTCCAGACAAAACCGTTCAAATCGTAGCCTGCGTTCTGGGCAGTCTGAATGTAGCGTTCCTTGACGTCATCTGGAATCGTCTTTGTGCGGCTCAAAATCCACAGAAGTTTTTTGTTTGCTCCTGCGACAAGCGCGTAGTTGTATTCGGAATCAAGCGCAATGATTTTGTAGTCGCTGTAAAACGGCCAAAAGAACGAGACTTTCAGGCTTCCGGAATTTTGGTTCCCGGCGAATTTCGCCTTTCCCACGGACTGTTTCTGCTTTTTGCTGACATAATCATAGCCAGAATTTACAACCTTGACAGTGCCGTTTTTGTTCAGCGAGTAGTCGGCCGTAACGTTTTTCAGATTTTTTTCCCACTTGAAGTCAAACCTGCCGATCTCGTACCATTTTCCAAGATACCGCTCGAGCTCAAAATTCCGCACAGGCTCAAGGTTTGCATTGCTTTTTTCGGAGACTGACTGGGCTGAAAGGCTTGCAATGCAGCTCAAAACGGCGGCCAAAGAAAAAATCTTCCTGATTCTGCTTCCTTTTTTCATGTGAACCTCCTGTAAAAATTGCATGCAACCTACAAAGAAAATAACCATAAAAGAGGCGGAAAGCAAGAAAACAGATGAGAAGTTCAGCCATTTTTGACTGTTTTGTCAAAAATTTATGCAATTTGAGCATCCGGATTCTTACCGTTTTCCGCCCGCACCTCCTTTCACCCCTCCAAAATCCATTCCCTTATATTCTTCCGCACGATTCCGTTTTCGTTTGAGGGCGGAAGTTCGTCCATTGTAAGAATCAGTTTTGGAAAGTTGTCGCCGAGTGGCAGAAGTGATTTTAGTGGGCGGAGTTCCCTTTCTTTTGTCTCTTCAGAGCCGATTAGGTATGCGACCTGAACGTAGAGTTTTTCGCCGTTTTTTTCCGCTGCAAAGTCAATCTCCATGTCGCCGATTTTTCCGATAAAGACCTTGTAGCCGCGCCGAAGAAGCTCGATGAACACGATGTTTTCAAGAATTCCGTTTATGTAGGTGTCCTTGTAGCCGTGCAGGAATGTCAGCAGCCCCTGATCGGCAAGGTAATATTTTTCCATCGTCTCAAGGATTTTTTTGCCGCGCACGTCATACCGCGGAACTTTGTGCAGGACCAGCGCGTTCTCAAGATATTTTATGTCGTTGTAGATTGTCTCCACGGAAAGCGGGCGTCCGCCGGACTTCATGAAGTCGGAAATCCGTTTTGCGGAAAAAATGTTCCCTGTGTTGTCGGCGATGTACAGAATGATTTTTTCAAGAACCGCAGTGTCGCGGATTCTGTTGCGGGCAATCACGTCTTTCAGAAGAACAGTTGAATAAATTCCTTCCAGATACGAGCGGATTTGGACAGGATTTTCCATCATGTCCTTCAGTCCCGGAAATCCTCCGAATTCAATGAATTTTCTGAACGCCGCCGCAGAGTCGTTTTCAGAATTGAAATACAAAAATTCCCTGTAGGAAAGCGGCCAGACGTGAATCAGAACATAGCGACCGCTCAGGTAAGTCGCCAGCTCGGAGGAAAGAAGATTTGCGTTGCTGCCGGTTATGTAGATGTCCGCGTCAATCGTGGCGGAAGAGTAGAGCGAATTCACAAGCTTTTCCCAACCGCTGACTTCCTGAATCTCGTCCAGAAAAAGATAGAGTTTTTTTCCGTCCGCCGCCTCGCTTTTTGATTTTATAAAGTCGTAGAGTTTTTTTGAATCCAGCAATTCCACATTCTCAAAATCTTCCATATTTAATAGAAGAATCTGGTTTTCAGTCGCGCTGTTTTCCACAATCTTCCGGGAAAGAAGCTCAAGCATGAACGATTTTCCCGATCGCCTGATTCCCTGAAGCACTTTTATGACGGGCTTGTCCTTGTAAAGAGAAATTATTTCGTCAATTCCGAATCTGTCCAGCGTAATTTGTTTCATTTGTTTCCAGTATAACCGAAAAAGTTTTAGTTTTCAAGAAAAGTTTCAGGTATGGTGGAAAATTTTTTGATTAAGTGAAGAGATGAAGTTCGCGGTTTGAAATTCTATCTTCCAAATCCTTCCGCAACTTCCGTTAAAAGCCGCACTTTTTCCAGTGGCAAGTTCTCGCATTTTTCTAATAAAGCGTGATATTTTCTCAAAAGATGAGCCTGATTCTCGGTTTCTGCGATGTGGGAACTTTTGTCGGGCTGGCGGCTTCCTGTAACAAGGTATTCTACCGAGACGCCGAGCACTTTAGCGATTTTTACGGCTGTCTCCGCGGACGGACTTGAGCCCTGCTTCTGCCCCTTGCCGATGTTCGACGCTGTGATTCCGACTTTTTCGGCGAGCGCCTTGTTCGTCATTCCAAGATACTCAAGCTCCACCGCCACATTGTCCCAAAAAGAATTCATTCCTCAATCATTATGGAATTTTTGCTATTTTGCATTTAATAGTGGAATTTAGTTTATTTAAATGATATAAATGGAAAATAGTTTATTTTGCGATTGGCAATAAACAAATTTCATTTTGCGGGGGAAGAATTCCATGTTTGAAAAAGAAAAGACTCAAGACGAAATACGGCAGCTTGTGGACGCTGAAAGTTCCGCGGCGGTTTCCGCAAAAAACGGATTTCAGAAAATTTTCTGCGCTGAAAAGGCAAAGGCAATTCCTGCGGAAACTTCAATGCGCATAACGGCTCTGCGGTTTCTTCTGATTGTGCTGGTGGTCTTTATCCACAACAATTTTAGGGCGGAGGAGATTCTGAAAGGCTCGCTTGAGCACGGATACACGCCGTTTGCCTACGAGAACGGACTTTTCGGACGCTGGGTGCAGATTTTCATCTCGGACGGAATCGCAAGGTGCGCAGTTCCGCTTTTCTTCATGTTCGCATCTTTCCTGCAGTTCATGAAAAGTGACTCCTACGGCATTCTGCTCAAAAAGAAGGCGAAGTCGCTTGTGGTCCCGTATTTTTTGTGGCCGCTTCTGAACATCGGAATTTATGTCGGATTCAAGCTCTTGATTCAGGCGGTTTTTCCCGCGATGATTGAGCGGAAGAACTGGTTTCCGATGAGCGGGTGGGGCTTGAAGGGCTGGCTTCATGCGTTTTTCGGATATGAGAACATGGCGGAAGGGCGGACGTTCGGCGGATATGTCGGTCAGCTCTGGTTCGTGCGCGACCTTTTCATCCTGATTGTTTTTTCTCCGCTTCTGCGCCTTGCCGTGCGGAAATTTCCGGTCTGCGCCCTTCTGTCGGTCTCGTTCTTTTATTTTTCGGACACGCGGCCGTTCTTCGTGGCGGCTCAGGCGCTTTTCTTCTATATAATAGGACTTTTTTGGGCGGAATCCGAATTCGATCTTTTCGCCTTTGCGGACAGAATAAAATGGAAGGCTCTGGTTCCTCTTTACCTTGCGCTGTGGCTGGCGACCTGGAAATTCTACGGCGAATATTCGTGCGCGTACTGGTTCATGGTTGCGGCTTCCTGCCTTGTCCTCCTGAAATTTTCCGCTGTCATCGTTTCAAGCAAAAGGGCGTTCGCGGCGGCAAAATATCTTGCGGGATTCTCATTCTGGCTGTTTGCAATCCACATGCCGTTTTTGCTGAACTGCGTGCAGGCCTTGTGGCGCAAAATCCTCCCGATGACGAACACGTTCTTCTGCATGGCGGAATATTTCGGAGTCTCGGTTCTGGTCGTCGCGCTTGGAACAGGCTTCGGAATCCTGCTGAAAAAAATCTGCCCTCCACTGTTCGCAGTTTTGAACGGCGGAAGAGGGTGAAAGAGACTTTGAAAGTTGAATACGAATTATCTATATAAATTTATGATATAATCTGTTATTATTATTCAAGGTGGTGCGTGAAAATATTTTCTAAGATTTTTTAATTTAATTTTTTATCAGAAATTTATTCCGTATTAAGAATAAAAAATGGACTTAAGAATCTTAGATTTGAACTGTATTTTTAACTTGTAAAAAGTAAATGTCACATAAAAAAGGAATTATGAATTTACCAAAATTTAATGAAGATATAATAAATGAAATAAAAAGCAATTTGAGAGTTTTAGAACACCCAGAAGTAAATAATTTTATAAAACTGGAAAAAATTTATAACGAATCTAAAAAAATAAATGAATTTTTGGCATCTTATTTTTCATGTCATTGTGGCTGTTATTATTGTTGCAAAAATGATGTTTTAGTTACAAGATTTGAAGCTGAATATATATCATGGAAAACAGGCTTAAAAGTTACAGATAAACCATTTTCTTTCAGAAATAATAATTATTGTCCATTTCTAAAAGATAAGATTTGCTCAATTTATGAACATCGACCATTGATTTGTAGAACATATCATGTATTCGGTAACCCGGAAAACTGTAAAGTAAATTATGAAAATGGAATAGGTAAGTACGTTGAGCAATACGGAACTGAAATAGGAATGTATGGAAATACAATATTTAGCGAATTTGCAAGATTTATTTTTTTTGTAAATGAAAATATGTTTAATGGAATTCGAAAAGATATTAGAAATTTTTTCTGAAAAACTGTTGAGATCATTTTTCTTAATTGTTTTGATTATAATTATCAAAGGAGCAGATAAATGAAAGAAGACAAAAAACAGTTTGACAGGCTTTTAGTTGATAGTTTGGAAAATCCTGCTCATATAAATCCTGAAACCACTTATTATGATGAAAAATACAAGTCCGCGTTAATAGATTGTCTTAAGAAAAGAAATTTATATTCATCTTTTAAAAAAAGAGAATTGCCGGAAAACAGCAGAAATCCGCATATGCTTTCTATTGCTTCAAGTTCTAGATTATGTTATCTGTATTTTCAAGAGAAAAATATTCTGTTTGAAAAAGGATTGTCTGTAGGGTTTAGAAGTACGAAAGCTCAATTAGATGCTTTTGATGAATCTAAAGGGATTTATTATGAATGTAAATGCCATGAAATTTTTGACAAACATCAGAAATTGTGGAAATCATATCAAAATCGATTAAGTGAATGTTTTGGTATTCATGGACAAATTAAAGACGAGGAAATTGAACTTTCATTACAAGATTTTGGAATAGATGATTGTAAATTACGCGGCAATTCAATTTACGAACTTCATTTTGATATGAAGCAACTGCTCTGTCATCTGCTTGGGCTTGAAAAAAATGGCGGCGGAAAATTGCAGTATATTTTCTTTACTCCATCAGAAAAACTTATAAAAGAAAATGATTGGTGTTTAAATTTGTACAAGAAACTTCACACGGAGATTGAAGTTATTTGGAATAGTCCAGTCATCAATAAGATGATTGACAAGGCGAATATAACGTTGTGTGAACCTTTGGAAATAGAAATCCAGAATATTGATGATTTTGTTTTAGATTCAATAAAATAGAAAGTTACGAAAAATATATTCTCTCCGACACTCCATGTCGCTCTTGTGTTTTATACTAAAGAAAAATAAAGCGAAAGGGCGTTTTTTTTATTTGCGCCGCAAATTTTGGAGGTTGTTATGTTGGAAAAGCAGATTCTTATTAATTGCGGGAAAAACTGGTTTGAGTTTTCAAAAAGCAGAACCGGGCAGCTTGATTACTGCGGAAAAGTTGAAAATCCGTTGCGGCTGAATATTGAAGATTACCAGAAGCTTGCATCAAGCGCTTATTTTTCGCCGAGCTATTACGTGTTCCTGCAGGATGAACTGAACTGCACGCCAAGAATTTACGTTTCGCCTGAGACCGATGTTTCGGACAAGGACACTTTTGATTTTCTGCTTCATGTCGGCGCGTTGCTTTGCGCGGTTGAGGCTAAGGATTCGCTTCTTGCAGGCGAGCTTTATCTTAGGCGGAAAAAATCATTCGACAAATTTGCGCGGCTTACCCAGTTTATAATAGAGCCTGTTTCTGCGGAAATCCTTTTCTCGCTTTTGTTCGGACGGTTGTATGATATGGAAGAAAATGAAATTCCGCTTGTGCTGGATGTCGCAAAAAAGAAGTTGGCTTATCATCGTGAAGCGGAGTCTTTGGAGCAGGCGTTTGCGCGTTATTTTAAGGAAAACAAAGTTTGTCTTACGCTTCCGGTTGTCGGAATGAATTATCACAGCTGGTCACCGTATTCTGACATTCTTGACGGTCTTGCGGAAAATCTTAAGGCGGAAGATTTGCTTGTTCAGACGGAAAAAATCAGAAAGGCAAAGCACGATTTTTATTCCTCGCTTGAAATTGCAGTTCAGGCAGAGCCATACAATCCTGCTGACGAGAATGCGGTTGCGGTTATGGCGGAAAGCCTTGACGCGAAAATTGCCGGAAATCCAGGGCTTGAAAAAGCCGGTTATATCCGTGCCACTGCCGCGAAAATAATCCGTGCGGCAAAGCCTGAAAAAATGTCGTTCAAAGCGGAACTTCTGCGGATTGATTGCCGGAATGTTGTCATAAAAATTGAAATCTAATAGGTGATGAGCATGGAAAATATGATTCTTTTTATATCGGTTGCATTCTTGGTTGCGGCGGAAATTCTGCTTGTCTTTTTGCTTAAACGTAAGGTGAAAAAACTGCTGGAAGGGTAGGATTTCTTTTGTGTGAGGGATTGGAATGGTGAGCGGTTTTTGAAAAAAATCCGCGAAAACAAACGCCTGCGTTTGTTCGGAGGCAGAAGCCGGAGCCAGCAAAAACGGAGAACCGTTTTTGTAATGAGTTTTCTTTGAAAACTCATGAAAAGCCCGGTCTGCAAATTGTTTTGCGGACACACCCAAAGAAAAACTGTGGTATAATCGAATAATATGGAAGAAATTAAGTTGCTTTATGGGACTGGAAATCCGGCGAAACTGAACGCGATGAAAAAACGGCTTTCCGGGGTTGGAATCACGCTTGTCGGGCTGAAAGATTTGGGCTGTGAGATTCCAGAGGTTGTTGAGGACGGCAAAACTCCGCTTGAAAATGCCCGAAAAAAGGCGGTTGCGTATTTTGAGGCGTTCCGTATTCCTGTTTTCTCGTGCGATTCTGGGCTTTATATTGACGGCGTGCCGGAAAACGAGCAGCCGGGAGTTCATGTGCGCCGTGTGAACGGAAAGGTTCTTTCTGATGAGCAGATGATTGTCCATTATTCATCTTTGGCGAAAAAATATGGAAATCCAACGGCGCGGTACAGAAATGCAATCTGCTTTGTTGCGGATGAGAAGCATATTTATGAAGCGATGGAGCCTTCTATGGGAAGCAGCGCGTTTGTTTTGACAAGCAAGCCTTATCCGGTGATGAAAAAAGGTTTTCCGCTCGACAGTCTTTCGGTTGATATAAAAACCGGAAAATATTACTACGAGCTCACAGGCAACGAGCTTGACAGGCTTGCAGTGGAAGACGGATTTGCGGAATTTTTCAGAAAAATTCTTTTTGAAAAGAAAAATTAAGGAAAAACATGACTTCTAGCAAAAAACGTGACGACATTCGCCGCACTACACGCATAATTCAGATTGACGAGATGCTTCGTGGCGGGGCTTTTGTGGGTATGGACGAGCTGGTTTTTAAGTTCGGGGTGAACCGACGGACGATTGAGCGTGATTTTGAGCGGCTCCGCGATGACATGAATGCTCCGCTTGAATACGACAAGTCGCGCAAAATGTATCATTACACTGACCCGACTTTTTCCGTGCCGAATGTGGTTCTTACGGAGGGCGAGCTTTTTACGGTTTCTACGGTTATGCCGCTTATGGAGCAGTACAAGAACACTCCACTTGAGTGCTCGTTCAAGAATATCATGGCGAAAATCGCGTCTTTTCTGCCCGATACAGTTACGGTTGATTCCTCTTTTTTGAACACGGACATCAGCTTTATTTCCGACCCGCTGCCGAAAATTGACGCTGAGGTTTTCAATCAGATTTTTAAGGCGATAAAGAGCCGTTCTGTTGTTTCGTTCGGATACAAAAGTTCGGGAAGCAAGGTTTTTAAGGAAAAGATTTTTGACTGCTATCATGTTGTGTGCCAAAAAGGGAACTGGTATGTGTTGGGATTTGACCACGGTGCGGCGGATTTTCGGGTTTTTGCACTCTCGCGGATAAAAAATATTGTTTCTGCCGGCAAAACTTTTTCTGTTCCAAAGGATTTTGACATTCACAGGCATATTGACCTGAACTTTGGAATCTGGAACAATCCCGAGCCGCCGGAAGAATATGAATTCCTGTTTTCCGCAAAAATGGCGAACTACGTCCTTGAGCGCGAATGGCACAAAAATCAGATAATCGCACAGCACGAGGACGGCACAGTTCTTCTGAAATTCAGCTCGAACCAGAAGCAGATGGTGTTCTCCTGGGCAATGGGCTTTGGCGATTCTGTTACGGTGATAAAACCTGCAAGACTGAGGGAAGAGATTCGAGAGGAATGTGAGAAGATGGCGGAGAAGTATAAGTAAGTTGTAAATCTATAAAATCTGCTTATTTCATGCTATAATTACGATATGAATTCCAAGAAAGAGTCAGCTGGTTTTTCAAGTTTAAGTGAACGCGACGTAATTACAAAATACATTATTCCTGCGATAGAAAATTCCGGGTGGAACAGACAGACGCAAATCCGCGAGGAAGTTACTTTTACTGCCGGGCGGATTTTTGTAAAGGGGAAAAGGACAAAACGTGGCGAGCGGAAACGTGCCGACATAATCATCTATCATAAAGCGAATATTCCGGTCGCGGTTGTGGAGGCTAAGGATGCTAAGCACACTGCGGGAGCCGGAATGCAGCAGGCTTTGGAATATGCTCAGATTCTTGATGTTCCGGTTGCAATTTCCAGCAATGGCACAGGATTTGTAATTCAATACCGCAAAAACTGCGGCAGGCTTGGCTCTGACGGAAATCCGGTTGTAACAGAAAACGCTGATTTGGAACATTTTCCCGCGGTTGAAGAGCTTTGGAACTGCTACAAAAAATACAACGGACTTGAAACAAAACTGGCGGAAGAAACTTCGCTTTCATCTTATTTTTTCGACTCGGAAGGAAAAAAGCCGCGTTACTATCAGCGGATTGCAATAAACAGGACTGTGGATGCAATCGCGCGCGGTCAGAGCAGAATTCTTCTTGTAATGGCGACTGGAACCGGCAAAACTTATACGGCATTTCAGATTATTTACCGTCTTTGGAAATCGGGCTGCAAAAAGCGGATTCTTTATCTTGCCGATAGAAACAATCTGATTATCCAGACGAAAAAAGGCGACTTCAAGCATTTTAAGGACAAGCTTACAATCATAAAACATAAGCAGATTGACAAGGCTTATGAAATTTATCTTGCGCTTTATCAGGGGCTTACAAATTATGACGAAGAAACTGACGCATATCTGCAGTTCAGCCCTGATTTTTTCGACCTAATAGTTGTGGACGAGTGCCACCGCGGCTCTGTTGACGAGGATAAAGCATGGCACAAAATTCTGAGCTATTTTTCTTCCGCAACTCAGATTGGAATGACAGCCACACCGCGCGAGACAAAGTCTCTTTCAAACATCGAATATTTTGGCGAGCCGATTTACACGTATTCTTTAAAGCAGGGAATTGACGACGGATTTTTAGCTCCGTACAAAGTTCTGCGAGTCGGAATGAACATTGATTTGGAAGGCTACCGTCCGGAACGCGGCAAGACCGACATTGAAGGCGAGCTTGTGGAAGACCGGCTTTATAACACAAAAGATTTTGACAGAAATATCGTAATTGACGAGCGCACAAATCTTGTCGCAAAGAAAATCATGGAATATCTGAACAATTCCGACCCGATGTCAAAGACAATTGTATTCTGCGTTGACATTGAGCACGCCGAGCGCATGAGGCAGGCTCTCCTAAAATATGCAAATCCCGAACTTACCACAAAATCAGACAAGTATGTTGTGCGGATTACAGGCGACGACCCGATTGCAAAAGGCTATCTTGAAGATTTTATAAATCCGGAAGAACCGTTCCCTGTTATTGCCACAACTTCAAAACTGATGACAACAGGAACAGACGCGAAAACCTGCAAGCTGATTTGCCTTGACTCGAACATCGGCAGCATGACCGAATTCAAGCAGATTATCGGGCGCGGAACTCGTGTTGAGGAGGATTACGGCAAGCTTTATTTTACGATTATCGACTTTAGGAATGTTACAGACAAATTTGCAGACAAGGATTTTGACGGCGCGCCTGTAAGAATCAAGGAAGCAAGCCAAGACGAAAGCTTGAGCGAGGAAATCATTGATTTTGGAAATCAGGAAAATTCGGATGAGCAAATTGACCCGGTTACCGGCGAGAAAGTCCAGTTTGATGACGCCTACGGAATCGACGGAAATTTCGGAACTTTAGAAATAAACGAAAAAACTCCTGACTTCGGCAAAAGGGAAAAAATCTATGTCCGCGGCGTTGATGTTTCAGTGCTCAGCGAACGCAAGCAGTTTCTTGACGCCAACGGAAAGCTGATTACCTGCAGCCTTAAGGAATACACAAAAACTGGAATCCTTACTTCGTACCGCTCGCTGGACAGTTTCCTGAAAACCTGGAACGATGCCCAAAAGAAAAAGGCGATAATCGAGGAGCTTGAAAATCAGGGAATCATTTTTGACGAACTGAAAGATGAGATAAAATCCGACCTCGATATTTTTGACCTGATTTGCCATATCGCCTGGGACGTTCCTGCCTTGACCCGGAAAGAGCGAGCCGAAAATGTGCGAAAGCGTAACTACTGGACAAAATACGGAGATTCCGCCCGCAAAGTTCTGAACGCCCTGCTGGACAAATACGCCGAAACCGGAATTGAAGAAATAGAAGACATGAAAGTTCTGACCGTTGAGCCGCTGAAAGACTTTGGCACACCAGCGGAAATCATAAAAACTTTCGGCGGAAAACAGAACTACCTTGCCGCCCTAAAGGAACTGGAAGACAAGATTTATTCAGCGGCGTAGGGGAGAAAAATAAAAAATGGGCAATACAGAGAAAATTTCAATTCAATTTTTTGATGATAGAGAAGTCCGTGCAGTTTGGGATGAAGAAAATTCCAAATGGTGGTTCAGTGTGCTTGATATTGTTGGCGTATTGAATGAGCAGGATGATTACGAAAAAAATCGAAACTACTGGAAATATTTAAAGGCGAAACTCAAAAAAGAAAATAATCTACTGGGTAGTGTTACTACCCAGTTCAAACTAACTGCTCCAGATGGAAAAAAACGACTTTCCAATGTAATGGACTACAATCAGGTAATTGAGTTTGCAAAAAATTTCCCTAACAATAAGTCTGCTCCTTTTATTCAGTGGTTCACTTACTCTGACGAAACAATTGACGGCAAAAGCAAAACAAAGGCTTATGCTCTTTTTGAAAGTTCCCTTTTGGAAAGCATAGAAGTTGGAACAGTAAACGGACTTAAGCAGATTCACGCGTATCTTTTTGGTGGGCTTTATGACTTTGCAGGAAAAATCCGCACTGTGAATATTTCAAAGGGCGGATTCAAGTTTGCTGCGGCTGAGTTTTTGCCACAGACTTTAGTTTCAATTGAAAGAATGCCAGAATCAACATTTGAGCAGATTGCAGAAAAATATGTGGAAATGAATATTGCTCATCCGTTCCGTGAAGGAAACGGCAGAACAACAAGAATCTGGCTGGATTTGATTTTAAAGCGCAGCCTAAAAAAATACGTTGACTGGAGCCAGATAAACAAAAAAGCATATCTTGATGCAATGGAACAAAGCGTCTGCGACACTTCAAAAATTAAGTTTCTTTTGAAAAATGCCCTGACCGATAAAATCAATGACCGCGAAATGTTCATGAAAGGCATTGACTATTCATATTACTATGAGGAAAGCAAGTAAATGACCAAATACACAAAAATAAAGATTTTTAGAAAAAGATTGGAGATTATCAATGCAAAAACTAAGTGTAAAAAATACTCAAATTTCTGTCATAAAATTTGATGAAGCAGATTATATTTCGATTACAGACATAGCAAAATATAAATCCGATGAGCCAAATGCCGTAATTCAGAACTGGATGCGAAACCGAAATACGATTGAATATCTTGGCATTTGGGAGACCTTGTATAATCCTGATTTCAACCCCCTCGAATTCGAGGGGTTTAGAAAAGAAGCTGGACTGAACGCTTTTACTCTTTCTCCGTCCAAATGGGTTGATTCTACAAATGCGAAAGGAATCCTTGTAAAAAGCGGACGTTACGGTGGAACTTATGCACACAAAGATATTGCCTTCAAATTTGCAAGCTGGATTTCCGTAGAATTTGAGCTTTATTTTATAAAAGAATTTCAGAGGCTCAAAGAAGAAGAGCAAAAACTGCTTGGCTGGTCTGCAAAACGTGAACTTGCAAAAATCAATTACAAAATCCATACAGATGCCATAAAACAGAATCTTATTCCGGCAGAAATAACGCCTGTCCAAAAGTCTTTTATTTATGCTGATGAGGCTGATATGCTTAACGTTGCAATGTTTGGAATGACAGCAAAACAATGGCGAGAGCAAAATCCCGATTCAAAAGGAAATATTCGGGATTACGCTTCAATAAATCAGCTGATATGTCTTAGCAACATGGAAAATTTGAATGCAGTTTTTATAAATGATGGGCTTCCACAAGGCGAACGGCTTGAAAAGCTCAATAAAATTGCAATTCAGCAAATGAAAGTCTTGGAAAATATTGAAGACAGAAAATTCTTGACGGACGGAAGATAAATGAGTGAATACACAAAAGTAAAAATATCAGATTTTCTCACAGAACGCCAAGGTAGGTACAAGCCAGACGAAAAAAAAATTGCAGCCTACAAACGGCTAGAAAAAATCGACTTTTCAGGGACGATTCATATTTCTGAAAAGCCGACAAAAACGGATATGATTCTTGTTTATCCTGGTGATTTGGTGATTTCTGGAATCAATGTTGCAAAAGGTGCGGTTGCCGTTTATCAGGGAAAAGAACCGGTCTGCGCCACAATTCATTATTCTTCTTATGTTTTTGATGAAAAGAAAGTTGATTTGGAATACTTCAAGTATTTTGTAAAAAGTCCGTCGTTTGTCTCGGCATTGCAGCAGCAAGTAAAAGGCGGAATAAAGACCGAAATCAAGCCGAAACATCTGTTGCCGCTTGAAATTACAATTCCAGATTTAAAAGCCCAAAAGGAAATCGTAAAAAAAATCTCTGAAAATTTGTGTAATGTTGAAAATCTAAAAAAAGAAATTGAATCTCAAGAAAATTATACACGACAACTCCGCCAGAATATTCTTCAGGAAGCGATTGAAGGAAAACTCACCGTTGAATGGAGAAAAAGTAATCCAGTAAAAAAAAGTAATCCCGATTTTGATGCAGAAGCTTTGTTTGAACAGATTCAGAAAGGAAAGAAAACAAAAAATCTTGCTCCAATAACTGATGAAGAAAAGTCATTTGAAATTCCAGAAGGCTGGAAGTGGGTAAGATTGGGAGAAATAATAAACGAACCTCCAAAAAACGGATATTCTCCAAAGTCTGTTAATTTTGCAACTTCAACAAAAACATTGAAACTTGGAGCTGTTACTTATGGAATATTTAATCCGAATGAATACAAATATATAAACGAAATTATTCCAAAAGATTCTTGTTATTGGCTTAAAAATGGAGACATTTTAATAGAACGAAGTAATTCTCCTGAATATGTTGGTATTTGTGCAATTTATGATGGTAAAGACAATGAATTTATCTATCCAGATTTGCTGATGAAATTTAGAGTGAATGAATTACTGTCTACAGAACTAATTCATAAAATCTTAATTTCGTCTTTTAGTCGGAAATATTTTATGAGCAAAGCAAAAGGCGCGCAAAAAACAATGCCAAAAATAAATCAGGAAACAGTTGTAAATGCAATGATTCCTCTTCCTCCGCTCGCCGAACAAAAAGAAATCGTCACAAAAGTAGAATCCCTGCTTGCAAAAGTAACCGAACTGGAAAATCAAATCCAGGAACGCAAAAAAATCTCCGTGCAGCTTATGCAAAGCGTCCTTAAAAACGCTTTTGATAGAAAAATTTAAATTTTAACATAAATTTACTTGATAAAAATCAGTTTTTATGCAAATTTATAAGTGTAAAACACTAAAAAAGGAGCATAAGTTTATGAAATATGAATTTTATCAAAAAATTTACTCTTCAATTTCTAGAGCAATTAAAGAGGATTTGGAATCGTATACGAGTCAAAGACAACTTGTAACACAGAACTCACGTAATTTTCTAAAATGGGATTTAATTAACACAAACATTAAAGAAATACTGAATTCTTCAAATTATGAAGCTGAAATCGTAAAAATGGGTAGTTGGAGGTTTTTACTTATATTAGATAAAGAAAATAATACTCTTATCTCATTAATGAATACCAAAAGGTATGAAACAATTTGTTCTAATAAGGTTGTTAATGCGCCTTTATATTTAAGGGCTTTGGTTGGACTAAATCAACAACTAGGAGTTTTCTCTCCATTATTGTTTGATTTTCAAGATCAAGATTCTCAATTTTCAGATTTATTACATGAATTATGTCGTCCATTCTATAATAAGAAATATGATCTTTATGGTACGAATTATAAGATAATTACATTTACTACAAATCAGTTTGATGAAGTTATAGGATTGGATTTGCTTACTTTGGATGTAAATTTAGATTTACTCTCAAAAGAGAACCTTTTGGATTATCTTATTCCTGAATATCAAAACAATATAGAGCAAAGTTCTGACATTGATATTCAGCAACCTAAACTAAAAATAACTAAAAAGGCTGAACAAAGAATTGGAGAGAAATCAACTCTTTCTCTTAAAAACACTGAAGAAATTTCTTCAAAGCAAGCCTAAGGAAAAAGAAATGAAACAGTATAATGGTGACAGGGTTAAATTTGCTCGTATATATAATGGACTAACAGTAGATGATCTGGCTAGTAAATTAAACATTTCAGCGCAGGCAGAATCTCAATACGAGATGGGAAAAATTACACCTCAATTTGATAAATTGCTTGGACTGTCAAAAGTTTTAAATTTTCCAGTAGATTTTTTTTTAAAGAAAGATAATATCTCTATAAACGCTGGTTCTTCATATTTTCGTTCTCTAATGAAAACTCATAAAAAATATAGAACAGAACAAAAAACTAAAATCCAATTATTGGCTAAATTATACTCGATATTGAGTGAATATATTGAATTTCCTGAATTAAATATTCCTGAAAATATTGAAAGTTATGATTCTCCAGAAGAAGCTGCTTCATTTTTAAGACAATTTTGGAATTTAGGTGAAAAGCCAATCCCTAATTTGTTACGTCTTTTAGAATCAAAAGGAATTATAGTTACATCTTTTGAAACTTCAACAAATGATATTGATGCATTTAGCCAGTATTTTAATATAAATGGGAAAAATGTTTATTTTATTGCATACTCAAACAATAAAGAGTCAGCTGCAAGAATAAATTTTGATTTGGCTCATGAATTAGGACACATTATTCTTCATAATTGGAATGAAGATACAGAAGATATTTCTAGAGAAACATTTAAAGAAAAAGAAAATCAAGCAAACGAATTTGCTGCTGCATTCTTACTGCCAGAAAATGCATTTAGAAATGATGTTCATTATTTCTCTACGGAATTACAAAACTATATAGAATTAAAGAAAAAATGGCGTGTTTCAATTGCTGCTATGATTCATAGAGCTTGTGCGCTTGGTATTATTTCTATGAACCAATATCAATATTTAATAAGAGTAATGAGTAAAAAAGGTTTCAGAGTACAAGAACCTTTGGATAATATTTTGGAAATTCCTTATCCGCATCTTTTAAAAGATGCAGTTGAATTATTAATTACTAATAATGTATTTTCAAAAAAAGAATTATTAGAAGAATTCTCAAATTGTGGTTTTCCAATGGAACCGAAAGAGATTGAAAAATTATTTGTTCTTGATAAAGGATATTTATCGAATATCGAAGATAATAATGATTATTCACCGCTCATATTAAAAATGTACAGCAAGGATTAAATAAATGTTTCAAGCAAATTGTTTTAATGTAATGATTGTATCTCCATCAGACGTACAAGAAGAAAGGAATATTATAAAAGAATCTTTATATAGATGGAATGAGTTAAATTCAAGATTCCATAAAATTGTTTTCTCTGTATTGGGGTATGATATAAATGCTTGTCCTGATTCAGGTAAAACTGCCCAAGAAATTCTTAATCACCAATTGTTAGAACAGGCTGATATAGTTATAGCTGTTTTCTGGACTAAACTTGGTTCTCCCACTTCCGAATACTCAAGTGGTTCTGTTGAAGAGATTTCAAAACACATGGCAGCAGGTAAGAAAGCATTGATTTATTTTAGTAATCAATCAATTGATCCTCGAAATCTTAATACAGAACAATATGCAAAACTAAAGGAATATAAAGCTAAAATACAAGGTAGTGTATTTTATAATGAATTCTCTTCTAAGGAAGAATTTTATCAACTTATTCAAAACCATTTGCAAATTCTTGCAAATGAAATCATAAATTCTTTTTCCTTCAATTTTGAAACAATTACAGATAGAAAACCTGCTTTTACGGAAATCGAAATAGAAATTTTGAAAATTATGAAGGAAAGAAAACAGTTGCATTTCATAAAAATGCTAGGAGGTACTAGTTTTGGAGGTCATCTAATTAAAGATGCAAGAAAAATTGCAGAAATTGAAGAAGCAATTGATAGCCTTGAAGATAAAGGATATATAAAAGCTACTAGCTATAAAAGGGAACTTTTTGATTTAACGGCATCTGGTTTCAGAATATGTGATCAAATAGGTGATTGAAAAATACATACGATGTAAAAACAAAACAGGAGCAAAATCATGCCGAATTCTATAAAAAACAAGAGTGATGAGCTGTATTCTCAGATTGCTTCTGTTCTTTCAAAAAGCAGGCAGTTTGTCGTGAGCACTGTGAACACGACGATGGTCAGGACTTATTTTGAAATCGGCAGAATCATTGTTGAGAACGAACAGAACGGAAAGAGCCGTGCTGAATACGGAAAGGAAACTTTGAAGAATCTTTCGGAGCGGCTTACAAAAGATTTTGGAAAGGGATTTTCTGTAGAAAATCTTGACAGAATGCGTTTCTTTTACAGAACTTATGCGAATTCGTCAACAGTGTTGACGAATTTTGAGCTTAGCTGGTCGCATTATCTTTTTCTTATGAGAATTGAAAATCCGGACGAGCGGAAATTTTATGAGATTGAGTGCAAAAATTCCAACTGGAGTCTGCGGGAACTGAGAAGGCAGTTTGATTCCGCGCTTTATGAGCGGCAGGCATTAAGCAAAAACAAGGAAGATGTCAAGCAGCTTTCCCAAAAAGGAATCGTTGTCGCAAAGCCGGAAGATATTGTAAAAGATCCATATATTCTTGAATTTCTTGGGCTGCCGGAAAAGTCAGAATATTCGGAATCAGACCTTGAGCAGAAACTGATTGACAAGCTTGAGAAATTTCTGCTTGAGCTTGGCAAAGGTTATACTTTTGTCGGCCGTCAGGTTCGTTTTACTTTTGATGAAGAGCATTACCGTGTGGATTTGGTTTTCTACAACCGTCTGCTGCAATGTTTTGTCCTGATTGACTTGAAAATCGGAAAGCTGACTCATCAGGATTTGGGGCAGATGCAGATGTATGTGAATTATTATGACCGGTTTGTCAAGCTGGAGCATGAAAACAAGACGATTGGAATTGTCCTCTGCAAAAATAAAAATGATGCATTGGTTGAAATCACTCTGCCGGAAGACAATACCCAAATCTTCGCAAGCAAATACGAAACTGTCCTGCCGAAGAAAGAAGAGTTGAAAAAACTGATTGAAGAGTGATTGTCTGTTGCTCGTAAAAACAAGGAAACCTAAAATGTCATACGAACCGCCGTTCAAGATTACAGATGAAATTATAAATCTCGTTGTGCAGATTGCGGAGAAAATCGGGGAGCTGAAAAGCTTTGAGAAAACTCCGCTCCATGTGGAACTGCGGAAAGAGAACCGCATAAAAACTATTCACTCTTCGCTTGCTATTGAAAACAATTCGCTCAGCATTGAGCAGATTACTGCGATTATCGAGGGAAAACGTGTTCTTGGCTCTCCTAACGAGATTCAGGAAGTGAAAAATGCGGTGCAGGCTTACGACCTTTTGCTTGAGCTGAATCCCTATGAGGAAAAAGATTTGCTGCGTGCCCATCAGCTTATGATGGCTGAACTTGTGGAACACAGCGGAAAATACAGAAATGGCGGTGTGGGAATTTTTGACGGAAAGGAAGTTGTTCACCTTGCGCCTCCTGCGGACAGAGTTCCTTTTTTAATGGCTGATTTGTTTGAATGGCTTCGGAAAAGCTCAGTCCATCCGCTTATAAAAAGCTGCGTCTTTCATTACGAGTTTGAGTTCATTCATCCTTTTGAGGACGGAAACGGAAGAATGGGACGGCTTTGGCAGACAGTGATTTTAAAGGAATGGAAAAGCATTTTCGCCTGGATTCCTGTTGAAAGCCTTGTCAAGGAGAATCAGGCTGAATATTACAATGCGTTGAATTCCAGCGATACGGCTGCTGACAGCACAAAATTCATCGAGTTCATGCTGAATCTGATTTTAAGAACGGTTGAAGAGATTATTTCCACCGAAAATGCCGCAAAAAAGATTACTGCAAAAATTACTATAAAGATTACTGCAAATCAAAGAAAGATTCTTGATGAAATCGAGAAAAATCCGTTTGTAACACAGGAAGAGCTTTCCGCTAAACTTGGAATTGCAAGGCTCAACATCATAAAAAACATGAAGAAATTGCAGGAAAACAACATAATCTGCCGTGTCGGTGCGACCAAAAACGGACATTGGGAAATCGTTGAAGCTATAGATTAATTTTTAATTGGGGCGTTGCGGGGAACTCCCGCTAGAAGGGGTAGCGAGCAACGAAGTGCGAGCGAGGGGAAGGCTTTCCCCTCCTAGAATAAAATTTATAAACAGGTGATTGCTTGCGTGCCTTCGGATGACAGGCTCAATCACCGCACTAAAGGAGCAAAAACAAAAATGCCAAATATTGCGGGAATAATAAAATCGCTTCAGAACATTATGCGGAAAGATCAGGGCGTTTCCGGGGACGCGCAGAGAATTGAGCAGCTTGGCTGGATGATTACGCTGAAAATTCTTGACGACAAGGACGCGGAGCTTGAGCTTTTGAGCGACGATTATGTTTCGGTGATTCCGTCTGAGCTGCAATGGCGGTCTTGGGCGGCGGACAGCGAGGGCATTACAGGAGACGCGCTGAAGGATTTTATTGACAACAAACTTTTTCCCGGTCTGCAGAATCTTGATGTCTCTTTCGGCGGTGATTCAGACGGAAACTCCAGCGTGAACAGGCGTGCGGTTTTAATCCGCGATATTTTTTCCGGCACGAACAACTACATGAAGAACGGCACGATTATCCGTCAGGTTGTGAACAAGCTGAACGAAATCGACTTTAACGCAAGCGAGGACCGCCACACTTTCGGCGACATTTACGAGAGCCTCTTGCGCGATTTGCAGAGCGCCGGCAACTACGGAGAATTCTACACGCCTCGTGCGGTTACGGAAATCATGACCGAGATTGTGAATCCGCGTCTTGGCGAGAAAGTTCTTGACCCGGCCTGCGGAACAGGCGGATTTCTGACGAGCGCGATTGAAAATATCAGGAGGCAGGATGTTCATTCTGTTGAGGATTTGAAGGTTCTGGAAGAAACTATCCGCGGACAGGAGCTGAAGCCGCTTCCGTTTATGCTGTGCGTTACAAATCTGATTCTGCACGACATTGAAGTTCCGAATGTTGTGAATGGCGACAGCCTGAACCGTGAATATACAAGCATTGGCGAGCGGGACCGGGTTGATGTGATTCTGGCTAATCCTCCGTTCGGTGCGAGCGTAACTGACGGTGTTGAGACAAATTATCCTGCGCAGTTCCGCACAACAGAAAGCGCCGACTTGTTTTTGCTTCTGATGATTCGCTGCCTTAAAAACGGCGGACGTGCCGCAATCGTTCTTCCGGACGGCTCGTTGACCGGCGACGGAGTAAAGCAGAGAATCCGCGAGGAGTTTCTGACGCAGTGCAATGTCCATACAATCGTGCGCCTGCCGAATTCTGTGTTTCAGCCTTATGCGAGCGTCGCCACAAATCTTCTGTTCTTTACAAAAGGCGAGCCGACCCGCGAAATCTGGTACTGGGAGCACAAGCTGCCGGAAGGTCAAAAATCATATTCAAAGACCAAGCCGATTCAAAAGTCTGAATTCGACCCGCTCAAAAAATGGTGGAACAGCCGCACGGAAAATGCTCAGATCTGGAAAGTCAGCATTGAAACCTTGAAAGAAAATGGCTTCAACCTTGACATAAAAAATCCGTTTGTAAAGGAAGAAGAAACTTCCAGCACAACTGCAGAGCTTCTGCAGATGCTGGACGATTCATTCAAGAAAAGCAGCGAACTGCTTGCGGAACTGAAAAACGCACTGGAGTAACTTATGGAAAAAATGAACCTGACCCCGCTTCTGAAATCAATTTTTGACTACGACCCGGACGGCCCGAACATTCATCATTTAATGGCGGTGCATGGCTACAGTCGTCTCATTGCGCAGATGGAAAACGTGGACGGGCATACGCTTTTTATAACGGAAGTCGCGGCGTATCTTCACGACATCGGCGTTAAGGTGAGCAAGGAAAAATATGGAAACAGCCAGCCTCAGCATCAGGAGGCGGAAGGACCTGCAATCGCGCGGAAACTCCTTGAGCCGCTCTCGCTTCCTGCTCCCGATGTTGAGCGAATCTGCTTTATAATCGGGCACCACCACACGTACAAGGCAATCGACGGCCTGGATTTTCAGATTCTCGTTGAGGCGGATTTTATCGTGAACGTAATGGAAGGCTACTGCAAGCGTGAGTCAGTTCCGGCGATGAAAGAAAATGTGTTCAAGACCGCAAGCGGAAAATATCTTCTGGAGCAGATGTTTGAGAAGTCGAAGAGGTGAGCAAAATTAACGGTTCAGTTTTTGAAACTCGGATATAATGTCAATATCACGAACTGGAGAAAATAATTTATTATGGAAGAAAATTGGTATCCTGCAGAAAATGAGTACGACCCGGGAATTACAAAAGAGCAGTGGAAAGAGTTTGTAACGGACAGAAATATATTTACAGAAGATTCGTTGATTGCTTTTGCCTGTATTCAGAAATCAACTCTTGCAACCTGCACAGACATGGCGGAAGAATTCGGCAGAACGAAAAATTTTTATAACAATGCGATTTGGAGAACAGGCGAGAAAGTTCATAAACTGACAAATTGCCCTTTGAGTTTGAGTCCTGATAAAACTGAACGTTTCTGGTCAATTTGTTGTCTTGGAAGAAAAATGCAGAACGGAAGAATTGAACTGAAAATCCGTCCGGAATTGGAAGAAGCGTTTGATGAAACTGGAGTTTTAAAAGGAATTGAAGTTATGGAAAAGAGATTTACATGGATTCCATTTTATACGGAATTGGCAAAAAAATTATTGGAATTCAAGAATAATCGAAGCGATTTGGTCAAAATTGTCTATGAACTTGATGAAAAATATGTGAGTTTTATTCACAACAAAGACAGAACGCCAGTTTCTGATATAGATTTTTTCTCATTCTTTTCGATTTTTAATAGGGGGAACTTCTGATGAAAACCGTAAGATTATCTGTAATTCTCTAAAAAAGAAATTGAATCTTTCAGCAGATATTCCTTTGAATTTTGATGGTATTCCGACTATGGACAATCGCTTGTCAACATTTTATTCGAGAGAAACAGCGAATGAACAAATTCCACTTTTGTGTTCATTGTTTGAAGCCGTTTTTAATAATGATTTTGCTCTTATAGAAAAATTTTTTGACAAAGCACTTGGCTTTAAAGGAACAAAATGGAATATAACAATGGGATTATATTGGATTTCACCATACGATTATATTTCTTTGGATTCGCGAAATCGAGATTATCTTAAAAAAAGTGGAATAAATATCTTTGATGAAAAAGAACTTAACGGCAAAAATTATTTGATTTTCTTGGAAGAAATCAAAAATTGTATCCAAGAAAGAAAATTAAAAGAGAAATCGATTCCTGAAATCTCGTATAATGCATGGAAGAATCCTGACAATTCTAAAGGAGAAGAGATAATGCCAGATAATTCTCTTGCTGATAACCTGACCGAACTCTTAAAACACACCCATAACCTGATTCTTCACGGTGCGCCGGGAACTGGAAAAACATTTCTTGCCAAACAGATTGCGGAAAGAATGGACTGCTCACCAAATGAAATTGGCTTTGTTCAGTTTCATCCGAGCTACGACTATACGGATTTTGTCGAAGGTCTGCGCCCGAAAAATCAGGCTGGCGGCGAAATCGGATTTGAGAGGAAAGACGGCGTTTTTAAGGAATTCTGCAAAAGGGCACTGCAAAATTTGATTGACAGCAAAAAGTCAGTTGAAGTTCTGGAAAAGGAAATTTCCATAAACGATAAAGTTGAAAATTTTCTTGAAAAAGCGATTGAAGAAAAATCAGAATTTGAAACTGCGACAGGAAATAAATTTACGATAATCGAAAATGCTGAAAAAAATATCTTTGTTTCAATTCCGGCAAATGAAAAAACAAGCGAGCTGTCTCTTCCTAAGAATGATTTGATTCAGCTTTTGAATTCTGAAAATAAAATTGAGAGCGGAGCTGATATAAAATCCTTTTTCAACAGAAAGTGGCGCACTCAGCAGGATTCTTATATCTGGATTTTGTACAAAGAAATTAACTCTTTGAAGCAAAATGTTAATGTTCAAAAAATCGAAAAAATTCAGGAAAAGAAATTTGTCTTCATCATTGACGAAATAAACCGCGGCGAGCTTTCAAAAATATTCGGTGAGCTGTTTTTCTGCATTGACCCCGGCTACCGAGGAAAAAACGGCATGATAAAAACTCAATATCAGAACTTGATTGAAAAAGGCGATGAATTTTATGATGGCTTTTTCATCCCCGAAAATGTCTACATTATCGGCACAATGAACGACATAGACCGCAGCGTTGACACAATGGACTTTGCATTCCGCCGACGTTTTGCGTTCAAGGAAATCAAGGCGGCTGAAAATCTTGAAATGTTTGATGAGCTTGGCGAAATTGCAGGAGAGGCAAAAACTCGTCTCACAAAATTGAATGAAGAAATCTCAAAAATCACGGAACTTTCTTCGCCTTCGTCATATCACATCGGCGGTGCTTATTTTCTGAAGCTGAATGATTTTGAAGGCGACAGCAACGAACGTTTCCAAAAACTTTGGAACTATCACCTTGAAGGACTTCTAAAAGAGTATCTCCGCGGAACAGAAAATGCGGAAGAAAATTTTGCGAAGCTTGAGAAAGCGTATTTCTTAAATAAAAATGAAGAAGAAAGTAAAGATTTTTCTTGATTTATGCTAGAATATAAGGCGGAGTATAAAATGGCTAGTAAAAATCAATCTAGTAGACTTACAAAACAGCAAAAAGAAAATGGGGGGGGGATTGGAATTTTCGGAAATGAAGCGATAAAACATGATCATTTGGTCGGCAATGTTTCAAAAAAGGTTATTACAGAGTTAGCAGAAAAGTTTCCTGCTTTGAAATTTAGATACAGAACGAGTATAAACAAAAGTGAAATAAATTTAGTTCTTCAAAAATTAGATAAGGAATTAGGACAAACTTTGTATGTTACAGATTCTAATATAAAGCCCGATGGTGGTTTGATTGAAGTTTTAGATGACAATAATAATTGGAGAGTTATATTGGTTTCAGAAGCGAAGCATCAAGGTAAAGATATTGAAAATATTAAAAATGGAATTTTAGTTGGAAAGAATAATAATCAAGATTTAATGGTAGCAGGAAATGCTATAGAACGCTCTCATAAGAATATTTGTGAAATTGCAAATTTAATGCTAGGTGAAAGTTATTTTCCATATATTTTATTCTTGGAAGGAACTAATTTTTTGACAGAAGATATTTCTATTACTCGTCCAGATGGACGAGTTGTAAAATTGACATATAATAACGGAGCATTAAATAGACTTGACCGTTTAACCGCTGCAAATTATGGTTTGCCAATAAATACGAATCTCTGTAAAAACAGATTTGTAAAATCAAATAATAAAATGATAATGTTACAAGCTGCCTCAATTTATACACAGGGGAATGGAAATTCTTGGAGTGAATCAGAAATGTTAAATATTATGCTTAAAGTAGCAGAAACTTCAATAAAAATGCTTGCTTGTGATTTATTTAATCAAATAACAAAAAAATAAAGGATTTAGTCATGGCTATTCATAATAAATCTCATTTCAATTCTGGGTTAATGCAACTCAATAGAATGAGTAAAGATAATATAAAACATAAGACTTCTGTAGATTTTAAAGTGCCTGAAAAGACAAATTGCATTTTACTAAACAAAGACTGTCTTGAACTCCTAAAATCTCTTCCTGATAACTCGATTCAATTAATCTTGATTGATCCTCCATATAATTTGGATTTGGCAAATTGGGATACGTATGAAAATTATATTGAGTGGGCGGCGAAGTGGCTTGATGAATCTTATAGGGTTCTTTCTCCAAATGGAAACATTGTTATTTTTGGTGGAACTCAATTTCAAAATGTAAAAAGTGGAGATTTGATTGAAATTATTTATTACTGCCGACATAAAACAAAATTTAGACTTGTTAATACAATTATTTGGTATTACAAAAATGGAATGTCTGCTCATAGATATTTTGCAAATCGTCATGAAGAAGCAATTTGGCTTACAAAAACTGATAAGTATTATTTTGATTTGGATTCTGTTCGTGTTCCGTATGGAGAAAAAGAATTACGTGATGCTTTAAAAGATAAACGTCTAAATCCTGAAAATGTGAAGAAAGGAAAGAATCCTACAAATGTTTGGGAAATTGGTCGTTTGAACGGTAACTCTTTGGAGCGGGTTGGACATCCAACGCAGAAACCTCTTGAAATCATCCGTCGTTTTGTAAAATCTCTTTCATATCCAGATTCAGTTGTTTTAGATTTCTTTGCAGGAAGTGGAACAACTGGAAGAGTATGTATCGAAGAAAAACGAAATTGTATAATGTGTGATACAGATATACAGTCAAAAACTTTTTTTAAGAAACATATAGAAAAAATGCAAGAAACTATTTTTTCTAATTCATTCATAGAAAATGAAAGTATTGATTCATTTTTTGAAGATATAAATAAAAGAACTGTTAATTCAGATGATTGAAAAACTTAGAATCGCGTATTTTGGGTTGGATTCGGCGGAAAATAATTCGGAAGAAGATGGCAGATAGTTTTTATTGATGGAAAAATGCGCTTAAAATAATTATAATGTGTTGAGTATGAATAAAAATGATTTTCTAAAAAAACTTCAGTCAAAACTTTCTTCCTTTGAGTCCGTGATTTCAACAGATGAAAAAGAGTGGATTATAAAAGGCTTTATTGATGTTTATAAAAAAGTCTACACGATTTCTCTTGATACAAAAATCATCTCAAAAGTAATGGAGCTTTTGCTTTTTCCGCTTATGCAGAAATTTGCGGAAGAAAACAACCTTGAGCTCGAACTAAGTCCAGAACAGAATTTTTATCCTGATTTGACTTTTGTTGACAAAAATGACGGAACTCTTTTCGCGGTCGATATAAAAACGACGTACAGAATCGGCAATGACAGAATAAACGGCATGACGCTCGGTGCATTCACTGGATATTTCAGAAACCGCGAAAGCACAAAGAACATCGCCTATCCGTACAGCAGATACGCAGGACATTTTGTTCTCGGTGTAATTTATTCGCAGTCGGAAAATAATATCGATGAGCGGAAAATTTATTCTGCCGCGGATTTGGACAAGATTCCGTCTGTAATCCATGATTTTAAATTTTTTGCACAGCCGAAGTATAAGATTGCCGCGGCGCGTCCCGGAAGCGGAAACACAAAAAACATCGGCTCGATAACTGATTTGGAAAAAATTCTGAACGGAAAAGGTCCTTTTGCAGAACTCGGCGAGGAAATTTTTGATGATTACTGGAAATTTTATCTTACTTCTGACATGGCTTCTCAGCTGGAGACTTCGCGTCCTTACACAAATTTAAAGGAATATGTCGAATATAAAAGCAAAAATTCGGATATTCTGAAAAATCTGAAAGTCAAAATCGGACAGTCGGAGGAGCTGAAATGAAAATAATAACTCCGCCTATAAAAAGCCAGGGAATAAAGACAAAACTTGTTCCTGCGATAATGCAGCTGAAGCCAAATTTTAACGGAAGATGGATAGAGCCTTTTTTGGGAACTGGTGTGGTTGCATTCAACTCAGGCGCAAAGCAGGCTCTTCTTTCCGACATAAATCCACACATAATAAATTTTTATTCAAGGCTTCAAGACGGAGAAATAAATCCTGAAAAAATCCGGCAGTTTCTTTTTGATGAAGGGCAGAATCTGAGTTCGGCAGGTGAAAGAAGTTCCGATTACTATAAATTCGTCCGTGACAGGTTCAACTCAAATTTTGACTCTCTGGATTTTCTTTTTCTTTCGCGCGCAGGTTTCAACGGAATGATTCGGTTCAACAAGAACGGCAAATGGAATATTCCTTTCTGCAAAAAGCCGGAGCGGTTCAGCAAGTCATATATTACAAAAATTGTTCATCAGTCGGAAAACTGCAAGTCCGTAATGACAGACCGCTGGACTTTTGAAAACAAGGATTTCCGTGAGATAATATCACAGGCGACGGAAGATGATTTTATCTACTGCGATCCGCCTTATGCCGGACGTTATGCGGATTATTATTCCAGCTGGACAGAAAAAGATGAGAATGACTTGTTTGCGCTTCTTTGCGAGACAAAAGCGAAATTTATTTTGTCATCTTGGCATCACAACAATTTCCGCACGAACGATAACCTGAAAAAATATGAAAGATTCAAGATTGTGACTCAGGAGCATTTTTATTTTGCTGGAGCAAAGGAAGAGAATCGCAATTCCATGACGGAAGCCCTTGTTCTGAATTACGAGCCTGAGCAGAATATTCTTCCGTGCAAAACAGTTATGCAGCAACCGCTTTTCCCGGAACTTGAAAAAGAGCTTGCGTAAAAATGCTCCATCTGAAAACAACCGACAACAACTGCTCGCAAAAAGTCTCCGACCTCATAAAAAATTCCTCCCACGCTGGAGACTCTGAAACTTTTTCTGCCGCACATTATTTCTCGCTTTCACGCATTGCGAATGTTCCGCTAAAGGAACTGTCTGGAGAAAAATCAAATCTTCTTGTCTTTCCGTATGAAATCGATAAATCCTATGGCGCAATCGGTGAGCTTCCGATTTTTGAGATGTGCGGCTGCTGTGAAAATCTTTCCGAGGTAAAAATCAAAACTGGAAACTTGCTGGGCTTTGTCGGTGTCGGCTCTGGCGACGGAGCGATTCAGCTTGAAATCTCATCGCGTTTTTCCAAGTCGGAAAATGACTTTTTTCTTCATTATATACTGGGAAAAGTTTTTGGCGAAAATCTTTTCAGCTTGAATTACAACGCTTCGAGCGGCAGCGTTTTTGACCTGCTGTGTTTTATGTTTCCGCTTGTCTTAAAAAATGCAGTCCGGCAGGGAATCTTCAAGACTTACAGAACTTTTGAGCGGAACGATGCGAACGTAAAAGGCTCGCTGAATATTTCTCGGCACATCAGGCAGAATATTCCGTTCGGCGGAAAAGTCGCCTACAAGGAGCGCGCGCAGGTTTTTGACAATCCGTTCACCGAACTTGTGCGCCACACGATTGAATTCATCAAAACAAAGCCGTTCGGAAAATCAATCTTGAATTCTGATTCCGGCACAAAATCCGCGGTCAGCCAGATTGTCGAGCTTACGCAGAACTACAGTTTCCACGAGCGGCAGAAAATAATTTCCGAAAACGCAAAGCCGGTGAGCCATCCGTTTTTTACAAAATGGAAGCCGCTTCAAAAACTTTGCCTTGCGATTCTGAACCATTCAAAAATAAATTATCATTCAAATGAAAAATCCGTGTGCGGTCTGCTTTTTGACGGCGCGTGGCTTTGGGAAGAATATCTGAACACGATTTTTCGCCCTCTCGGTTTTGAACATCCTGAAAACAAAAAACACAAAGGCGGACTAAAAATGTTCGCGAACGGCGATGACGAATTGACTTTTGACAAAGATTTCCGCCGGATTTACCCGGACTTCTACAAAAAAGGCGAATATGTTCTGGACGCAAAGTACAAGCGGCTTTTAAACGGCGTCGGCCGTGAAGATTTGTATCAGGTTGTCGCGTATATGCACACGATGAAAATCGGTCGCGGCGGATTTATTTTTCCTGATGACGACACGGATTTTCATAAGAAAACTTATTGCCTTGCAAACGACGCTGGAACTCTCGATATAATCGGTGTGAAGATTCCGCAGAACGCAGAAAGCCTGCAGGAATTCTGTTCGCTTATGAAAAGTGAAGAGAAAAGGATTTCCGGGAATTTTTCCGCTTTGTAGTTTTTCCCGATTGCCTTTTCCACTCGGAAATGCACTTCGGGAAAATGCCGATTGCCGTTTTCAGTCGGAAACTTGTTTCGGGAAAATACTGTCCGCTGTTTTTTCTTGACAATAAAGCCGTGAGAATTGTAGTATTTATCAAGAAACTTGCATTGCGGGTTCAATTTGTTGCATAAAAGTCAAATTGAGATTTTCTCATTGACTTTTTTTGGAGGAAAAATGAAAAAGGTTCTTACAGTTGCGGTGAGTGTTCTGCTTATCGCCACATCAGCGTTTGCTGCCGGAAAGAAGAAGGATTCCAAGAAGGCGAATCTCAGGGTCGGAATGGTTACGGACTCTGGAACAATCGACGACAAGTCTTTCAATCAGGGAACTTGGGAAGGAATTCTCCGCGCCCAGAAGGACATGGGAGTAAAGACAAAGTATCTCAAGCCTGCCGGAACAACCGAGGCCGACTATCTCAAGGAAATCGGAAATCTTGCGGACGCGGGCTACCAGATGATTATCTGCCCGGGATTCAAGTTCGAGACTGCCGTTTATGCCGCGCAGAAAAAATATCCGAACGTTCTTTTCGTTCTTCTTGACGGAAAGCCTCACACAGCCGACTACAGCACATTCGAGACTGCGAAGAACACTGTCGCCGTGTCATGGCTTGAGCAGGAGTCGGGATTCGTCGCGGGAGTTGCGGCGGCGGTTCAGATTAAGGAAGGAAAATTCGGATTCATCGGCGGAATGGAGATTCCTGCGGTTCAGAAATTCAACTGGGGATGGCAGCAGGGAATCGCCTATGCCAACGCCAACTACGGAACAAAGATTTCGATTGACGCTGAGAACGTCGTTTATCAGGGAACTTTCTCTGACGTTGCGGCAGGACAGCAGCTTGCGGCCTCAATGTACGACAAGGGCGTTAATGTTGTGTTCGCGGCGGCAGGAGGTGTGGGGGTCGGTGTCATCAACGAGGCAAAGACACGCCGCTCGACAGGAAAGGATGTGTGGATGGTCGGTGTTGACGTTGACCAGTACAACGACGGAATCTATGCCAAGGGAAAGAGCGCGGTTCTCACTTCCGCACAGAAATTCCTTGACCGCGCGTCCTACGACATGATCGAGGCGCAGCTTGCGGGAAAATTTCCGGGCGGACAGGAGCTTGAGCTTTCCGCTGCGAACGACGGAATCGGAATTCCTGTGAAGAATCCTAACCTTTCCGCAGACGCGCAGAAAAAGGCCGACGAGGTTCTTGCACTCATCAAGGCCGGAAAAATCACTGTGGCGGCTTCAGGTGACGGACTCATAAAATAAGACTTCAATTTCAGTTTGAAAGGCCTCCGGCGTAAAAACCGGGGGCTTATTTTTTTTTACACGGAATCCGTTTGCTGTGATATAATTTCATGCTGAAAGTTGAGATTGGAGTAAAAATGGGCGCAGACAATTATGTGATTGAGATGCTCAATATCAGGAAGGAATTTCCGGGTATTGTCGCGAACGATGATATTACGCTTCAGGTGCGGGACGGCGAGGTTCATGCGATTCTGGGCGAGAACGGGGCGGGAAAATCCACGCTGATGAGCATCCTGTTCGGGCTTTATCATGCCGACAGGGGAACGGTAAAAATCCGCGGAAAGGAAGTTTCGATAAAGAATCCGAATGACGCGGCGCGGCTTGGAATCGGAATGGTCCACCAGCACTTTCAGCTTGTGGGAAACTTTACGGTTACCGAGAACATAATCCTGGGAAAGGAAGGCGGATTCGTCCTGCACAGAAAGGAGGCTTCCGCAAGAATCAAGACGCTTAGCGAAAAGTACGGACTGAACATCGATCCCGACATGAAGATTGAGGACATTTCCGTGGGAATGCAGCAGCGTGTGGAGATTCTGAAAATGCTCTACTGCGACGCCGACATCCTGATTTTTGACGAGCCGACGGCGGTTCTGACTCCGCAGGAAATCGACGAACTCATGCGGATTATCAGGAATCTTGTGAAGGAAGGAAAATCCGTCGTGATAATCACGCACAAGCTGAACGAGATAAAGGCAGTGGCCGACCGCTGCACGATTATCCGCCGCGGAAAGCTGATTGACGTTGTGGATGTGGCTTCGACGGATACCGCGCTTATGGCCGCGAAAATGGTCGGTCGTCCGGTGAATTTCAAGGTCGAGAAGAGCGCGCCCAAAACAGGCCGTCCGGTCCTTGAGGTGAAGAACCTCTGCGTGATGAATGCGAAGAAAGTTCTGGGCGTGAAGAATTTCAGCCTTACGGTTCATGCCGGAGAGATTGTGGGTCTTGCGGGCGTTGACGGAAACGGGCAGACTGAGCTTGTCGAGGCGATCTGCGGACTTGTTCCTGCGGAAAGCGGCTCTGTCATTATCGGCGGAACTGACGCGACTAATCTGACTGTGCGAAAAAGAAATGAGCTGGGACTCGGCCATATCCCCGAGGACAGAATAAAGCGCGGACTTATCGCTTCACTGCGGATTGCCGAGAACATGGTCGTGAAGTCGTATTACAGAAAGCCTTTCAGCGGAAACGGAATCCTGAATTTCCCGGAAATCAACTCATATTCGGAAGAAATTGTGCGGAAATTCGACGTGCGCTCCGGCGAGGGAATAAATTCTCCTGCGGGAAAACTTTCCGGCGGAAACCAGCAGAAGATGATTGTGGGCCGCGAGATTTCCATGAATCCCGAGCTTCTGATTGCCGTTCAACCTACGCGAGGTCTTGACGTGGGAGCGATTGAGTATATCCACAGCCAGATTGTGGCGCACCGGGACAAGGGAAACGCCGTGCTTCTTGTGTCGCTTGAGCTTGACGAGATTTTCAATCTTTCGGACAGGATTGCGGTAATTTCCGGCGGAGAGCTGATGAACATTGTGGACACAACTTCGACCGACGAGCATTCCGTGGGACTTATGATGGCCGGCGTGAGGGATAAAAAATGATTATAAAGAAAATATTTTCAGCAGAAACAAATAAAGAGGAGAGGAAGAGCGGACCGTTTCTGATTGCCCTGAGCGCGATAGTTCTGGGGCTTGTCGCGGGCGGACTTCTCATGCTTTTTATCGGGGAAAATCCGTTCGAGGCCTACGCCTATATTTTGAGGGGCGCGCTGATGAACCGCGAGAGAATCGGGAACACCTTTGCGACCGCCACTCCGCTTATGTTCACGGGACTTTCGTTTGCATTCGCGTACAAGACGGGGCTTTTCAACATCGGTTCTTCCGGGCAGATGCTCGTAGGCGGACTTTTCGCCACGATTGTCGGGCATTTTGTCTTTCTTCCGCGTCCGCTTTATCTTGTTGTGCTTGTGGTTTCCGCGGTTGCAGGAGGCTCATTGTGGGGCGCGCTCGTCGGTTTCCTCAAGGCGAAATTCAATGTGCACGAGGTTGTCTCCTCAATCATGCTGAACTGGACCGCATACTGGAGCATCTACTATTTTATTCCGGCATATCTGAAAGGTCCTTCGCTTGAGACTGAAAGCTCCTCCCTTGCCGTCTCCCAGTCGCTCAGAAGTCCGTGGCTATCGGCGGTTTTCTCAGGCTCGGAATACATCAACTTGGGAATAATTTTTGCCGTCGCCTCGATATTTCTTGTGCGCTGGTGTCTGAACAGAACAACGGTGGGCTATGAGCTTAAGGCTGTGGGCGCGAACAGATTCTGCGCGGAATACGCCGGAATCAACGTGAACCGGAGCATCGTGCTTTCGATGGTGATTTCAGGCGGACTTTCGGGGCTTGCAGGGCTTTCGTATTATGCCGGCTACTCGCTGAATATGCAGATCGGCGTGATGCCGTCCCAGGGATTTGACGGAATCGCGGTTTCACTTTTGGGAGCTTCAACACCTGTCGGCGTTCTGTTCGCATCGCTTTTCTTCGGAATCCTCCAGTCGGGAAAAGGTTTCATGAACGCACTCACCGATGTTCCGCCCGAAATCGCGGACACTATTATTTCCGTAATCATCTATTTTACCGCGACGAGCGTGCTTTTTGAGAAACTGTGGAACGGACTTTTCCATAAGCTTCACGAAAAGAAGCTTGCTAGACTTTCTGAAAATTCAAATCAACCGGGAGCTGAAAAATGAATTTGCTTTATCAGGTTTTTCCTTATGTAATCGCATACACAATGCCCATGCTCATAACTTCTTTGGGCGGACTTTACAGCGAACGTTCCGGCGTTACTAACCTCGGACTTGAGGGACTTATGCTTTCAGGCTATTTCGGAAGCGCGTTCGCAATCAGGATGCTTGAGAATTCCGTGGGACATACTCAGGTCATAATAATCGGACTTTGCGCCGGAGCTCTGATCGGAATTGTCTTCGCGCTGCTTCATGCGTTCGCCTCGATAACGCTCAAGGCGGACCAGGTTATTTCAGGAACAGCAATCAACATGCTTGCGGCCGCAATCACGATTTACATCGCGCGTCAGGTTACGGGCAGCGGAAACATTCCGATTATGATGGGAATAATTCCGATGGACTATGCCGGGCTTTCAAAAATTCCGCTTCTTGGAAAACTGATTTTCTCGCGCGTCTACTGGTCAACCTGGCTCGTGCTCGGAATCTGGGGATTCTCGTTCTGGCTTCTGTACAAAACTTCATTCGGACTGCGCCTGCGTGCCTGCGGTGAGCATCCTTCTGCCGTTGCGAGCGCCGGAGTGAACGTTCATTTTATGCGCTACGTCGCGGTTCTTGTGAGCGGCGCCTTGTCGGGGCTTGGAGGAGCCGTCATGCTTGTAACTTATTCAGGCGAATTCAACGGAAGCGTTGCCGGGCTCGGATTCCTTTCGATTGCCGCTCTGATTTTCGGACAGTGGAAGCCTCTCGGAATTCTAGGCGCGACTTTCTTCTTCGGATTCTTCACGACTCTTGCGAACGTCTCGCAGGTAA
This sequence comes from uncultured Treponema sp., assembly GCF_945873775.1. GTDB lineage: Bacteria > Spirochaetota > Spirochaetia > Treponematales > Treponemataceae > Treponema_D. The sequence goes on along the minus strand of NZ_CAMCEC010000023.1, from coordinate 2,152 downwards.
TTCCGGCCCTCGCGGTGATTCCGACGGTAATTTTCAAGGTGTTCCCATATACGGTGACACTTGTCGCGCTTGTCTTCTCGTCAAAGAAAATGGCCGCCCCCGCCGCAAACGGAATTCCGTATTAAGTTTTTGAGGTTTGAAATGATTATAACTTTGAAAAATGAAAAATTCGAACTTGATGTGAATACTTATGGAGCTGAAATCAACAGATTTGTCCGCCGGGAAAATGGACGTGATATTATTTGGCGCGGAGATTCGTCCGTTTGGAAATTTCATGCGCCGGTTCTTTTTCCTCACTGCGGAAAGATAAAAGATGCTTTTGTTCTCATCGATGGAAAATCATTTCCGCTTAAAAGCAACGGATTTGCAAGAGACCTTGAGCACAATCTGATTTTGCGCACAGAAGATTCTGCGGTTTTTGAACTTTCCGAAAATGAGTACACGCTGAAACTTTTTCCGTACAAGTTTATTCTTCGCGTTGAATACAAACTGAAAAATGACGGCATTGTTTTTAAATCAACCGTCACGAACACAGATTCAGTTCCGTTTAAATTCAGCCTTGGAAGCCACAGCGCATTTGCGATTGACAACGTGAACGATTTTCAGATTGAGTTTGAAAAGAAAGAGCCTCTTGTTCAGGTTGCCTGCTATGACAACGGCTTTCTTGCTTCCGGTTCAAAAGGCGAGTGCCCGGTTAAAAAACTTTATGCTGAAAAAAATCCGGGAATAATTCCTGTTACTGCATCTGGCTTTGGAAACGGACATCTTTTTACGGACGTAAAATCAGAGTGGGCTGGACTTAGGAATATTCGGACTGGCGAACTGATTCGCGTGAACACAAAAGGCTATCCTTATGTGATGATTTGGCAGAACGCAGGCAGCCCCGAATTTGTCTGCATAGAACCCTGGTTCGGACTTCCCGATGCCGACAACACAGACCATCAATGGGAACACAAGCTCGGACTTGAAATTCTTGACCCGCAAAAAACTTTTACTGCCGACCAAAGCATAAGTGTTTGAGTAAGGAAAAATGTGATTTGCCTATGAAAGAAAAAGGACACATTTATGTTTTGGAGTCAAATAATTGTGATTGCATAAAAATTGGCGGAACAAATTATCCACCAGCAAAAAGGTTGCAAGAAATTAATAATACTGAACCATATAAAAGTTTAGGACCATGGCATATATTTGATTTTAGGGAAGTCTTTGATTGGAGAAAAATAGAGCATAACCTACATTATCAATTCAGAGATTTTCAAAATCATGAAATAAAAAATCAAAAAGAATTATTTCATATAAGTAAATTTCAAGCAAAAGAAGCTCTCGATGCAATAGATCCAGAAGAAATTTTATACTGCCCAAAAATAGACAGACTTTTTCAAGATGAAAGATTTCTGAATTATATTTCAGAATTGTTTATTAATACGGGGCTGATTTATTGTGCAGATATTCAAGGTGTTTGGACTTTATCTATTTTTACGCAGACAAATAATGGGAGATATTTTACCATAAATATCGGTTCGCATGAAGTTGCTTTTAGTACTCTGAATAAAAATAATTGTCCTCAGATAAATTACATAGTAGTTGATAAAATGATTTTGGATTCAGAATATGATGAAATCAGAAACTGGATATTAAGTCATAATGGAGAAGTTGGAAAAGCTTCTTACTCTACCGCAACAGAAAGGGCGATGTATGTTGCCTTTGAATCAGATTTTAAAACTGCTATGGAACTGATGTCCATGAAAGGTTTTAGACGAACTGTAATTGCATACTGGTATGATGTATTGATTTCAAAAAGAAATGAAAAAAAATTAAGCACATATGAACATTTTCATAATTATAATGCAGTCTCCAGAATATTGAGATTTATAGAAGGTAAAAAATCGTAGAAATAAAAATCAAGACGCAGTTATGTTTCAGAAAAGAACCCTGGTACTGCAAAGTAGGAGAAAAAATTGCATAGCTTGCAATTCATATATATGATACAATTATTAAAAAGTCAAGGATAATAAACAACTGAAAATAAATTTAAAAAAACGATGATTAAAAAAATGATTTAAATTCATAAATATGGAGTTTTAAAAAAAATGAAGAAAACTATAATAAGCCTCAGATTTAGACACGGAGGAGAAAAAATAACGAATTTGTG
>NZ_CAMCEC010000022.1 GCF_945873775.1 uncultured Treponema sp. | reverse complement strand
ATGGATTTGTGGCTTTTTTCAGGAACGAAATTGCGAACTAAATTTGACACAATCCTAAAAACACGCCGTACTTTTTAAATTTCACGCCGAGAATTTCAAAAAACTCGGCGTGTTTTTTTTACATTGCCATGTTTGCTTTAAACGGCATTCCGCCTTTTATAAAAAAGACCGCCCTTTTGGACGGTCTTTTGTGTTTTGTTACTGCATACTTGTTTTGAATGTCATTGCCACACTTGATACAGCAATGTTTTTGAAAGAAACTCAGTCAACAATCTAGCTTGTTTCAAACTATTCAATATCTGCGTTGACTGTTTTTTCCATTATAATCGGTTTTCCGGCGGCAACAAGATTTTTTCCGGCGGCTTGCGCCATTTTGTTTACAATCTTGTATTCAACTTTGCAGAACTTGTCTATGTCGATTTTTGCAGGCTTTTCAGAAGGCTCAAAACCTTCAAGAACAACCTGAGTTCCCGGAGCAGCCCAAGGAGCTGTCAAAAGCTCAACTTTTTCAACTCCGTTTTCTACATAGTCAGAGGCAAGCAGCATTCCACGGCTTTCAACGCCCTTCATTTTTCTTGGAGCAAGGTTAGCGGCAATAATAACGTGTTTTCCCAAAAGCTCATCTTCCTTTAAATAAGGACGCAAGCCAGACTGAATAATGCGCTCTGTTCCGCTTCCGTCGTCAAGATGCTCAATGTAAAGCTTGTCGCCCTGCGGATTTGTTTCCACGCTCAAAATCTTTGCAACTTTAAGCTCAATGTGCTTGTTAAAATATTCAACTGGATCAATTTTCGGCGCGGAAGATTCAGGCTTAGTCTCTTCTTTTGGCTGAACGTTCTGGCTGTGCTCCTTAGGTTCTGTCGCCATAAGATATTCAAGGTCAATTTCTCCTGCAACACAAGGAACTCCAACCTGCCAATTTTCAAGAATCTGCGGATGAATTTCTCCAAAAATTCCAGCCTGCTTTCCATTCACCATAATTCCAGCCTGACGCCCCGGAATAAAGCGCGGATCATTTGTTTCCTGAACTTCATACTTATGGTCAAGGTAATAAAGAATTGTACTTACTTCGCTTGCAGCCTCGTTAAAGTTGGCGTTGTTGGAAGCAGTAAGGAAACCAAGGCTCTGAATTGTCTTTGTGCCGGTATTTTCACTTTCGTCAATGAATGCGATTTTTCCGACTTCAAAAATCTTGTGAGGATAAACTGCATTTCCGCTCTGGGCTTCGGCTTCAAAAAGAGAAGCGATAATCGACGGACGGATAAACTGATAGTTTTCGCTCATCGGATTTGCAATTTCAATTACGTTTTTTCCATCGATTCCCATGTTGTCGATGTAAGTTTTCTTTGAGCCAAGATAATTGAAAATCATTTCCTGATAGCCGATTCCAGCCATTATATTTTTTACTTTGCGGCTGTAAACAGTAATTGGCAAAAGACGTCCGATTGTAAAGTCATTAGGTTTTTCAGGCTTAAAGAAATCAAGGCCTTTTCCAATCATAACGTCTTCAATAACATCAACTTCGTGCAAAAAGTCGTTGCGGTAAGGAGCCGGATGCACAACAAAAACAGTTTCGCCGTTTTCATTCAAAACATCAACCTTGCTTCCCATGCGAACAAGAGCGTCTTTTACTTCATCTTCAGAAAGAGAACTGCCGAGCTTTTTGTTTATTGCGGAAAGGCGAGCTTTTGCTGTCTGCTGGAAATAATAAGGAATAACAACATCGTTTCCAAAGCCAGTGTCATATTCGTGGTGAACTTTTACAGGAAGAATTTCGTATCCTGCGTCTGCAAAATCACAGGCAACAATGTTTGCGGCAAGCATCAAGTCTTTCATGTCAACGCCGGTAAGCTCAACCATCAAATCTTTGTCGCCAACTTCAATCTGTCCCAAAGTCGCGCTGTTGATTATAGGGCTCATGCTCATAATTTCGCCGGAATCGTCCTGCAAAACCGGATATTTTTCAAAGTCTTTTAAAATCCAACCGTATTCTTTTCCTTTTGGGTGATTTTCAAGAATTTCACGGCAAGTCTGTTTTTCTTCACCCTGAAGCGGAACAAAGCTCACCTTGTCTGGATCTGCCGCAATAAAATGAACCGGCCACTTTAAATTTTCGGCGCGGTAAACGCCCATTGAAATTGTTTTTCTTTTGCGTCCAAAGTTCCAGGCAAGTTTTTCCTGAGTCTGCATAATGTCAATAAGCATTGCGTTGTCTATAGGTTTTCCGCTTATAACAAAAGAAACCATAAACGGCCTGATGTGCCTTAAAGCAGGATCAACGACAGCAAGACGATTTCCTGTGTCTTTTAGCTTGCCTTCTTCCGACATAAATTTACTGTAGTCTGAATGACCTTTTCCTTCGTGCTCGCGAAGACATCTTGCAACTCCGCCTGCAGACCACAAGTCAGGACGGTTCGTGTCGTTCAGTTCAATTTTTATAACACGCTCGCTTTCTGGAGCAGATTCATCAGGCTTTTCGTCAAGCTCGGCTTTTGCAAATGTAAGCTTCTTTTCAAAAGTATCCCAGTCGTATTTAGTTCCAAGCAAATTAAAAAACAGTTTTTCGTTGACTTCAATCTTAGGCATGGTTTCCTCTATATAAATAGTGTGCATAGATTATATTACAACAATGGCAAAACTGCAATTACCAGCATACACAGGCAGACTTTTACTTCTTTTTTATTCCTCTTTTTTATGCTATAATCTGCGCATGGAAAAAACGATTCTTATTGCTGGAAAAAATATGCCGGACGCAGGAAGCTTTACGGACGGAGTTGCTTTTTCGGGCAGAAATATAATAATAACAGGACCGCAGACAGATGAAGTTCAGCCTGTAAAAAAACTTACGATTGCAGAACGAAAGGCAAATCAGGCAGCTTACGAAGAAGAAAAAAATCTTGAGGCAAAATCTGGAATCTGTACAATAGAATGGAACAAATCATCTCCGCTTTCGGCACGCTCTCTTGTGCTTCAGACACTCACAATATTCAACAGAATGGACGAAGCGGTTCTTTACTTTGATGAGGAATGGTTCGCTTCCAAAGCTGAAAAAATGGACAGCGAGGAAATTGCTCGTGGCTGCGATGAAATGATTGCAGGCTATCAGTATCTTGCGCTGGAAATAATTTCAACTTTTCAAAAAAGAGAAGCTTCGGAAGGTCCTGGAACACTTGTCTTCCTTTTAAAAGAAACGCCTTCAAGAATAGACGTGCTTCATTCTCCGGCTTTAAAGAACGGACTTAGCGCAATTGCTTCCCCTTTGGTTTCGGCAGGAAAAGCAGCATTCGCTTCATTTGCAGAAAATCTTGCGGCGGTTTGCAACGATTCAATTTTTGTGAATATTGTTTTAATCCGCGGAGACAATTCAATGGAAGGATTCCGGCGCGATGACGAAACAGGCAGATGGCTCTGCACATATTTAAATTCAATGGACGCTTCAAAATCAGGCAAAAAAGCTCAATGGGTAAAACCTGGCGCAAAGCCTTCAAGCGGATTCAAACTTTTTAAAAGGTAAGCATATTAATAGATGGAACTTGATTTTTTAACAGAAAGCATTATAAAAGTTGTCGCAGGTGCTGTATGCGGCGGACTTCTTGGACTTGAGCGCAAAAGCCATAATCAGGTAATCGGAATGAGAACTTTGATTCTAATCTGTGTTTCTTCAACGCTGCTTTCAATTCTTTCTGTTCACATGGCAAAGGCGGAAGGTTTTATTGCAACTGCAAAAGGAGATCCCACAAGAATTGCGGCTGGAGTCGTAAGCGGAATAGGCTTCCTTGGCGGTGGAGCAATAATGAAGCAAGGACTGAACATAAAAGGTCTTACTTCCGCGGCGATAATCTGGACTGCATCTGCGTTCGGGCTTGCGATTGGAGCCGGGCTTTACATTCAAGTGGGAATTGCGCTTGCAATGGTTCTGTTTCTTCTTATGCGCCTTGAAAAACTTGAAACAAAATGGTTTCCGGCTGAAAAAACAAAAAGCCTTCACTTGTGCTTTGAAAACGATTCTTTGGACATGGAAAAACTGCGCAAAACAATCACAGCGCATGGACTGATTGTGGCAGACATGAACATGAGCCGCATTATAAAAACAAAGCAGATAATTCTTCACTACCTTGTAAAATCCCCTACAGAATACGATTTTTCCGCGCTTATAAAATCTCTTGAAGAACTTGGGAATTTGAGTGAATTTTCAATAACAGACTGAAATCGTTGAAATTGCATAAGATTAACTATAAAATAAAATCAGATAAGTCAATCCTAAAACTGAAGTTTTAATTTTGACTTTTTATAGGAGACAAAATGCTTAACATAAACAACAACACATCAAATATAAAGCGCGAAATCCTTGTTAGAATCGCAAAACTTCAGCTACAGGGAAAACTGGAAGAAGGCGTGCATTTTATTCCGCGTGAAATGGCTCCCAGAGACAAGCCGCCGCTAAGATGCTGCATTTTCCATGACCGGGAAATCTTGCGCATGAGAGTTCTTGCCCGAATGGGAATTTCAGTTGAAAACATTGATGAAGAAGCAACTCTCGGCTCTTTTGCAAAACAGGCCTTGGAACGAGAAAAACCGACCTGGCCAATGCTTACAGTTCTTGACGAAGCCTGCAACGGATGTGTAAAAGCGCACTATATGGTTACAAACGCCTGCCAAGGATGCTACGCGCGCCCATGCATGGTTAACTGCCCGCGCAAGGCAATAACCGTAGACAGAAGGGCAACTATAGATGAAAAGCTCTGCATCAACTGCGGAAAATGCATGGAAAACTGTCCTTACCATTCAATTATAAAGATTCCAGTTCCTTGCGAAGAAGCCTGCCCGGTTGGAGCAATTTCAAAGGACGAAAAAGGACACGAAAAAATTGACTATCACAAGTGCATTTTCTGCGGAAACTGTATGCGTGAATGTCCGTTCGGCGCGATGATGGACAAAAGCCAGCTTGTAGACGTAATAAAACACATAATGGACTGTAAAAAAGTTGTCGCCCTTTATGCGCCTTCTATCGCATCCCAGTTCAAGGTTACGCCAGGCCAGCTTGAATCTTCTTTGATTGCCGCGGGATTCAACCGTGTATGGGAAGTTGCAATCGGAGCTGACATTTGCGCCGATAATGAAGCCCGCGAATTTGAAGAACGCATGGCACGTGGAGACAAGATGATGACAACTTCATGCTGTTCCGCTTACGTCCGCGCAGTTCATAAGCATGTTCCAGCCCTTATTCCCTGCGTTTCCGAAACAAGAAGCCCCATGCACTACACTGCGGAAATCGCAAAAAAAGCCGACCCTGACTGTATAACTGTTTTTATCGGACCTTGCCTTGCAAAAAAACGCGAAGGATTTGACGACGACCTTGTTGACTATGTAATTACAGTTGAAGAAATTGCGGCTTTGTTTGAAGCGCGTGAAATAAATGTTGCAGAAATGGACAAACGGCACGAAACAATAATTCCTACAGCCAGCGGAAGAAATTTTGCACGTTCAGGAGGCGTAATGGAAGCTGTTGCGCTCCGTTTAAAAGACAAATCCATTCTGCGCCCCGCAAAAATCAACGGACTTAGCAAAGCCGGAATGAAAGTCTTAAACGCTTACGGCCTTATAAATTCAGGTAAAATTCCAGCAAAGCCAGACACCCCGAACCTTATAGAAGTAATGGCATGCGAAGGCGGATGCATAGCAGGACCTTCTGTAATCACAAATGTAAAGCAAGCGGAACTCCAGCTAGAAAAATACGTGCAGGACGGCTCTGCAAACACAATATCCGAGCAGGAAAAATAGTGCAAAATTGGAGAATATTTTATGAATAAAGTAGAAATAAAAATAGGAAATACTCAGAAAACAGTTACTATTGTTTCGCGAAATTCAAGAAAATCAATCTCTGAAAATGATTCAGAAATGGACAAAAGAGCTGCTTATGCAGTAAAAGCCGCAATAAAAAAAGCAAAGGTTTGCAAAAAACCTGTAGCAAAATATGATGTCGTTCAAAGAAAAGCGTATATCGAATATGCAAATGGAACAAAAAAATATCTTTAATAAAAAGCCTATGGTTCTTGTTTTTGCAGGACCAAATGGCTCAGGCAAAAGTACAATTACAGAATTCTTTGAAACCATAGGAACTTACACAAATGCAGACAACATTGTAGCTGCAACTGGAATTTCCAATATAGAAGCCGCTCAACAAGTTGATAAAAAACGATATTTATCTATCAGTAAAAAAGAGGATTTTACATTTGAAACAGTTTTATCATCCAATTATAAAATAGATATTTTAAAGAAAGCAAAAGATTCTGGTTATTTTATAAAATGTATATTTGTTCTTACCATAGATCCTGTGATTAATATTGCAAGAGTAGAAGCTAGAGTTGCAAATGGCGGACACAATGTAGATTCAGAAACAATAAAAAAACGATATTACAAATCTTTAGCCAATATAAAAGAATTAATAAAACTTTGTGATATTTTACACGTATACGACAATTCAACAGATAAACCAGTCCGTATAATAAGAAAGCATAAGGAGCAATTTTCTATTTTTCCAAATAAACTTTGGACAAAAGAAAAAATATTTGCTTTATTGGAATCAGAATAACCCATAAATTCCGCCGGACCAGTTGACAGTACCCCCCCCGTGGTATTATGCCCCAGAAACTATTTTACTGGAGGCAGTATCATGAAAAAGGCTGTAAAAACATTTTTTGCTTTGGCGGCAATCTCTTTGGCACTCTGCTCGTGCTCAGATTCTGGAAGCAGCGGAAGCGATGGCGACAGTGGAACTGAAAACCGTGTTCTTGATTTGAGAATTCAAAACGGCGGAGTTGCCCGCTGGATTGAAAAGGAAGTATCTGGAACTTACGAGGCAGAAACAGACCTTGTTAAAGTAACCGCGGAATCTGACGGAATGCACTTTACAATTAAAAATCCTGCAAACTTAGCAGGCAGCGATGAAAAATACAAAAAAGGCTGCAACTGGATTGGCGTTTACCGCTTGGAAAATATCGGCGGAGAAGAAATCCAGACAACTTTGGCAGTTGTAGATAAATCACCATTTAGCACTGGAGCTGAATCCATATCTTTTGTATATCCATTATGTGAAGCTGGTGAACAATATAAATTCAAGGTTCAGATTGAGCCTGCAAAAGGAGAAGGTGAAAGCCTTGTGCGTGAAAATGGTTATTGTCATCAACTTACTTTGACTGCAAAGGGCGGAATCGGCGACATAAACTATTCAAACCTTAAAAACGGCGAATGGGCATTTGCATCTTACAGCGACAACAAAGCAACAGTCTGGCTTGAAAACGTAATTCCGCCACAGGACAGCGTTGTAAAAAATGTAGGAACTTATATCGATATTTTCTATGGCGACAAAGACTGGGATACCCTTGGGAAAACTGACTGGTACTGCTCCTATAAAAATCCTAGCGCAGTTGAAGAAAATGTATCTATTGAATTAGAACGCTGGGATGGTAAGCCAATCTCAGAACTTTCAAATACATTCTTTGCGCAGTACACTTTTACATTTGAAGTTCCTGACTGCCCGCAAGTATCGCAGTGGCGCACAGTAACACTTGAAAGCGACCTTGTTTCTTTAAATTAAATCCAATATAAAAAATAAACTTTGGGCTTCCGTATTCCGGGAGCCTTTTTTCATTATGACACTTTTGCATTTTATGTCTAACACTTCACTAAAAATCAGATTTGTGTTAAAATTGTAAAATATTCAAAAAATTCAGTTTGTGTAAGGATTACAAGATGAACAAGATTCTAGAAAAACGGCAGCTTTCAGAAACCGTTTATTACATGAAGTTTGAAGCCGCGGACATTGCAAAGAACCGCAAGGCAGGACAGTTCCTGATTGTTCAGTACGATGATGAAATGGGAGAAAGAATTCCGCTTACAATCGCAGATGCAAACGCAGAAGAAGGCTGGGTTGCAATTGTTTTTCAGGCTGTTGGAGCAGGCACAATGAAAATAGCGCGCCTTAATCCGGGCGACTATCTTGCGGCGGTTCTTGGTCCTTTGGGAACTCCGTCTAAAATAGAAAAATACGACGCTCCAGTTCTCTGTGTTGGCGGCGGAATCGGAACAGCTCCTCTTTATCCAATCGTTCAGGCCTTAAAGGCAGCCGGAAACAAAGTAATTGTTGTAATCTGCGCGCGCACAAAAGACCTTCTGATTTTTGTTGATGAAATGAAAGCAATCGCAGATGAAGTTATAATTATGACTGACGACGGAAGCGCAGGACGCCAAGGAGTTTCCACAGTTCCAGTCGAAGAGCTTTGCCAGTCGCAGACTCCTCCAGCAGAAGTAATTGCAATCGGCCCTCCAATAATGATGAAATTCGTATGCGCCACAACCGCAAAGTACAATGTAAAAACCACAGTTTCGCTCAACACAATTATGATTGACGGAACAGGAATGTGCGGTGGTTGCCGTGTAAGCGTAGGCGGAAAAATCAAATTCGTTTGCGTTGACGGTCCCGACTTTGACGGACATCAGGTGGACTGGGCAAATATGATGACGCGCATGAAAAGCTTTAAAGACGAAGAAGAAAAACACAAGTGCAGACTCGGAATGTAAACTGGACGGAGAAAAATATGAGCGAACACAAAACAATAGAGCAGCTGAATGAAATTGCTGCAAATGAATATAGCAAAATAAAAGGAAAAACTCTCACAAACAAAGACCGCATGGCGATTCCGCAGATGGAAATGCCTTCTGGAGAACCTTTAGTGCGCGCAAGACAGATGACAGAAGTTGCGCTTGGCTACACAGCAGAACAGGCAATCGTTGAAGCAAACCGCTGCCTTCAGTGCAAGAACCAGCCTTGTGTTTCAGGCTGCCCTGTAAATGTTCAGATTCCAAAATTTATTGAGCAGGTTGCAAAAGGCGAATTCAAAGCGGCAGTTGACATTATAAAAGAAACAAATCTTCTTCCTGCAATATGCGGACGCGTATGTCCTCAGGAAAAGCAGTGCCAGGGACAATGCACGGTCGGAAAAGTTTACAAAAACGCAGAAAAATCAGTCAGCATAGGACGCCTTGAACGCTTTGTAGCTGACTGGGAACGCACAAACAATCTTGTAACTTCCCCGGCAATTGCTCCTTCAACAGGAAAAAAAGTCGCAGTTGTAGGCTCAGGACCTGCAGGACTTACTGTTGCGGCAGACTGCCGGCGCGCAGGACACGACGTTACAGTTTTTGAGGCATTCCACAAAGCCGGCGGTGTTATGGTCTATGGAATTCCAGAATTCCGCTTGCCAAAGTCAATTGTTCAGAATGAAGTTGAAAACCTAAAACGAATGGGCGTAAAATTTGAAATGAGCACTCTTGTTGGACGCACAATGACTGTTCAGCAGATTCTCACAGAAAAAGGATTCGACGCAGCATTTATCGGAACTGGAGCCGGTCTTCCAAAATTCTTCGGAATCCCTGGTGAAAACTACATCGGCGTATTCAGCGCAAATGAATATCTTACACGCGCAAACTTGATGAAGGCTTACGACACAGAGCATGCCGATACTCCTTACTACCACGCAAAAACTGTTGTTGTCTGCGGAGGCGGAAACGTTGCAATGGACGCGGCAAGAATGGCGTTAAGGCTTGGAGCTGAAAAAGTTTATGTTGTTTACCGCCGCTCTCGTGTAGAAATGCCGGCGCGCCGTGAAGAAGTTGACCATGCGGAAGAAGAAGGCGTAATCTTTAAATTCCTTGAAAATCCAGTTGAAATTCTTGGAAGCAGCGAAACAGGAAAAGTAACAGGAATAAAAGCTTTGTCTTATGAACTTGGTGAGCCGGACGAAAAAGGCCGACGCCGTCCAGTTGAAATAAAAGGAAGCGAGCATGAAATTCCTTGCGACGCTGTGATTGTTGCGCTCGGAAACAATTCAAATCCGCTTATTCCTGCGACAACTCCAGAAATCAACGTAGACGACCGCGGGCATATCACTGTTGACGAAAGCCAGGAAACAAGCATGACCAAAGTTTGGGCAGGAGGCGACATTGTTCTAGGAGCCGCTACCGTTATTCTTGCAATGGGCGAAGGAAGAAAAGCCGCCGCAAGCATAAACGAGTATCTTGCAAAATAAAAATTAATGAGTGATGTCTAAAAGTGTTTTTTATGTCATTTTCGGGCTTGACCCGAAAATCTAACTATTAGAGATTGTTAACCGAGTTTCTTTCAGAAACATCACAGTATCAAGTATGACAATGACATTTTGAATTTATTGGACATCCATGACATTAAATTGACTTGCCGTTGCCGTGCAGAGCACGGCAATCTTTATTTTTTCCAGCTTGAAATAAAAAGTCCGCAGATTGTCATTGCCGCGCCCAAAATTCCCATCAGGCTAAGTTTTTCCCCAAGAAATATAAATGCAAAAATAACTGTAACAACCGGAATCATATAAAGCCCTGCAGAAACTTTTACAGTTCCAAGAATTTTGCAGGATTTGTTCCATAAAGCAAAACAGCCGGCAGAAGCCATAATTCCAAGAAAAAGCAAATTTCCCCAGTTAGCAATGTTTGAAAATCTTTTTATATTAACAACAAAATCAGTGTTAATAAAGACAGAAGAAGTTTTTTCCGCTCCAGTTCCAGCCAATGCAAGCGGAATCATAAAAACCAGCGCAAAGAAGAAAATCCGGCGCGTGCTGCAAACAATGTCATACTTCATTGAATTTATTTTTGAAACAAATAGCGAATAAAATCCCCAGCAGATTCCCGCAAGAAGAGCAAGCAAGTCGCCTTTCGGACTAAAATGAAATTCCGCATTTCCGTTAAAGCTCACAAGGGCGACTCCTGAAATTGCAAGAATAAATCCTGCGACAAAATTTTTTGTAATGCATTTTTCCTTTAAAAAAATCCGCGCAACAATCGCCGTGAACATTGGGCAAATTGAAACAATTATGCTTACATTTGAAGCCGTCGTAAAAGAAATCGCAATGTTTTCAAAAAACTGATAAAGAGTAACGCCCGTAAGTCCCGCCAGCGCAAACGAAATATTTTCCTTCTTGCTTTTTAAAATAAGCCTTTTAGGACGCATAGCCCAAAGTCCCAGATACGCCGCAAAAAAACGGACAACCAGAATTTCAAATGCAGAAAAATCATTTAAGAGCGATTTTGTAGAAACGAAAGTTATTCCCCATATAAAAACCGAAACGCAAGCTAAAAAAATTCCAAACGCCGAAGCCGCACTTATTTTTTTCATGCGCTGATTATATCGAATTTTCAGGCTGAATAAAATAACTTTTGCGTGGGAAAAATTGCAATTTTTGAGTATTCAATATATAATCAATAAACATAAAATAATTAAAAGCGGGACGTTTTATGCTAGAACTGAATGTAAACACAAAATCACCTGCGGCAATAACTGCTGCCCTAAAAAAAATAAAGGAAATGATCTCCACAGGAACTGTCGCAAAAGACACAGCAATCCACTTGATTCTTGAGCCTGGTTCCTACAGAGAAACTGTGCGGTACAATCTTTCAAATCCGCTGGCAATAGAAAGTGTTCCCGGAACAAAAACAGAAGACTGCGTAATTCTTGCTGACAACTGCGAGGCTTACAATAAAGGCCAGCAAAACAGAGCCGTGTTTTCATTCGGACCAAACGCGACAAATGTTTCCCTCAAAAATTTTACAATTTCAAATACACACGTAAAAACTTCTGAGGAACTTTATTCCGCTGCGGATTCTGCGGAAGCCCTTGCCTGGAACAACACGACAGGAACATTGTTTTGTGAAGGAATCAAACTTGAAGGACACCAGAACACGCTTTTTGTAAAAGGATTCAGCTGGTTTTTGAATTCAAATATTTCAGGCGATGTTGATTTTATTTACGGAGAGCCAGACACTTGCCTTTTTGAAAACTGCGCAATTGAAGTTATTGCAGACAACCGCGGCGACTTCGACGGATTCGCAATCAACAGCCACGCAATAGCCGAAAAAACTGGATTCGTATTTACAAACTGCCGCTTCCTTGGAGAAAAAAGAAAAAAGAATTTTGTGTACGCCTGCAGAACAGACGGAACCGGAAATTCAGAAAGCAAAAAAGATTGGGACAGCATTGCGTTTGTAAACTGCATTTTTTCCGACACGTTTGCGCCGGAACTTTTGTGGGACGACGACATGAATCTTGAAGTTTATCCACGCGGAAATGCAAAATGCGGAATCAGAGAATACAATTCAAAAATTGCTTTAAAAGGCGGAAAAGTCGCAGAAGCCGACACAAGCAAAAGAAACATCAAATCTTACACACTTACAGAAGATGATTACTTCAACGGATACGCAAGCCGCTATTTGATTCTGCACGACACTCCGTTCGCTGAACTTTTATCCAAGGAATAATATGAAAATAATTACTTTTGGGGAACTTCTTCTTCGGTTGCAGCCGGAAGGTTACTACAGATTTATTCAGGTAGATAAAATGACTTCGACGTTCGGCGGAGCTGAAGCAAATGTCGCAGTTTCGCTTGCAAACTTTGGAGAAGATTCTTTTTTTGTTACAAAGCTTCCTTCCCACGAAATAGGACAAAGCGCAGTCAACAGCCTTAGAAGATTCGGCGTAAAAACTGAATATATTGTCCGCAGCGGAAACAGAGTCGGAATATATTTCAACGAACGGGGAGCAAGCCAACGTCCCTCAAAATGTATTTACGACAGAGCAGGCTCGGCAATCGCTTTAAGCCAAAAATCAGACTTTGACTGGAACAAAATTTTTGAAGGCGCAGACTGGTTTCATTTTACAGGCGTAACACCGGCTCTTGGCGGAGAACTTCCTGAAATCTGCATTGAAGCCTGCAAAACTGCAAAAGCCAAAGGAATTCCTGTAAGCTGCGACTTGAACTACAGAAGCAAACTTTGGTCAAAACAGCAAGCAAAAGAAACAATGGAAAAAATCGCTCCATACATTGACATCTGCATTTCAAATGAAGAAGACGCGATGGATGTTTTTGGAATAAGCGCAGACAACACAGACATTGAAAACGGAAAGCTCAGCAAAGAAGGTTACAAAAATGTAGCCCGCAAACTTTCAGAAAAATATGGATTCAAAAAAGTCGCAATAACTTTACGCTCTTCTATAAACGCAAGCAGAAATAAATGGGCGGCTCTTTTTTACGATGGAACTGATTATTTTTTTAGCCGTGAATATGACATGGCAATTGTAGACAGGCTTGGCGGCGGGGACAGTTTTTGCGCCGGACTGATTTATTCTATTTTAAGAAACGAAACCAGCCAGCGTGCTGTTGAATTTGCAAGCGCAGCTTCGTGCTTAAAGCATTCAATTGAAGGAGACTTCAACATGGTCTCCGTGGAAGAAGTTGAACGTCTTGCGCACGGAGATTCAAGCGGAAGAATCCAGCGTTAAGCCATCTGCATTGCCTGTGCAAAACTTACAGGGAAAATTCTCATGTAAGGCTTAAGCACATTAAAAACTTTTTCAAATCCCAAGTTTTCGAAAGCTTCTTTTGTTACATTTATAAAAGTGCAGCCAGTTTCTTTTGCAAGGGCTTCAAGACGGCTGTTTGCATCCGCTGCATTTTTTCCAGATGAAACTACAGATACGATATAAGTTTTTGAGTTCTTGCAGTTGCGATGCAAGTTCAGCAAAAGCCATTCGTATTTGTTTATAAATTCATCTACATTGAAATTTTCAGAGGAGCATTCTTCTTCTCCAAAGTTAACAAACACTTTCGCAGGATTCAGTTCATAAACTCCGCTTTCAAGAAGCTTAAATGAATCAACTAGCTTAAGCCCCTGCACGCTTCTGTCGTAGATTTTTCCGCCCATTTCCTCATTGTTTGCAAGCTCGTTTATATTCATTCTTGAAAAATAGCTTGAGCCGAAAAATACAACTCCGCCGCTTTTTCCCATTTCATTCAATGTTTTAAAGTCATCAATTTTTTCTACTACGTTAATCATGCCGCTACCTTCCTATATAAAGCAAGTTTTTTGTCATACTTTTTGTTTATAAAGTAAACCGGAATATTTATGCTTACAATTGCAAGATTTAAAACATAAACCGCCAAAACATAATTGAAACTTCCAAGAATTATTTTTGCTGAAATTCCTGCAATGTAACCTACGATAATCAAAAGTATAAAGCGCAAGCTCATGTTCTTTGCTGTCTTTGACTTTATATTTTTCACAACAGAAATCGGCCACGAAAGACCAAAACAAACAAGCATCGCTGTTTCCAAAATCTCTGGCATATCAAACCTCCAAACTGAAAAAAAGATAGCAGATTTTTTTTATAATTACTAATATATTGTTTTTATTAAATTAATAAGTTATACTTATGAATACAAAATGGAACTGAATCAAATAAAATATTTCCTGGAAGTCGCAAAAAACGAGCACGTTACAAAAAGCGCAGAAAATCTTCATGTAGCGCAGCCTGCGCTCACGCAGTCAATTCACAAACTGGAAGAAGAACTGGAAATTCCTTTGTTCAAGCATGACGGACGGAACATAAAACTTACAACTTATGGATTGTGGCTTTACAAAAAACTTACGCCAATAATAAAAGAAATAAATGAAATTCCAGAGCAGCTAAAGACAATGGCAAATCTTGAAGATTCGACAATCCATTTAAATATTTTGGCGGCATCCACACTTATAACAAATGCGATTATCGAATACAAAAAGACAAATAAAAAAATTCATATTCAGCTGAATCAAAACGACCAGACGGACCTTTACGATATTTGCGTTACAACGAAACTTTTTTATCAGCAGAATGAAAATGAAAAAGACAGTGTCTTTGTTTGCTCTGAAAAAATTTTTCTTGCAGTTCCAAATATTCCGCGTTTTTCAAATTTAAAATCGATTTCACTTGAAGAAATAAAAAACGAAAATTTTATAGCTCTTTCAGGCTCAAAGCATTTACGAACAATTTGCGACAAATACTGCCATGAAGCTGGAATCCGCCCAAATATTATTTTTGAAAGCGATAATATTTCTGCTGTAAAAAATACAATCGGAGCAAACTTAGGAATCGGATTCTGGCCGCAATATTCCTGGGGAAAACTTGACACAAAAAAAGTTTTGCTCCTTGAAATAAGCAATCCTGTTTGCAGCCGCGATATTTTAATTTCCTACAAAAAAAACAAACTGGACTGCTCGCAAGTTGAAAAGTTTTACAAATTCTTAACAGACTATGTATCTTCAAAAGAAAAGGCAAGCCTTGAACAAATCTCTTGACCGCAACAATAATTTTTTGTTAACCTATAAATATAAATGGGTAACAAAAATCTTTCAACAAAATATTTAATCTTAAAAATTCTCCGGGAAGCAAACGCGCCTGTTTCCGGGGAAGAAGCCGCAAAGCTCGCAGGAATTTCCAGAGTTTCAGTTTGGAAAGCGATTCAGTCATTGCAGCTTTCAGGCTACGGAATTTCTTCAACTCGCGCAGGATATTTTCTTGAAAAAGATTTAAAGGACAGTTTGTTTCCTTGGGAATTCGGCGCAGAAGAAGAGCTTTTCTTTCATTTTCCAGAAACAGAATCCACGATGACAGAAGCAAGAAAAATCGCGCAGGAAAAATCTTTCAGCAAAAAAATGGAAATCATAACTGCGGACAAACAGACAAAAGGGCAGGGGCACTCAAGCCACAAATGGACAACAACAAAAGGAAGTCTCGCCTGCACGCTGATTACAAGAAGCGGAATCGCAGTGTCTTATTCACACCGAGCAACAATGGCGGCGCAAATTGCAATCGTAAAAACTTTAACTGAAATGGCAGGAAAAAAATTCTACGCAAGATGGCCAAACGACATCTGGAGCGAAAACGGGAAAGTCGGTGGCATTCTTGACGAGCTTTCTGCAACTGGAGGAAAATGCAACTGGCTCAATATAGGAATCGGAATAAATTTAACTTCATGCCCAAAAATTCCAAACACGGATTGCGCAGTAAAATTAAATGCAAAGTTTTCGCGCAAGGAATTTCTTTCTGCATTTTTAAAAGAGTTTAAATCCGCAGAAGAAAAAATGCAGCAGGAAGATTCATCTCTTGTTTGTGAATGGAACAGCCTCTGTTTTGACAATGGAAAAAAAATCCGCCTCGAATCCGATAAAAATATTTACACATTCAAAGGAATAAACGCATTTGGCTTTGCATTGCTGGAATCAAAAAATCAAAACCGCATTTTAATTCCCGGGCAAGACAGTTTTATAAAAAACAGGTAGTTTTTCTGAGCAATGGATACAACAAATAAATTTGAAAAGACCTTGACCACGGGGGGGGTAGCAACAGTATAATAAATTATTATTTTTTATAAAAAGGAAAAAGTATGAGAAAATTAAAAAATTGTCTTGGTCTTGCTGTTTTATCAATTTGCATTATTTCTTGCGCATCTACAAAAGTTTCAACAAAAAAAGTTTTTGCAGATGAAAAAGAACTTATCGCATCAGGCAATGCGTCGGATTACAAAATCGGAAAGCAGCTTTCAAAGGAAAATCTCTCTGAAAATAGCAATCAAGTTTCTGTTGAATATTCCGACACTCCAGTTCCAGCAAATGTCTACAAACTGTCTTTGGAAAATAGCAGTTACGATTTTATATTAAAGTCAATTCCGACAGGGCTTATGAGCACAAACGAAGAAAAAAAGAGCGCAATGATTCCAGAAATTCTTCTATATGATGAAAACTTTAATCTTGTTCCTAATGAAAATTTAAAAGGAAGCGCAGTTCCGCCGTCTACCTTTGAACCGTTCTTGTTCATGGTTACAACAAACTGGAACATTGCAGAAGCAGGAACTTATTATCTTGTTGTAAAAGCTGATATGTCATCTGAGCAGGGACTTAGTCTGGAAGTGTTCTATCATAACCGCGTTGCAACAACTACAGCATTGCACAAATTCCGCCGTGTTCCTTATGGAAAATATAAACTGCTGATAGAAAAAATGTAAAAAATATTTATTGTATTCTGCATAATAAACTGAACTGCTGCAAAATTTTTTGTGGCAGTTTTTTTGTTTAAAGACAAACTCCACCAATCTCCTTGACTACAAGCACACATTTCGTTAACCTAATAAAAAACTTGGGTAACGAAAAAGGTAAATTATGAAATCACAAAAATCAGGAACAAACATTATTCTTACAGCTTTATTTGCGGCTCTTATTTCCGCTTCGTGCTTTATACAAATTCCGTTGCCGGTTGGCATTCCAATTATCATTCAAGACATGATGTGCATGCTTTCCGGGATGCTGCTCGGACCAGTTTACGGAGCTTTGTCCGTTGTAATTTTTTTAATTCTCGGAAGTTTGGGGCTGCCAGTTTTTTCCGGCAAGGGCGGAATCCAGCATCTGATTTCAGGGCCAACCGGCGGATTTCTTTTTTCTTACGCAATCGGAGCTTTCGCAGGCGGACTGATTCTTGCAATTTTCCTTTCAAATAAAAAAGAGCACTCAAAAATAAAATCGCTGATTGTTATATCGCTTGCGGCAATTGCTGCGACTGTAATTATTTTTGCAGGCGGAATTCTTGGCTTCATGCGCGTAACACAAAGCGGACTTGAAAAAACTTTGGCAACAGTTTTGTTTCCGTTCATTCCGGGCAACATCATAAAAATAATTTTAATGGTTCCGCTCACTTACAAATTCCGTCCGGTAATTTTCCGCTACACACATTCATAAAAAATGAAAGCACTCGAAGTAAAAAACGTTTCAAAAATATTTCCGGACAAAACAAAAGCGCTTGAAGATATTTCGTTTTCAATTGAACAAGGGGAATTCTGTGTAATCGCAGGCTCAAACGGTTCCGGAAAAAGCGTCTTAATGTCGCTGATTGCAGGACTTGACGAGCCGACTAACGGAACAATTGACTTATTCGGAAATTCCGTGGGGCTTGTTTTTCAAGATGCCGACTCGCAGATTTTAGGCGAAACTCCAGAAGAAGATGTTTCGTTCGGTGCAAAAAATTACGGTCTGAAAAAAGATGAACTCAAGCAACGCGTTGAATCTTCGCTTGAGCAAGTTGGACTTCTTCACAAAAAAAATGCCTATGCAAGAAGTTTGTCCGGCGGAGAAAAGCGGCGGCTTGCAGTTGCTGGAATTCTTGCAATCAACAGAAACGTTATAATTTTTGACGAGCCGTTTGCAAATTTAGACTGGCCGGGCGTAAAGCAAGTCTGCATGATTCTAAAAAAATTAAAGGAAGAAAAGAAAACAATTATTGTGTTGACTCACGAGCTTGAAAAAATCCTTGCGCTTACAGACCGTTTCATAGTTTTGGACAAAGGAAAAATCAGATTTGACGGTTCACCGAATGAAGGCTTGTCGCAAAACCTTGAGCAGTGGAGCATAAGAAATCCAATCGCGCATTATTCAAGCATAAAGGATTTGGTATGGCTTTAAGTTTGTTTGCTTACAGAAAAGGAAATTCCGTTTTGCATAAAATTCCTTCAATTGCAAAACTTTCATTTCTTTTTGTTTTGTGCATTTTTACTTACAGCGGCGGAATGTCTGTTTCTTGGGAAGAACTTTTTTCCTGGAAGATTGTTATAAAAATTTTTGGATGCTTTTTTGCAAGCCTAACGCTTTTTTTTCTTTCCGGCGCAAAATGGAATTCTGTAAAGCAGCTGAAATTTGTTTTTGTAATCGGCGGATTTGTAACTTTGGTAAAACTAATTCACATTCCATTTTGGCTGGACAAAGATTCGCTTGCCTACGGAATTTTGTACACGGTCAGATTTTTTACAACATCACTTGCAGCCCAAGTTGTTTTTGAAACAACTTCACCTTTGCAAATACAAAGCGCGCTGGAACTTATTCAAAATGGAATTTCAAAAATAATTCCGCTGGTAAAAAAATGGAATCCTGCGCTCACAATTTCGCTTGCAATAAATTTCATTCCAGAAATTTTTGAAACTTGGAACAAAGTGGAGCTTGCAGTAAAAGCGCGGACGCAAAAAAATTCAAAATGGAAAATAGAAATTTTAATACAAAAATTTTCAACATTTTTTTCCTGCCTTCTTCACAATGCGGAAACAAAAAGAATGGCAGTTTTAAACAGGAGCAAAATTTCAGATGAATAATTTTTTACAAGAATTGGAAAACGCAGTTATAAACGAAAATCATAAAGTTACAAAAGAAGAAGCGATTCGGCTTTACGAAACAGAACAAGCGTCCGAACTTTTTGAAGCGGCAGACAGAATCAGAAAAAGCTGCTGCACAAACTCAAGCAGCGTTTGTTCCATTATAAATGCAAAGATGGGAAAATGCGGAGAAAACTGCAAATATTGCGCCCAGTCCGCACATTGGAAAACTTCTTGCCAAGCAACTCCTGTCATTCAGCCGCAAGAATCAATAAAGTTCTGCGAGCGTGCATTGGAAAATCACGTTTCAAGAATTTCACTTGTAACTTCCGGACGCGGACTTTCAGGAAAAGATTTTGAAATTGCAATAGAAAATTTTAAAGCAATAAAAGAAAAACTCAAAGACAAAATCAAGCTTTGCGCTTCACTTGGAATTCTTTCTTTTGAACAAATGCAGGAACTTAAGCTTGCCGGAGTTGAACGCTACCACCACAACATTGAAACCGGAAAAAATTATTTTGCAAACATCTGCACAACACATTCTTACAACGACAGAATCCAGACAATTTTAAACGCAAAAAAAGCAGGACTTGAAATTTGCAGCGGAGGAATAATCGGACTTGGAGAATCAAGAGAAGACAGAATCGACCTTGCGCTTGAGCTTCGCGGACTTGAAGTTCAGTCTGTTCCGGTAAATATTTTAACTCCGATAAAAGGAACTCCGCTTGAAAACGCTGAAAAAATTTCGCAGGAAGAAGCGTTACGGACAATTTCAGTTTTCAGATTTATAATGCCAAGCCAAACAATACGATGCGCCGCCGGAAGAAAAAATTTGGGTAACAACGGAGAAGCCGCCTTCTTAGCAGGAGCAAACGCGCTCATTTCCGGGGACTTTTTGACAACGCCCGGCTCAACAAACGATGAAGATATTTCAATGCTGAAAAAACTCGGCTACAAAATCGAAAGCTGATAAAAAAATTGGGATGCCTAATAAGTTATAAATGTCATTGTCGGTTTTGCTCTAATTGTCATTGCCGTGCTACGACACGGCAATCTATGTGTGGTAAAAAAATTCCCGTATCAAGTACGGGAATAACAGTTAGAATTTGTTGAACAATTCTATAACATTTTTAACTATTGAATATCAATTGGTTTCAGTGTGGGAAACTTGCAGAAAAATTATTCAACTGAAAGAGTTCCTTTGTGAAGAGCATCGCAATAAATGCAGCGGTATTCTTTCTTTTCCCTGTTGACAAGTTTAAATTCCTGCGGAACGTAATGCTCTGTAATTGTAATGCAACGCGGATTTTTACATTCAATCACATTTTCAATTTTTTCAGGAAGCTCCATTTTTATTTTTCTTGTTATCTTTGAATCCTGAATTACATTTACAGTTATGTTGGAATCTATAAAGCCAAGAACGCTGTAATCAATATTTATAATATTGTCGATTTTTATTATGTCTTTCTTGCCTGTTTTTTTAGACGAAGCATTCATAATCAGAGCAGTGGAAAAACTCACTTTGTCTAATCCAAGCCACTTGAAAACTTTCCAGCCAGTTCCAGCCTGAATATGATCGATTACAAGTCCGTTTTTAATTTCAGCGATATTAATCATCAGAGTACTCCTGTAAGTTTTGCAATAAGCGCCATACGTGCAAACATTCCGTATTTTACTTGCTTAAAATAAGCAGCGCGCGGATCGTCATCAACTTCTGGAGCAATTTCATTTACACGTGGAAGCGGATGAAGAACTATCATGTCCTGCTTTGCCAGCTTCATTTTTTCTTTATTCAAAATATAGCTGTCTTTAAGGCGGATATAATCCTGCTCATTAAAAAATCTTTCTTTTTGAACACGAGTCATGTAAAGAATATCAAGCTCGCCGATTACATCTTCCAGACGTTCAGCTGTTGAGAATTCTATTCCGGCAGGCTTAAGCAAATCTTCTGTTATGTATGAAGGAACTTTCAATTCTTCCGGGCTGATAAAAACAAACTTGTTATTTTTGTAGCGGCTCATTGCCTGTGTAAGGGAATGAACAGTTCTTCCGAATTTTAAATCGCCGCAAAACCCAATCGTGTGTCCTTCAAATCCACCTTGAAGCGCACGGATTGTAACAAGGTCTGTAAGTGTCTGCGTTGGATGAGAATGTCCGCCGTCGCCCGCATTGATTATAGGAACAGGACTGTATCTTGAAGCAAGCAATGCTGCGCCTTCTTTTGGAGAACGCATCGCAATAACATCAACATAGGAACTTACAACTCTTATTGTGTCCGCCAAAGTTTCGCCTTTTGTAGAAGAAGTGTAGCTCGCATCAGCAAAGCCTTCGACTGTTCCGCCTAGATGAAGCATCGCAGCTTCAAATGAAAGCCTAGTTCTTGTGCTCGGCTCAAAAAAAAGTGTCGCAAGAATTTTCCCGCGACACACATCTTGAAAAGAAGCCGGATCTACAATCATCTGTTCCGCCAAAGAACAAATTTCATCAATTTCACTGACGGTTAAATCCGCCGGTTCAATAAGATGTCTTCCTTTTAACATTCAAGCCCCCTGAAATTTTCGCTATCATATCACAAGGGGAAACTTTATGCAAATAGATTATACAGTCGTTGGCAAAACGTTTCTTATATCAAGCGAACCGTCCGAAAGCTGCGAGCTGTATTTTTTCCCACCGTAGCAAATAGTCAGTTCCTTCATAAAAACAGTTCCCTGCTCAGTGTAAAGCCGGGCATCTTCAAATTTTCCATCGCGCCATTTTATGTCCGCAAGAATATTTCCTTTAAGGCAGACTTTTGTAAGAGAACCGTTTTGCCATTCAGCCGGCAAATTTGAAAGCAATAAAATTTCCACGCGGCCGTTTTTTATTTTGCTTGAAATAATCGAATCCGCAGAACTCAAAAGGAAACTGTCAAAATTACTTGCAGTATTTTCCGCAAAACTTTCTTCTTCCGGGCATTTTATTTTCTGCATGATTGAACTGTACTTTATAAAAAACTTTTCTGAATTTTTAAAGCCAAGATACTTCATTGCCGCCAATGTGTTTTCAAAAAGCTCTTTTATAATTTTATTTTCAGAAATATTTTCCAAAGCAACATAAGCAACAGTGCCGCTTCTTGTTTCGTATCCGTTTGTAAATGCAGGACTAAGCGAAAGGAATTTTTTGTCTTCAACAGGAACAAGGTATTCCGCAAAAAAATCGCAGGCTTTCTTAAAAAGATAAAAATGGCGCTTTAAAAATTTGCGGTCAAGCGAATATTCATAGTAATCCAATGCGGCTTTTGCAATTGCGCAGGCACCAAGCGGAGAATAAGAATTTCTAAAATCTATGCCGCACGGAACAGAGTCGCCCCAAATGTCAGTTGAATTATGCAGAACAAAGCCTGGGCATCCGTACATTTTTTTTGCAGTCATTTTTCCGCGCTTGTACATTTTTTTTGCAAGCTTGAACAAAGGCAAATTTATTTTTTCCAGTCCTAAAATTCCAGAGCTGTATCTATAAAAATTTTCATCCTGCAAGCTGAAATTTTCTGCGGACATTTTGTCTGTCCAAATTCCGTTTGCCACAGAAGGAAGTGTCGCCTGTTCCTTGCAGCTTGAAATAAGCTTGTACTTTGAGTAAATCCACTCAAGAAATTTTGCGGCTTTTTTATCCTGACAAATTTCATCAACTGATTTTCCGTCAGTTTCAAGCCCTTCCAAAGAAAGAATAGAACGCTGATTCCATGCGGAAAATTCCAATGCCTGGTCAGTCTTTAAATTTTCGTAGGAAGTGCCGGAAGCAAAGCAGATTTTCTTTAATGCAATGTCCGCGCATTTAGACGCAAAAATCATCGGATTTCTAAAGTTGTTTCCGCCCTTTCTTCTAAAACGTCTTTTTCTGTACGCGCTTTCAACATCAATGTAAAGAGTAACGTCATCAGCTTTTTCTACAATCAGATTGTCTCCGTGGGTAAAAACAGTTCCGCCGGAAGCAACAGCCGTAACCATCGCCGCAAAAGGAATGCCTGAATCGCACAAAGCCACAACAGTGTCTTCTGTAAGATTGTATTTCTTCGGAAAAGATTCGCCTTCAATCTTGAGCCTAAGGAAAATGCTTTTTGGCATGGAAGCTGAAATGTGATAAACCAAAACATCGGACGAAGCAGAAGCAAAACATTCACGCGTAAAAGTTACATAGCTTCCGTTTGTTCCGTTTGAAAGATCCACCGTGCTGGGTGCCGCAGATTCAAGAGAAAAACTTGAAGAGCAGATTCCGCTTGAAAAATCAAGCTCGCGCCTATAAGAATCATAAGAAGAAAAAGTTCCCTTGTCGCCGGAGTCCGGTCCTAAAAGTCCTTGGTGCTCAGCGTCATAAAAATCAATTGAAACAATTCCTGCGCTTTTATAAGAAGCTTGGGAAACTGGAGCACCTGAAAAACATTCAAAAACTTGTTCCTGCGCCTCAAGCTCGCGTCCTTGATTCAGCAAAGCCCTTATGCCGTTTACAGCTTCCTTTGCATTTTTATTATTTCTATCTGAATAGCGGCAAGACCATACAGATTCTTCATTTAAATATATTTTTTCGTGTCCTGTTCCGCCAAAAACTGTCGCGCCGATTCTTCCGTTTCCAACAGAAATAGCTTCGTCAAAATTTTCAGCAGGATTTTTATACCAAATAGATTTCATGCAAACGATTTTAACACAGTCATAGATAAATTTCTACATTGCATTTTCTTCAAAATTGCAATAACCTAGACGCATGAATTTTATTGATTTTGAAAACGTTTCTTTTTCATATCCGCCAGTTGAAGGCGACCTTGACGAAAACGGAAAACAGATTGTTCCTTCTCCAGTTTTTGAGCATTTTTCAGGAGGATTTCCCGGAGCATTCACAAGCATAATCGGGCCGAACGGCTGCGGAAAATCAACGCTCATGCTTCTTGCCAGCGGAAGGCTCATCCCTTCACAAGGAAAAGTAAAACTTTTAGGCCAGGACATTGCAAGCCTCGATGAAGAAAAACGGAATCTTCTAGCTTCTGTAATTTATCAAAACATGGAATTTGAAAGCAACGAAAAAGTTGAAAATCTGCTTTCCTTTGTTTATAAAAACGGCGCGCTAAAGGCAAACGCAAAAGGAATTAAATCAGAAGATTTGTTCAGCGAAGTTGTGGATAAATTTGAACTTTCTTCTGTTATGAACCACGGACTTACAGAAATCAGCAAAGGAGAAAACCAGCGTGTTCTTTTGGCATTCAGCTTGCTCTACGGAAGCGCGGGAATTTTCATGGACGAGCCGCTTTTTGCAATGGAAGACCGCCAGAAAAATTCCGCGCTTGAATACTTGCGTGAATATTCAGAAGCAACAAAAACTCCGATGTTTATTTCAATGCACGAGCTTGACCTTTCACGCAAATATGCAGAAAAAGTTCTCTTAATCTGCCCGAACAAAGATATGTCTTATGGAACTCCAGAAGAAGTTATGACAAATGATGATCTTGAAAAAGCCTACGGAATTCCTGCAGCAATGCTCAAGCACAACGAAGACATGACAAGAGAATTTCTTTCGCAGCAATCCGAAGCCATGTCTCCAAAGGCAAAATAAAAATTTTAAATTTGCAGTTCTCCGTTTTTGAGAACTGCAAATTCTGTTCCGTCTTCATACTTGATAACAATAGTAGGCTCTTTTACAACTCCGTCAAAGTGAATCAAAGAAGGCGCATCTCCGTCATAATTTTCTCCGATTGCAAAATGGCAGGTTCTAAAAGCCTTTTCATCTTCAAGCATATTTCCAGTAATTCCAGCGGCAGGATTCAAGCCGATTCCAAGCTCCCCGATATTTCTTGCGTTTTTCGCATAAATTTCACCTTGTCCTTTTGGAAGCTTTCCGGAACTTTCCATAGAAACCGCATCTTTTTCCGCCTGCTGAATATCCTTTAAAAGCCGCTTTGCTTCTTCGCCGCCAGTAACTTCTGAAACAAAGCCTTTTTCAACTTTTACGCAAATCGGAGTTTTTAAAATTGAATCTCCGTCGCTGAATGTCATGCTTCCGTCAAAAACAATAGTTCCTTCGCAAGTTCCAACGACAGGACTTATAAAAGTTTCGCCGGCAGGAATGTTTCCGCCGCTTCCAGGCTTGCTGAAATCTCCGTCGTCAACCATGCCTTTTCGTCCTTTTAATCCAACAACAATGTCCGTTCCGCCAGGAGACATAACATGAACTGAAACAGCATTTTCGTATTTTTCGCAAAGTTTTTTGCAGCGTTCGCCAAGCAGTTTGTAGTCAATATTCACAGTTCTGTTGAACATATCTTCAGTAAGTCCCGGAGTCCATACCGCACGGATTGATTTTTTTTCAGAAAGCAGCCAGTCAAAAGTGTTGTCGTAAAGTTTTCCGTCCGCAGCTTTATAAGGAGAAGCAATCGCCTTTTCGTCTTTTCCAAGCTTTATTTCAGAAATTGAAAAAATTACATCCGGCTCTGATTTTATTGCGCCCACAACAGTTTCTTCTGCAAAATCCGCGGAAGTTTTTTTAGTCTGATAAATAAGCGTTGGCTTTGCGCCAGAATCAAGGGCTGCGGTAAATAAATTCTGCGCAATAACGCTTGTTTCCGGGTTTGCAATCACTAAAACTTTTTCGCCTTTTTTTATTTTGCAGACATCTTCTATCACAGTCTGCGCCGGAGTTTTTTCTTTTTTTCCAAACAAATTCATATTTTCTCCCATAAATTCCAAACGCCCAAAATTATAACGCAAAGACAAACCAAATGCTATTGCGTATTTTATTACGATTTTTCAAAGTTGAAATTTTTTTTCCATGTTAATATAATGATTTGGTATTATTTTTATTTAGAGGCATTTTATGGCTATGGTAATTCTTACATTGAACTGCGGATCTTCTTCCGCAAAATACCAAGTTTATGACTGGGACAACAAGGAAGTTCTAGCAAACGGTGTAGTTGAGCGCATTGGAATTGAAGGCTCATGTATCACACACAAGGCAAAAGGAAACAAGACAGAAATCAAAAGCGCCTGCCCTACACACAAGGAAGCAATCGAGCTTATTTTGAATACAATCACAGACAAAGAAATCGGAGTTATTCCTGATATGTCTGTAATAAAAGCAGTAGGACACAGAGTTCTTCACGGCGGAGACAAATTCACAAAATCTGTTCTTATAACTCCAGAAGTTCTTGAAACATTCCGTTCAGTTGTTGACCTTGGACCTTTGCACATGCCGGCAAATATAATGGGAATTGAAGCCGCGCAAAAAGTAATGCCAAACGTTCCGCATTGCGCTGTAATGGACACAGCATGGCATCAGACAATGCCAGAAGAAACTTTTATGTATGCAGTTCCACGTGAATGGTACACAAAGTATGCCGCACGCCGCTACGGTTTCCACGGAACATCTTTCCTTTACACTGCAAAAAGAGCAGCCGTTCTTCTCGGAAAAGAGCCAAAGGACACAAACCTTATAATCTGCCACATCGGAAATGGCTCTTCAATGTGCGCCGTAAAAAATGGACAGTGCTATGACACTTCAATGGGAATAACACCGCTTGAAGGCCTTGTAATGGGAACAAGAAGCGGAGACGTTGATCCGGCTCTTCCATTCTACATCATGCGCAAAACAGGAATGTCCGCTGACGAAATGGACAAAGCCTTGAACAAAAAATCAGGCTGTCTTGGAATCACGGAAAAATATTCTGACCGCCGCGACATTGAAATTGCCGCAGCAAACGGAGACAAACTCTGCCAGCTTTGCATTGAAATGGAAGCGTTGCGCATAAAAAAATATGTAGGCGCATACATGGCAGAACTCGGACACGTTGACGCAATAGTATTTACCGCCGGAGTTGGAGAGCGCGGACCTATCACACGCGGAAAATCCTTGAGCGGACTTGAAAACTACGGAATCAAAATCGACGCGCAGAAAAATGAATGGTCATTTACAGGAAACGCAGAAACTTGTATTTCCGCAGATGACAGCAAGACAAAGATTTTTGTAATTCCAACAGACGAAGAGCTTGTTATGACAGAAGATGCTTTTGCTCTTATGCAGGGAACTTACGATGTTCACACAAACTTCACTTACAGCTTCCAGTCGCCAGACTACGTAAACAAAGCACGTGAAGAAGGACTTAAAGGCGACCTCGTAAAACGCCCGAATATTGCAAAAGTAATCGCACGTCCTCCAAAGAAATAAACTTAAAAAGTAAAAGTTGACAAAAAAGGCTGCCATCAATGGCAACCTTTTTTATTCTAAAAATACATTTTATTCCACAACAACTTTTGCGTATTCTTCATCAAGAACATATAAAATCAGTGTTGTATTTTTCTTTACATCGTAAGGAACTGTAAAATGTTTTCCGAGATGGCAGAATTCAGCTAACGTAACAAGCTTTCCGTTCTGATCTTGAGAGTCAAGTTTTACAGGAACAGGATACGGATATTCTGGAAGCTCCGCAGAAAAAATTCCTTGCGCCGTTTTAGATTTTTCAGATACAGGTTGAACTTTTAACGTTGCCTTTACTCTTGAAAAAACTTCTACCTGATTTGAAAGATTTTCCTCGCTATAAATAATTCCGTCTACAGGACTTTTTGGATCTTCTTCAACTTCAAAATCAAAAACAACTTTATATTCTCCAAGTTTTGAAAGAAGCTGCTTTATAGAAAGACCTTCAATATTAGGAACTTCTGTCTTTGGAATTTCTGTTCCGCTGCTTACAACAAACTGAAGCTTGATTTTTTCTGAAACTGGAGTTCCGGCTTCTGGATATTGCGCAAGAATTGTTCCGGCTGGAAGCTCGCTTTTTTTATAAACTGGAGGCGGAAGCTGCACAAGAGAATCGTCTCCACTGAACAAAAGTTCCAATGTATTCAAAACTTCATCCACATTTTTTCCAGAATAATCTTCAATATAATCAATTGGAATTCCGCGGCTTACAGTCAAATTCACTCTGCGGTAGGCTTTTACAATCGCCCCGGAAACTGGATTCTGCTCAAGAATAGTTCCTTTGTCGCCAGGAAGCTCCGAATATTTAAGAAGAATTTTTGGATAAAGCTCTTTCGCCTGAAGCTCCAAAAGCGCGTCTGTAAGGCTTTTTCCTGTAACATCGGGCACAAGAACTTTTTCCGCGCCCTGAACCGACATAAAAAAAACAGCAAGACAAGAAGCCGTCATTATAATAAAAGCAAGAAGCACGGTTATAACAACAGTTTTTCCGCCGTTCCTTAAATCGTCAAGCCGGCCGTTAAATTGAACTCTCGCTTTTTGAAGAATGTCCTTGAATTTATTTTTGTTCATAGTTTACTCCAAAACAGTGCCTATAAAATTTCTGGCTCCGTTCATAAAAGATTTATAGTCCATGGCTTTTTTTGCCTGCCACTGAAGCTCTGTAGCAATCAAAACTCCGCTTCCTGTCTGAATAAGAATTCCTCTTTGTTTATTGTATTCAAGCACTGTGCCGGGAACTGCCGAAGTGTTTTTTACAATTGAAGGATCTTGAGCCGCAACTTTGCTTGCTGCCCGCGCCTTTAAAATCCTAAGCTGAAGATTTCCAGAAGTTGTAAAGCAGCCCGGCCAAGGCGTATAAGCTCTTATCTGCGCATCGATTTTTTCCGCACTGTTGTTCCAGTTTATTTTTCCGTCTTCCTTTTTAATTATAGAGCAATAAGAAGCTTTTCCTTCCTGCGGAAATGAATCCGGAAGCTTTCCTGTTTTTGCAATCTTGCGCAAAATTTGTGTTATATTCATTCCGCCGTAAAGCGCGCTGTTCTTTAAAACCTGCTCCGCTGTTTCTGTTCCAGTCAGGCGTTCTTTCTGCTGATATAAAATGTCTCCTTCATCCATGCCCAAAGCCATCTTTTGTATTGAAAAGCCGGTTTCATCATCACAATTCAAAATCGCAGCATTAACAGGTGTTGCACCCCGGTATTTTGGAAGCAAGGACGGATGAAGATTTATTCCACCGAATTTAAACAAAGAAAAAAACTTAGGGCCAAGAATATGTCCATAAGCAAAGCAGACAAAAATATCCGGCTCAAGGCTTGCGATTTGCTCGCGTTCTGCCTGCTTTATATGTTCTGGAGAAAAAATTGCGACATTGTCATTTCTTGCCCGGTTCCAAATAAGCGTGTACTGCTCAACTTCTGTAGGAATAAGCTCCTTGTGCCTTCCTTGCGCAGACGGCGGATTTGTAAGAACCCCGACAATTTTATATTCTTCTTCCGGCACTGAATTTGACATTGCGCTGTCTTTTAAAATAAGCTCCAGTGCTTTTGCCGCACAAGCCGGACTTCCGCCAAACAAAACTTTCAGCATTTATTTTCCTTTATTTGCATTTTTAGCCGCAAGTTTTGCTTCCAGGCTGCGTTTTTTTGCTTCTTTTTCTGCAAGTTTTTTCTGGGCGCGTTCTGCCTTTTTCTTAAAAAGCTCTACGGTTTTGTTTTTAAATTCCTCATCGCCTCTGTCAATGTAAAGGATTCCGTCCAAATGGTCATTTTCATGCTGAATAATTCTTGCAAGAAGTCCATCGGCATCATCAAGAACAAAACGTTTTCCATTTTCGTCAATTGCGCTGACAGAAATTTTTACAGGGCGGACAATCTTTTCAGACACGCCCGGAAGAGAAAGGCATCCTTCTTCATATTCAGAATTTTCCGCAGAAGTTTTTATAATTTCAGGATTGATAAAAACACGGCGCACATTATCATCCGAAATAACTACAAAAAATCTTTTTGAAATTCCAACTTGAGGAGCAGCAAGACCAACGCCATCCGCGCTAATCATTGTTTCAAACATTTCATTTAGGGTCGCGCGCAATTCATCGTTTATCTCATTAGATTCAACGGGAACACATTTCTGCCGTAAAACATCTTCGCCAAGTTTACATATTCGCATTTTTTTCCAGCCTTAAAGTTTTTTATTCAAGTCTTAATCTTGCCGCTTTTGCATGAGCCGCAAGTCCTTCCGCATCTCCCAAGTAGCCTGCAGATTCAGCAGATTTTCTTGCGCCGGATTTTGTATTGTCTGTGCGCAAAGTTGTAACAGTCTTTATAAATGAACGGACGCTTAATCCGCCTGTGAACCTTGCGCTTCCAGAAGTCGGCAACGTATGGTTCAGTCCAGCGGCATAATCTCCAAAAACTTCCGCGGCTCCGTGTCCAATAAAAAGCGAGCCATAATTATGAACCAGCGACTGGATTTTTTCACGTTCAAGACTGGCATCAAGCGCAAGCTCCAAATGCTCCGGAGCTTTTTTATTTGCAAGTTCTGCCGCCTGCTCAAGATTTTCAGTAACAATTATGCGGCCAAAAGTATTTATGCTTTGTTCCGCAGTCGCTTTTGTAGGCAAAGATTCAAGCTGCTTTTCAATTTCCTTGGAAACTTTTTCGGCAAGCTCCATGCTGTCTGTTGCCATTACCGGCTGAGCCACAACATCATGCTCCGCCTGCGCCAAAAGATCCGCCGCAACCCAAACAGGATTCGCAGTTTTGTCAGCAATTATAAAAACTTCTGTAGGACCTGCAACCATGTCGATTCCAACAGTTCCGTAAACAAGCCTTTTTGCTTCCGCAACATATTTATTTCCCGGACCTACAATAACATCTACGGCAGGAATTGATTCAGTTCCAAAAGCCATCGCCGCAATTGCCTGAGAACCGCCGCAAGCAAACACTTCTTTTATTCCGCAGATATAAGCCGCCGCCATTATGTTTTCATCAGCATAAGGATCGCCGCTTCCATCTGGATTTTTCCGCGGAGGAGTGCAAAGAATAATTTCATTTACACCGGCAGCAATTGCAGGAGAACTTGTCATTACAACAGTCGAAACAAGAGGAAATCTTCCTGCAGGAACATAAAGCCCAGCTTTTTCAACAGAAATATTTTTCTGGCCTGTAAAAATTCCAGGCTCAAGTTCAATCTCAAAATCATCAAAAGATTCTCTTTGCTTTTTTGCAAAACGCACAGCCAAATCTCTGGAATAGCACAGCGAATCATAAAGCTTGGGATTTTCAGACTGCATTTTTTCCGCGGCGGCTTTTAAAGTTTCCTCTGGAATTTTTAAATTATGTGGAGAAGCCAAATCAAATTTTTTGCTGTATTCGCGCAAGGCTTCATCTTTTCTTAGCTTTACATTTCTTAAAATATCACGGACTGACTCTATGGATTCTCCGAAATTCCGGCTGCAAAAAAACTCTTCTTCAACTTCATCAGCTTTCTGAATTCTTATCATTAAAATAGCCTCCTCTCCATTTTTAGCTGCTTTCCAAATACTGAATGTCAAATTCCACAGCAATTCAAAATCAAGCCTAAAAATAGGATTCAATTATACCAAAAAGACATGAACTTTACAATTAAGGCAAAATCCAAGACGCAATTTGACAGCTAGCGAAATTCGATATAGTATTTGAGTATCTCTAAAAATACTGTTTTCTGGAGCGCATGACATGGATAACAACGACTTAATTCCAGGCTTTAATGACGAAAAAGACGGAAGCCTCGAGATTTTCCTTAGCAAAATTGAAGGAGCCTCAAATTCTATCCTTGTAACGCTTAGCGGATACATCGATACATACAATTCGGCATATTTTCAGACGCAGACAGCAAAAATTATTTCAGCGGGATTTAAGAACATTGTTTTTAACTGCCAGAATTTGACCTACGTTTCTTCAACGGGAATCGGCTCGCTTACTTCAATTGAAAAAAATGCGAAATCAAACGGCGGCGAAATTGTTTTTACAGGAGTTCAGCCAAAAGTTTTTGAAGTTTTCCAGCTCTTGGGATTCAGCCAGGTTTTCAATATGAAAGAATCCGTGGAAGAAGCGGAAGAATATTTGAAAAAAGAAAAAGACGGAAATGTTTCTACTTTCCCAAAGATTTTTGAATGTCCTGTCTGCTCCAAAAAACTAAAAGCCGTAAAAAGCGGACGTTTTAGATGCTCCGACTGCAAAGCGATAATTGTTATCGACCAAAACGGAAATGTTTTTTTAGGTTAGCCCGCAAATTTTATGAATTTAGACAATATCGTTATAGTTTTATCGCGCCCGGAAGAACCTAGAAACATCGGAGCCGCTTGCAGGGCAATGGCAAACAACGGAATCCATAAACTGCGGATTGTAGGAAAAAAAGAAGAAATCGACCTGGATAAAGTCCACGTTCTTGCAATCCATGCGTCATACATTTTTGACAATGCCGAATATTTCTCTTCAATAACCGAAGCCTGCTCTGACTGTGTCTGCTCATGCGGAACAACGCGCCGGAGAGGAAAAAAACGCAAAGGCAAGCTTCTTTTGCCAGAAGAATTTGCAAAAACCGCAAACAGAATTTCAGGAACAGAAAAAAAAGGCGGAAAAATCGCAGTTGTATTTGGCAACGAAAGAACCGGACTTGACGACAATGAAATTCTTGAATGCGAAATGGGCGTTACAATTCCTTCAAGCGAAGAATTCGGTTCGCTGAATTTAAGCCACGCTGTGCAGATTATGTGCTACACTTTGTTCCGATACAATGAAAAAAACAAAATTGGATACACGCCAATAGATTCAAAAAGGCTGAAAGAAACCGTAACCACAATTGCAGACAATCTTCAGAAAATCGGATTTTTTTCTGTTACAGGACGCAAAGACATGGAAATTTTCTGGCGCGATATTTTGTCCCGCTCGGCATTAAGCGAAGGAGAGGCGCAATACATAGAAAAAATATTTGACAAAGCAGCAGGTCTTTCTAAAAAAAGATAATATCATCTGCAAAAAGAATTTCTTTTTTTGCGCTGACACAAGAACGCTCAATGCAGTTTTTAAGCTGCCTGATATTTCCCGGCCAGGAAAAATCCAAAAGTTTTTTAACCGCGCACTCAGAAAGCTTTTTTCCAAATACCGAAGCGCAAGCCTCTGCAATTTTCACTAGTTCGCCTTTGCGTTCTCTTAGCGGCGGAACATTTATAACCAGAACGCTGATTCTGTAAAAAAGCTGCTTTTTAAAAAGATTTTTTTCCACAAGCTCTGAAATTTTTGAGTCCGTTGCAAAAATAAGGCGAGCGTCAAAACCAATTTTCTTGCTGCTTCCTACTTTGCTGAATTCCCTTGAATCCAAAACTCCAAGAAATTTCCCTTGGCTTTCAAGGCTTAGCTCGCAAATTTCGTCAATAAAAAGTGTTCCGTCCGAAGCCTCTTCAAAAATTCCAGAAGTTTCTTCCGCGCCAGTAAAAGAGCCTTTTATAGAACCAAAAAGCGAGCTTTCAATTAAATTCGGATTTATTTCAGCAAGATTAAAAGAAGTAAATTTTCTGTTTTTCCTTGATGAATTTTCATGTATAAAACGGGCAGTGTGATTTTTTCCAGAGCCGCTTTCGCCAAGCAGCAAAACTGTAGAATCGCTCTTGCAGGCAATTTCAATCTGCGAATCAAATCCAAGGCACAAATTATTTTCCGCGCAAAGAAATTCTTCTGTTTTTTCAGCACAAAATAAATTTTTGCCAGATGAAGAAACTTCGTTTTTTAACTTTACCAGCTCAGAAACATATTTCAGGCAGTCGGATTCTTTAAAGCAGACAAAAACAGGACGCTCAAGTGTATTTTTGAAAAATTTAGAAATGTAGGAAGATTCGCTAGAAGAAAAGCAAGAGCCGTCTATTAAAACTGCCAAGACCAAAAAAAATTCCGGGCAGATAAAAGAAATTTCTTCCGTATGCACACAAAAGAAATCAAAGTCCCGGTCAAAAACAACTTTGCAAAAAGAAATAAATTCCTTTCTGCTTGAAACTATTAAAATTCTCTCCATTGACAAAAGCCCCTAATCCTTTTTAAAAAGTTTTGTCCAGACAAGAAGAATTATATACCACAAAAATGGAAAAATCAAAAAAATTCTAAGCGGATTTCTGATAAGCTCGCCCCAAATTTCGTGCCCTTTTTCAAAAACTTTTGGATTTACACGCTTGATTCTTTTGCTTAAAATTCCAACTGCATCCCGGTAATACATAAAAATTCCAGAAGAAAATCTGTCTTTATTCGAATAGCTCCAAAAATCTTTCTTTTTAATTCCTTCGCTCACAAGAACCAAAGACGGAGACGCTTTTGAAATCGCCTGAATAATATTTTCTTCGTCCTGCTTTTGATAATAGCCAACGCATCTTCCCACAATCTGAAGTCCGCGGAAAGTAGAACGCATATTTTTTTCCGCAGCGGCAAGAGCTTTTTTCCTTCCGCCGAAAATATAAAACGACTTGTAGCGGCTTTCAAGAATAGAAAGAATGCTTATAAACGCGTCAAACGGATTATGCCTAAAAGGAACTGTCTTGTTAAGAAATTTCGCCCCGGACAAAATGCTCTTTGAAATAGGAAGAATCAAGTCGGCATTTCTTATGCTTTCCGCATATTCGTTTTTGCGCCGGATTTTCATAAAGTCCCAGATTGTTATAAATGAAATTTGAGAAGGACCTTTTTTTTCCAAAAGCTGCAAAATCTTTTCTTCCAAATCCTGCTTAGAACACACATCCACAGGAACTCCGAGTAGCTCTATACGTTGAACCGCCATTTTATTCTCCACTTAAAACAGTCTGCAAAGCCGCAATTCCGTACAAAGAAGCAGTTTCGCATCTCAATATATTTGTATCAAAATGCACGGGAATAAATCCGCTTGCTTTCATAATGCTGATTTCCTGCACAGAAATTCCGCCTTCCGCGCCAACTGCAACTGCAATTTTCGCATTTTCTTTTTTTATAACATCGGCATTTTTTAGCGCATTATAAATGCTCTTTGTTCCATCGCTGCGCTCATAAAGAACAACTGCCTCCTTGTGTTCCGCCTTCAAATTGCTCCAAAAAGCGCAAGCCGCTTCCACCGAAACCGAAGAAAAAATTTTTGTTTCAACAGGAGAACCGCTCTGCTGCCTTGCTTCTGTTACAATTCTTTGCCAGCGTTCGTCTCCAGATTCAGATTTTTTACGCGCGGACTCAATGCTTCCTTTTTGGCAGAATTCTCCTTCCACTGGAATTATTCCGCAGACTCCGCATTCAGTTGCCTGCCTTACAATCAAATCCATTTTCGGAGGCTTTGCTTCAAACTGAAAAAGATAAATCTCGGTTTTAGGCTTTTTTAAAACAGGAGCTGCTTGCGAGGCGGAATCACTGCAAGTTAAATCTCCTGCTGCCTGAAGAATTATTTTTTTTTCGCAAGAGTCGATTTTTGCAACAGTCATCTGCTGAAGAGAACCGTCCAAAAGCCTTGCGTAAATCATGTCGCCGCATTTAACTCTTAAAACAGAATTAAGATAATGATATTTTTTTCCTTCAATGCAAATGCAGCCATCAGAGTCAAGCGGACTTTCTACAATAAATTGCCTCATTGTTCCTGCTGTTCTTTTAAGGTTTTTGTTGAAGCCATAAGCTCGGCAAAGTTTCCGCCTTTAATAACATTAATCGCCGCATTAAGCTGGCTGTCATAGTCAAGGTCGTAAAGACGTGGAGAACGGGTTCTGTCAAGCTCGTTGCGAATCATTTTTCTAAGAATGCGCTCTTCAAGCTTGTATTTTTTCTGCAAGGTTTTCGCATAAGAAGCAATTTCTGATTCTGTCATGTTCTGGTGAGAATCCACGTAATCTGCTATTGCGCCCGATTCTTCAAGAGCATGCCAATCTTCTTCCTCTTCTTTTGTGAAATCAGGATAAAGAACTTCCAAATCCGGCTTAATTCCTATTTTGTCAATATTTGTGTCGCTCGGAGAATAATATTTTGCCACTGTGATTTTGAATCCGTCGTTGTTTACAAGTCCGCGCGGAACCTGAACGCTTCCTTTTCCAAATGATTTTTCGCCTACAAGATACGCAGTTTTTGTGTCTTTTAAAGCTCCGCTCAATATTTCGCTTGCGCTGGCAGTCGCCCTGTTTATAAGAACAACAATCGGAATGCCGCGCACAACAGTTTTTCTTTTTACAGCATGATAAACCGCATTTTCATAAGCAAGACGGCTTTTTGTGGAAACTATTATGCCTTCATCAATAAATTTATCCGCAATGTCAACCGCGCTGTCCAAAAGTCCGCCGCCGTTGTTCCGCAAGTCTATAACAAGTCCGTTAAACGAAGCTTCCTTGAACGAATCCAAAGCTTCCTGAACTTTTGCGGCAGTGTTCACAGAAAATTCAGTAAGGCGCAAGTAGCCGATTTTTTCACCTTCAATCATTCCATATTTTACAGACGGATTTTGAATAACGGCGCGCACAAGAGTCCGCTCAAATTCAAGAGTATTTCTTCTGCGGATTTTTACAGTAACGCTTTCGCCGACAGTTCCGCGCAACATACTCAAAACTTCATCCATTGTAATTGTAGAAGTGTCCACGCCGTCAACTTCAATAATCAAGTCTCCTGACTGAATTCCAGCTTTTGCGCCCGGAGTATTTTCTATAGGCTCGGCAACTTCAACATAAGCAGGCTTTTCTTCCGTAGAAACAAGAGGCTTTGTTATGGAAAGTCCCACGCCGCCAAAGTTTCCAACAGTTGTGTCGGTAAGGCTTCTCCATTCAGACTGCGCCATATAAACTGAATAAGGGTCGTCCAGCGCGCCAAGCATTCCCTTTAACGCGCCTTCATACAAAACCTGCGGATCAACTTCTTCCACATAATTCTGCTGAATAAAATAATAAAGCTGATCTATAACCTTAAGAAACTGACGCTGCTTTGCTGAATCTATGTCTGAGCTTGAAGAATTAGACTGCGAAAAACACTGGGAAGCAAAAATGGAAAACAATATAAACGCTGAAAAAATCCGCGTAGCCTTTAATAATTTCTTTGCGATTTTCATTGCTCCATTTTAAGCCCTTTTAAGGCAGTGTTCAAGGGCATATTCATATTGAATAAAAAACTGCTTGGTTCAATTTTGACTTTTAGCCCAAATGTCGAGTTTTGATAAGAACAGTAGTTTTAGTGTCATTCTCGTGCTACGACACGGGAATCTGCTGTAAAATTTCAATAGATTATCGGGTCAAGCCCGATAATGACAACAAAATTCGACATTCAAAGTGCTTTTTTAAACTAACAATAGACTTTAACTAAAAGCTGATATATAATAAGAACAATATTTTTATTGCTTTAAAGATGTTTTCACTGTCGTTGCGGGTGGGCTTCGGCAGTTTTTTTGTTTTAAACTGAAAAAAGCCGGCTAGAATCTCTAGCCGGCAGTTTTAATAAAGTATCTTTTATGTCATCTTCGAGCCTGACCCGAAAATATAGCCAATTGCTTTACGAGAGATTATCGGGTCAAGCCGGATAATGACAACTCTTGTTTAATAATCCCGCTTACAGAACCAGCCAACGCTAGTTGGCGTTGCGAACAACGCGGAAGCCCCAGTATCTCTTGGAGATTTTATCCATCACCAGGTCTATATCGCCAACATCCGCGTAGAGGGGTTCGGCAAATAATATGCTCACATCTTCCTTGACCCGAGCACCATTTCTGTCAATGTACCAAACGCCGCCACGTAGACAGTCATCAAGACTCTCTCTCGGCCTCTCCTTGACTGAGCTTGTCCAGTCCTTTTCATCCAAGCACCTTTCCCAAAGCTCTCCGCACATGTCGTAAAGTCCGTAGCCGTTTGCCTTTTTACTCTTTACTTTTTCATATATAAAACACCCAACTTCGTCTATGTCGTCGCTTCCGGCATACTTGTAGCTTTCGCCGCCGCGTGCAGCCCATTCCCATTCAACATCTGTCGGCAGGCGGTAGCCGTTTGCTGTATTGTTGTAAGTTACAATCTCTACATGTCTCCAATCTTTATCTGGCGCTATTTTTCCGTCAAATAAATAGCAAGGAGTTAAGTTTTCCATATCCGAGCGCAAGTTGCAGTATAAAAGTGCCAAACGCAAGTCGACATTGATTACAGGGGCGTTTTTTACATTCTTCTCGTAAAAATAAGTACTTGGGTCAAACCCAACAACAGCCTTGAATTCTCCGCGTGTTACAGGATGGTCGCTCATGTAGAACGAGGCGATTTCATGCTTGCCTCCTAATACAGGTGCAATTGGCGTCCAGGTTTCTGTTCCGTCAATTGAAGCAGCTGGAATTTTCACAAATCCTTTTGGAATTTTCTCGCTGTAGCAAGAAACTGCAAGCCCCATTGCCGCAAGCACGGCAAAAACTTTTAATTTTTTCATTTTTTTCCTCCGAAATACAGATTATCGGGTCAAGCCCGATAATGACAAAATCGTTATGTCATTCCCGTGTCAAGCACAGCAATGGCATTTTAAACTTATTAGATAAGCTCCGTCTTCTCTTATTTCCCGCGGCGCAAGACAATTTCATTTACGCGCTTAATTTCGCCTTCCGCTTTTGCCGCAAAATCGCCATACACTGCGCTGTTCGCCATTTGCATTGCTGTAATGTACGGAATGAACTTGTCGTTGATTGCAGAAAGAAGAGGCTTTTTTAGCGATGAGGCGCTTTCTGTTTTTACCGTGGAAGCCGCATTGTATTCGTCGCTTGCCTTTACAAACGCATCCTGCGCAGAGCGGATTTGCTCCAAGATTTCCTTTATTCCGTCAAGCAAAGAAACCGCCTCTTCTTCCTTGGAAAAATCTTCCAGCAGGCTTTCAATCAGCGAAGATTCGCTTACATAGTTTGCCGTTATGATTGATTTTCTGTACTTGTCAAAAACAGTTTTGAGTTTTTGCGCCGCCTCTTTTTTTGCCGCAACTGGAAAAACTTCATATCCGTCCAAAAGTGTCGAAAGATTTTTTACAGCCTCGTCGCGCACGATGTCAGCCTCTTCAAGATTGCTTAAAACTTTATCTTTCTTGATTGCAGTTGTAATCGCAACAGAAAGCTTTTCAATCTCGTCCATCACGCTCTTCAAAAACACATCTGAAGAAACACCTTCATCCGCCTTGTAAAGACGCACAAGCGCATCGCTAAGCCCGTCAACTTCTGTTACACGAACCTTAGAAATTACTTTATTCATTCAACCTCCATTCCGACTCTCTAGCCGGCACTTTTTATTTATTACTGTCATTTTGAGCCTGCCCCGAAAATCCAGCTGTATATTCCTGTCATTTTCGGGCTTGACCCGGAAATCAGCATCAAAGGATTGCCATATCAATTACAACAATGACAGTTCACATTTACTGCAGAATTTTTCCGAAGGTACTAAACAAAGTCTCCTTGCGGAATTATTCCGAATACTCCCTAAGAAGAAAGCCTGCCCGCGGAATTTTTCCAAACGCTTCCCAAGCAAAAAGTTAGTCTTTGGAATTTTTCCGAAAGTTCCCTAACCAAAAAGTCAGCGTTCGGAATTTTTCTAAAAGCTCTCCGGGCAAAAAAGCTGCATTCGGAATTTTTCCGTTTAAACGCAAAAAGACCGTCATGCCTAAAATGTGCGCATAATATGTGCATCATTCCGACACAACGGTCTTTTGCTTGTATGTATTTTATGTAATTAGCTAAAAATAGTTCACCTAAACTGAGAACTGAGAACTGAGAACTGAGAACTGAGAACTGAGAACTGAGAACTGA
>NZ_CAMCEC010000021.1 GCF_945873775.1 uncultured Treponema sp. | reverse complement strand
TTATTATACGCTATTTCTCGTCAAAAATCAACCATTTG
Organism: uncultured Treponema sp.; assembly: GCF_945873775.1. Classification (GTDB taxonomy): domain Bacteria; phylum Spirochaetota; class Spirochaetia; order Treponematales; family Treponemataceae; genus Treponema_D. Next base: position 40,800 of record NZ_CAMCEC010000021.1, on the reverse strand, counting down.
TTGTGACAGAGCCTTTTGAAATATTATTAACAATATCTCTATTTTCATTTGTAAAACGTCTTGCATTTTCTATAAGTTCATCGTCATTTCCATCTGGATTTTTCTTTCGAAATTCTACCAATTCATCAATATTGAAATAAGAAACACGTTTAGGAAAAATAATGCTAATACAAAAAATCAACAAACCTGTTCCATATAAAAACAACAAGGCGCAAAAACTGATGCTTGTATTTTTAAATAAAATGCATATTTGTGCTGATTTTATATATTCCATAAATTGTCCAAGCATTGTTAATATCAAAGTAATTACAGCCAAATATCCAACAGCCTTAGATTCAATGCGGTCTTTAATTTCCAAATTCTGATTAATTTGCTGAATAATCATTTCTTCTACATTGATTTTATTTTTCATCTCTTTTCTTTCCCTCTTTCTTTATGCCTGTTGTATTTTACAAGCCACTGCTTATCTGAGTTGGGAATTTCTATTATTTCTGTAAGATATATTTTATTATATCCTAAAGATACTGTCAAATTATTTCTTTGAGTAATATTTTGATATTATATGCAGGAAATAAAAAGTGTGTTTGGAAAAAATGTGCAGAAATACAGGAAGCTTTTAAAACTGACACAAGAGGAGCTTGCAGAAAGAATAGACGTTTCTCAGACCTTTTTAGCAAACATTGAACATGGAAAAAGAGGCGCGAGCATGGAAACAATAGAGCTTCTTGCAAAATCTCTATCGATTCCATACACAGCTTTGTTTGAAACAGAAAAAGAAGAGCCTGTTTCAGCTATAAATAAAAAAGTTTTCTATTACGATCTTGAAGAATCTCTAAAGGATTCTATTGAAACTGCCGTGCATGAATGCATAAAGAAAAATTTAAACAGCAGCAAGTAAAATATTAAAACCCCATCTATTCCTTTTGGCGGTTTGCAATCTGCAGGTTCATTTTTTTTGCTTCCTGCAGACCTTTTAAGTATTCAACAAGCATCACAATAAAGAAAACCACAATAAAAGTCAGTTCCATTCCAACGAGCATTTTAATGTTTCCAAATCTGAACCAATCAAGTTTATAGCCGACAGCCAGAACTAAAAAATTTATAATCAAAAAATATAAAATCCGCAGAGCAATAAGTTTTCCTTTCGAAAATTCATCTTCTTTCAAAAACGGAATGTATAAAATAGAAGAAATAAAAGCAATCAGAAAAACTCCAAAAATGTAGGACAAATGCAGCTCAATATCCGCGCCCCAGCAAACATAGCAGTAAATTCCAGAACAGAGAAAAATTCCTGTTGAAATAACACAAAACATGCTTACGATTCTTGCAACTGAATTCATTTTTAGCCTCCGTTTACATTCCAAGCTTTTCTTTTAGCAATGGAACATACATTCTTGAAATTATAACTTTGTAGCCGTTTTTTAAGACAGCTTCAAATCTTCCGCCGAACGCAGGAACAAGTTTGGCGATTTTATTTATGTTCAAAACCACAGCTTTGTTCACTCTGATAAAATCCTTGGAAAGAAGCTCTTCCTCCAGCTGATAAAGCTTGCTCTTTGACTCGTAGACATTTTCTTTTGTGTATGCAAAAACATTGTTGTCCACGGATTCAAAATAAAAAATTTCCTTTGGCTCAATGACGACAATCTGCGAATCTTTAAAAACCGCAAGTTTGTCTTTTCCGCTTTTAAAAGAATTCAAAAGCCGGATTATATCGGGACTAAGGTTTGAGCACTTTACAATTATTTCGTCTTCGCTTCCTGAATCCTTGTCTAAAATTGTAATTTTCATTTTCTATATTCTACTGCTTTTGAAAAATTTTTTCTGCGTACCAGGCATTTCGCTTGGCATCTGTTTCGCGTCCTGCTTTCCTGAAATTTTCCGCTGCGCAAACGTAATAATATGCAAGCGTTGTTTTCTTTTCATCGGAAACTTCGTCAAATTCTGCACAAGATTTATAAAGCTCTGCAATGCGCTCAAAGTCTGCTCCAGCTACTGCGGATTTTTTAAACACGCTTTCTGGAACTGAAGAAGCAACATTGGCGCGGTTCAAAAGAACTTCCATTTCATCAGCAGTTCCGGCGCAAAGAGAAACAGCTTTGTCCAAATACACAAACGACTGCTTTACAAGTTTCATTGCCGCAAACACATTTGAATTTCCTCCACGGATTGCAAGGCACGAACCATAATACGCATTTGCAAGCGCAGAATTTTCCTGCTCGGCTACAAGCTCTGAAAAAAGTTTTTCGGCCTTTTTATATTCTCCCTGCTCAAAAACGCAAACTGCATATTCAAGTTTTTCTGAAAATAAAACAGGCGTATCTTTTGTTTCATCAAGCGGAATTATTTTTTGCTTTTGAAATTCATTGTAACGTTCTTTGACTGCATTTTCAAAATCTGAATTCTGCAACGAAGATTCATTTTTCATTTTTACTTCAACTGGAAAAAGAGTGCGCGAAGAAAGCTGCTGGCTCTGAGAAACTTGCGCAGAATATCCGTCGAGCAAATCGTAAATTTTTTCATCTGAATCTGAAGGCAAAAATCCACCTTTGTCCCATTCAGAAAATCCTCCAGCAACAACATAGTGCCACGTAACTTTTGAAGTGTAGAATTTCTGAAGTTCTTTTTTTGCAAGCGGAATTCTCACAAAAATTTCTTTTCCGTTATTTTTAAAATAATTTTCGGTTTCGCAAATTAAAGTCCGGCTTGAATTATAAACAGTTCCATTTTTCTTGTTTACCCAAACTGCAAAATTCCACGGATGAAAAATATCAAACTTTACATTTTCCGAATCCGCAAACAAAGGCTCTGTTGAACCGCCGTTTATATTTTCCGCGCCAATGTAAACCATAATGTTTCGCACATCAGGAATTCCGCATTTAAACTCAAGGTCAAGCTGCCAGTATTCCGGGTTCTGCTGCCAGACTGCTTCGTAAACAGGTTTATGCACGGTGTAGCGAATCAAGTCCAGAGAACCTTTTTCAAACTGCTCATAATCTGGATAATTTAATTTTCCGCTTCCGTTGTCATCACAAGATTCGTCAAAGAAATCCGAAGCAATTTTTCCGCCGTTAAGCCAAGGAGAATTTTTTAGCTTCAGCGATTTCACCATAAAATTTTGCACAGAATCTTCATTTATAAAAAACAGCGAAACACCGGCAAGACAAGTAAAGCCGCACAGAAAAACCATAAAGTAATAAATAATTTTTTTCATTTAAATCTCCTTAATAAGTTGATGTTTAATGCACAAAGAAATTCAAAATCACTTTGATTGAATCAATTGCAAAAGCCGAAGACATAATTGCTCCGAATGTAAAAGCTGCAAACCTGAACAAATTTTCTGGCGCAAAGAATTTTTGAATTCCTTTTGCAAGTCTGGATTTTGGTTCAGGTGCGCAGCATCCTTTGTTAAATCTAAACTGATAAGAAATCGCCTTTTCAGGACAAACCGCAATGCACTCTCCGCATTTTGCACAAGTAATTTCCGGCGAGCCTTTTTTCTGCTGAATTGTTGCAACATCAATCGCTCCAAACAGACAAGCCTGCGCACATTTCATGCAGCCTTTGCATTTTTCAGTGTCAATGCGCATTTTGAACGGACTTAGTTTGTCGGTCAAAGAAGCAAATGCGCCAAACGGACAAAGCATACTGCACTGTGTTCTGCGCTTAGTCAAAATCGGAAGCACAACCACAAGCCCCAAGAAAAGCCCTATAAAAATAATTCCCGCAATAAGTCCAGGAATTGTCGTCATAGGAAAAAATTCCGTCACAATTTTATACGGGCAGAACCAGTCGCAATAAAGAGCCGACATAGTTCCAAAACAGGCAAGAACCAAAAAGAACAAAAATCCAAACTGAAAGTCGCGGATTTCCTTGTTATGCGCCAAAAGATTAAGCCGCCTTTTTTTTGCAATGTGCGAAAAACCTTCATCCCAGCCGCCGTAAAAACAAACCCAGGCACACCAGCCGCGGCCAAGAACAAGAGTAAACACAAGCCAGATTGCAAGCATACTTGCAATTGAAGCAAAATGCCCAGAAACTCTTGCAGGAAAAATTACAGTCTGCGTTGCAAGATAAGACAAAAGTCCCTGAGGAATTACAATATGACAAAACGGAAGCTCGCAAGTTGCAAGAGCCTCGTTGGTAATTGCCATGCTTCCCCTTTCTGCAAAAAGATTTGCAATAAATCCAATGCAAAAAAACACAGCATAAGTTGTCAAAAAAATTCTGCGGTATATGGTTCCGCTTCCTTTCTTTTTGTTTTCTGAAAAAGTCATTCCGCCGTAAATAAACATAAGGAACAAACCATAAAAAATAGACACAGCCGAAAATCCGTTATTTGCCACGACAAAAAATAAAATGACAATCGACATCAAGCCACAAAGAACAACTGAAACAATCATTTTTTCCTCTATTAAAAAAATTAAAAAAACAGCTTTATTAAGCCTTCAAAAATAAGGAAATAAAAACCGATTAAAAACTGCGCAATCCGTGAAATTCTTTTCATCACAGGAAATATTTTTTGAACAAGCGGAATTCCAAGGAGCGGAAGAAAAAACGGAAGCGTTCCAATGTAAAAGAAAACAAGATAAAAAATTCCCTTCAGCCTGTTTGCAAAAAATACAGACCTCGCAATGGCAGCCCACAAAGGAGCGCAAATATGAAGTCCCACTGCAAGCCCCGCAAAAACCGCAGTCAAAAAATCATTGCCGGCTATTTTTAAAGAAACGCATTTGCACCCATTTTTTTTCCACGGAAACTTTGCGCCAAATGAATTTAAAAGAAGCGCAGTTCCACAGAAAATGTAGGCATACACAGAAAGCCGTCTTGCAAAATACGGATCAAAAAATTCACTTGCAAGAATTCCCATCATGCTAAAAATAAATCCAAGGAAAAAATACATTGCAAGCCTTGAAGCCAAAAATAGCCAAAGCAATCCAGCATTCCGCCTACAAGAAATTCTTTCTGTTCCGCATAAAAAAGGAATCAGCACAGGACCGCAGTACATTGCGCAGTAAGTTCCTGTTGAAAGCCCCAAAAGCACAGCTTCTAAAATCATTATTGCCTCCACTTTTAAGCAAAACTTTACAGGCTAGCAAAAAAATAGAAAAGATGATTTTAAGCAACTTGCAAAAACATGAACGTAAAATGCAAAATTTGAAAGGTAAAAATTAGAAGGAATGAAAAACTCTTCTTAAAATCATTGCTTTTTTACATAAACTCACTTATATTTTTAATTGCAGGAGGCTTGTTTTGCTTTCAGAAAAAATGACATCCGAAATATCAACTTTACTTATTAATGAAGGTTGCAGCGAAAGCTATCTTTTTGGCTCTCATATTACAGGTGAAGCAAATGAAAATTCTGACATAGATATTGGAATAAAAGGTTTGCCTCCACATAAATTTTTTGCACTCCATTCAAAACTTGAAGATGCTACTGGAAAAAATGTTGATTTAATTGACTTTGATGAAAAGCCGCAATTTTTTGCACTTCTTCAAAATCTAGGAGAATTAAAAAGAATTGGATAAATCTGTAATACTTAAAATAAATTACGAAATTTCAGAAATTGATATTCTTGTAGATAAATCAGATGTGCTAATTTCGTTATGCAAAAATAAAGAACCTGATTTTATTGAAATAACTGCAATCGGCGGCATTCTTCAATCTTTTTATAATGGAATCGAAAATATTTTTGTTCTTATTGCAAAATCATTGAATTTTGATTTCAAAACATCTCCGCAATGGCATAGAGCATTAATTGATTTTATGTTTGCCCAACCTAATTTTCTACAGCAAAAACTAAGGTTACGACTTACAGAATATATGGGATTCCGTCATTTTTATCGTCATACTTATGGTTATACAGTAAAATGGGAAAAATGCTCGCATTTATTTTTAGAAATGAAAGATTTTTGGAACATTATAAAAAAAGCTTTCAATGATTATTTAGAATCAAATAAAACAGGCGACCCGAAAGCCGCCTTGTAGTTTTTAGTTAATTTTTTTATTTTTCGACATCGTAACAGTTGATATGCAAGTCTTTCAGCTGCTGCTCGTCAACCGCGCTCGGACATTCGTCCATAGGGCTGGCTGCCAAGTTGTTCTTCGGGAAAGCGATTACTTCGTGTATGCTTTCCTCATGGCACATCAGCATGATAAGGCGGTCGAGTCCCGGAGCGATTCCTCCGTGCGGCGGCGCGCCGAACTTGAATGCCTGTACCAAAAAGCCGAATGCTTTTTCTGCGCGCTCGCGGCTGTAGCCCACGATTTCAAAAATGCGCTCCTGCAGAGCCGGGTCGTTGATACGCATTGAGCCAGAAGCAAGCTCGTATCCGTTCAAGACAAGGTCGTAAAGGTCGCCTTTTACTGCTCCCGGGTCGCTTTCCAAAGTATCCCAGTATTTTTTCTGCGGAAGAGTGAACATGTGGTGTTCTGTTTCCCACTTGTTTTCTTCCTCGTTCCATGCAAAGTATGGGAAGTCGATAATCCATGCGAAGTGGAATTCATCTTTCGGATTATAAAGATTCAAGTCTTTTCCGAGCTGCTTTCGGACAGCACCGAGCGCAACGCACGCTGTCTGCCATTTTTCATCGCTTACGAACAGAAGAAGGTCGTTCTTTTCTGCACCGAGCTTTGAGCAAATTTCAGCTTCTTTTCCGGCAAAGAACTTTGAGATTCCGCCTTCAAATTTTCCTTCCGCGTCAATTTTCAACCATGCAAGGCCTTTCGCGTGGTTGATTTTTGCGACTGCTTCAAGAGCTTCGATGTGCTTTCTTGAATATTTGTCCGCAGCGTTCTTCACAACAAGGGCTTTAAGTCCGCTTCTCTTGTGTCGCTCAATGTTCTTGTCTGCGTTTGCGGCTCCAGCCTTGAATGCGTTAAAGTCGCTCAAATCCGCCATAAACGCCGCGTCCTGCATCTTCATGTCAAAACGCAGATCCGGCTTGTCGCTTCCGTAAAGGTCAAATGCGTCGTCCCAGCTGATTCTGTCAAAATGAACCGGAAGCTCGTAGTTCAGCGTCTTTTTGAAGATGTGGCGCATAAGCTCTTCTGTTGTATCAAGAACTTCCTCACGGTTTGTAAAGCTCATTTCCATATCAATCTGGGTGAATTCCGGCTGGCGGTCTCCACGAGCATCCTCATCGCGGTAGCAGCGTGCAATCTGGAAATACTTGTCGAATCCAGAGACCATAAGAAGCTGCTTGTAAAGCTGAGGCGACTGCGGTAAAGAATAGAATTTTCCCGGGTGAACACGGCTCGGAACCAAATAGTCGCGCGCGCCTTCCGGAGTGGACTTTATGAATGTAGGAGTTTCAATTTCCAAAAATCCTTTTGAAGTCAAAAATTCGCGTGTTGCAAAAGTTACCGCCGAACGCAAGATGATGTTGTGCTGCATAGGCTCGCGGCGCAAATCAAGATAGCGGTATTTTAGACGCAAATCCTCGTTTGGAAGAACAACTGTTCCGTCTTTCTGGCGAACTTCCTCAATAGAAAATGGAAGCTCCTGCGAAGTTGTGAAAATCTCGATGTCGATTGCTTCAACTTCGATTTCGCCAGTCGCCATTTCCTTGTTCACGTCTTTTTCCGCGCGGGCTGCAACAACGCCCTCAACAGCGATACAATATTCTGACTTTAAGGAAGCGGCGGTTTTCTTAACTTCGTCCGAAGCATTGTCGCCGACCATCACCTGTGTGATTCCATAGCGGTCGCGCAAGCGGATAAAAACAAGTCCGCCCAAGTCGCGTGTGCGGCTAACCCAGCCGTTCAATACAACTTTCTTGCCGACGTCAGCCTTTGTAAGCTCGCCGCAAGTTACAGTTCTCTTAGAATTTTTCATAAGATATTCCTTTTTGCCGCGGCATGAATCCGCGTTGATTTTATTTGCGAAAAATTTACAAGAAAATATTTTAATGTTTCACAATTTTTTTTACAACAACCTTTTTAAGCAGCAAGCCGGACAAATTTAAACCTTGAACGCGCCTTTTTCTGCAAGGCTCAGGAACGCTTTTACAACATCAGGGTCAAACTGCTTGCCGCTGTTCATCTTAAAGTCCTCTATAATTTTTTCCAGCGGAAAAGCCTTTATATAGCAGCGGTCTTGGCTCATGCAGTCAAAAACATCAGCAACAGAAATAATGCGCACAATTTCAGGAATTTCATTTCCTTTAAGGCCTTTAGGGTATCCTGTGCCATCAATGCGCTCGTGGTGATAAAGGGCGGCAAGGCAAGCGTCTGGAATCAATGTAAGTTCCTTTAGAAGATTGTAGCCTGTTGTTGTGTGGCTTTGCATAAGCTTGTATTCATCATCAGTAAGCTTTTCAGGCTTTCTTATAATTTCGTCAGGAATAGCGATTTTTCCGCAGTCATGGAAAAGTCCGCAATAATAGGCATTAAGACATTCATCGCTGGACTTGCCCATTTCCTTTGCAAGCATATACGAGTATTTTGCAACGCGTTCAGAGTGTCCGCCTGTGTAAATGTCCTTGGCATCGATAAATTTTGTAAACGCTTTTATTACCTGCTCAAGAGTAAGCCTGTCGTGCTCGCGCTCCCTTTCTTTTGCAAGCCTTATCGAATGAAGCCTGATTCTTGAAATCACAAGACAAAGCCACATTATGTAAAAAAGCAAAAAGGCATAGAAAAACGGACGGTAAAATAAATCATTTTCAAACTTGTAATTTACTTTCCAAGATTTGAATTTCATTAAGCTGTCTGTATCTTCTGTGTAGAAAACAAAGCCCATGGAAATGCTGTTCACATCCTGCACTCTGCCCGGAATATATTTTTCTATGCTTGGATAAAAAACAATTCTGCTTCCAGGATCAAGCGGAATAAGAATGTTGTTCAGATTTTTTATTGTCCTAATTGAAAAGTCAGATTCCTTCGCTTTTTTTAAGTCTATTAAAGGCTGAGACGGATTTTTTTCAGCCCGGCTTTTGTAAATTTCAACAAATCCGTTCCAGGCATTGTTCAGATAGCAAGGCTGCGTTATGTTTATTTCCACGCTCCAGTCTTTTATTGCGCGCTTGTTAAGATTTTTTACAACTCCAGTGTAAATTCTGCCTGTAAGATTTCCTTTTCCCGGATGAATAGAAGCAATGTAAGGAACATAAGTTGTCCAGACATCGCCTTTTAGCTGACGTTTTCCTATTGAAAACTGAACATCTGGAGAAATATCATTTTCGGTAATAAATTCCTTTGTTGTGGCGAATATAAAAAATCCGACTGTTACAGCCACAAACGAAACTGCGAGAAGAACTATATAAATTTTCTTTAAGAACTTTTTCATAGCAGCATCTTTTCCATGATAAACTGCCGTACTTTTTACACGACAGTTTTTTAAGCTCTTTTATTCCATGCAGCCTGAAATCAAATAAACAAGCGGCGAATTCCAGTAAATTGTAACTTCGTTGCATGAATAACTTTGAACACTGTCTATGTAGCAGGCAGCATAAGGAGCGTCAGAAAGATTTGCACGCGCAAAAGGATCTTCAAGCTTTGAGTCAGGGCCGCCTACAAGCATTCCCGGCATAGGCTTTTTGGCAACTTGCGAAGGTCTGTGGTGCGGAAGAATCGGAGAAAGTGTTCCAAATCCAGTTACAAAACAGTACGAAGTTGTATTTTTTCCAAGCAAATAGTCAATCTGGCATTTTGCAGCTTCTTTGTATTTTTTGTTTGGAGAAATTCTGTCCGCCAGCAAGAAAAGCATTCCGTTGTTTGCGACTCCCATATTACTTCCCCAGACATATTCATACATTGAAAGTGAAACATCGTAAGAATCCGCGGCAACATTCTTGAGTTTTTCATTAGTCTTTGAAAGAAACGCCTTTTGTACTTTTTGATAAAATGAATCTTTTGGAGCATCACTTGAAAGATATTCAAAAAGTCCGTAAAGCCCAACCTGCTGCCAACCAAGATCCTGTCCGATTTCAAACGGATCATAAACTTTTAAAAGCTCAAGATATTTTTCGTCCCCAAAAGTTTTATAAAGCTCTGCAAGCGCCCAAAATCTTTCATCAGCATCCTGCGAATCATTGTAAGCTCCGGTTGTAAACAAAATCGGATTTGTAAAACCTTTTCCGTCAAAAGGAGTTTTTTCAAGATAGCCCCATGCCTTTTTTGCGGCATCGGAATATTTTGCGCTTTCCTCATATTCTTTGAAAATTCTTGAAGCCATTGCCATTGCAGCGGCAAAATCAGCAGTAGCGGCAGTTGAAACAGGACACAAAACGAGTCTGTCTTTTTCGTCCTGCGGCATAACTTCTCCAGGAAATTCTCTGCAAGAAACTTTATGGAACACAGCCCCGGTTTCTGGAATTTGCATTTTAAGCATCCAGTCAAGCTCGTATTTTATTTCATCAAGAATATTTTCAGAAGCAAACGCATTTTTGTTGTGCTCATAGGCAAGCATCAGGTCGCAGGCAGCCTTTGCGGCAGGAACAACATAGCGTCCGTAGTCGCCGGCATCGTGCCAGCCGCCGTTCACATCGTAAGAAGTTTCAACATTGCCGTAAACAACTGCGCGCGTTGTGTGGCATTCCGGGTGACCAAAATCCGCATCCTGAACTTTTGTTCCGCATCTTTGCAGATAAAAAAATCTTATTGCGCTTTTTAAAATTCCATCGTAAATATTGTTTGCAATTTTAAACTCGAATGACTCGCCGTATTTTCCAGCCTTGATTTTGTAAGTTCCTTCCGCGGAAAGTTTTGAAAAATCCGCAATTGCAGTCTGCTCGCCAGAAGCTTCATTAAATTTTGCATTTTTCAGCTTACCGGAAAAAACAACAGCTTCAGTTTTTGTGTCTATAACATCAAAAGTTCCAGAAATTTTCGCTCTTTTCTTTGAACGGACAACAGCAGTTTTCTTTGCGGAAGGCAAATACCCCAGCTGGTTCAAATTGACATTTGAAGTCGTTGTTGAAGTAACAATTTCAGTAATTCCAGAAGCGTCAACAAGCTCAAGATCAAAGTTATCAAAGAAAATTGAATGTCCCTTCATGTCTTTCGGGCAACCTTTTCCCATTCCAACATTCAAAACAAGCCGCGGAGAAAAATCTGTAGGCTCACGCATTGTAAATGTAGATTCAATGTGCTTGGTTTCTTTTCCCACAGAATCCCAGCCGCCAACATAAGCGTGGTAATCTCTTCCGTTCACCTGAAGCCGCCATTCAAAAGTTCTTTCTATAGAAGAATGAACGTCAAAAGAATATTTGTAAACGCCGCCCTTGTACAAAGAAAATCCGTCAAAATACGGCTGAATTGCATATTCATAAGGTCCGGGATTTTTTATGCGGATTTCCATTTCGCCGTTTTCAGTTACAAGCTGATCCGCGCTTCCATTTGAAAGGAACATATCCCAGAATTTTTTTCCTTTGCTGAAATCTCCGTTTTTTATAAGATTTGAAGTTGGCTCAGATTCTTCCGGCTCTTCGTTTTTTGCGGATTTTCCAAAAGCAAACGAAACAAGCAAAGCCGATGCCACCAAAAGAGAAAAAATCAGTTTTTTCATAAAAGCTCCTATGAAATATAAGCTGATTTGACACTCGGAATAGATTATAATCCGCTTTTTGCAAATTAGAAAGGTCTGAAATATAAATTTAACAAAATTTATATAAATGCTTGATAAAATCTTGATATTAAAACAAATTTCTAAATAGCTGCCTAACTGTCATTCCAATGTTAACAAGGTTGTCATTGCCGTGCTTGACACGGCAATCTGTTGTAAAACTCAACTTTGCAAAAAAAATCCCCGCGCAAAACAAAAATTTAAATTCTGCACGGGGAATATTCAGTTGCGCTTTAAAAATTAAGCTCTTCCGTAAAGATGCGTAAAGTGCGCAAGGAAATTCTTGGAATCTTCTGAAAACTGCTCTTTTGTTGCGCGCCATTTCCAGTTGTTTCCGACTGTTGACGGAATATTCATGCGGGCTTCTTTGCCAAGTCCAATCAAATCCTGCATAGTAAGAATGCAAGTATTTGCAACGCTTGACATTGCGGCAATCATCATTTCTTTTACAACATCGCGGTTTTCTTTTACACGAAGATATTCTTTTGCATTTTCTACGTCTTTTTTCGCGGCAGTTTCTGTCCAGCCAAGAATTGTGTCGTTGTCATGAGTTCCTGTGTAAACAACGCAATTCTGTGTGTAGCGGTAAGGAATGTAGTCGCTTGTCTCACGTGAATCAAATGCAAACTGAAGAACTTTCATTCCAGGGAATCCTGAATCCTTTAAAAGCTGCTTTACGCTGTCTGTAAGAAATCCAAGGTCTTCCGCAATAACAGGCATTTCGCCAAACTGCTTTTTAAGAGAATTGAACAAATCCATTCCCGGTCCCTGACGCCAAACGCCAACTTTCGCATTTGTAGAGCCATAAGGAATACAATAGAAAGAATCAAATCCGCGGAAATGGTCAATTCTTATAACATCGTAAATCGCCATGCTTTTTTCAAGGCGTTTTTTCCACCAGGCGTAATCAGTCTGCTTCATGTATTCCCAGTTGTATACAGGATTTCCCCAAAGCTGACCGTCCGCAGAAAAACCATCTGGAGGGCAGCCGGCAACTTCAATTGGCTTGTAATTTTCGTCAAGCATAAACTGGCTTGGATTTGACCAAACATCTGAACTGTCTGCCGCAACATAAATCGGAATATCGCCTATAATTTGAATTCCTTTTTCATTCGCATATTTTTTAAGGGCGTACCACTGCTTAAAGAAGAAATACTGAAGCATTTTGTAGTACTGCATACGTTCCGCAGATTTCTTTTTCCAAGCATCAAGGGCATCTGGCTTTCTGCAGCGAATGTCTTCTTCCCAAAAGTCAAACGCGATTCCACCGTGCGCATCTTTTATCGCCATAAAAAGCGAATAGTCTTCAAGCCAAAACGCATTTTCAGCACAGAAAGAATCAAAGTCAGATGGAATGTTTTTGTTGAAATTTTTCTGGATTATTGAAAAAACTTTATGGCGTTCAATATAAAGTGTTCCGTAGTCCACATAACGCTCGTTGCCGCCCCAGTTTACATTTTCGTAGTCGGATTTCTGCAAAAATCCCTGCTCCGCCAAAAAGTCAAAATCAATAAAATAAGGATTTCCGGCAAAAGTAGAAAAGCTCTGGTAAGGCGAATCTCCATAGCTTGTAGGGCAAACCGGAAGAATCTGCCAGTACTTTTGGTCTGCGCTTTTCAGATAATCAACAAACTCATAGGCGTTTTTGCCCATTGTTCCAATTCCTGTTTTTCCAGGTAAAGATGAAATGTGCATCAGCACACCGCAAGCACGTTTGTTCAACATATATTTCCTCGTAAATATTAAATTTATTTATTTACAATTGATTTCACAGTTTCGCCTTCGACAAATTCAAACGGAATAATCTTATGAACTGCCGGAGCTTTTTTTTCAACGCAGTCTATAAAAGTTTTAAGTCCTTGTATAGCCAGATCCTCATTTGACTGCTTTACAGTTGTAATTCTAGGACAATAAAAATCCGCAATGGAAAGTCCGTCGAATCCGATTATAGAAATATCTTCTGGAATTGAATAGCCCATCTGCTTAAGTTTACGGCACGCTCCAATCGCCATAACATCAGACATACAGAAAATTGCAGTCAAGTCAGGAAATTTTTTTATAAGCTCTTCCGCCGCGGAAGCTCCGCCTTCAAAACTGTAGCGGGTTGTAACGTAAGATTTTTCAAAATCAAAATCAAGTCCTGCAAGCTCAAGGCCTTCAATAAATCCGTCGTAGCGGTTTTTAGAAGTTTCAGAACTTTCAAAGTCGCCGCCAATCACCCCGATTTTTGTGTGTCCGTGCTTTACAAAATAGCGGGCAACATAAAGCGAAGCCTGAAATTCATCAGTGCTTACACTTGAAAGATTTTCAAAGCCTTCTTTTTTTGGCTTGGTAGTAATAAGAATGCAAGGCACTTTTATTTTTTTAAAGTCCTCGCTGAATCGTTCTGGATTTCCGCCCAAAAAGACAAAGCCGAGCGGTTTTTTTTCGTAGTAGATATTCAAGGCGCACTGGGCTTCATTGCTGTATTCACCGACAATCTCGTTGTCATATTCATCAAGAATAACAACGCTTGCATTGTATGGAAGTTTTTCAATCCGCTTTTGCATAAGCTCAAGAATATTGTAAAAAAGCATATTGTTTGTTCCTTTTACAATAATCACAATTGTCTTGCTTCCGCGGGATTTAAGTTCCTTTGCGTTTTTATTAAGAACAAAGTCATGCTTGGCTACAACTTCCAGAACTTTCTTGCGCATTTCATCGCTTACGTAAGCCTGATTATTTAAAACACGCGAAACAGTTCCAACGGCGCAGCCACACTCTCTAGCAATATCCTTGATTGTCATATAAAACCTTCCTGCATTTTTAAATAAGCTGTTTTTACCTTAAAAGCAATACGGCAAAAGAGCGGAAATCCGCCCTCAAGCCTGAATGTGTCCTTAGCCTTTTACCGCCCCGGAAATTACGCCTTTTATAATGTATTTCTGCGAAGCAATGTAGAAAATTACAATCGGAATAATCGCAAGAACAAGCATCGCCATGAATCCGCCGTAATCAGTTGCGCCGTAAGCTCCCTGCATTGCAATCTGAATTGCAACAGGAACAGTTTTGTGGTCAGTTCCCAAAATAAGATAAGGAAGCAAATAGTCGTTCCAAACCCACATCGAATTCAAGATTGAAACCGTAATAATAGTAGGCTTTAGAATCGGGAAAACAACAAGGAAGAAAGTCTGAAGCGGATTGCAGCCGTCAATTTCAGCAGCTTCTTCAATTTCAAGCGGAACAGCCTTTACAAATCCCGTAAACATAAACACAGAAAGTCCGGCTCCGAATCCAAGGTAAACAAAGACAATTCCAAAAACATTGTCAAAGCTGATTCTGTTTACAATGAAAGTCATTGTGTACATAACCATCTGGAACGGAACAATCATGCTGAATGCAAACAGGAAATAAATTGCCTTTGTAAATTTGTTTTTTACACGGACAATGAACCAGGAAGCCATTGATGTGCAGACAATAATCACAAGAACCGAAGCAATTGAAACCCACACAGAGCGGATAAACGAAATAAAGAATCCCGAAGACGAAAGTCCGTTCAGGTAATTTTCAAAACCAACGAAAGTCTCTGAGTTCGGCATTGCAAACGGCGAACTTGAAATATAAAGGCGAGACTTAAAGGAATTGAGCAAAACAAGCAAAATCGGAATTAAAAATATAGCCGAAAGCAAGCAAAGAAAAACAAAAGCTATTGTGTTGCTGCAGGTCTTCTGCTTTGAAAGTGTCATTGTTCAACCTCCTTCTGGTTTGTAAGCTTAAGCTGAATAAATGCAATAGCCGCAACTATAATGAAGAAAACAACAGCCTTAGCCTGTCCAACTCCGTGCCAGTGCATATTGCGTCCGTAGAAAGCGTTATATATGTTCAAAGCAAGCATCTCAGTTGTTTTTTCTGGAGCGCCGGCTGTCAATGCCAAGTTCTGGTCAAACATCTTGAATGTGTTTGTAAGCGTAAGGAAAGTACAAATTGTAATTGAAGGCATTACCATTGGAATTTTTATCTTGAAAAGGACAGTCATTGAAGAAGCTCCGTCAATCTGAGCCGCCTCAATCAGATCATTCGGAATATTCTGAAGTCCGGCAATGTAAATTACCATCATATATCCGATGAGCTGCCAGTTTGTAAGGATTACAAGTCCCCAAAAACCAAACTGCGTCTTAAAAGTTATGTCCATTCCAAAGTGCGAAAGAACGCCGTTTATAAGAAGATTCCAAATATATCCCAAAACGATTCCGCCAATTAAGTTCGGCATAAAGAAAATCGAGCGGAAAATCGAAACTCCTTTAAGTTCCCTTGTAAGAAGAACCGCAAGGCTGAATGCAAAAACATTTACAGTTACAATTGAAACAACAGTGAATAATGAAGTAAAACCCAGAGCGTGAATAAATTCATTGTCCGCGGTAAAAGCCTTGATATAGTTCGCAAAGCCAACCCAAGTAGCATCTGTAACAGTAGGAAAGTCCGTGAAAGAAAGTCCGATTCCCATTAAAAAAGGAATCACGAAAAACATTGCAAATGCCAGCAAAGTAGGCAAAAGAAATATAGGGAAATACCCCGCCAATGGTTTTTTCATTTTTCACCTCTGAAGAATTGAAAGGCATTCCTGCGGCAAAACCAATTGCATGATAAGCCCCACCGCAGGAACAGATATATTTTTAACTAATGAAGGACTGTGAAAGACACGCGGAATCTTTTTCAGACTCCGCGAAAATTCTACATATTAGATTCTTTTTCCCATGTAGAAACAACATCAGCTGCAACATCGTCCCAGCTCTTTGAACCCTGTGCATATCTAAGCAAAGAAGCTCCGAAGTTGTCTTTGAATGTCTGTGAAGGGAACAATGTGAAGTTCCATGCAACAGAAGTAATTCCAGGCTTGCTCATCCAGTTGCTGATTTCAACTGCAAGAGGATCTGTTGGACGTTCGCTGTCAGAGAATGTGTCAAACGGAGCAATGAATCCAAGCTTGTTTGTTACATAGTTCTTTCCAAAGTCGCTTGAATAGAGCCAGTATACGAAGTCTGCTGTAGCTTTCTGCTCTTCTGCTGAAGCTTTTGCGTTGATACAATAGAAGTTTTCTGTTCCAATGCACAAGCCCTGTGATTCTTCGCCTTCAACTCCTGTGTAGATTGGAAGATATTTTACATTTTCTGGAAGAACTTTGTTTCCCGAAACACCAGCAACCTGTCCCCAAGCCCAGTTTCCGTTCTGAACCATTACACATTTTTCAAGAGCAAATTCAGACATAGAATCTGTAACTGTTTTTGTTCCAACAGCCTTGCGGTCAACAGTTGAATCGTTCAAATAAAGGTCAAGAATGTTCTGGAATTCTTTTCCGTACTGGAACTTGATTTTCTTTGTTGCGTCAGAAGCAAGGTCAATTTTGTTGTTCTTGAATTCATAGTAAACTGGAAGGTTTGCAAGGTGAGTCTGCCATCTCCAGTCTTCGCCGGCTTTCAATGATGTAGAAGCGAAAACACCATCGATTCCAAGAACTTTTGCGTTCTTCTGCATATCATCAGCAACAGCCTTGAGCTTTGCAAAGTTGTTTACTTCTTCCATGCTTGAATATGGAACTGCCTTGTTTGAAAGAGCAAAATATTTGTCTGTGAGAGCCTTGTTGTAAATGATTCCGTAGCCTTCTACAACATAAGGAACACCGTAAACTCCTTTTCCAGAAGTTACAGCCAAAGACTTGTCAGAAAGATGCTTGTAGATTTCTGTGTTTGAAAGATCTGCGCAATATGATTTCCAGTTTGCATATCCGCGTGGTCCGTTAATCTGGAAAAGAGTTGGAGCTTCTTTTGTTGACATTTTTGACATAAGAGTCTGTTCATAGGAATTGTTTGCCGCTGTTTCAACAACAACTTTTACGCCAGTTTCTTTCTCATACTCATCTGCAAGTTCCTGATAAACACCTGCAACTTCCGGCTTGAAGTTCAAATAGCGAACTGTGAGCTGTTTTTTTCCGCCGCATGAAGCAAGCATAAAAGCAGAAGATGCCGCCATAGCAACGGCAGCTGCAACTTTAACAAATTTTTTCATTTTTCCTCCTAAAAAAAAATCCAAAACAATAAAATACATAGCATGGAACGTGGAAACGTTTCCATAGTTTCAGTATACACATTATAAAAATATTGTCAATTTTTTTTTCAAAAGTTTTATTTGAATGAATTTTGTTTTATTTTTTAGAAGATTTCATTATATTTTTGTGGAAACGTTCTTAGAATTTGTCGCATTTTTCAACAAACAAATTAGCCCAAATATCAAGTTTTATAATTTAACGTCATTATCCAGCTCGACCGGATAATCTAATATAATGTAAAAGATTCCCGTGTCAAGCACGGGAATGACAGTTAAGAAGTCGTTTTTAACAATATTTCAGCATAAAACCGTGGCAACTCCGGCAAATCTTCCTGTTGAAAACATCATATTTATGCACTAAAATTGCATATATTTAACATTGGAGCACTTATGACATCACAAATGATTGCAAAAATCATAGCCTTTGCATTGTACCTTGGCTTTATGGTTTACATCGGACTTAGGAATGCAAAGAAAAACAACAATTCTTCTGATTTTTTTCTAGGCGGAAGAAAACTCGGACCTTGGGTTACAGCATTAAGCGCGGAAGCTTCTGACTCTTCAGCGTGGCTTTTGATGGGACTTCCTGGACTTTGCTATCTTGGAGGAATCAAGGAAACTTTCTGGACAGCGATTGGACTTATTGCAGGAACTTACTTGAACTGGCTTTTTGTTGCAAAACCGCTTCGCCGCTGCACAATAGCATTTGGAGATTCCATAACAATTCCAGAATTTTTTACAAACCGCTTTAAAGACAAGACTCATCTTCTTTCACTTATTTCCGTTATTTTCATAGTTCTTTTCTTTACTATTTATACAGCTTCGGGATTTGTAGCCTGCGCCAAGCTTTTCAATTCTGTATTCAATCTTCCTTACCATGCAGGACTTGTAATCGGACTTGTTGTTATTCTTTCATATACAATTATGGGCGGATATTTTGCGGTCTGCACAACAGATTTTATTCAGGGACTTTTGATTTTTGTGGCGTTTGTCGTTTCTTCTTTGGTTGCAATTTTTGCGCTCGGCGGACCTGCGGAAGCGTTTGCAAAGGCAGCGGAATTCAGCGAAAAAGCCATGAATGGAGAATTCGGCGCGGAAATGCTTGCAAAATTCACGGCAAACAAAAACTACAGCGCAAGCTCAATTGTTTCAGCTCTTGCCTGGGGACTTGGATATTTTGGAATGCCTCACATCATTGTGCGCTTTATGGGAATCCGCTCAGAAGAGGAGCTTACTAAAGCACGCAGAATCGGAACAGTCTGGATGGTTATTTCGTACATCGGAACTTTTTTAATCGGAACACTCGGAACCGCATATCTTCTGCCAAAGCTTCTTTCTGGAGCAGCAGCCGAAACAGTTTTCAGCGAAACAATGCTTAAAATGTATCCGGCATTTATAGCGGGAATTTTCCTTTGCGCGATTCTTGCGGCATCAATGAGCACGGCAGACAGCCAGCTTCTTTCAGCAGCAAGCGCAGTAAGCCGGGATTTCTTCAAGGGAATTGTAAAAAAAGATGCGGATGAAAAATCAGTTTTAAATGTAGGACGCATAACGGTTTTTGCAATTGCGGCAGTTGCATTTTTCCTCTCGTTAAATCCTGAAAGCTCAATATTCGGACTTGTAAGCTATGCCTGGGCTGGATTCGGCGCAACATTCGGACCGCTCGTTCTGCTTGCGTTGTTCTGGCGCGGAATGACAAACAAAGGCGCAATTGCAGGACTTATTGCAGGCGGAATCACTGTTGTTCTGTGGCATAATATGTCCGGCGGAATTTTCAGCATTTACGAAATTCTTCCTGGCTTTATAATCTGTCTTTTGGTTTCTGTAGTTGTAAGTCTTTTTGACAAAAACAAAGATGCCGAAATGCTTGCAGAATTCGACAAGTACAAATCATTAAGTAAAAAATAAATTATGACTTATTGTCATTATCAGGCTTAAAGTTTTATGTCATTGTCCGGCATGACCGGGCAATCTTAATAGAAGCTGTCCAGCAAAGTTTTATCTTTAATGGACAGTTTTTTTTTGCAAAAAACTCTTTACAAATGTTTCTTTTAACAGTAACATATAAGCATTGAAAATTTTACAAAAGCAAAATTCATTCTTATATTAGGAGAAAAAATATGAAGAAACTTATTTTTATCGCAGCTCTTTTTTCTGCATTTTCAGTTTATGCCAAGCCAGCAAAAAAAGTTAAAATAGGAATTGCAAAAATTGTTCAGCACGTTGCATTGGACGACATTGAGCGCGGCGTAGTTGACGCAATAAAGGACGCTGGAATTGATGCGGATTACGACTTGCAAAATGCAAATGGAGATGTTGGAACAGCAGCACAAATTGCAAATCAGTTTAAAGCGGAAAAAGTAAATGTCGCAGTTGGAATAGCAACTCCAGTAGCAGTCGCGCTTGCCACATCAATAAAAAATACTCCAGTTGTCTTTGGAACAGTTACAGATCCTGTTGGAGCCGGGCTTGTTTCAACAGTAGAGCACGGACAGCGCAATGTAACAGGAATGAGCGATGCGATTCCGACAGAACAGCACATAAAGCTTTTTAAGGAAGTCGCCGGAATAAAAACTCTCGGATATATTTACACAAGCAACGAAGACAATTCAGCAAGCGCACTTTCACTCGTAGAAAAAGGATGCAAAGAAGCAGGAATAAAACTTGTAACTCAAAGTATCACAAAATCCGATGAAGTAAAGCAAGCCGCAGAAGCAATTGTAAACAGAGTGGATGGAATTTATCTTTCCACGGACAACACGGTTTTCAGCGCAATTGCAAGCCTCGTGAATGTTTTTGGAAAAGCAAAAAAGCCGATTTTTTCGGGAGACGTTACAGCGGCAAAAGAAGGCGGAATTTTTATGGCAAGCGGATTCAATTATTACAAAGCAGGCCGCGCAACAGGAGAAATGGTTGTAAAAATTCTTAACGGGGCAAAGCCTGCAAGCCTTCCTGTAAAATTTATGACAGATCCTTCAGATTCAGATTTTCTGATTGATTTGGATTCAGCGAAAAACTGCGGAATTTCAATAGACAAAAAATATATTGATTCAGCAAACTTCATATATCAAAACAGAAAACTTTCAGAAAAATAAAGCGACTTATGATTTCATCAATAATAATTGAAGGTCTGATTTACGGAATAATGGTTCTGGGTGTTTTTTCAACATTCAGAATCCTGAATTTCTGCGACATGACAGTTGACGGCTCTTTTCCTTTGGGAGCTTGTGTTCTTGCATCTTGTCTTTTAAAAGGCATAAATCCGGCGGCGGCGATTTTCATTTCATTTTGCGCAGGACTCATTGCAGGTCTTGTAACAAGCGCGATTTACACAAAACTCAAGATTCCAGATTTGCTCGCAGGAATTCTTACAATGACAATGCTTTATTCCGTGAATCTTAGAATTATGTCAAACAAGGCGAATGTTTCTTTCCTAAAGATTCCAACATTGTTTTCAAAAATTTCTGATTCAATGTACGAATATTTTCCTTCAGTTGATCCGCAATGGGGAATCGTTGTTTTTCTGATTATTTTTGTTTTAGCACTAAAGGCTCTGCTTGATCTTTTTTATCATACTGACCTTGGGCTTACAATGGGCGCGCTCGGAGCGAATCCGCAGCTTATAGTTTCGCAGGGAATAAATCCAAGCATTTTAAGAGGAATCGGAATTTGCTTCGGAAACGGACTTGCGGCATTGGCAGGAGCTTTTGCGGCAATGTACAATGGCTTTGCTGACGTTGGAATGGGAACTGGAATTGTAGTTTCAGGACTCGCTTCTTTAATGCTCGGAGAATTTGCAATCCGCTCAAATAAAATTTCAGTGCAGACATTCCGCGTAATCGCAGGCTCTTTTATTTACAGAGCGCTCATGATGCTTGCCCGTAGCTATGGATACAAAATCCACATAACGCCAAATGACTTAAAGCTTGCAACAGGAATTCTAATCATAATCTGCCTCATTATTTCCCGCACAAACTTAAAAGAAAAATTCAAATCGTTCAAAAACGGAGCTTCAAAATGATTGAGCTAAAAAACATTGGAATTACATTTAACAAAAATACTCCAGACGAAAACACCGCGCTTAAAAACATAAATCTTTCAATTAATAAAGGCGACTTTATAACTGTAATCGGAAGCAACGGAGCAGGAAAATCAACTTTGTACAATGTTATTTCCGGAACATATTCTCCAACTGAAGGCGCGATTTTTCTTGAAACAGAAAACGGAATAAAGGACATAACAAAAGACAAAGAATATAAACGCGCAAAGTATATCGGACGAATTTTCCAGAATCCGCTTTTAGGAACAGCCGGAAAAATGTCGCTTGAAGACAACATGGTCATTGCATCAAAAAAAGGATTCAAAGGACTTAAAATCAGCCTGAACAATAAAACACGCAGTTTTTTCAAGGAAGAGCTTTCCAAGCTGAACATGGGACTTGAAAACCGGCTTAGCGACAATGTTGAGCTTTTTTCAGGCGGACAAAGACAGGCTTTAACACTTCTTATGGCTGTAATGTCAAAGCCTTCGCTTCTTTTGCTTGACGAGCACACGGCGGCTCTTGATCCTTCAAACGCTGCGATTGTAATGGAACTTACACGGAAATTTGCAAAGGAATACAATCTTACAGTTATGATGGTAACTCACAATATGCAGCACGCGCTTGACTACGGCTCACGGCTTTTGATGATGGATTCAGGCGAAATTATAATGGACATAGGAAAAGAAGAAAAACAAAAGCTTACAATGGATTCAATAATCGAAAAGTTCCGCGCCATAAAAAAACATTCGCTTCAAAACGACCAGATGCTGCTTCAATAGTCCACGGAAATTTTGCTTAATTGTATTTTTCCCTTAGCCTTGCTATAATCCGTTGCTATGAGAATTTGGCTTAAATATTTAATTGGCATTGCAATCGGTTTAATTTCCGCCCTTGTTTTTTCACCTTCAACTGTTCAAGGACAAGCGGCTCTTGATTTTATTGTGGAAATTGCAGTCCGCTTCGGAAGATACGCGCTGCTTCCAGTTTTGTTTTTTTCTGTTTCAATTTCATTTTTTAAGCTTCGGGATGAAAAGCTTTTAACAAAAGCATCTGCCTGGACATTCGGCGTAATATTTTCATCATCGTTTGCGCTTATGCTTTTAGGACTTGTTTCCGCGCTTGCAATAAAACTTCCGCGCATTCCAATCACAACTGAAAAAGCTTCAGAAGCTTCTTCATTCGCATGGCAGACTTTGATAACAAAACTTTTTCCTTTCTCCGGATTTGAATCCTTAATGGACGGAGCGTACCTTTTGCCTTGCTTTATTTTTGCAGGACTTGCAGGAGCTGGAGCCGCCAGTGATAAAAACGCTTCAAAAGCAGCGGTCGGACTTTTTGATTCGCTCAGCAAAGTATTTTACATTGTCTTGAGTTTTTTCATTGAAATTTTCGCAGTCGGAATGATTGCCGTAATGTGTCGCTGGACAATAGATTTTATTTCAGCAATAAGCAGCGGAGTTTACAACGGACTTATAATAATGCTCACTGCGGATTTGCTCATAGTAGCCTTTATTATCTATCCGCTAATATTAAGATTTCTCTGCCACGAAATGCATCCGTATAGAGTTTTGTACGCTTCCATTTGTCCTTTTTTAGTCGCGTTTTTCAGCGGAGACACAAACCTTGCGCTTGCATTGAATCTTCGGCACGGAAAAGAAAGCCTTGGAATAAAAAGAAGAATCAATGCATTTTCGTTTCCGCTTTTTTCTATTTTTGGACGCGGAGGAGCAGCTTTAGTTCAGGCGGCGGGCTTTGTTCTGATTTTGCGCTCTTACTCTAGCCTCGGAATTCCAGTGCTGGACGTTTTGTGGATTGCAGGAGTTTCGTTCTTGCTTTCATTTGCCTTGGCAGAAATTCCTTTAGGCGGACCGTTTGCCGCAATCACTTCAATGTGCATTTTGTACGGACGCGGATTTGAATCAGGCTATCTTCTTTTGAAAAATGCAGTTCCCGTTATTTGCGCCTATGCAGCCGGAATCGATTCACTTACTGCAATGTTCGGAAGCTATATAATTGCTGTAAAAACAAAAATGATTCATCATCAGGAGCTTAGAAAATTCATTTAAAATGAACATTTGTCTTTTTTCCCCGGAAGAAATTTTAAATCCGCTTGACATTCAAGACGAGCGCGCCCAGCACATTTTGAAAATCCTTCATAAAAAAGAAGGCGAAAGTTTTTCAGCAGGAATTATCGGAGGACAAGCCGGAACTGCCGTCATAAAAAAAATTGAAGTCGAAGAAAAAAAATCTTCTGACGGAAAAAAAACATTTAAAGGCGGAAAAATTTATTTTGACTTTACACCAGAATCCGATGGAAAAAAACTTTATCCGCTGAAAATGATTATTGGATTTCCCCGGCCGATTCAGCTCAAACGGCTTTTGCGCGACATGGCATCTTTGGGCGTGCAGGAAGTTCACCTTACAGGAACAGAGCTTGGTGAAAAATCGTATTTAAAATCAGACCTTGCAACAAAAGGCGAGGCAGAAAAATTTCTTTTGGACGGAAGCATTCAGGCAGGCTCTACACAAGTTCCAAAACTTTTTATTCACCAAACATTAAAAAACTGCCTTGAGCAAATAAACCTTGAAGGAAAACTTTTTGCGCTTGACAATATTGATCCATCCCGAAATCTTTCCTGCGCATTGAAAGAAAAAACTCAAAAAGCAGTAGCCGCAATCGGAAGCGAGCGTGGCTGGACAAATTCTGAACGCCAGCTTTTTAAGCAAAATGGATTTGAGCTTTTAAGCATGGGAAAAAGAATTCTGCGGACAGAAACAGCGTCAACAGTCGCGACTTCACTTATCTTGGATTCCATGGGAGTCTTGGACTAAAATGATAAAACGCACAGGACACGCAGACTTGCCGCTTCATGTTGGAACAGTTCCCAAATGGCTTGCAGACAGAATGCGGGATCTTGGAACTCTGATTGTAGAATCGCTTTTAATTCAATACGGAAAAAAAGAAGTTTTGCGCAGGCTAAGCGATCCTTTGTGGTTTCAGTCATTCGGGGCAGTTCTTGGAATGGACTGGCATTCTTCTGGAATAACTACGAGCGTAATGTATGCTTTAAAGCGCGGAATAAATCCACGGGCAAGAGAATTCGGACTTTGCATTTGCGGCGGAAGAGGAAAATATTCGCGCAGAACTCCACAAGAACTTTTATATTTAAGCGAAGCGACAGGCTTGGACGGAACTTCTCTTATAAACGCAAGCCGCCTTTCAGCAAAAGTAGACGGAGCCGCAGTTCAAGACGGATTTCAGCTTTATCAGCACAATTTTATTTTAAGCGACCAAGGCGACTGGGCAATCGTTCAGCAAGGCATGAACACTCAAGCCAAAACAGCGCGCCGCTACCATTGGTGCTCGCAAAATTTAAATTCATTTGTTGAAGAACCGCATTCAGGAATCACAGGAGAAAACAAAGGCCTGATTTTAAATCTCACAGATTCTTCCGCAGCCACCACAAGAAATTCAATTCTGGAACTTTCAAAAGAAAAACCTGAAAAAATAATCGCTGAAATAAAATCCGTGCAAAAATTCGGACTGCCGCAAAAAATTCAGCAGGAACTTTTTGAAGACGAAACTGAAATCCAAATTCAAAATGAAAGAAACATAACACTTCCCGCTCATCACAATGTAACAGAAAAAGATGTAGATTTAAAACGCCTTGGAGCAGTTCTTGCAACCGCCTATGAAAGTCCTGCAGAAAATTTTGAAAACCTCCTTTTAACTCCGGGGCTTGGTCCTAGAACATTGCAGTCTTTAACTTTAATCAGCGAAGTTATAAACGGAACTCCAAGCAGATTCAAAGATCCGGCAAGATTCAGTTTTGCTCACGGCGGAAAAGACGGACATCCGTTTCCTGTTCCGATTAGAATTTACGATGAAAGTATAAGAGTTCTTGGAGACGCAATAGAAAAATCAAAGCTCGGCTACAATGACAAAAGCCAATGCATAAACAGGCTTCATGCAGCTGCTCTTCAAATAGAAAAAAACTGCGATCCAAAAGCTGACTTTGACAAAGCAATCAGCTATGAAAGGCAGAATTCTATTCGCTGGGGCGGAAAAACAGTCTAGCGTTTGCTAAGCATTTTATTTACAAGAACAGTTCCTACAAACTGAATCAGCTCAACAAGCACAAGAATAACAACAACTGCCGCAATCATTACATCAGTGCGGAATCTTTGGTATCCGTATCGAATCGCCAAGTCTCCAAGTCCGCCGCCGCCAATTGTTCCAGCCATCGCAGAATATCCAATCAAATTTATAATTGTAAGCGTTATTCCTGAAATCACAGACGGAAAAGCTTCTGGAATAACAACTTTGTAAATAATCTGCCAGTTTGTTGAGCCCATCGCTCTTGCAGCCTGAATCATTCCCGAATCAACTTCGCTTAAAGCAGTTTCAATTACACGGGCAACAAAAGGAGCCGCAGCAATGCTAAGCGGAATAATTGTAGCTTCTGTTCCAATGCTTGTTCCCAGCATAAGACGTGAAAGCGGAAAAAGCACAATCATCAAAATGATAAACGGAAATGAACGCAGGACATTTACAATCCGGCTTAAAATCTGATTCAAAACAGGACGCGAAGAAATTCCAGTCGGATTTGTAATGTAAAGCAAAACGCCAACAGGAAAACCAAGCACAAGAGAAAACAATGTGGAAAAGAAAACCATTTCCAAAGTCTGCAAAGATGACTGGCCAACTAAAACAAAAATCTGACTCATTTTTTTCCTCCAGAAACGTCTTCAACAATAATGCCTTGCTCCCTCAGAAAATCAAGAGCCTTTTCTATTTCAGTTTTTTTGCCGGAAAAATCAACAAACATAGCTCCAATGTCTTCGTTTTTTATACGCTGAATTCCGCCTGCCCTGATATTAAATTCCACATCGAACTGCTTTGCCATGCGGCTTAGAACAGGCTCTCCAGTTTTTTCTCCGACAAAATGAAGTTCAAACTGCCCGCCTTCATCAGACCAGCGCACAATTTCATCTTTGGAATTTGAAGCAATTCCTCTCATAAATTCTTTTGTAACTTCTGATTTAGGACAGCTGAAAATTTCCTTTACGCTTCCCTGCTCCACAATTTTTCCAGAATCAACAACAGCAACCTGCTCACAGGCATCGCGCACAACTTCCATCTGATGGGTAATCATTACAACTGTCAAATTCATTTTCTTCTGAATGTCGCGGATTAAATTCAAAATTGAAGTTGTTGTCTGCGGATCAAGCGCGCTCGTGGCTTCATCGCAAAAAAGAATATCCGGCTGAGTTGCAAGCGCACGGGCAATTGCAATTCTCTGCTTTTGTCCGCCGGAAAGTGTGCTTATCGGAGAAGCAGCTCTGTCTTCAAGTCCGACAAGCTTAAGCATTTCCTGAACACGCGGATTTATGACTTCCTTTGGAGTTCCGCAAATTTCAAGAGGATAAGCGATATTTTTTTCAGCGGTTCTTGAGCTGAACAGATTAAAATTTTGAAAAATCATACCAATCTTTCTGCGGCGCAAAATAAGCTCACGCTTGCCAAGGTTGTCAACTCTGTCATTGTTATAAAAAATTTCACCTTCGTCTGGCTTTTCAAGAAGGCTTATCAAACGAACAAGGCTGCTTTTTCCAGCGCCGCTTTTTCCGATTATTCCAAAAATTGTATTTTCAGGAATATCCAGTGAAATTCCATTTACAGCGGCAATTTTTCCGTTTGGACCTGAATATGTTTTTTTCAAATTGTTAAGTTTAATCTGCATAATAAAATAATAGTGAAATTCAAGTTGTGCTACAAGAAGATTTTCTTTATAGCCAGCTATAGTTTTTTCTAATAAATCAGTGTGATAATAAAAAACTATCGTTAGTTTTATTTTATTCCTGATTTTCCGCGTGCAATAAAATCCATTTTTCTAGCTTGCCGACGTAACGAATGGTCGGGAGTTTTCATATTTTCAACTTGCGCATTATGTTGAATCCGCTCCTTACGTTCGTTAGCCCAAACTGGAATTTCTGGATGCAAATCTCCTTTTTGAACATACTGCTCCCATTCTTCTGGCTCTGGAATTTCAAAGTTCATTTTTTCCCCAGTAACAGGATGAATAAATGCCAAAGTCCTTGCATGAAGCGCAAGCCTGTGGAAGGGGTCAGTTCTGGCCCTATAATTTTCATCTCCGGCAAGCGGATAATGCTTTGAAGCCAAATGCGCCCTTATCTGGTTTTTCTTGCCTGTATCCAAAGACAGCTCAAAAAGTGTATGAGTTCTGCCCCGCAATACAACACGGAAATTTGTGCGCGCTTCACAAGTTTCTGCCTTGTCATCAAGTTTTTTTGGAACATAACCTTGGTGGCACGCATTTTTTGCAAGCGGCTCATCTATGAGGCCAGAATCCGGCAGTTCAGTATGATTTCTTCTAGGGTTTTCTGCAACAGCACGGTAAAGCCTATCTGTAACCATAGTTTTCCAGCTGGACATTATTTTTTTCTGTACCCTTTCATTCAAGGCAAACATCATAACTCCGCTTGTGTCTCTGTCCAAACGATGCACAACAAAGGGTCGGTGGCTTTCAGAAAAAGTTCCTTTTTTACGCATGATTTTTTCCAAAAGCTCAATTGCTGTGCGAGATTTGCTTCCCGGATACGGAACAGAAAGAAGCCCAGATGCTTTGTTTATAACAACAAGATCCTTGTCTTCATACAGAATTTCTATGCGTTCCTTTCCATAGTCGCTTTTATGCTCTCTCTTGTATCTTGTGCTGGCTTTTACAAAATGCAAAGTTTCTTTCATGTCTCTACTATATAAATAATCTGAATAAAGTTCAAACGTTGCGCACAAATCCGAAAAAACATTAGACATCAAAAGCCAAGAATGATAATATAATATAATTAATTATATATCGGAGCTAAAAATGGATTTGCCTTTAATCGATGTTGAAATTCCAGAGGGAACAACAGAAATAACAGGAACAACTTTTCACAACCACCGCATGGTTTCTTCTATAAAAATTCCAGAAAGCGTCCTTGTAATCGGGGAAAACGCATTTGCCGACTGTGTGAATTTAAAGTCGGTTGAGCTTCCTGCAAATTTAATGGCAATCGGAAAGCGTGCATTCTACAACTGCGCATCCCTTGAATCCGTAGATATTCCTTCAAACATCACAACAATTGAAGAAGGAACTTTTGAAGACTGCACAGGGCTTCAGTCAATTGTTCTGCACGAAAACATTACTTCCATAAATGAAAAGGCATTCGCAAACTGCACTGGAATAAAAAATCTTGTTCTTCCAGACAACTTGATTTCATGCGCAAAATCAGCATTTCCAAACAGTGAAAAATATCTTCCAATAAACAAAAACTACAAGTACGAAGACGGAATGATGCTCAACACATTCAACAGCATGCTTTTGTTTTACAGCGGAAGCAAAAAAAATGTCGTAACTCCTGAAGGAATAAAGGGAATCGGAAGAAGAGCATTTTTTGGAACAGACATGGAATCTATAAAGCTTCGGGAAGGCGTTATAAGCATCGGCGAAGAATCTTTTGTAAACTGCGGAAGCAACACAAAAGTAATAATTCCTGAATCAGTGGATTTTATTGAAAACAGCGCATTCGGAACTTCTGTAAAAATTTTCTGCAAAAAAACTTCATATTCAGAAAACTGGTGCCGCAACAATCCAAACTGCGTCCAGCTTGAAGACGAAGAATTTTAAGCAACAATTAGTCTATGCTAACTTGTGTTTTTAATGTATATTTTTACCGGCAATAAATTTTTCGGAGGAATATATGAATCACAAGAATCTACGGAATTCACTGGCAGCGGCAGTTTTTATAGTTGCGTCAGGAATTTCAATAGCTGTAATGTCAGCTTGTTCAAAGCCAAAACCACTGCCGGACGGAACATTTTCTGGCAAAGCAGACGGAAGAAACGGCGCAATTGAAATCGCATTTTCTGTAAAAGACGGCAAAATCACTTCCACAGAAATTCTAAAAGAAGAAGAAACAGATTTTGCAAAACCTGCAATAAAATCAATTCTTGAAAAATTCGCTTCAACAGGAAAAACTGCCGGAATCGACACAGTTTCTGGCGCAACAATAACTTCCAAGGCAACTTTAGCGGCATTGGGAAACGCAATAAATTCAGCCCGCGGAAAAAAATCAGAACAGACAGAATACAAAGATACTTCCTGCGACATTGTTATAATCGGAGCGGGCGGAGCAGGACTTTCTGCAGCAACAGAAGCCGCAAGCAAAGGCGCAAAAGTAATCGTCCTTGAAAAAATGGGAAACGCTGGCGGAAACACAATTTCTGCGACAGGCGGACTCAATGCGAGTGAAACTTCAATTCAAAAAAAGCTTGGAATTCAAGACACAAACGAGCAGTTTTTTGAAGACACAATGAAAGGCGGACATTACAAAAACAATCCAGAACTTGTGCGCAACATGACTGAAAAATCCGCAGAAACCGTGGACTGGCTTATTTCAATTGGCGCAGACTTGACTGATGTTGGAAAAATGGCAGGTTCCACAAACAAGCGCACTCACCGCCCGCAAGGAGGAGCCGCAGTTGGCTCAAACCTGATTCCCGCGCTTGAAAAGGCAGCATTGAACGCTGGAGCAGAAATCCGCTATTCAAACAAAGTTCTCGACATAACAGAAAAAGACGGAAGAGCAGCTGGCGTAAAAGTTTCAGCAGGAAGCAGCGAATATACAATCAGCGCAAAAGCCGTAATAATTGCAACCGGAGGATTCGGAGCAAATCCGCAGATGGTCGTTTCATACAAGCCTGAACTAGAAGGATTTGGAACTACAAACCACAAGGGCGCAACTGGAGACGCATTCGGCTGGATAAAAAAATTCAACGCAGGTCTTACTCAGATGGAAGAAATACAAACTCATCCAACTGTTGTTCCAGGAAACGGCACAATGATTACAGAAGCTGTCCGCGGAAACGGAGCAATTCTTGTAAACCGCGATGGAAAAAGATTCTGCACAGAAATGGCGACACGCGATGTAATGTCAAAGGCAATTCTTGAGCAAAAAGGAAAAACAGCATTTCTTGTATTTGACCAGGATGTGCGCGAATCCCTCAAGGCAATTGAAACTTATATAAAAAACGGACTTATTACCCAAGGCGAAACTGCAAAAGAACTTGCGGAAAAACTTGAAATTCCTAGCGATGAATTTGAAAAAACAATGGCAGATTATGTGCAGATTCAAAAATCAGGAAACGACCCATTTGGCAGAAAGTCTTCAGAAATGCCGCGACCACTTACAAAAGCTCCGTTCTACGCTGTTGAAGTAGGTCCTGCAGTCCACCACACAATGGGCGGAATAACAATAAACACAAAGGCGCAAGTTTTAAACGCAGATAAAAATCCTGTGCCTGGACTTTATGCGGCTGGCGAAGTTACAGGCGGAATCCACGGCGCAAACCGACTTGGAGGAAACGCAGTAGCAGACATTTGCATCTACGGAAAAATCGCCGCCGACACCGCGCTTGAAGAAATAAAAAAATAAAATATAAGATTATCCGGTCTAGCCGGATAATGACAAATAATGGTGCATTCTTAACTGTCATTCCCGTACTTGATACGAGAATCTAAAATAGATTTTCGGGTCAAGCCCGAAAATGACACTTCTTATTGCAACCGTAATTGCACAACTTTAACTGTCATTCCCTTGCTTGACAAGGGAATCCTTTTATTAAAAACAAAAATCCGCTTTTTACCCTATCAATTGCAACAATCCACGCAATAAAGTAAAATAAAATTCATTTTAGAACTTTGAGGGATTTATGATTTTTTCACCTGTAGAAATCGAAGAAACAGTAAATATGTTCATGCGCCAAAAGCTTGATGTAAGGTGCATAACAATGGGAATATCGCTTTTAGACTGCGCAGATTCAGACGCAAAAAAAGCAAATCAAAAAATCTATGATAAAATAATGCGCTACGCTGGAAAACTTGTTCGTGTAGGCCAGGACATAGAAAAAGAATACGGAGTTCCAATTATTAACAAAAGAATTTCTGTAACTCCAATCGCATTGGTTGCAGGAGCAAGCGGAGAAAAATCCTACGTTGAATACTGCCGCACTCTCGACAAATGCGCAAAAGAGCTCGGTGTAAATTTCATTGGCGGATTCAGCGCGCTTGTTCAAAAAGGAATTACTCCAGCAGACAGAATTTTAATTGACTCAATTCCAGAAGCCCTTGCAACAACAAATTTCGTCTGCTCAAGCATAAACGTGGGAACAACAAAAAACGGAATCAACATGGATGCCGTAAAGCTCATGGGAGAAACTATAAAGAAAACTGCCGAAGTTTCCCGCAACTGCGAAATCAACGGCTGCGCAAAACTTGTAGTCTTTACAAATGCGCCGGAAGACAATCCGTTTATGGCAGGAGCATTCCATGGACCAGGAGAAGGAGACGCTGTAATAAACGTTGGAGTTTCAGGACCAGGAGTTATTCTTGCAGCTGCCCGTGAATATAAAGGCCGCCCGATCAATGAGCTTGCAGACGGAATTAAAAAAATGGCGTTCAAGATTACACGCATGGGACAAATGGTCGGAACAGAAGCCGCAAAACGTCTTGGAGTAAACTTTGGAATCCTAGACCTTTCACTTGCACCTACGCCGGAAGTTGGAGACAGCGTTGCCCGCATTCTTGAAGAAATCGGACTTGAAGGAGCAGGCGCGCCAGGAACAACAGCAGCACTCGCAATGCTTACCGACATGGTAAAAAAAGGCGGTGTAATGGCTTCAACAAACGTAGGCGGATTAAGCGGCGCATTTATTCCTGTAAGCGAAGACGAAGGCATGATTAACGCCGTAAAGCAACATTCAATTACTCTTGAAAAACTCGAAGCGATGACTTGTGTTTGCTCTGTCGGACTTGACATGATTGCAATCCCAGGCGACACACCGGCAACAACAATCAGCGGAATCATGGCGGATGAAATGGCGATTGGAATGGTAAACAACAAGACAACTGCCGTGCGTCTTATTCCAGCTCCAGGAAAAAAAGCCGGTGAATGGGTTGAGTTCGGAGGACTTCTTGGAGGCTGCCCTGTAATCGATGTAAATAAATTCGGTTGCGCAGACTTTATAAACCGCGGCGGAAGAATCCCGGCTCCAATCCATAGCTTCAGAAACTAAAAATATATAGGCATTGCATTGAGCCAGATAATGCATCTCACTTTTGCCATTATCGGATAATGTCTATACTTGCATACTTTGTAATTCCCCAGCTTGACTGGGGAATTTCTTTTCAGTTTTACACAGCAATAGACTTTTAAAACTAGCTCATGGTATAATCAGCGCATGAAACACAATATGCAAATTTTACAAGAGCTAGCCTCAAAAAACGGACCTCTTTGCGTTGGGCTAGACACAGATCCTTCTTACATTCCGCAGAATTTACTTGAACAGTTTTCTCCGGCGCAAGCTGTTCTTGAATACAATAAGCTTTTAATAAAAAGAATTACACAAGACAAAAGCGCATGCTGCTTTAAAGTCCAGATTGCTTACTACGAGGCAATGGGAATTGAAGGACTTAAAGTTTACTCCGAAACTTTAAAGACAGTAAAAGATTCCGGGCTAATCTGCATTTCAGACATAAAAAGAGGCGACATTGCAGCCACAGCAAGCGCGTATGCAAAAGCTCATTTTTCAGGCGATTTTGAATCAGACATAATCACAATAAATCCTTACATGGGATTCGACACATTAAAGCCATTTACAGAATTCTGCGCTTCCAAAGGGAAAGGAATTTTTGTCCTGCTTAGAACAAGCAATCCAGGAATGACAGACATTGAGCAAAAGGAACTAAAATCAGGCGGACGCGTGCTGGACGAAGTTGGAAAAGAACTGGAACGGATCAGCAGCCAAATGAAAGCAATATTTCCAGAACAAACATGCAGCCCAGTTGGAGCAGTTGTAGGATGCACAGAAGAAAGCGACGCAAACTATCTTAGGCAAACTTATAAAGACATTTTCTTTTTAATTCCAGGATACGGTGCGCAAGGAGGAGCTGCAAGCATTTGCGCAGCTTTGTTAAAAAACGCAGGCGGAACAGTAAATTCTTCTCGCGGAATTCTATGCGCTTGGAAAAAAGATTCTGATTGCATAAAAAAACAGCAAGACGGAAAACTTCTTTCATTTGATGACATAGTAGAAGCCGCTGCAAAAGCTGCCATAGCCTCAAAAAATGAATTAACTAACATTCGTTAAAATCAAAAACACACAAACTAACGGTCAGCAATAAAACAAGGAACTTTTTATGGATAAGCCAGAGATTGACAAAGACGGAAACGGAATTCTTTTTTCAGGAAATGCAAAAGTTATAGAATGCAAGGAAATTCACAGCAATGTATTTCTTTTAGAAACAGAACTTGAGCTTGAACGGAAAACTCAAATTTCGCCTTTGCCAGGCCAATTTTATCTTGTAAAAAGCTCAAGAAGCAATGTTCAGTTTGGCCGCCCAATAAGTGTTTATCATGTCGAACGAAAATCCGACACCAATTTAAGGGTGCAGTTTTTAATTTTGCAAAAAGGAGAAGGTACAGTTGAGCTTTGCCACCTTTTAAAAAATGATTTAGTTGAACTATCTGGCCCCTTAGGTAACAGTTTTGAAAAAACAGAAGGCAAACTTTGCATTTGCGGCGGCGGAATCGGAGTTGCTCCAGTTGCAAATTTCGCTTCATCGCTTCCACCAAAAAGCTACGACTTCTACGCAAGCTTTAAAAGCGGCTCTTATGGCTTAGAAAACATAGAACCAGAAAAACTCATAATAACAACTGATGACGGTTCTGTTGGAATACATGGAATGGTAACAGCCGCCTTGACATCTGACACCATAAAAAATGAAGGGTACAGTGCAGTATACGCTTGTGGCCCCACACCAATGTTAGCCTATATACAAAAAATTGCAAAAGAAGCAGGCGTAAAATGTTTTTTGAGCATAGAAAAAAAGATGCTTTGCGGTGCCGGTGCTTGCCTTGGATGCACAATACGCACAAAAGAAGGAAACCGCAGGGTATGCAAAGACGGCCCTATTTTTGACGCTGAAATCCTAGAATTTGAAAAACCGTCATTTGCAAAAAGAAATCCATTGCCGCAAAACATAGAGCCAGATTTATCTGTTGAAATTGCAGGAATAAAATTTAAAAACCCAGTGATCGCAGCAAGCGGAACATTCGGTTTTGGACAAAATTACCGTGGATTTTTTGATGTTTCCAAGCTAGGAGGAATAAGCTCAAAAGGTCTTACTTTAGATCCAAAAGCTGGAAATTCCGGTGAACGTGTTATCGAAGTTTCATCTGGGGACATAAATTCAATTGGTCTTGAAAATCCTGGAGTTCCGCACTTTATTCAAAACGAGCTGCCGGAAATGCTAAAACTAGACACAGTTTCAATTGCGAACCTTGCAGGACACGACCTAGATTCCTACGTAAAAGGCGCAGAGCTTTTGGACAAAACTCCAGTTCCAGCAATCGAACTGAATATAAGCTGCCCAAATGTAAAGGCAGGCGGAATGGCTTGGGGAATAAATCCAGAAGCCGCATTCACTTGTGTCAGCGCAGTTAGAAAAGCTACATCAAAGCCTTTGATTGTAAAACTGTCCCCTAACGCACCGGACTTGGTTTCTGTGGCCCTTGCCTGCATAAAAGCCGGAGCAAACGCATTAAGCCTGATTAATACAATTCAAGCAGTTTCAATAGACATTGAAAGCGGCCGTCCTGTATTCGACAATATAAAAGCCGGACTTTGTGGACCTGCTGTAAAGCCAATTGCGCTCCGCATGGTCTATGATGTTGTAAAAGCAGTGAACTCGCTTCCGAAAGAACAGCAAATTCCTGTAATCGGTTTGGGCGGAATTTCAAAATGGCAGGACGCAGTAGAATTTATAATGGCTGGAGCTAGTGCAATTCAGGTTGGAACAGCAACTTTTTCAAATCCAAAGACAATGATAGAAATCATCGAAGGCCTGAAAAAATTTATGCAATCCCACGGATACAAGAAAATTGACGATTTCCGCGGAATAGCACAAGTATAAAATTCTATTCACGCCATTTTTCATCTTCTTCCTCTTCTTTTACAGAATCTGGAAGAACTGTTTTCTTTGCGGCAACTGTATTTTCAGAAGAATCTCTTGTTTTTTTAGGTGAACCGCCGAATTTTTCATCAAGCGAATATTTTTTTACAATTTTTGTCGTGATTTTTGAATAAAGAAAAAAACTTAGGACAAGCCCTATTGTAAAACTTCCAAACAGCGCGTTGCCATAAACTTCAAAATTTGCAGCATGGAAAACAAACTTCAAAAAGACAAAGCAAATTCCAAAAAGCGAGCCTATTATCAGAGCTGTAAAAAGAATGTTTACAATGCTTGAAATCAATATATATAGAAGATAAAAAACTTTTTTGTTCATAATTTATTCCTTTTTATTGTTTTTGCTGTCAGATTTTACCTGAAGCGCAAATGTTATTACAAAAATAATTCCGCAGACAACAACCGCAGAGTCCGCAACATTGAATGTCGGCCAGCGTTCCATTCCGAAAAGTCCAAAAAAATAGCAGTCAATAAAATCAACGACTCCTTCCGGCCGGAAAAAACGGTCAATTAAATTTCCAATTCCGCCGCCAAGAATTCCGCAGATAGCCCACCGCTGAAGCTTTGTAAATTCATTGTTTCTAAAATAAATCACGTAAACTGCAATAATCACAAAAAGCGGCAGCAAGGCAAAAAGAATTCCCCTAAGACCATCAGAAAGCCCCGATCCCATGCTGAACGCAATAGCATTGTTGCGCACGTGGATTAAGCGCAGATATTTTCCAAAAATTTCAATTACGGCGTCATCGGCAAAAACTGTAAGGCGCGGAATAAATTTCACAACAAGGCATTTTGTAATCTGATCAAGAAGAATCACCGCAAAAGAAAGTGTAAGCGGCAAAAGTTTATTTTTTGTGTTCTGATTCATAAAATAATTATAGTACAAAAACGCCAGGCTTTACAACAATTCAAAATGCACTTGAACTGGCTTCTCATTTTCTCTATTATTTTAGCATGAAATGGTTGATTGCTTCTGACATACATGGCTCATCTTTTTATTGCAAAAAACTTCTTGAAAGATTCACTGCGGAAAAGGCAGACAGACTTTTGCTTTTAGGCGACATTCTTTATCACGGTCCACGAAACGACTTACCCAAAGAATACAATCCAAAAATTGTAACAGAGCTTTTAAATGAAGTTTCAGAAAAAATCACTTGTGTAAAAGGAAACTGCGATTCCGAAGTAGACCAAATGGTTTTAAACTTTCCGATTATGGCGGAATATGCAATCCTAGATGTTGGAAGCAGACTTGTCTTTGCAACTCATGGACATATTTTTAATGAAACAAATCCTTTAAAAATGCCAAATAAAAGTGTTTTGCTCTGCGGACATTTCCATGTTCCAAAAATTGTTAAGCATGAAAACTATCTGTACCTAAACACAGGGTCAGTTTCTCTGCCAAAAGAAAATTCGTGGCACAGCTATATAATTTTTGATGGGGACAGATTCTGCTGGAAAGACCTAGAAAGCGATGAGGAAAAACTTAGTATCCGCTTATCATCTGAGTATTGATAAAATCTGTCAGAACTGTACCCAAATGATTTGACATATAACCGCTTCTGTCTGGCTGTACCCCAAGAACTGCACCCAAAACTGGCTCCGTATTTTCAACAGGACCAAAGCCTTTTGTGGTATAGTCATCTATATAAGCCAAATCAAAACTGCCAAATATCTTTACAAAGCTTTTCTGGCTTACATACTGCATTGAACCAGACAAATCTTCATCTGTAACCAAGAAAACTGTATCCTTTTTTGTAGGGTTGCACAACGAAAGCAGAATCCAAAATTTTTCGCTTGTAGAATCTGATTTTTTTTGAATCTGTTCATATTTATCAGGGTTAAAAATCTTTTGCTTTATTGCCAAAAATCGCCTTATCCATTTTAAATCTGTACCCTTTTTTGAGGCCAGATCAATTTCTTTATAAAAATCCAAAGAATAAACAGAAAATCCGTTATACGCAAGCTTGTAAAAAAATGATGTGTAAATTTCAGAATCTGCTGTTTCTGGCGGCGCAAACAAAACAATTTTTCTTCCTGCGGGACTTTCTGTTTCCGGCTCAAAATTATAAAGCTTTGCAGAAGGAATTGTGAAAGGCTTTTTCAGCTCAGAAAATCCTTCTTGAAAACTTCCTGAATACAAAACAGTTTTTTGTTTTACAGGCAAGCGATTTTTTTTAGGATTCATCGGGCGGAAATAGATAACTGCAAAAATCATCAGCGCGGCAAAAAGAGCGTTCAGCGAGCAAATCAAAATAAGTTTTAATTCATACTGATCCAAAATAACATCAGAGAACATCCTCAAAACAGAGCGGACATTCCAAACGGCAGACAAAAATGCAAGCGCAAAAATAAAAAAATTTTCAACAGAAAGCGTAAAAACAAAAATATTTACAACCGCAATAAAAAGCCCCGCAAAAGGCGCAATCGACAGCGAATCTTTTCTGGAATGGTTCACAAAAACAAATCTGGCGTTTCCTATAAAAAGCAGAGCAAGAACAAGCAAGTCTGCCAAAGTCTGGTTTGTCATTTTAACTTTTCCTGTGTTTCCTTGATGATTTTTTGGAACTGCTCCAGCGATTTTTCTATGCTGAACTGGCGCGCATGGCTTATAATTTTTTCTTTCTTGAAAGTGCCTTTTGAATCAAGCTGTTCAAATTCAAGAATTGAATCAGCAACGCTGTCTGTTTCCTGCTTGTCAAAAAAGATGCCTGTCTTTCCGTCAACAACAGTTTCCAAAGCTCCACCTTTTCCAAATGCAATCACAGGACGACCGCAAGCCTGAGCTTCCAAAGGAGTAAGCCCCAAATCTTCTTCCGCACAAAAAATAAGAGCTCGGCAACGCTGAAGATATGAACGGACTTCTGAATCTTCTGCTCTTCCTGCAAAAAGAATATTCTTGTCGTTTCCTGCAAGTTTCTTTAGATTCTCCATTTCAGAGCCAGCACCGATAACAACAAGTTTGCGTCCAAGTTTTTTACACGCGCTCACAGCCAAATCAATACGCTTGTAAGGCACAAGGCGCGAAAATGCAACATAAAAATCTTCCGGCTCAACATCAGCAGGGAAAAAACGTTCAGTATTTATAGGACAATAAACAACTTTAGCGTCCAAGTTCCAGAATTTTTTTATACGCCGGGCAATATAGTTTGAATTCGCTACAACAGCATCAATTCTCTGGCTTGAAATAAAATCCCACTGCCGCAAAGCAGGAATCCAGCGGTTCATAAAAAAGCGTGTCAGTTTTCCGCTTCTCTTTCTGTAGTCAAAAAACAAATCCCAGGCATAGCGCATCGGGGAATGAATATATGCAACATGAGGAACAGAAGGCGGCGTAATTACACCTTTTGCGCAGCAAGATGAAGAGCAAAGAACCAAGTCATATCCTGAAAAATCAAAAGCCTCAAACGCATTCGGCATGAATTTTAAAAGCTTTGTATAAATTCGAGAAGCAAAAGGAAGTTTTTGTATATAAGAAGTGTAGATTTTATTATTGGCAAAATGACTGCCCATCTTTTTTTTGTTGTACACAAGAGTGTAAATATCAGCATCTGGATAAAGACGAAGCATATATTCAACCCAAGTTTCAGCGCCGCCATAATTTACAAGCCAGTCATGTACAATTGCAACTTTCATTTTTCGTTTTCCTATGAATGAATTTTAATGTAAATCTGAATTGTTTTCAATGAATTTCAGACTGAAAGAGATTGAACCCAAGCCTGCATAAGAATTCCAAAAGCAACGCCAACATTTAAAGACGCTTTTAATCCTGTCATCGGAATTGAAACTCTTCCGTAGTCAGCTCTTTTTAATGCTTCTGGGCTTACACCAAGCTCTTCTGAGCCGATTATTACAATTCCTTCTTTTGGAAAAGAAAATTCAGTTATGGGAGTTCCGCCTGTTTCCAAAACAAATACAGGCTTATCCTTCGGAAGTTCTTCTAGTGAACATCTTTTGTAACCCAAAGTTTCTATGCAGCCCATTCCGCTTCTTAACGCACGAGGCTGATTTGGATCTGTGCAGTTCGGGGAAATAAAAACACTTTCGCAGCCCATCGCTTCCGCAGTTCTAAAAATAGAGCCAATGTTAAACGGAGAGCGGATGTCTTCTGCATAAACACTCACACCTTTGAAAAACTTTCTGCTTTGAACACAAAGATTTTCACTGGAATGCGGCGCAATAACTAAATCCCATTCCGCTGGAAAAGTTCCTATTATGGCCAGCAAGGAATTCCGGGCAAAATTGCAAACTCTTCGCTCATCAAAAACTTCTGCTTCAATAAGTTTTTTTAGTTCTTCTGCTGCGCTTTGTGGAAGCTTTGGGTCATCCAACACAATCTGCGCAACGGTTTTTGTGTATTCGGCACGTGTCATTCCCGGAAAATTATATTCAGTTCCATGTTCCGCAATGCCGGCAATGTCGCGTTCAAGCTCGCCAAAAGTAAGAGCCAGCTTGCGCCTTTTTTGTCCCGGTTCAAGCTGAAAAAGTTTTCCAGGATTTATCATCAGTAAGCCTTCTTTATGATTTCAAACAAATCATCAGTTGTCATGCTTCGCTGAAGGCTGTTTATAAGCTCAAGCTCGCCAGCATCTTCCGCCGCAACAGAAAGCTGCTCTATAGAAAGCGAAAGGTCTTTTAAACGTGCCGGAATATTTATCTTCGCAATTTTCTGCCTTACATAGTCCGCAAGAGAAGCAACTGCTGAAGAAACAGAATCTTCCGGGCGGGAAGCATTCAAAAGCCGTGAAAGAACCGCAAGTTTTTCAGCCTTAAATGAAGCCGCATCTTCAATAATATACGGAAGCAAAATTGCAGAAATCAGCGAGCGGGAAATTTTATATCTTGAATTTATTGCAAGCGAAAGAAGATTTGCAGCTCCAAAAGAACTTGAAGCGGCTCCCAAAGAAGCCATGCATCCGCCTTGAGCCAAAAGAACTTCCTGCGGAGTTGTAACAGAAAGATTCGGCGCACCATCTTCCGCATAGCTCAAAAGCTGAACGGATTTTTCTATAATCATATCGCT
>NZ_CAMCEC010000020.1 GCF_945873775.1 uncultured Treponema sp. | reverse complement strand
AATTTTCAATGGCTTTTTTCTACCCCAAATTGCGAACTTTATTGTACACTATCAAAACATTTATTATAAGTTAAAATTTATAAGATTATTTACAATAACATTTATTATTAACTAAAATCATTGTGATTGTCTATAAAAATACTTGTTCTTAATAAAAATCGTAATAATTATCTGTAATAATATTTATTGTTAATAAAAATCATAGTAATTATCTGCAAAAACATTTATTTTCAATAAAAATCACATAATTTTAGCAAACGAATAGAGAATTTTCATTGCAATTAGTTTACTATAAGCAAAAACTTCTTGGGGCTTATATGGAAAAAACAATAATCACAACCGGCCGACTGATTATCCGCAAATACGAAGAAAAAGATTTGAACGATTTATACGAATACCTTTCCGACGAGGAAGTCGTGCGCTTTGAACCGTACACCGTTCTTAACCTTGATGAGACAAAGAAAAACCTTGAATGGCGGATTTCTTCCGACGAAATTTTTGCAGTTGAGCTGAAAAGTTCCGGAAAAATGATAGGAAACGTTTTTCTTGGAAAGCGCGAATGTGAAACTCTGGAACTTGGTTATGTTCTGAACAGAAAATTCTGGGGAAACGGCTATGCTTTTGAAGCCTGCAGCGCAATGTGCGAAAATGCGTTTTCAAACGGCACGCACAGAATCGAAGCAAACTGCGATCCGCAGAATTGCACCTCATGGAAACTTCTTGAACGGCTCGGATTTGTCCGCGAAGGCCATCTTCACAAGAACATTTATTTCCGCAAAGACAAAAACGGAAACCCAATCTGGAAGGACACATATATTTACTCAAAACTGAACGTTGAAGAAAAACTGTAATTCACACTTGAAAAACACATAAAATTCACATATATTCAAGTGTAAACAACTGTTTTTGGAGGATATTATGGCAAACTTAACAATTACACTCGACGATCAAGACAAAAGAGATATTTCTTCATTCTGCGAACAGGTTGGAATGACAGTTTCTGGACTTTACAATGTATTTACAAAACAAGTTCTCCGCGAAGGACGCATTCCGTTCGACATCGCCGTTGACCGCCCGAATCGCAAGACAATCAAAGCCATGAAGGAGGGTGACAGAATTGCGAACGACCCGAATGTGAAGGGATATCCATTTAATGAATTTGTTGAGGAGATGAAAAAATGGTAGAGCCGAAATATCAAATCAAGTGGACTTCGCAATATAAGAAAGACATAAAACTTGCGAAAAAGCGCCATTACAAAATTGAAGAATTACAAAAAGTTGTTTTCTCTCTCGCAAACGGGCTCCCCCTCGACGAAAAATACCATGACCACGAGCTTGAAGGAAACTGGAAAAATCACCGGGAATGTCACATAAAACCGGACTGGCTTTTAATTTATCAGATAAAAAATGACGTGCTGATTCTTGAGCTTTCACGCACAGGAACTCACGCTGATTTATTTAAAAAATAGAACGTTTTTTCTTCCAGCCTGATTATTTTTTCCGAAAGCCTTTTGTAAAATTCACACTTCGCGGTAATATGGGCAGATGTCCTCAAAATGTCCGTCTTTCATTCTGAAACCGCCTTTGATTGTGCCAAGTTGGATAAATCCGAGCCTTTCGTACAAATGCCGCGCGTGGATATTTGTTGCCACAACCGCATTGAACTGCAGAATTCTAAAACCTGCGAGCCGGGCTTGAGAAAGGCAGTCTTTTACAAGAAGTTCCCCAATGTGAAGACCGCGGCAACCGGAGCTTACGGCGTAGCTTGCGTTTGCAATGTGCGAGCAGCGGCCGACGTTGTTCGGGTGCAGAATGTAAAGACCAACTATTTTTCCGCTTTCAGTTTCTTCGGCGACAGCGCAGTAAGTTTGAGATGCAAAGAATTCCGCACCTGTTTTTTCAGTTAAATATTCTTCCTGCGGAAAGGCGACTCCTTCCTCTACAACCTCATTCCATATTCCGCACATCGCAGCAATGTCTTTTTCTGTATATTTTCTCACAATGATTTTGCTCATAGTTTTTCCCTAATTCAAGAAATTATATCGAACTCAAAAAATGCGGGCAATAGTTTCTTTAAATAAAGTATTTCATTCCTCTTGACAAAGTAACCGATTGATAACTATTATACAATTATAAATAAACGAACGGTTACTTAATTAAATTTTAAAAGGGAGGTAATATAAAAATGTCCTGCGAAACAAAAGAGCAAATTATGGAAGCCGCACTTGAACTTTTTTCCCAAATTGGATTTTTAGGAACCTCCATGAGCGATATTGCGTCTCAGCTAAAAATCACAAAGGGCGCGCTTTACAAGCATTACGAAAGCAAACAGCAAATTCTTGAGCGGATTATTGAACGCATGGCAGAGCTTGACTTGGAACGCGCAAAAAAATACGAGATGCCAGAAAACGAGCAAAAAGAATTCGCAGAAGCATACAATCATATTTCAGCTGAAAAAATCCGCGAGTACAGCATTGCACAGTTCAAGCATTGGACGGAAGAAAAATTTCCATCCCAGTTTAGAAAAATGCTTACGCTGGAACAGTTCCGCAGCAAGAAAATGTCAGAACTTCATCAGACTTATCTTGCGACAGGACCGATTGAGTACATGACAGAGATTTTTAAAAAGATGACAGATTCGGATGTGGCGGCAAGACAGCTTGCGCTTGAATTCTACGGACCGATTTTTATTCTTTACAGCATTTACGATGGCGCAGAAGAGGACGCAAAAAAATCAGTTTTTATTCAGCTTGAAAATCATATAGAAAATTTTATAGAACGTCTCGAAAAAGAGCGCACTAAAAAACAATCAAAATAAATTCGGAGAAAAAAAATGAAAGCAATCATCTACACAACAAACACAGGAAGCACGGCGCAGTACGCAAAAATGCTCGCGGAAAAAACTGGACTTCAGGCTTTTTCAATGGAAGAGGCAAAGTCAAAAGTTGAGGCAGGAAGTGAAATTATTTATCTTGGCTGGATAATGGCGGCTCAAGTAAAGGGCTGCAAGGCGGCTGCAAAAAAATACAAAATCCGTGCCATTTGCGCAGTCGGAATGGAAAAGACTGGAACACGCACAGAAGAAATCCGCGGAAAAACTTGCGTTCCAGCTGAGATTCCGCTTTTTACATTGCAGGGAAATTTCAACGTGAAAAAACTGCATGGACTCTACCGCATTATGATGAACATGATGGTCAAAATGGTTACAAAGCAGCTCGGAGCAAAAGCAGAACGCACACATAGGGAAAATGAAATGCTTGAAATTATGCTTCACGGCGGAGAAAATGTGCGGGAAGAAAATCTGAAGTCCATTCTTGATTATTACAAAAGCATCCAGTAGAACTTAAACATCAGAAGTTCTCATTCATATTGTCATTGCCCGGCATAACCGGGTAATCTGTTGCAACAGATCTTCGGGTCAAGCCCGAAGATGACACTTTTTTTACCTGTCAATGACATTTTTTTTTAATCGGCAATGTCAGTTTTCAAATCCAGCAATGTCATTTAAAACTTACTAGACATCTTCATGACAAAACTCATTTTATTTTGTTCCAGTCAGTATTTGAATCAACCACAAATGCACGCCACAGAAAATCACTTTAGTTCCATTCCCCCCTTCTCCACTTCCCCGTCTTGTATTCCGAGAATGAAATCACGAAGTTCATAAACCAGCCCATCGGAACGGAATACCAGACCCATTCAATTCCGAACCGTGGAGCGCATACGACCGAAACAACCACGCGGATTGAAAGATTGATTAGATTTGCCAGCGTAAAAACTTTCATGTCGCCCGCGCCGCGCAAAAGTCCGTCGCAGGCCATTTTAAATCCTATCCAGCAGTAAAAAAATCCTTCAAAACGCAAAGCCGCCTGACCAGTCCGCAACGCAGTTTCGCTTCCGCCCGCACCGATAAAAAGAGAAATCAGCGGACGGTAAAAAATCTCAATGCACACGCAGAGCGTTACCGCAAAAAAAGCGACCATAAGATTCGCCGCATGGTAGCCTTTTACAACGCGCTCCGGTTTTCCAGCCCCGACATTTTGCGC
This sequence comes from uncultured Treponema sp., assembly GCF_945873775.1. Lineage (GTDB taxonomy): Bacteria > Spirochaetota > Spirochaetia > Treponematales > Treponemataceae > Treponema_D. Next base: position 38,845 of record NZ_CAMCEC010000020.1, on the reverse strand, counting down.
CGTGTACGAAGACATCGAGTTGTTTATTGCCGCCATCGGAACAATCGCAATCGAGGCAATCCGGCTGAACGCAGAATATCCGGCAAGAGCTTCCGAGCCAAAACTGTTGACAACAGACTGAACCAGCATCATCCCGATTGAAACAGTGGACTGCTGTAATATAGAAGGAATCGCAATTTTCGCCATTGAAGCAAGCTCGCGTCCGTCAAAAAAACGGAACTTTCTGCCGCAACTCACACCACCGGCAACTTCTCCAGTCGCCGCCACACAACCTGAATCCTTGAATTTTCCAAGCGTGCTCATAAAAACCGCAAACGACAAAACGCACGAAAGCCCCTGCGCAATCAGCGTGGCCCAGGCAGCTCCGGCAACTCCAGTTTTAAGCACCGCAACAAAAACAAAATCCAGCGCCACATTCAGAACAGAAGAAAAAATCAGAAAAACAAGCGGAATCCGTGACTTTCCCAGCGCATTGAACATCGAAGAAATCACATTGTACATGAACAAAAACGGCAAACCTAAAAAGTAAATCCGCAGATAAACAAGTGCCATGTCCAGCGCGTCAGAAGGAGTCTTCAAAAGCACAAGAAGCGGCCGGTTTATGACAATTCCCACCGCGCCAAGAAAAACGCTGATTCCCAAAAACGTCAAAAACGCAGTGCTCACCGCAGTCTTCATCGCAGAAAAATTACGCGCGCCAAAATACTTGCTCACAATCACCGAAGAACCAACGCCGCCGCCAATCGCCACGCAAATAAAAACAACCGTAAGCGAATACGACGCCCCGACCGCCGCCAGAGCCTGTTCGCCCACAAACCGCCCCACAACCGCCGAATCGACCATCGTGTAAAGCTGCTGAAACAAATTGCCAATTATAATCGGAACAGAAAAAACAAAAAGCGCATAAAACGCCGGCTTTGAAGTAAGATAATCGCTTTTCATACCAAAATCATAGCAGAAAAGAAAAAAAGTGTCGAATCTTCAGATTTTTTAAATTCGGGTGGCTTTTTGCTCCACTTCACTTCGTTCCGCTTCACAAAAACCGGGATTAAATCCCCTGCCACATTTTAAAATTCATTTACCTAACGGATGCAGTTTTGCCCAGCAATCACGCACAGAATTCCCAAAATCAAGCTTGAAAAAGCGTAAACTGCCGCCATAAAAAAGTTCTTCCCCGAAACAAAATTCGCGCTTTCCAACGCAAATGTAGAAAAAGTCGTGAATCCGCCGCAAACGCCAGTCTTAAGAAAAAGCACAACAAGCGGACTGAACCTAAAAGAAACTTTCTGCGCCGCCAGAGAAGCCAGCGCCGTAACAACGCCAATCGCAAAGCAGCCAAGCATATTCACAACAAAAGTCTGAAACGGAAAAACGCTCTTCACCGGAATCAGCGTAAAAAGATAACGCAAAACGCTTCCCGCCGCACCGCCTGCTGCAACAGCCAAAATATTCAAAATCATAAGGCAATTTTATAAACTTTGCGTTCGCAATTCAATCAGCGGAAGAACAGAAATGCGCAAAAATTGTCAAGAAGATATTTTTCGGTTCTAGTAACATGAGCGTGGAGGATTTTTATGGAAGAAAAAATTTTGGAGCATTACAGAAAAACCGGAGCGTTCACTTATTCAGGATTGTACGCGCAATATTTCCGCTCGCTGCCGGACGACATCGCACAGCTCGGACGGCTTGTTTGCTCCCAGGTTATTCACCGTGTTACGCTGAAAGAAGGCAACACAAATTTCAACGCCACACTTTTATACGGAGACATGAACCGCTATCCTTGGTTCGCTCCTAGATGCCACGATGATCTGCTTGTAACCGCAGCCGCAATGACAGCGGAACTTTTCAGGCTTGACGAGCGCGGATTCACAAAAGACAGAGCCGTGGAAAACAAAATTGTTGTAACCTGCCGCTACGTTTCAGTTCTTATGAGCGCGATTTTAAAGGCAAAAGGAATTCCTGCAAGAAGCCGGGCGGGATTTGCTCCGTATTTCAAAAACGGAATCAGCATGGACCACTGGATAAATCAGTATTTTTGCGAAAAGGAAAACAGATGGATTACATTTGACGCTGACGGATTTTACGAGGAAGCCGGAATGGAAATTCGCCAGTACGATATTCCTCACGAAAAATTTGACTGGGCGGCGGAAAGCTGGATTTCAGCAAGGAGCGGAAAACAAGACGGAAAGAAATTTTTGTACGCGGACGGAAAAGGAACTTGCGGAATTCCTGCCCTAGCCCGTTATCTGGTTTACGATTTCCACGCGCTTATGAACAACGAGCTTACATTTACATTTCTGCCTGAATTCATGGACGGAAGGCTTGATTCTTTAAGCGAAGAAGAACTTTGCGAACTTGACGGGCTTGCAGAACTGCTTTTAGACCCGGACAAAAATTTTGAAAAGCTTTGCGACATCTGGGAAACAAAAAGAAAATTCCGCGTGCTCAACAGTCCGCTTGTAGGAAGCTACGACCACGGCGCGGAATACGAAAAGTGAATCCTAAAATTCAAACATTCCCTGCGCGGCGTTTTGTTTTTCTTCGGGGAACGTGTTAAGGTACTCAAACACTTTTTCCGGCCGCCACTCGATTCCGGCTTTCTGACATTCGCTTACAAGAAGCCTCATCAGCCGGTCGTTTTCTGGGCTTGTAACTTCGTAAGAAGATCCGTAGGTGCGGATATATTTTTCTTTAAGACCTGGAAAGTGCTGATCGAGTTTGCTGTAAAAATATTCGCGGTTTCCTTCGCGCAGTGTAAGTCCGATTTCAAAGCAGATTATTCCGCGCACTTTTTCCTGAACGCAGATTTCCAAAAGGCGGCGGATATTCTGCTCGTTGTCGTTTATAAACGGAAGAAACGGCGAAAGCCACACAACGGTCGGAATTTTGCGCTTTCTGCATTCGGCAAGAACTTTTGCACGCTCATCCGTGGTGCAGACCGCAGGCTCAATGACTCGGCAAAGATTTTTATCCGCAGTCGTAAGCGTCATCTGGACAACAGCTTTTGATTTTGCGTTGATTTCTTCTATTATGTTGATGTCGCGCAGAATCAGACTGCTTTTTGTCTGAACCGCAACTCCGAATCCGTACCTGCTGATTACTTCAAGACAACGACGCATAAGACCAAGTTCCGCCTCGCAGTGCATATAAGGGTCGCACATCGAGCCAGTCCCAATCATGCACTTTTTCCGTTTTGAGGAAAGTTTTTGCTCCAAAAGTTCCGGCGCGTTCCGCTTTACCTCGATGTCCTCAAAATCATGGTTCATCTGATAACAGCGGCTTCTGGAATCACAGTAAATGCAGCCGTGCGTGCAGCCTCGATAAATGTTCATTCCATTGCGCGCCGAAAGAATTCCTTTTGATTCTACAAAATGCATGGCTGATTATAGCATGTTCCGTGATGTTTTCAATTCACCGAAGTTGAAAGTTGCGCCGTGTTTCTCAAAGTTTTGGAGTAAAGGATTTTTCCTTCTTTTGGGCGCATGGGTTATCAATCGGAATTCTTTACAAATTTATCTCTTTCTGCCTGTTTTTAGTGATTTTTCACCCTATACAGTGTTAAATATAGAAAATTTATCCCCTTATAAAGTGGATTATTCTTGATTTTTCCTTTTTTGAACAATATAATTACCGTATGAGCATAAATAAGGACAAAGTTAAGGAAGTAATTCTCGAAAATCAGAGGTTCGCGCAGTCTGTCCGTCTGGTTCGACGCAGCATAAAAATCCAGCCGAACTTCAACTATATTTTTGTGGGAATACGGCGCGCCGGCAAGTCATTTTATCTGTTTCAGTGCATTCATGACCTGCTGGCAGACGGTCATAAGATAGAGGAAATTCTTTACTTCAACTTTGAGGACGACCGCCTTGACGGAATTGAACTTGCCGACCTTGACCTGCTTCTGCAGTGCTACGGCGAGATGTTCAGCCACAAGCCTTTTGTTTTTCTTGACGAGATTCAGAATGTCGTGGGCTGGGAAAAATTCGCGCGGCGGCTGGCGGACAACAAATATTCGGTTTTCATCACCGGAAGCAACGCCAAAATGCTTTCCAAGGAAATGGCGACTGTTCTTGGCGGAAGATTTCTTGTTCAGAACGTTTTTCCGTTTTCGTTCGCGGAGCATCTTTCCCTGAACGGAATCACAACGGATCCGGTTTCTCTTATCCGCAGCAAAAATGAAATCGTGCGCGAATTCGAGACGTATTTTTACAACGGCGGACTTCCTGAGCTTCACTATGCGCAGGGAGCGGAAAAGCGGCTTTGGCTCAGCAACCTTTACAACAAAATCTATTTCGGCGATTTGATTTCGCGCTATAAAATCAGGAACGAGATGGCAGTCAAGCTTCTGATAAAAAAAATCGCGGAAAGCGTAAAGCAGCCCTCATCGTACACAAGGCTTGCGAACATCGTCTCATCGTGCGGAACAAAGGTCAAGGCGGAAACGGTCGCGGAATATCTGAACTATGCGGAAGAAGCGTGGCTTGTCTTTCATGCGGAAAATCTTTCAGCAAAGCTTTCGGAACGTGAATCCGTCAAAAAATACTACATAACGGACAACGGAATTCTGAACCTTTTTCTGACCGACCCGAACACTTCACTTCTGGAAAATCTTGTGGCGGTAACGCTTTTGAGGAATGAGACCGAATTCTACTTTTACCGCTCCGCCGACTGCGAGGTTGACTTTGTTCTGCCGGAAGAAAAAACCGCCATTCAGGTCTGCTACAGCCTTTCCGATGACGAGACAAGAAAACGCGAATTTTCCGCCCTGCACTCATTGGACAGACGCTACGAACTGAAAAACTGCCTTGTGATTTCAAAGGATGCGGAGGAAACCGCCGAATACAAAGGAACGCAAATTAAAATTCTTCCCGCCTGGAAATGGATTCTGGCAAAACATAATTGAACGGATTTACAGCGCCTCAAGCAGCGCGGCGATTTCTTTTTTGATTTCTGACTTTGACTTTATTTCTGACTCGGGGAAAAATTCACGCGGATTCGTCTCAAGGACCTCGGCGATTCTGATGATTGTCATGAGCGACGGCTGGTTTCTGCCGGACTCCACGTGCGTGTAAAAGCTCTGCGAGAAATTTCCGCGCGTGCACACTTCCAGCTGCGAAAGTCCCTTTGAAATGCGCGCATGCCTTATCTTTTCGATTACATATCTGTGAATTTCCTCATTTGTCATGCAAAAATGATATTATTCTTTAGAGCATGATACGATTCTCTATACAGAATAACAATTACTTGATAGAGTAATTAAATTACTTTATAGTAAACAAAAATAACTCTATAAGACAACAACCCATCATCAACTTATTCACAGGAGAAAATCATGAAACCACAGGCAACCAGCAAAAAGAACACCGCAAAACTCACCGCCGCGCTCTCTGCGCTTATTCTGCTTTTTCCGTGCTGCATGGACTCAACTTCAGGCGGAAATTCATCCGGCTACGACAGCGGAAGCGACACCGGAAACAACGGCAGCTGGGAAAATCCCGACGACCCGGACGCACCGGAAAATCCGGATGACGATGACAGTACAGGTGGGAACAACGGAGAAGATTCAGGAAACACAGAGCCTGACGAGCCCAAGCCCCGACACTCCCGATAATCCGGAAAGCACAACTGAAATCGACAGCAGCACCGACATGAGCAAACTCAATCCGGCAAAAACATATATCTTTAAGGCGACAGACGGAACTGTAGACGCCGCAAAACTTGTGCTTGCAAAGAAAATACTTGGCGAAAACTTGTCTTTTACAGAAACTGATGTAAATTACACACTTGATTTTTCAAACAAATCATTTGCTGATACAACCAATGAGATTGAAAGCAGAAGTGAATATGCATCAAAGAAGGGTTTGACTTCTTCTACATCAATAATTACTGATGAAAATTTGACCGAAACAATAAAAATTGGTGATGTTGAATTTATTACAAAACCAATATATTACAAAGGTGATAATGATAAAGTTATTCAACAGGCTTTTAAATTTGGCAAAAATGTTGATAATGTAAAGGTTACCTTCGGTAACAGTCACAGTATGACCGAAGCATATAAGGGTGGTATAATCCTTGAAAATTCAAATGCTACAATAGAGGCTGATAATATTGCTTCAACAACATTAACAGGAAATTTATATGCAGAAACAATGGAAGGGTTATCAGAAAATTCCTTGATGAAAAAATTAACGGAAGCTTCAAAGTTGCCTACACTTGAATTTTTGATAGGTTTCTTGGGATCTAATTGGAATTATTATGGTACTGGTATAGACAAGATTTTTGAAAATTACTATAAGACTGGTAATAGCGGCAAGGTATCATTGAATGCGCTTGATGCTCCTTTTGACGCCAAGGATGCTTTGAATGGAGAATTTATGTATAAAGAAGATGGTACTTTTAACAGAGCTTATAATCTTGACATCAATACCGCTCTTTTAATGGCTGAAAAATTAACGAATGAGATAAAAAATGTTAATATATCTGGAAATATGACATCTGATAAAGATGCTACTTTTATTCCAACAAATGTTCGTTTTTCTGGAAATGTTTCTGGTTTGAACTTTACTACAACTTCTGGATGCGGCCTCATAGACTTTGCTGGTGTTGGTCCTAAGTATATTAGTGCGCCAAGTGCAAAAATTGTTGTAAAAGGAGTTGGCGATGAAGGTAAGTTTTTGGGTCGTGTTGTTGATCTTTCTTCTCTTAGCAAAGATGTATTAAGTAAAGTTTCAACTAAATCTCAAAATGTTGGAAAAGTATATCTTCCAACAGGTGTTGAAAAATCTGATTTTACCGGTGGTTATGCTTACTCTGAGTATGATAACGGTTCATCTGCATCAACAAACAGGGCTTGGGAGGAAGCTGGACGTAATGGAACTCTTCCATCCGATTCCCTTTCAAAATTGGATGTAAAGGCAAAGGCTAATAATCCACTTTTGCAAAAATTACTTGATGAAAATCGCCCCGTTTACGGTTAATATAGATTCTTCCGCAAGTCCGCCCCCCCCGGCGGATTTTTTTAATCAGTAAAATCCAGCACAGGCATTTTGTGCTCCATCACGACGGAACGAAGGATTTCGTTTGTCTTTGACTGATAGCCTTTCCCGAAACTTTTTAAGACTGCAACTAAATCTGCGTCAAGCCTCATTGTGACTGTCTGTTTTATAGGCTCAATCTTGTAATATTTGAATTTAGCTTTTGAAAAATCCGTTGTCTTTGGAATGTCAGAATAGTCAACAGGGACATTTCCGAGATTTTTCAGCTCGTCAATTTGTTCCTGTGTAAGATTTGATAAATTCGTCATACGCTTTCTTTTCCTGCGGGTCAAGCCCTCTTGCTGAAATCAAGCGGTGCCGTTCCTTTCCGTCTGAACACCGTTCCGTATAAAACACTGTGACTACGGCGATTCCGTTTATGTTTCCGAAGCCCTGATACCTTTGCTCTGTCTCTGAGTGTTCCTCATCGGCAATCTCAAGAAACAGCGGGTCAAGAAAAACTCTGGAAGCCGTCTCAAAGCTTAAGTGATGCTTTTTTATGTTGATGAGATTTTTTTCACTGTCCCATTCGCATGTATCATCACTGCTGAAAACCGTCATGATTGTATTATAAATCGTTATTTACAAAGTTGTAAAGATAGAATTCATGTCATTCTCCCCCTTGCCAAAGTTCCGCCGGCTGTCTACAATAGGCGGCAAGTTTGCGTCGCAAATTTTCAAACGGATTATCCAGTCAAGCTGGATAATGACAAATTTTTTTCAGGAGGTAGACCGTGATTCTTTGTATTGCAATGTCTCCGTGCAAAGTCTTTTAGGGCAGTTTGTACGGAGTAGTTTCTGCTCTTGGACTTTGCGTTTCATCAGAAAAATGAAATCAAATGGAGCAAAGTCTTATGAAAAATTTTATGAAAACACTGCGGGAAATGAGGACGTTCCTGCTTTTGTGGATTACACAGTCCTTCTCTTCATTCGGAAGCGCGATGACTTCATACTCGCTTGTCATCTGGTCGTACACGCAGAAAGGTTCCGCGCTCATGACAGCCCTTCTGATGGTCTCAACCTACACGCCTTATGTGATTCTCAGCATTTTTGCCGGCGCGCTCAGCGACAGGTGGAACAAGAAAGCCACTATGCTCGTCTGCGATTCGGTGGCGGCGGTCTCAACGGTGGTGATGTTCGTCCTGCTTAAAAACGGGCTTCTTGAAATCTGGCACCTTTACCTGATAAACGCTGTCGGCGGCCTGATGAACACGGTCCAGTCTCCGGCTTCGGAGGTTGCTGTCTCGCGGATTCTGCCGAAGAAACACTATCAGCGTGTGGGCGGCCTGCGCTACTTTTCCAACGCCCTCAATTCGATTTTCGTGCCGATTCTTGCGACTGCGGTTGTGGGGCTTTTCGGGATGACGGCAGTGGTCGCCTTTGACCTTGCGACTTTTTCCGCGGCGTTCCTTGTCCTTGCGCTCGCCATAAAAATTCCTGAGCCGGGCGGAAATCCGGAAAACGGAAACGCGCGGTCATCTTTGGAAAATCAGGCTGAAAAAGCAAAGTTCATGGATTCGGTGAAGGACGGAATCTCGTTCCTTAAAAACGAGCGCGGACTTCTTTGCATGATAATGTTCCTCTCGTCAATCAACCTGATTGCTTCGATTTACAGCGCGGCTCTTCCTGCGATGGTTCTTTCAAAGGGAATCGGCGGACAGAAGGCGCTGGGGCTTGTGAATTCGGTAATCGGAATTTCCATGCTGATCGGAAGCGTTCTTGCGTCGGCAGTTCCGGCTCCGAAGAACCGCGTGCGCACAATCTTTGTGTGCCTGTTCATCTCGATGGGAACGGAAAACATCATGCTCGCTCTGGGACGCTCGCCGGTTGTGTGGTGCGTCGGCGGATTTTTGGGCTACATCCTGATTCCGCTGATGAGCACGAACCTTGACGCAATCATGCGCCTTCGCGTGCCGGACGGGATTCAGGGGCGGGTCTATTCGGTGCGGAACACGTTCCAGTTCTTCACGATTCCGGCGGGATATTTCCTGGGCGGATTTCTTGTGGACAAAGTGTTCGAGCCGTTCATGGCAAGATTCGCGGCAGGCACATTCCTTGAGCGCGTCTTCGGAACAGGAAAAGGCTCCGGGGCGGCGCTGCTCTTCTTTGTGATTGCGTTCGCCGGAGTCGCCGTCTGCATAATCTTCAGAACAAGCCGCTCAATCCGCGCGCTGGAAAAGGAGGAGCTGGAAAGAAAGTAGAATTGTATTGGGATTGCTGATACGCCTGTCAGCAGATGACAAGCCTCCCTTTCGGGAGGCGAAAGGCAGGCTTATTGACAGTCAATAGTTCTGCCTGTCGGCTGTCAATAGGCAGCGGTTTTAAAGAACCATGCTTATAGCATTCTATATGCTGCATCCGGACAGTATATGTTCATTCTCTGCAAATCGCTAGATTCCCCATCACTTATACTTGCACGTCCTGAACTTTCCTTCAATCCTGAAAGTCGCTTCAATCGTGTGGAATTTTAGCAGGCGGAATTTCGGGTCATCGATTTTCTTGCTGAAAAACCACTTGTCCGAGTCGTTCCAAATGCTTTGTTGAATCGCCCGGTCTTCCACAAAATCCACGTTGCCGACCAAAGTCTCGCTGTTCAAAAGTTTTGTCGCCTTCCCTCTCAATTTCTGCAATCTGCTCTTTTTGAATCTCACCAGCTGTTTTTTCCATTCTGAAATTTACAAATCAGCACTTTTTGTCTGTTCCAGCACAAATTCCATCTGGATGTCGAATGGTTCTTCCGCCACCATTTTTTCGTTGATTTCCACAGCCGGAATGCAGCCCAAAGCCTTGTACGCCGTCTGGCTTTCCTTTGACGAATGGGCGGAAATGTAGAGTTTTTGCGCGCCAAGATTTTTCGCTTCCGAACAGGCTAGGGCGAACAACTTGCGACCGATTCCCCGACCGCGGAAATCTTCTGAAACCTGAAACTGCTCAAGGTTCACGTACTTTGCAGAATTGCCGAAAATCTTGTGCTCGACCGTAACGAATCCCACAATGCGGTTTTTGCAGAACGCCCCGAATGCCGACAAATCTTTTTCCAGCCTGCAAGAAATTCCTGCGGCAACCTCACGGCATTTTTCAACCGGCCAGTTTTCCGTAAAATTGTTCGGAACAAGTTTTAGCTCGCCGTCAACGTTCCTCCAACATTCTGTGATTGTCTGATGCCGCCTGAATTCATCGAGTGAATGTCCGCCAAAATTTTCGTGATTAAGTTTTTCGTATCTGATTTCCATGTGAATCCTTGTAAAACTAAAATGGTTAGTTAATATATATCTAACGTGATTAGTTTTGTCAAGAAAGGGGACTTTAGGGAGTGATAACGTCTTATATTTAAGATTGATTTTTGATTAAATCAGGTTGTAAAATTTCAGTGCCGTTTTTACTTTTTCAATTTTATCAGTGGGGCAAGGATTTTTTCTTTCATTTGGATCTTTACGATTCCATGCTGGTTTTACAAGAATCCCACATTTTTCTTTAACATCTGCAATCCAACAACTTTTTGCTATAAATCCATAATTAGATTTAGTGTATTCTTGAATTTGCTTTACAGTACCATTTTTCATAAAAATTTTTCCTTTTTGATTGTATTACGCATGCCTCTATTTTTCCACCTCAAAGACTATGTTCACACTCTCGTACAGCGGCATTTTTGAATTGCTATTTTACTGCAAAATCTTCCAGCTGCCGTTTTTGTCCGCACCGAGCCGCTGAATGATTTTTTCCTGCTGAAGTTTTTTCATGTTCCGGTTCACGGTTTCGCGTGCGATGTTCAGTTTTGATGCGATTTCATTTTGTGTTATGCAAGAATTTTCTTTTATCATGTTCAGGATTTTTTTCTGTGTTTGTGTGAGTTTTACAGTGATATTTAGGGTGACATTCTTATCATTTACAGTGATTTTTCCATGATTTACAGTGACGTTTTTATCTTTTTGTGTGACATTTTTATTGTTTACAGTGACATTTCGTGTGATATTTTTGTTATTTACAGTAGCTTTTTTAGTGTTTCGAGTGACAGTTTCATCTTTTACAGTGATATTTTTGTCGTTTTCTGTGACATTTTGAGTGATGTTTTTATTATTTGCTGTGACTTTTCCGTAGTTTACTGTGACATTTTTTTCTTTGATTTCCAGGAAATCTTTTGCCCTGATGTGGAGGAATCTGTTTTTCAGTTCGTTGTGTTCTTTCAGTAAAAGATTCCGGAAGAATTTTTCAAGGAATTCCGAATTTTCATGGATTCCTTTTTGAAGATTGTTGTAGTTTGCGCGGACAAGGGCGTTCCGGAAATACCAGGAATTTTCCGCAAAAAGTTCGTTGTCCGCATCGAATCCGAGCGAGCGAAGATATTTTATCGTGAAAACCGCAGTTGTCCTTGTGTTGCCTTCTCCAAAGGCGTGAATCTGCCAGAGCCGCGAGACAAAAAAAGTTATGTGCTTTACGATTTCTTCCAGAGTAAGATTTTTATAGCTGAAATGTCTTTCCTGCTCAAAATCGTAGTCAAGCGCGGCTTTCAGTTCAAATGCGGCTCCGTACATTACGGAATCGCCGTCCAGGACCCATTCCTTTTTTGAGATGTCATAGTCCCGGATTTTTCCCGCAAACTTGAAGATTCCGTCAAAAAGTCTGCCGTGAAGTGCAATCAAGTATGACGGAGAAAAGTTAAACGATTTTTCGCTTAAAATCTGCGCGATTCTTGATGAAACTTTGTCGGCTTCTTCTGTCCGCCCGTCGTCACCGCTTGAACGGTTAACTTTCGACTCATAATAGCTGTCGATTATTGAGGTCGCCTCTGCAACCGAAATTTCACCGTCGATATTCCGCTTTGCGGTTTCAAAAAGATATTTTGACGGCGTAAGTCCATCCACCTGCTGCAAGCCGATTGCCGTAGCCCAGGCATAAGTTTTTTCCTTTTTTGCAGGCTCTGAGTTGCGGATATATTCTTCAAAATCAAGCTCATAAGGCGATTTTTTTTTCGGCATAATCGGAAAGTCCTTTAGTTTTCAGGGGATGTCTTAGAAGTTGAAATCTCGGTGGCTGATTTTGTCGAAACTACCATGCGTATCGGCTTGTCATTTCGACAGGCTCAATGACCTCTAGGATTTAAACTTATTGGAAACCCTTTTTCTTCTTATTAATTATATTACACACCTCTTCATCTTTCCACCGTAAAAAACGTGTTCGCGTACAGCGGCATTTTGGGCATTGCGGTGTTCCAGAGCTTCTTGAATTCTTTTTTCGGGATTCTTCTATTATAATGCGGTTCGTTGCAGTTTGAAAGCTCAGCGAGCGATTCGGCGATGAAAACATTCTGCTCGTCGTAGCCGACAACAGGAACGTAATGAAGCCAGTTTTTGTCCGAGCGGATTTTTATCATCACGATTACCGGGTTTCCGCCTGCGACAGCATTTTTGAGCGCGTTCAGGTTTCCGCGGCAGTATTTTACTTTGAATCCGTTTCTACAAAGGAAGTTGAAAATCCCTTTCGGGTAAACGTAGCCGCCGCTCATTTTATTCGGCATTTTTTCGTAGACTGAATTTCCGTCCGCCTGAATATTCCAGTGCCGCATTACGAACGCGGAGGAAAATCCTGAGCATTTGAATCCGTCCTGAAAGTCAATCCGGTTCGGCTTTGTAATAAGGAATTCCTTTGCCTTTGTTTTTGTGCTGAAACAAAAATCAAGCCGCCCCATCAGCGCTACGTCAACAATCGTTGTGGTCAAAAAGTATGAGAATAGTGAAATTGCCGTGATAAGAAGAATCAGTTTCATATCCTAAACGTAAGCGTACATTTTGATTGCCGCAAATTCAGCCTTGTGCTTGCTTTCCTCTTCCTCAAGGTCGTAGAGATTCTGAAGATTCAGCCAGAATTCCGCTGTCGTTCCAAAGAATTTTGAAAACCTGATTGCAGTGTCGGCTGTAATTGAACGCTTCCCGTGGATTATCTCTGAGATTCTTGTCTGCGGAATGTCGGTTTCTTTCGCGATCCGGTACGCCGTGATATTCATCGGTTCAAGGAATTCTTCCTTCAAAACTTCACCGGGATGAATGTTCGGCAGCTTGTCATCTGTGATAGTCCTGTATTCCGACATCTTCGGCACCTCCATCTTCAAATCTAAAAACTATCCGCCACTGGCCGTTTATTCTGACTGAAAAATATCCGTCCAGATTTCCGGAAAGTTTTTCAAGCCGGTTTCCGGGCGGAATCCGCAGGTCGTCAATGGTTTTTGCGGCGTAAATCATTCTGAGTTTTCTTCGTGCGGCATTCTGAATTTCCGGCGGAAGCTTTCTGCTTTTTGTTCCGCTGAATATCAGCTCCGTTTCCCCGTCCGCAAAAGTCCGAATCATAAGTCTATACTAACGTTTGTCAGAAGTATTTGTCAAGGGAAAAATATTTTTTACTTCCTTACTTTTCCTGCAATCCTCAGAGCTGCCTCGATGTGCATTATCCAGTGGCGCGAAAACGGCATTTGAATAAGTCCGCGGAAATCTTTGCAGCACCAGTAGTCAATCAGCCAGATGGCGTTTTCATCCGTGCTGACAACGTTCAGCGATTCAAGTTCTTTTCTGCGTTCGGCGGAAACTTTTTTCTTCAGGTCGGAATAGGAAAGGGCGGAAAGAATTTTTTCTGTCTGGGTTTTGACTTCGTGAATGTAGTTTTGAAGTTCGGCAAGGTTCAGCTGGCGTGAAAAATCTGCAATCTGCTGTTTTACAAGCTCGTTTCCGGTCGTGATAATCGGGCTTTTTGTGCGTTCCTTGTAGTTTGAGCGGAAGAAAATCTGCTCGCCGCCTGAAATCAGCGTGTTCGCCACGATGTCTTCAATCCTGAAAATGTGCCAGAGCGAATATGCGACAGTTTTTGAATGATAACCTTCCGCATTCAAAAAAGGAATCGCGCAGAACTCCTCGCTACTCAAATCGCGGAAAAATCCGTCCGCAACCTGCATGAGTTCGTTGCGCAGCTCAAAAAGCGTTTTAATTCCGTCCGCAAAAGTCGCTTCTTTTTTCAGCTGAATCTGCATTTTCTTGTTGAGTTCTGACCATTCCTTGTTCATCTTCTCTTTCCTTTAAAAACTAATTTAATTAGGAATTATATAACTGATAGCAAAATCATGTCAAGAAAAGAAATTTCCGCTTTTTTTATATAACCACTTGACACTCCCCCCCCCGATGTAAAATGCCTCATATTTTATTATTTACAAGGAGGCTTTTTATGAAAGCTTTTAAAAAAATTTGCACAGCGCTTATGCTTCTTGCATTTGCGTTCGTATTCGCGTCATGCTCTAACGGCAGTGATTCAGATGATGATGACAGCAGCTCAAACGGTTTGCCATCTTCTGTAGGAAAAAATGTTCTTGCCGGAAACTCTTATCAATATTCAAAGGCAGATGACGATAAGACAAAGACAATTACTTATGCATTTAAAGACGACACTGTTACAGAAACAAAAGTTGAACAGAAAACTGGCAAATCAGCAGAAACAGACATAACGGTATACAACTACACTTACAATGCAAATACCGGACTTCTTTATATGAAAATTGTTTCTTGGACTAGCGATGGCGTAAAAATGACTTCAATGAATGATGTGTACAAGTATTTTGCAAAAGTTGAAGAATGCACTGTTGACGAGGCAAAGGAATTTTTCGGCGATGAAGATATGTTTGCAGAAAATATTTCTATGTGCTATTTCGTAAAGGATGATGGAAACATTCTTTTGGGCAACTACTTTGATGATGATGAAGATGTAAAGAGCTCTAATTTTAATTATGAGGAAGAAACTACACTTAGAGTAAAATTTGATAGTGAAAAAATAGAACTGAATGAAGCCACAAAAACTGACTGGAAAATCGAACTAGATGCAGAAGAAACTTTCTCTGGCAATAATATTGCAGGTTCATACACAGTAAAAGCAAAGGCAAAAAAAACTTTGAAAGAATTGAATGGTGATGACAAATTGAATGAAGCAAATGGATATATCATGGTTAAATTCTCAAAGCTTCCTAGCGAAATGTCATCAGCACCCTACAACATGGAAACAGGCACAGAGTACAAATTCATTTTTGACCTTGACTGCGATGAATACATAAAACAGTAAGGTTAAAAAAATAACATTTTATAATTGCTAAAAGACAGGCTGTCCAATCGGGCGGCCTTTTTTGTTTCCATTGTCAGTATAGCAATTTGTCATTGCCGGACAAAATCCGATTTCCTCTGTTATTATCCAGCTTGACTGGATAATCTTCTGTAGTGAACAAAGATTCCCTTGTCAAGCAAGGGAATGACAGCAGAAGCAAGTAAATGAATGACATTTGAGTTTTTTTTAAAAATCCTTTTTATTTCCGTTTTCCAAGATAGCGGCGGACGTGGTTCTTGTAGTTCCTGTATTCATCGCCAAAGACTGTGGGCAGAAACTTTTCTTCCTGAAGAATCTGCAGGTGAAGCATGACTGCGGAAAAAACTGAAAACGCAAGAAGCGGAATGTTGAAAAGAACCAGCAGAACGCCAAGGTAAGCAAGATCAAACGCCAGGAACGCAGGATTCCGGCTTACGCTGTAGATTCCGCCTGTAACCATTTTTGTGCGGTCATTTTCGGGAATTCCGGCTCTCCAGCTGTCCTTCATAGTAATGACTGCGCACAGAAAAACTGCGTCTCCCAAAAATCCAATCACAACTCCGGCAACTTGAACAGGAAGCGGCAGAACCGGACGCACGGCAAAAACGCTTATAACTTCGGCGGCAACAACGGAATATGTCGCAATCTTCATCAGAAGTTCCGTCCAGAAAAGCGGGGCTTTTTTCTTTCCCACTGCAATCTGGTCGGTGCGGATTCCCTTTTTACGCTGGGCGAGCATTTTTCCAAGATAAACCGAATAAAAAAACACAATTACAAAAAGCGCGGCAAATTTCATGCGCCGAGTATAGCAGAAAATTTGATTTTCGGGTAAATTTAAAACGAAAAAATAACAATGTTAGCTTGTCAAAATCCGTCGCAATGAAATATACTGAAAAAAAACTTTTTATGGGAGAAAGGAATAAAAACTTTGCCTAAGATAGCGTCAAAATTCTTATGGGAGAAAGAAATGAACAAAAAACTTTCAATTTTATACTATTTGGTTGCAGTGGGATTTTTCATCATTTTTATAATAAGAATGCTTAAAAGCGGTTTTTCTAGCAGCGTAGTCTGGCTTTGCTTGGGCACTGCAAATTTTTGCCTAGGCACGTTCTACTTGACCAGAAATAAAAATGACAACGACAAGGGAAATAAGAAATGAAATCAAAATCAACAGAAAATCTTACAATAAAATACAACGAGCTTACGGCATACCAGTTCATCGAGCTTTGGGAAACGGTCTGGGGCGCAGGACCTTCGCCGGAACAAACGGAGCTTGCGATGAAAAACACTCTGTTCCGCATTTCAGTTTTTGACGGCGGAAAAATCGTTGGCATGGCGAGGATGCTCGGCGACTTGGGGCTGGACTATTTCATCAAGGACGTTGTCGTTCGCCCCGAATATCAGAAGATGGGAATCGGCAGGCTTCTGATAGACGAGCTTTTGAACTTCGTCAGAAAAAACGGCGTGAGCGGAACAAACATTTTCGTGGAACTCTGCGCTGAGCCGGGCAAAATTCCGTTCTACGAAAAATTAGGCTTTGACTACGATGAATCACAGCGGCTCAAGCTGATGTGCAAGGCGGAGTAAATGAAAATCAGAGTTATGAAAAAGCGCGACTGGAAAAAATGCCTTGAGTTTTGGCGGAACATTCCGGGCATGGGCTTGAACAGCATTGACGACACAAAGGAAGGCATTGTCCGTTTTCTGCGCAGAAATCCAAAGACGTGCTTTGTTGCTGAAGCAGACGGAATTTTCGCCGGAACGCTCATCGCGGGGCACGACGGCAGGCGCGGCTACATTTACCACACGGCGGTTCTTCCACAATTCAGAAGACGCGGAATCGCAACCGCCCTGCTCCAAGCCGCAACGGACGCGCTGAAAAAACAGGGAATCGCAAAGGTCGCCCTGCTCGTCTTTTCCGACAACGAAAGCGGCAACGCCTTCTGGGAAAAACACGGCTTTGCAAAACGCACCGACATCACCTACAGAAACAAAGTTATCAGTGATGAGGATATGGTAAGAAACAGGGAGGAAAAATGAGCGGGGAAAATATTTGGCTTGACTGGGCGGTGAAACTCCAGAGCATTGCGCAGGCCGGACTGGCTTACGGAAAAGACAAGTTCGACCGGGAACGCTACGAGGAAATCAGAAAAATCGCTGCGGAAATTATTGCGCATAAAACAGAAATTCCGCTCGAAAAAGTGACGGAACTTTTCTGCAATGAAACCGGCTACCAAACTCCAAAAATTGACACGCGGGCTGCTGTTTTCAAAGGCGGAAAAATTCTGCTCGTAAAGGAAAATAACGGAACTTGGTCTCTTCCCGGCGGCTGGTGCGATGTTGACTGCTCAGTAAAAGAAAATACGGAAAAGGAAGTTTTTGAGGAAGCCGGAATCGAAGCGAGCGCGGAAAAAGTTATTGCGGTTCAGGACAGGGAAAAACACAACAAGCCGGTCTACGCCTGGAAAATCTGCAAAATCTTCATTCTCTGCTCAATAAAAAAAGACGGAAAGTTCACAGCAAATATCGAAACTACAGAAAGCCGTTACTTTTCACTTGAAGAAATTTCCAGTCTGAATCTTGCGGAAGAAAAAAATAATCTTGAGCAGATAAAAATGTGCTTTGCCGCTTACGAAAATAAAAACTGGCAGACACAGCTTGACTGAAGAAATTTCCCCTCACCGCTTCTCCTTTTTATACTCGCTCGGAATCATGTTGTAGAATTCCTTGAAGGTCGCGCTGAATTTGCCCTGGCTCTCATAGCCGACCCGCGCGGAAACTTCGCTTATCGAAAGGTCTGTCTTGGCGAGAAGCTCGGCAGCTTTTTCCATGCGGTGCTCCTTGATGTGCGAGGCAAGCGACGTTCCGTAAACATCCTTGAAAACCGTCTTGAGCGTCGTAGTGTTCATGCCGAATCTGCGCGCGAGATCCTCAATCGTGAACCGCTCCGAAATATGCTCGCACATAAAGTCGTGGATTTTTTTCACCGTCTCAATCTGCCTGTCCTGAAATTCCGACTTCTCGTTGATTTTCTCGTGCTTTGTCTCAAAGTCCGGGCAGCTGGTCTGCATCAGCTTTTCGATTATTCCGTGCATCGTGCGGCTCTTTTCCGAATCCGACGCCGAATAAAAAACCTCCTTTCCGTCCCGCCAGCTTTCAATCAGCTCCGCATCTTTCAGGATTTTCAGATGATGAGAGACGGCAGGCGCGGTCATCTCCATAAAGTCTGCGATGTTCAGGACGCACTGCTTGGTGTGGCACAGCAGCATGAAAATCCGCACGCGCACCTCATCGGCAAAAACCGCAAAACATTCCGCAGTCTCCCTAACGGCGTTTCCGTCCGAAAGAATCTCCTTCAGCAAGTCCAGATTGAAATAGTCGTTGTGCCCGTGAACCAGCTTCATTTTCAGCCTCCAATTCAGCGTCCCAAACGGAAATTTGTTTTTCCGAAAAGGAAATAAATCTTCCGCCGCTCTTGCAAATATCCGCCCCGGATTATATCTTGAACATAAAGATTAAACAACCGCTTAATCGAAGGAATAAACATAACCGGATTTTTTGGAGGACATTATGAAAAAGACTTATAAGATTGAAGTTGACTGCGCGAGCTGTGCCCTTAAAATGGAGGACGCGGCAAAGACTGTTGAAGGCGTGAAGGATTCCAGCGTGAATTTCATGCTTCAGAAAATGACCGTGGAATTCGGCGACGGACAGGACGACAAGAAAGTGATGAAGGCGGTCCTCAAGGCGTGCAAAAAGGTCGAGGACGACTGCGAGATTGAGCTGTAAACGCCCGGAAAGATTGTCGGATCAAGTCTGACAATGACATAGGACTTTGTCATTCCCCGACCTGATCGGGGAATCTCTCCGCAAAAGATTGCCGGATCAAGTCCGACAATGACACTTAAATAAGGAAGAATTTATGAAGAAGAAACAGAAGAAAATGCTTGCAAGAATCATCGTGGCGTTCGCGCTGCTTTTGGTTCTGAACGTGCTTGACAGGCTGAACGTTTTCGCCGCCATTCCGGGAAAAGTTCCGCTCAAGATGATTCTCTACGTGACTGACTATCTGATAATCGGATACGACATCCTCAAGAAGGCCGGAAAGGGAATCTGGAACCGGCAGGTATTCGACGAGAATTTCCTGATGGCGGTCGCAACGGTGGGAGCGTTCGCGCTTGAAATCTACAACGCGCACGGAAATCTTCTTCTGATTGACGACTGCAACGAGGCGGTCGCAGTAATGCTTTTCTACCAGATCGGCGAATTCTTCCAGAGCTATGCGGTCGGAAAAAGCCGCAGGAACATCACAGAGCTTATGGACATCCGCCCGGACTACGCGAACATCGAAAAGGACGGAAAACTTGTTCAGGTTGACCCATCCGAAGTCGCGCCGGGAAATGTGATTGTCGTTCAGCCAGGCGAGAAAGTTCCAATTGACGGCATTATAATAGAAGGAAACTCAACGCTGAACACAAGCGCGCTCACAGGTGAAAGCCTTCCGCGTGAAGTCGGCACAGGAACGGAAGTCATCAGCGGAAGCATAAACATGAGCGGAGTTCTCAAAATCAGGACGACAAAAGATTTCGGAGAGTCAACCGTCTCAAAAATCCTTGAGCTTGTGGAGAACGCCAGCTCAAGAAAATCCAAGTCCGAGGAATTCATCTCCAAGTTCGCAAGAGTCTACACGCCTGCCGTCTGCTACAGCGCGCTTGCACTTGCCGTTCTTCCGCCGCTCGTCTGCATCATCGCAAAATCCTCTCCGAACTGGAGCGACTGGATTTACCGCGCGCTCACCTTCCTCGTAATCAGCTGTCCGTGCGCCCTCGTAATCAGCATTCCGCTCAGCTTCTTTGCAGGACTGGGTGGCGCAAGCAAGGAAGGAGTCCTCATAAAAGGCTCGAACTACCTTGAGACGCTCTCAAAGTCAAAAATCGTCGTGTTCGACAAGACCGGAACACTGACCCGCGGAGTTTTTGAAGTTACGGCGGTTCACCACAGCAAAATCGGGGAGGCAAAACTTCTTGAATACGCCGCACTCGCAGAATGTGCGTCATCCCACCCGATCAGCAGAAGCCTTCAGGCGGCCTACGGAAAGGAAATCGACAGGAACAGGGTCGCAAATATCGAGGAAATCAGCGGACACGGAATCACCGCGGAAGTTGACGGACACAAAATCGCTGCGGGAAACCTCAAGCTGATGAAAAAGCTTGGAATCGAGGCTGCGGAATGTCATTCGGTCGGAACGATAATTCACGTGGCGATTGACGGAGAATATTCGGGACACATCGTGATTTCCGACGTTGAAAAACCGACATCCAGGGAAGCTCTTTCCGCGCTCAAAAAATCCGGAGTCGCAAAGACCGTAATGCTCACCGGGGACGCGAAAAAGGTTGCGGAGAAAGTGGCGGCGGATCTTGGAATCGACGAGGTTCATGCGGAGCTTCTTCCGGCGGACAAAGTGAATCAGGTTGAGAAGCTGATTGCGGAAAAAGGAAAGAACGACGTGCTTGCGTTCGTGGGCGACGGAATAAACGATGCGCCGGTTCTCTCGCGTGCGGACATAGGAATCGCAATGGGCGCGATGGGCTCGGATGCCGCAATCGAAGCCGCGGACGTTGTTCTCATGGACGATGACCCGCTCAAAATCGCAAAGGCAATCAGAATATCGCGCAAGTGCATCGGAATCGTCTACCAGAACATCACGTTCGCACTCGCAATAAAATTCGCCTGCCTTGTGCTGGGCGCGCTGGGAATCGCGAATATGTGGCTTGCAATCTTCGCCGACGTTGGCGTAATGGTGCTCGCAGTCCTGAACGCCGTCCGCGCCCTGAACGTGAAGGGGCTGTAGGAAGGATTTCCTGTCATTATCGTAACTGGCTGGCTGTCATTCCCCGTGCGAATCGGGGAATCCAGTTCAACACAAAGATCTTCGGGTCAAGTCTGAAGATGACAACTTTCTTCTGCAATTCTCCAGCATAGCTGGGGAACATTTTCTTGTACCAGCATAATGCATTCCAATGTATCACTGCCATACATTACCTTGTACCAGTTCGGCACATTTTGCTGTACCGCTGCCGCACATTAAAATGCAAGAATGGCGCACATTACATTGTAGCAAAGCAAACTCTAGCAGAATCCCACTGCCCTATTCTAAACTGATTTCCATTTCAATGCTTTTCCAGTGCTCGCCAAGACAAGTGTAAGTCGATTGCGAAACTTCCCTAAATCCGCAGGACTTGTAGCATTTTAGCGCGCCGGGATTGTTTTCAAAAACGCCGAGTGAAACTTTTTTTGCATGCAGATTTTCCGCAGCATATTTTAAGGCAAACTGAATCATTTTCTTTCCCAAGCCATGACCACGTTTTTTGTCGTCAACAATCACAAATCCGAGCCTCACTTCATCACGGTTTTCATTCGGATAACGAATTATAAAATGCCCCGCAACTTCGTTTCCAATGCAAAAAGCAAAAGGCAGAACATCGCCATTTGAGTAAAGTGCATTCATGTCGTCCGCCGTTATCGGAAAATTTTCATAGCGGTCTGCGCACCACTGCCTGAATGCATATTCGTCTTTGAGCCAACTCACTACAGTTTTTGCATCGTTACTTTTATATTCACGCAAAGTTATTTTTTCTAAATCCAATTTTTTACCCTCCTTAATTTTTTTCAAGTGTTTTACAGCCGCATCCACGCAATCGGGTAGGGATTTCCCTGCTCGTCGGTTTCGCTTGTCTTGTACGTCTTGAACCCGAGATTCTCGTAAAATCCTTTCGCTTTCGGATTCTGCTCGTTCACGGTAACTTCCTCCGCCGAAAATTTTTCAATTCCATGCTGAACAAGCATTTTGCCGAATCCTTTTCCGCGTGCGTCAGGTGAAAGAAAAAGCATCTCAATTTTTCTATTCTCGATTCCCATAAATCCGAGCGGGCGGGAATTTGATTTTTCGGAATTTTCATCATCTTCACGCAAAATCAAAAGCGAATCAACATTGCAAATCGCGTATGGAACATATTTCTTGATTTTTAAGATTTCCGCTTTCGACAAAAACGTGTGCGTTGCCCAGACAGATTTTTCCCAAAGCTCAACAAGATTCGCCACGAGATTTTCGGTGCGTTCAGATTTTTTAATTTCTTCTATTAATATTGACATATTTTGGTGATTTTTCACACGCTCCAGTATTTTCATTTTATCGAACTCATTCCTAGCCAGTTTATTTGCTTCTGTAAAATTGTCATTTTCTGACCTGTTCGGATAGTCTATCAACAGATTATTAAATGTTTTCCAGTTAATCTATTTGCGTTTTATGCCTACGCTTTGGCTTTTTCCGCCGCTTCCAGTTCTTTCACAAGGTCAGAAAATTTCACCGTCGCAAGGCTTTGCTCAAACGCTTTCTGTGCGTCTGCAAGGTGCGAGTCGAGAATCTTGTGAATGTTTCCACCCACAGGACACGCCGGATTCGGCTGCTCGTGGAAACCGAAAATATTTTCCTCCATGCTGCCTGAAGCCTTGTAAATGTCAAAAAGCGTGAACGACGACGGCTCCGCAATAATTTCCGCTCCGCCAGTTCCGGCCGCAACGTTCACAAGACCCGCCGCCTTAAGCGAAATGAGCGTCCGCCGGATTATAACCGGATTCACACCCGTGCTTCCTGCGATAAAATCCGAAGTAACTTTTGTTTCCTTTCCGAACCGGTGAATGCACAACAAAGTGTGAACCGCCACCGTAAATTTGCTGCTTACCTTCATATTTAAACTCTACCAAATTTTTGCTGTAACTTCAATTATTACAATAAAACGATTTTATTCCGGCTGATTTTTTTCGAGAATGTCCGCGATTTCTGAAAGAATTTTTCTGTTTGCCGGAGAAAGATTGTTTTTAAGAATTTTTAATTCATCATTCAGATACGAATTTGACTGAACAACTGTGCCGTCAAGCAGCTCTGAAAAATTGCAGTTCAAATATTCCGTTATTTCCGAAAGCGTGTCCAAACTGATTTTTGTAACGCCCCGTTCAAGTTGGCTGACATATCCCACCGAAACCGAAAGCGCCTCTGCCATTTGTTCCTGCGTTTTGCGAAGCATTTTTCGTCTTTTTTGAATCCTCTGTCCTATAGTAAAAAAATCAACAGCCATAACTTTATTAAATATCTATTACTAAAATTTTACAGATACTCACAACTATAATTATAGTTATTACTGTTGATTTATTTTTAAATTTATGATATTTATTTCTTGAATTTGAAAAAGGAACAATCTGAATGAATAATTCTTTTAAATTGAGTTTTTTTATTTTTACAGGCTTTGTCAGTATGTCATGCGAAACGACACGGCTTATTTCTAATTTTTCAGGATATGATTATAAAAATCAGCCTAATCAAAATTTAAAAATTCAGCCTGAATGGGTTACAAAAATTCCTGCTGAAGAAGATACTGTTGATGGAAAAATTTATCATTTTATAGGCTCTTATTCTGCGTCTGAAAAAGAAGCAAACGGAAGCCAATTGGAATTTGTAAGAACCAAGGCAGCGGAAGATGCCAGAATTCAAGTTTCTAATTTTTTGAACAGCGAAATAAAATCAACTGTAAAAGATTTTGTTCAAGAATCGGGTATATCTTCTGATAAAAATATTAACGGAAAGAAAACTTCCATTGAGAACCGAAAATCCGAAGACGAGCTTTACATTGAATCTTATTTCAAATCTTCATCTTCTTTTGGTGGACTTATAAGGCGCAATGAATTTTGGGAATGTCATGAAACTCAAAAGAAAAATGACAGAAAACTTTTTTATAAAAGCTGGATTCATTACACAATAAGCCAAAAAGATATAGACAAGGCAAAATCGGAGCTGGAGCACAAGGAAAAAATTTCAGAAAAAGAAAAGCGGATGTTTGAAGATTATTCTTCACGTTCAAGTTACGTAATCAAGTTGATTCAAAATACAAACTTTTTGGAAAAAGAAACGGAATATAAAAATTTATATTTTGAACTCTGCGAAATAAATTCTGTTTTAAAAGGTTTGACTTATTATAATTCATTGGATTTGGCTGACGAAGAGCGTCGTAAATACGAAACGTGTCTTGAAACAATAAAAAAATCATTGGACGAATTTGACCCGACTGATGTTCAGAAGCAGCAATATCTGTATATAATCAGAACGCAGTCCGCAGAGCTTGAGCAAAAATCTGATTACATACAAAAACTAGAATCTGACATTTCTTTTCTAAAACAAGAAAAATCAGGAATTGTAAAAGAATTTGAAAATCAACTTTCTCTAAAAAATGAAAAAATTGAACTGACAAACAATCTTGCGAAGGAATTTCAAGCTGGAATTTATGATGAAATTTCAGATCTTCAAAAACAGGGAATCCGGCTTGTTTCAACAAATATTTTTGCAGTTTATCCGGCAAAGCCTGAACTAAAAAATTCTGCAAAAGGTTTTCAATATTGCGAAAATGCGGTTACAAACAAAGAATGGATTTCTTTTCTTACAATGAAAGGAAGTCCTGATTATTCAAAGGCAGAAAACGGGCTTGATTTGCCTGTTCAAAATTTGAGTTTTTACGATGCAGCATCTTACTGCAACTGGTTAAGCCGACTTTATGGGCTGCCAGAATTTTATTCCATTGAAGAAAACAACATTACTTTCAACAATAATTCTGGATACAGGCTTCCGTTTGAAAACGAAATCAAAGATGAAAAAATATTTTTAAATTCTTCAGAAACATTTTCTTTCTGGACAAATAATTTTTATGTGTATTCTTGCAACTCTGGAAAACTGCAAGCTCTTTCAGGAAAAATTCCGTCTTCCATGCTAAAAGAAAAACTTGCCGGAATTATAATTGTAAGGTCTAGCGATGAAAATAAATAAAAAGTGCTTTTTTGCAAGTTGTCTGATTTTCTCAATTGCAAAATGTTTTTCAGAAACTGGTACGAATGAAAATACATTTAAAAAATTTCTTGAAAGCAATATTTCTGGTTACAAGGCATATCTTTCAGTTGAAGAATTTTCTGAACTAAAGACATTGCAAGAAACTTATTTTTATCTTTTTAAAAATGGAGAATCAGAGCTTGCTGAAAACATTTTAAATTGAATAAAGCAGTTATATTTTAGGGATTTGGAAGTTATAACGCGGGATTTTCCGGGAAGAGGCGGTTTTTATCGGGAACATAGTGCAAAGCCTTTTCACATTGTGTGATTTTTTCAGAGGCATTTCTGGCTGGATTTCAGTTCACAGATGGCAGAATTTTTGTGCAGAGAATCTTCACATAGGGACTGGAATCAGAATTGTTCAGCATGACATAGCCGACAGCCATTGCGGTGGCTTCGCTCTCATTGACAGCCTCAACATCAGCCTTGCATCTTCGGGATGGGCAGCCGTATTTCTTATAGCAGACTAATATTGAATATCTCATTTTTTCCAGCCGGAGAGGAATTCATAGAATCCCTTAAGGGACTGCGTGTCCTCAAGAATTGCCGTCATGCCGAGGAGAGCGAGATTCCGCTTCTCCCCGGACGTGAGCGTGAGGAAAGCCTGCGCAATCTCATCCTTTGAGGGCTTCCTGTCCAGAGCCTCGAGCGTCTTTCTTTCGTTGAGATTTGACTTTCGTGTCCGGGAGGCTTTTATCCTGCCGAGAAAAGCGTTCGCGCAGCGGCGGCTGCAAAGCCGGACAGTCCTCTTTATCTCGGGAACATCCCCGCGCGGATTTATCGCTATTGAGAAAGAGCCGACGCTTTTTCCGCATATCCTGCACTTTGCCATTTTTTACAGCTCCTTTTCTTTCTGCGTTCTGTAGGCGCAGTTCCCGCAGCCGTACTTTTCATGGCATGGTATGGCTGGAACTTCTGTCTGCGGCGCGGGCATTATTCCCGGCGGAATGTCGGCGCAAAAGTGCCTGAAGCGGCAGCATTTTTCCTTTTCGGATTTACCAGCTCCAGCTTCCGCCGTGCTTTCATCCTTCTGCTCTGAATCTTCCCGTGTGCTTTCGTCCTCATAGAAAATTTTCTTTTTGCAGCTTCTTGCGTACTGGAGCTCCATCCGCGCGCCCTTTGAGACCCGCCAGCCCTTCTGCATATAGACAGCGTCGCACACGTCAATCATCGCGAAGCAGATGTGCATATAGTTGGAATGCGCGAAGCCCTCGTTCGACGCAAGAACAGCCGGAGACATTACGACGCAGCCCTGCTTTCTGAGCTGGAGTTTGCTCTCGTTGAACTTCTTGAATACAAGGGCTTCATCAAGCCCTGTTATTTTTCCCGCGATGTAGACTTTCAATTTTGACCTCTCTTGACTAGCCCGCCGTTTTTTTAGGCGGCAGGCGTTTTTTCTTTTCTCGCCAGAAACAGGCTCTATGAGCCGGTCGCTGCGGTGTTCAGCTTCGCGAAGATTCCGGGATTGACAACCGGGACTGCGACAGAAAGCCCGAAAATTACAATAGCGAAAATCGCTACCGCGAGCCGCGGGACAGAGCTTGCTGCGGCTGATACGACAGCCAGCATGAACGACAAAAGAACCACGGCAATCCAAAGCCAGAAGCTTAAAAGGCATTTAGTCCATTTCTTCATTGTTTCACCTCCTTCCGCTTTTGCGGCTGGATTTATGGGGCAGGACGGACTTGAACCGCCACAGTCGGCTTGCATTGCATTGCGCCGGGTGCGCACCCCGCGCAAACACGACAGCAAATGTACTCTTTGTCGCCGCTTCTCGCGGCATCTGCCCCGATTTCAGAGTATGGACACTGCGGTTCGCAGGTGGTCGCCGCAATGTCCATTGCCTGATGAAAGCGTATGGTGCAAGTATAGAGAATTGAAGCTGCCACGGTGGATTAACAGCGGTTAAAACTCCGGCTTGACTTATGAGGCGGAGAGCCGTATTATGCTGGTAAAAGGTAAGCAAAGAAAGAAACCGAGTATAGGAGCGACGGACGGCTCTACGAGGCGTTTGCAGTTTGGTTCAACTCCAACCGTCTTTGCTTACCTTATTTTTTTTAGCTTCATAATTTCATTGTATTCAGAAATTCCTATTTCATTTTCAGTCGCAATATTCAGATAATACATCGTGTCAACTTTCGGCAGTTTCAAATATCTCTCTGTAGACAAAACATCAACAGCAATTTTCAGGTATCTTGATTCTGTAATTTTTTTCAGAAAGAGAAGATTCTTTTTTTTCTGCCGACTATCCCAATAGACAGGACTGTCTGCTAAATAGTCCATTAAATTTTTCCAGTCTTGCTGAATAGGCGCATTGCCATCATCTGTATGACGACCAGAATATTTTCCGTTCAAAATCAGCCTTTCCTCAAGAACAATTAAGTTTCGGCCGCTAGTTTCGATACCTTCTGTTTTTAGAAATTCGGTTAATTTTTTATCTAAAAATCCGACAGGTGCAGTGTTTTTATAATTTGCTTTGCCATCAATTTTATGCTTGTACGCCTGGTCTACAAAGTCGGAAAGCTGGTCTCTGTAAATCGTTGAGTTCTGCAGTGTCCTGATGACGGAGTCGACGGCTTCGGGCATTTCGTTCTGGGCTTTTTTTAGGCACTCCTGTAGCACAGGAATTGTCCGTCCTGACTGCCCCTGATTCCAGTTGAAGCCGGGCGTTATTCCTTCGGGAATCCGCTCCAGAGTTCCCTTGCGCTCGTTGAAGTAGCTTCTGTAGCTTGGCTTCGGAGCTTCCGTCTGTACTGGCAGTCGCACAGTTTTCCGCGTGTCAGGATTGTACGCCGGAACTCCGTCCCTCTCGTACTTCTGCTTTCTCGCTTCGGTAACTGCGACCGTGTAGCACTTGCAGCCGTAGCCGTTAGGCGGAAAGATGCTGTTCCAAATCGGGTCGTCTTTCGGGCGGATAAGGTTGTTCCACCTCAAATGCTGCTCGCGGTGGCGCAGGCTCGGCCCGATTCTGTACATGAGGTACGGGTGCAGGTCGCTTTCCATCGTGCGGTCGTACTGTCCTTTCTGGTACGCGCTGCGTAGGTTCGTGCTGTAGATTGTTTTCAAGCGGCGGTCGCTTCCGAGCTGCGCGGTTACGGTCTCGCCTGTGAGAGGGTCGGACATCTCCTTATTTCCCCACCAGCCTTTCTGCATGAGCGCGGGCTTCAGCTCCTTCTTGAACTGCTCGAAGGTCGTGCCGTTCTCTATCGCCTTTTCAACCGCTTTTTTTATGTCGGAAAGGACATCAATCTGCATAGTCTTCGCCACAGTGAAAGCCGCGGCGTGCTCCTCGTTCCACACATCTTTGTAGCTGAACGCAGGGCGGAGTTTCTTGTTTTTGATGTATTCAAGTGCCTGTCTTGGAATGAGCCTTTCTGCCATATTTTTACCCTGCAAAATTATTGTCGCCTTTTGCGCGCGCGGAGAAGAACGCAACCGCCATAAGCTCTGCGATTTTGTCAGGACTCCATTCGGACGCGAGCTGCAAAAGTTCAGCTTTGAAACTGTCAAAGTCTGTTGCCTTGTCAGCCGCCTTTTCAAGGACTCCGGCTATCTCGTCGCTTATCGGCACAAGGTCGCCTGAGCAGTCGGCTTCGATGTCGGAGACAAAGCTCGGATCAGATTGGCTGCCCTCTGCTGCGTTCAGCTCCTTCTTTGCGTTCAGTGCCGCCTCGTCTGAAAAGTCTGAAACAGGCATTCTACCACCGATAATCTCGTCCTTCTCCTCCGGCTTTGAAAGCCCGAGCAGGCTTCTGATTTCGTCTGCCCTGACCGTCAGTCCGTGGGGCGCGAGCTTCTCGATTGCGCTTACAACCTGCTCGATGTTCCGCTCGTCGGGCTTGTACAGCACGATTTCGGGATAGCGTTCCTGCTCTCCGAAGTTGAATCTTATGTACGGAACGACAAGCATTGAGTTGAGGGTGTCGGCTATGGCTAGAGCGTCCGCGGCGGCGATGTCCTGCCGGACTTCCTCGTGGACTTCTCCCTGCGCGCGGCTTGAGCCGTCGTCTGTCGTCATTGTCTGTCCGAGCACGAGCTTTGAAATCTGCTTGTCTATCCATGCCGCCATTTTCTGGTAGGCTTCGCTGTTCTCGCTTGAAGTCTTGGACTCTATGATTTCGATTGCCGCCCCTTCTGGAATGACAGCTCCGAAGTCCGCGCCGATTGAGGCGACCGCGCGACGGAGAGTTGCGATGTCGTCCTTTGTCGCCTTGCGGCTGTATTTTCCCAGCCGGATTGGAAAGCCGTAGCGGTCGATGAACGCCGCCCAGCTTGTAACATCGTAGCTTTTGAGCATGAAGTAAAAGAGCGCGGGAAGAGCCAGACCGCCCGCAATCTGTGTTCCGCTGATTAGGTGCGGCTCATGGATTATGAACTTGTTTTGCAAAAGCGGATGAAGTTCGCTCGTCAGCTCATCGCGGAGCATTAAGTTTTGACCAGTTTCCTTGTCGTACTGAAACCAGCGCGGGTCTTTCCATGCGTATTTTCTTGGCTTCCAAGTTTTTCCCAGTGTGTTCCAGTCAATCTCGCAGACGGAGAAGCCTTTTGCCAAAGCGTCGAGCATATCGCGCAGAAGAGGAACAAAGCGCGCGGAGCGGTTCTTTACGATGTCATTCTCAACCGCCTGCGCCATTTCCATGTCGCGCTTGTCGTCGCTCGCAGGCTCGACTCGGATTTCAAGCCCGCACACCGCGTCCTTTCTTGTGGAAAGCACGGAGCGGTAGTGCAAGTCCCTCATCTCCATGTCCTGCGCAAGCTCCAGATATTCCGCAGGACATTCGCCGCTTCTCACATCGCGGAGAATTGAGGCGAGCCTTTCAGGGGACAGCCTGTTTAGAATTGAGAAATCTGACCATGGAGTCCTGTTGGTGTACGGAACTGCGAAAGCCTGCTCTGTTCCAAGCTGTTTTTTTTCATTTTGTCTTGTTTTAGTTTCGTCTTTTTCTGTGCCGTCTACCATTCGTCGTCCTCTTTTTTGAATCTGAATCTGTTCGATGTCTCGACCGCCTCGTATGTCATCTTCTGGTAAGCCGCGCCGTCAAGCTCGTTGTGCGCGTAGAGAGACATTGCCTTTGCTATGCAGCCGTCGCCGTGCCGCTTGCTTCTTTTAGTTCCTGTCCTTTCGGTTATGAGCGGAACGCCCTGAACCAGGCCGACTGCCTTGTAGTCGTCTTTCAGGAACAGGTCGTCTGGAATATTCGCCTTGCCGTCCTCAAAGGCGGTCTTGAGCTTCGGCATATTCTCCGCGTACCAGCCTCTTGTCAGCATGACCTGAAAAATCTGGCCGGGATATTCCTGCGCCATCATCTCGGCAATCATCTGACCGTTTCCGCGCGAGTCGAAAGCCGCTCCGTTGAAATTCTTCAATGTTTCGCAGCACAGCATTATAAGCTGGAGCTGCTGCGCGAACGGCACATTGCGCAGCTCAACTACACACAGCGTGTCTGTGCCTCCGTCCGGAAGCTCGGTGTCGAAGTGAAGAACAGTAAGGTCTCCGCTTCTCGCGAAGTCCTCGCCGAGGCAGACAGGCAAATCTGTTGACTGCAGGACAGGTCTGACTTCCCTGAACCATTTTCTGCATTCCTTTTCGCGCCGCTCTTTTTTCTCGAATGTGAACGAGTCGTCCGCTCCGAACCTGAAGACGCTCTTGTCCTTGACGGCGCAGGAAGCCACCAGCGCGGCAGGAAAATAACGCTCGCCGCTTCGTGCCGGTATGCAGTAAAGCTCTTCTTCAGCCGCGTCCCCGTAGTCCTTTTCCAGCTGTGAGAGCCATTGCCTTTCTTTCTCTTCCGTCCACTCCTTGTCCTTGACCTCGCATATCCGCCTGTAAAGTCCGTCGGAAAGCGCGTCCGCAATCGTTGTGTGGTGAAGCGAGTAGTCCTTTCCGCCTGAATGAATCTGCTGGATTAAGATGTTGAAAGGATTGTCGTCGCCGTTGTGTGTGGATAGAATCGAGACCGAGCCTCCCCACATCAGGAGAGCCATCGCAGCCTTGAGAAGCTCCGCTAAATCGTCAACGAAAGCCGCCTCGTCAATGACGACATGGCCCTGCTTTGAGCGGAGCGAGCGGGGAACGCTTGGCAGTCCCCAAATCTCGAAGCCGGAGTCGAAGCGGATTCTGTAGACCATTATGTCCTTGTCCTCGTCGCTGACAACTTCTTTCTCCATGTCGGAGCAGGCGATTCCGAGAATGTGCGCCCAGAACGCGCAGTCGTTGATGAACTGCTGCGTCATCTCTTTTGAGTAGGAGAGATAATAGCAGTTCATTCCGCCTGCAGGTTTCGACATCATGGCTGTAAGAACGCAGCTCAGCGCCTCGACATAGGACGCTCCGATGCGCCGTGATTTTTCCCACACCTTCACAAGTGCCTTGTCGAGAATCCATGACTTCTGGTACGGCAGCAGGACTGCCTTGCCCATTGCTTCCTGTATTGTCATTTTTCTGTAATGCTGAATATCTCAGCGAGGATTGCTTCTTTTGTTTCCGCCGTCACGCCTTTCTGCCTGCAGACGGTCTCGACCTTTTCCGCGGCTTCTTTCTGGACTGCGGCTTTGATTTCAGCCTCGCGCTGGGCGTTCAGCTTTTCCGCCTGCTCCAGCTCCTTGATTGCCCGCGACACCTTGTAGATTATGTCGGCTAGATTTTCAGGCTTTATCTCTCCGTCAGAGTCTTTGAGCTCCTCAAGCTCGGTTGTCAGGTCGAACACCATCAGCTTGATGTACTCGTTCACGACTTTTCCGAGCTTGTTGCGGTTTTCCGTTCCGTATTTTTCGATGTACGCGTCCGCAACCTCGCGCGCCTCGCGTGTTTTGGCGGCGAACCTGTCCATGCGGAGCTTGTAGCGGTTGACGCTGCTTCTGCTTACCACATTTCCGCCAGCCTCGGAGTTTATCAGAGCGACAATTTCTTTCTGGGTGACCGCAGGATTTTGCAATAGCTCGATGAGCTTTGCGCGGAGATTTTCTGGAAGCCTGTCGATGCTGGATTTCTGACCCATCGCCTAGTCCTCCACAGGCAGGTCTACGCCGTCCTCGCGGGCGAAGCCTAGAGCCACTTCCTGTCCGTGCTTCGTGAGCCTCATTGTGAGGAGGGTCTCGTCAAGCCTTTCGGTTGTAACAAGCCCGCGCTGTTCAAGCCACAGGCAGAGCGCGTTCACTTTTTCGAGCGGAAGCGTGTGTCCGTAGACACGCAGAAGCCTTTGAGCCATTTCATTTGATAGGGTTATGTTCTTCTCGATTCCCTGAAGAATGAGAATTCTCTGGTTTCCGATAAAAATGTCTTTCACTTGCTAGCTCCTCGGCGTGTTGTTTATGAACCAGCCCTGAATCTGCTTCAGGATGTTGTTCATTCCCTTCATCTCGCCCTCGATGTTTGAGAGCCGCTGCCCGAGATTGAGGCTTACATCCCGCTGCAAGTCCGAGACAATTTTTTCAAGTGCGGCAATCCGCCTCTCAAGTTTTTCCGACTTCGCGATTGAGCCTTCGCGCACCTCGTCAATTTCAGTCCGCGCGTTGCTCTCGGCTTCCTTTATCTTCGCGTCTGCCTGCTGCTGGATGGACTTGATTTTATCCTCCATCTTCTTGCTGTATGCTTTCCAGATGCCCATGAAGAACCCGCTGACAGCGATAAAGCTTCCTACACAGGTCAGGACGAATTTTGCTATTTCCATATTTGCTCCGTTTAGGGAATGTTACCAGAAAAAAAGAACGCCTGCGGTTTAACAGGCGTTAAAAGAATCGCTGGGTTCAGTTCTGAAGCCGTATTGTCAAGCCGAAGCCGCCTCCGGCAATGAAGCCCACTCCAAGTCCGCCGAAGGCGCACAGCCATTTTTCTTTTTTCAGCCGCGTGGTTCTTGCCTCTTCCTGCAGGAATTTTGCGCGCCAGTATTCTGCGTCAGGGGCGGCGGCGAGCAGCCCCTGCTTGTAGCCCTCGCTGAAGGCTTCGTCAATCGCCAGTTCCGCCTCCTGCTCCACAGCCTGAATCATCGCCAGAACCTGAGAGCCTGTGTAGCTCCTCGCCAAGTCTATTCCGTATCCGTTCCCGGAATCCGGCTGCGATTCTGTCCTTTTCTGCGCGTAGCTCGCCTGCGTTGCCAGCAGCAGAGACAAGAGAGCCGGCAGGAGTGCTTTCAATCTCATTCTTCTTTTCCTCTTTTGCCTTTTCCGCCTCGCCGTCCTTTTCGCTTTCAGCTTTTCTGAGAAGCAGCGCGCCTGTCAGAATTCTGAGCGCAAGCAGTTCGATGAGCGCGAGTGCTGATTTAATCTTTTGAAGTGCTTTCATCCATTCCCAGCCATGTCCTGATTTTTCTGTAGATTGCCTCGTAGCCGAATACGCTCACGGCGAAAATCGTTGCCCAGTAGAAAGGTGTCTGCCGCCAAGAGAAGAACTCGCCGAAGGCAAGAAGAGCGGATTCAAGGAGGCTCAGCGCGGCCGGGATATAAATTCTGTAGCCTTTGAGCCTGTCATTCCTGTCCGCCTTCTTGATGAGCTCCGTGAGAATCACCGTCAGGAATATCGCGGCGATGACCGCCGCAGGCAGCAGCCTGCTTAAATCAATGTTCATGCGTTGCCTCCGTGGAAGTCCTCTATGACCTCGTCCCCGATTTCATCTCCAGCCTTTACGCCCTCTCGTTTGAGGACTGCGTTCAGCTCCGACAGGTCTTTGGATGACAGGATGAAGCACCCTGCCGACCATGCGTAGTTTGTGTCCTTTCCGAGCTTGAAGCTGTACTTGTCGTGGATTAGCCAGCGTCCGTTCTGGAATCCGCCGTCGGTTGTCTGCATTGCGTTCCTGCCGATTTGCTGTCCGTCAAGGTCTGCAGTGCTTGTGATTGCGTGGATTTCGCCGTGGAACTTTCTAGGCTCGGCGAAGCATCGGACTGTGAATTTGCCCTCGGCGACTGTGTCGCCGTGCGGAAGGCGGTCGCCCGGCTTCATGTCTCCGAAGCAGTAGTTCGCGACTGTCTGCGCCCGGCACTGGAAAAGAGTCCTTGAGCCGTCCAGAAGAGCGAGCAGGTCTAGGCTGTTGTTCTTCCAGTTGTTCTCAAAGCTGTCGGGCTTGTCCGGGTCTGCCCTGAAATTGTAGCTTTTGCGGTTTCGCCGTATTTCAAATTTTAGCATTGTTCACCTCTGCTCTTTATGATAGCAGGGCGGGATTGCGGGCATGGCTTAACAGGGGTTAAAAGAGAAAGGCGGCTTGAAAAATATATTTTTTGAATAAAAGTATTGACGAAAGAATCAAATAAAAGTATATTAAAACCATCAGGAGCGTTGCTCCGTAGTTCATCTTTATTAAAGGGAGTATGCGATGACTGAACGGATAAAAAAAGCCTTGAAGACTGTGGTTGTGGAAGTCTACAAGGCATTCGTTCAAATCCTTATAGGTGTGGCTCTGCTGGTAATCAGCAGGTACATCTAACGGGTGCGAGGCTGGGCTGGTGTGACGGCCGCCCAGCCTTTAGTGAATAGTATACTCCCTAGGGGGCGGATATGTCAATCAAGCTGAAGGCATTCTTGAGAATCACATTGGAGTCGGTTTTCCGTGGAATCATCATGGGAATTGTTGTCGTTATTATTTCCAGAATCTGGGGGTAGCCATGCCGAGAGGCGGAAAAAGGGATGGCGCAGGGCGGCCTGCTGGAAGCCTGGGGACTCGCAAGGAAAATCCCCTTTCTGTTCAGGTTGCTGTCCGGCTTACCGAGAGCGAGAAGAAGCGTCTTGAGGAGCTTGCGGCGCAGAGCGGTCTTACAGTAAGCAAGTACATTCACAAGGTTTTGGCTGAGCGTTTTTAACAGCTGTTAGTGTGAGCAATTTACGCCTTATGCTGTATTCTTCATGGCGTGTATGTGTCGGATGCAGGATTCCATCTTGCATCCGTTTTTTTATTTCTTGCAAATTCTTACGGTCTGCATACTTTGCAGGCTTCATAGCCTGCTCTTATGGCTTCCTCTTTTGTCAGCGTTGTTATAGCTGAACTTTTGATTGTCCGGCAGTTCGCCGTGTGGTACTTCCTGCCTTTTGCGCTTACGCAGACTTTCGCGCTGCTCTGAGAAAACAAAAGCGCGGTTAGAAGCATCAGCGCGACGCAGAGCGCGGCTTTAGTCTTTTTCATTTGAAATTATCTCCTAGTATGGATTTCTGTGAAGCCAGCTGACAACTTTGCCATGTATACGCAATAGCAGTTCAGCTTGTTCATAAGTGATTATTTCAGGATTCGGATAACGTTTTGCATTCTCTGAACTAATGACAATTTTCCGCTCTATTGGTCTGTATTCAAGATGCTTTACCCGGACATCAGTTCCAATGCTTATAACATAGACCCCGTCGCCTTCAATTTGAGTTCGGTCAAAAATAGCAAAATCACCATTGAACAAATTCATATCTGTCATGCTGTCGCCAACGACACGCACAATTCCGCAGTTTTTAGGATTTGCTCCGCCCAGCATTTCGAGAACAATAGGAATATATTTGTCTATTTCCTGTAGTTGAGTTTCGGGCTGACCGCGACCAGCCGCAGCTGTCTGAGAGAACACTGGAAGCAATACGAGAGCGTCCATATCACTTTCTTTTGCTGAAAAAGTAACTCCTGTACCATGTTTTAATTTAAATATACCAAAGCCGTTATCTTTTTGATTTTTCTCTGACTCTCTTAAAACATCATCTGGTACAATTGATTTTTCCTTTTCTTGAAAAAAATCTCTTGTAATTCCTGGCACATCATATCCCATGCTCGATAGCGCAAGCATAGTTGCCATTTTTGGGCGAGTTTCCCCCATTTCATAAGCTGACCAAGTACGTTGAGAAACACCGATTTTTTTAGCAAATTCTGCTTGTGAAACACCAGAATTTAGCCGAATTTGCTTCAAAATTTCTGCTAAATTTTCCAAAAAAACCTCTATTTCTAGCATTTTCTTCTTGATTTTTTAGAAGTTTCTGCTATACTTTAATTATCGGCAATAAATAATGATTTATTAACCGACTACAAAAAAGCCGAAAGAAAAGGCTCTGCAAAACTGATTCTTTCGGCATAAAACACAGCGCAAGGGAAATCCTTGCAAGGAGTATTTATGGATTATACCACAAGAAGCCCTTGTCTGCAAAGATTGGACGCGAACAAGGGAAAATGGGTCAATTACCAAATCAGGCTTCGCGGACTTACGCAGACAGACATCGCAGTCCGCGCAGGCTGTTCCCAATCGCAAGTCTCAAATGTGCTGGCTGGTCGCACTTCCTCATCAAAAGTATATGCCGTGCTTTGCGGCATTCTAGGATTAACAACTGTCGGCGAACTGCTGGTAGTTTCCAGAAGGAGCGCGGCATGAAAAAAAGCGACCTAATCAGAGCCACGGATTGTTTCAAGGCGTTTGACAGCTTCAACAACCTGTTCTGCAATTCATGGCTAGTAGGCATTCTTGCAGCTTCAAAAGCCTTATATCACCGCATCACCATCGGCGATGCTATTGAGCTGTTCGGTGAAAATGCAGGAGTTGCCATTGATTTGCTTGCAGCATTCAGCAGCATGGCTGAAACATACGGCATCAAAGATATAGGACTTTTTGTTACCGTAGAAAACAATCAATTTCTAAAGGAAAACAACTATGGCAGAAGCAACAAGAGGCGCGGCATGAAAAAATCAGACAGGGAGATATACAGAAAATGAAATGGGACTTTTCAAATCCGATGTTTCCGAAGCCTGCGGCTGAAAAACGGAGCAGCCTGCAAAGGTGGCAGGCAGACCTTGAGCGGACAAGAATCCAGTTCGGGAGACTGCTCCACAACACGCCAAGAACAAATGTGCGGTGTCTTGAGTGGAGCGGACATAACGCCTGCGTGGATATTGTGTTCAACAACGGCTTCCGCAGAACAGTCAGAGTTGAGGGCGATTCATCGGCGGCATTTATGAAAGACATTTTGAACAAGATTTTTTAAGGAGAACCGACTATGGCAAAAGAAATGAAAGAACAGTTTTTGGAAGACGCGCAGGGGCAGCTTGTCCCTATAGCGGCAGTAAAGCCGATTGACCTGAAGCGGCACGAGGCGGTCACCTCAATTATGGCTGACACATTCAAGGAGCGTGACAGGCTCGTCGAGTTCAAGAAGTCAATCTGGCTCCGCGTGCAGGACTTCCTCGCGGAATCAGCAAAAGACAGCGGCGCAAGAAAGTTCGGCGGACCGAAAGGCAATGTGACGCTCACGAGCTTCGACGGCAGGTTCAAGGTGATGGTCGCCGTGAACGACACAGTCCAGTTCAACGAGAAGCTGCAGGTTGCAAAACAGCTGATTGACAAGTGCATCGCAACGTAGCACAGGAATGACAAAAGGCAACCTGTCATTGCTGGGCATAGACCCGGCAATCTCTCGTGTCATTTCCAGTCATACCCCTCGCGACGTTTGCAACACAAAACAACAATTTGTGATACAATTGCAACGAATCGCTCGAATCTTCAAAATCAAAAAAGGTAAAAACAATGTCAGCAGGAAAAATCTTTCAAAAAATATTCAGCTGGTGCAAAAAGGAAATTATATTTTGCATCACGTTTTTGTTCGCGCTCGTTTCAATGCTCTTTGTAAAGCCGGACGCAAAATACATTTCGTACATCGACTTTGGAACGCTTCTGACGCTTTTTTCGCTTATGGCGGTCGTTTCAGGCTGGCGGCGGACAGGGCTTTTCGGCACGCTTGGAAACATCGTCTGCCGTAAAGTTCATGGGCAGCGCGGACTTTGCCTTACGCTTGTCCTGCTCTGTTTTTTTTCAAGCATGATTATCACAAATGATGTCGCGCTTCTTACGTTTGTTCCGTTTGCGGTTGTCCTGCTTTCAAAAACGAGCGGTTTTCTTCTATTATACATCGTTGTGCTTCAGACTCTTGCGGCAAATCTTGGAAGCATGATTACGCCGATCGGGAATCCGCAGAACATTTTTCTGTTTTCAAAAATGCAGCTCGGCACAATTCAGTTTATGAAAATCATTTTTCCGTACACGTTGCTTTCCCTTGTGCTTCTGATTTTTTCAACTCTGATAATAAAGAACGAAGAAATGCAGATTGAACGGCAGGAAGTTGAAACCGGCGGCTCAGGCTTCACTGGAAAAAACATTCTGTACACCGCGCTTTTTATTCTGTGCCTGGTTTCGGTTGTGAATGTGATTCCAAAATGGGCGGCGGCAGTTCTTGTTGCTCTTTGCGTTTTTATTTCAGACAGAAAGATTTTCTGCAACATCGATTTTATGCTGCTTCTGACATTCACGGCGTTTTTCATTTTCACAGGAAACATCGCACGGCTTGAAAGCGTGGACAGTTTTCTAAAACGGATAACAGGCACAAACGAATTTGCCGTAAGCCTTGCGTTCAGCCAGGTGATAAGCAACGTTCCCGCAACGCTTTTGCTTTACCCGTTTGCGCAGAATACAAAAGAACTTCTTCTTGGCGTGGACATCGGCGGACTCGGAACACCGGTTGCCTCTCTTGCAAGCCTAATAAGTCTGAAACTCTACACGCAGGAAAAAGGCGGCACCGCAAAATTCCTTGCAGTCTTCACACTGATGAACATTATTTTTCTAGCCGCCCTCTGCGCAATGAAAGCGGTTTTACAAGGGTGACGGAAAGAAAACGAAACGTACCAAGTGGAAAAAGAGTTTTTAGATTTGCTTACGAGAGCTATAATGCAAAATCGATAATATAGAAAAACTGTACTTATTATATAGGCAGAGTGACTAAGCTAAGCCCTTTGTCCAGACATTTTGTCTGAAAAATAACGAATTTTATGCA
>NZ_CAMCEC010000019.1 GCF_945873775.1 uncultured Treponema sp. | reverse complement strand
CCTAGCCTTATAGGCTAAGTGCAAACCACCCGTTTGACGGGTGGTTTGTGATTTATGGTTTATCAAAAACTTAAAAACGGCTGAGTCAAGGTCTTGAGCGTAAGCGTACCTTGGCCAGACGTATTTAGAGTTTATCCAAAGTGTATGGGAGAATGTTATAATGAAGTTAAAAAAAATAGTTCTGGCTTTGTGTTCTTTTGTTTTAACCTTTAATGTTTTTGCGCAAACCGCTGAAAGCGCAGAAACTTCAGATGCTGACTTGGATTTTTCAAGTGAAGCTGTTGAGTTTGATTCAAAAAAACACTATTTTGTTGCCGCGGGCGGAATGCTGCTTACAAACATTGTGATTGGCAGCTGGAACCGCTTTGGTCCTGCTAGAGCTAGCTGGGCGCAAGTTTATTGGGACGACATAAAAGAGCCTTGGAATAGAAAAATAAAATTTGACCGCGACTGGTACTGGACAAATTTCGTTCTGCATCCATATCAGGGCGGACTTTACTATCTTGCCGCAAGAAATTCAAATTTGAACTGGTTTGAATCTTTGCTTGTTTCGGCGGCTGGTTCTTTTATGTGGGAATACTTTTTTGAAACAAATTCCCCGTCAACAAATGACCTTACATATACTCCAATTGGCGGCTTTGCTACAGGAGAAATGGTTTACAGGCTTGGTCTTGAAGCTAATGCAAAAGGGCACAAAATTCTTGGCTATGTTGCGAATCCTTTGAGACTTTATACAGATCCAATTCTAAAAAGAGCCCCGCAAGGACCGAGCGGACTTTTGCAGAGTTTTTCTTTAAAAACAGGATTCGGGCTTGCTTTTGCAAATACTTGGTTAAAAGAGCCTTATGACAACTGCTCTGAATTTTTCCCGGCTTATGGTTCTGTTGGGCTTGATGTTGTGTATGACGATCCTTATGGGCACGACTCAAATACTCCGTATAGTCAGTTTGAGCTTTCTATGCAAGGTTCGGCAGGTCTTGGTTCTGGTGAAGGCGCGGATTCCACGGAAGAAAAAATCATGTACAGCATAAATATTTTCAGTAACGGAATGCTTCTTGCTAGAAATCCTGATTTTGGCGAAAACCGCGATACGACTGTCGGCATTGTTCTTGAATATGATTTTATGTGGCATTCGTTCATGGAATTTTCTTCACTTGCGCCTGGATTCGCCATAAAGCAGAGAATCAATACAGAAAACGGAGCTTTTGTCTGGCAGTCTCATTTGGCAGGAATTATAATGGGAACTGCTGATTATTATTACTTGCGCCGTGGAGTTTTTCCTAAGCCTGATTATGTTTCTTGCGATTACGGATATACAACTGGCGCTGAAATCGTTGAAAAGATTGCTTATAATGCGCATTCTGGCTTCGTCTTTGACTGGACAGTTCACGGATATGCGATGTACAAGTATAAAGCTCAAAAACAGGACTGCGATGACACTGGCTGGGAATATTTTGCTTTTTCCCAAGCATCGGTAGAGTTTCCTGTTTCTAAGAAGGTTTCCTTGGGACTTTCTGATGATTTTTACATAAAATATGCTGACTACGATAATGTGGAAAATGTTTTTTCAGTTTTCAACGCAG
Organism: uncultured Treponema sp.; assembly: GCF_945873775.1. GTDB lineage: Bacteria > Spirochaetota > Spirochaetia > Treponematales > Treponemataceae > Treponema_D. Next base: position 47,813 of record NZ_CAMCEC010000019.1, on the reverse strand, counting down.
TCAACTTTTATGCAAGATTTAAATTGATGTGATTTTCCAAGCCCTGTGGATTTTAGAATTTCTGTAATCCTCGGGGATTGTTGAACTTGTTATTTCTTCTGCTGACATTGCCGGCGGAAGAAGCTGCTCATCCATTTTTAGTTTTCGGCTGTTTGTGCTGAAATAAAGAATCCCTTTTGGACTTAAAAGCTTTGTGCAATTTTCTATCAGTTTTGGCCAGTCTTTATTTAAATCAAGAGTAGTGTCTGTATTTTTTGAATTGCTGAAAGTCGGCGGGTCAAGGATTATTATATCAAATTTTTCGTTTTCTTTTATTTGCTTTGTTTTTTCTTCAAGGTAATGAATTACGTCCATTCTTGTAGTTTTGTAGCTTTGTATGTCTAAAAAATCATTCAGTTTAAGGTTATTTTTAGTCCATTCGGTGTAAGTATTGCTCATGTCAACGCTTTCAACAAAGGATGCGCCGCCTTCTGCCGCATAAACTGAAAAACTTCCTGTGTAGCAAAAAAGATTTAATACACGTTTTCCTTTGCAAGTTTCGCGGACTTTTAGCCTGAGCGGTCTATGGTCAAAAAAAATGCCTGTGTCTATATAGTCCGTAAGATTTACAAAAAAAATCTGCCCTTGCTCAAAGATAATTCCTTTTATGCTGTTTATTTCTTCTGTTTTTTTGTACTGGCTTCGTTTGCCGCTGTCGTCTTCACGCTGCCTTTTCCGCATTTTTACGATTACATTGGATTCTGGAATTTCCAGCGCTTTTGAAGTTTGAAAACTCATTTCCTTTAACCACAGCTCTTCTTCTTCAAAAGACTTTTCGTAAGGGCGTTCGTAAAGATAAAGTCTTGCGTAAGTTCTTTGTTTTTCCTGCGCTAAAAGTTCCCTTGCTTTTTGCCCGTTTTCACTTATTGCGGAATTCAGCTCAGAATTATATTTTGCTGCATCGATTTTATTTTCAACAAATTCTGGAAGAAATGTGTAAACGTCAAGGCAGAGCGGAATTTCTGGAATGTCCTTGTCGTAAATTCTGTAGCACGAAATTCTATTTTTTCTTGCCCATTTTTTCAGGCGTTTCTGGTTTTTTGAAATTCTGTTGTAAAAAAGTTCGCCTTGATAACGGTTTTTATTTTCTTCCATAATAGTAGTTTTCTCCAGTTAAATTTTAAATTCTGAAAACGGAATCGGCTCTTTTGGATTTTCTGATATTTCGCCCAGTTGCATTTGCAACCATGAAATTCCGTACCATTTTCCATTTTTGTTTCCTGCGTTTGGAAAGTTTCCGATTTCCTTGAATCCAAGTTTTTTGTGCATTGAAACACTTACTTTGTTTTCTGAAGTTATTACGCCGTAGACATATTTAAATCCTTGGCGCGAAAGTGTTTCCATGAATTTTTTATAAAGCGCAGTTCCGATTCCGCATCTTTTTGGAGCGTCTGAAGAAAGGTAAACCGTGGATTCAACGTTCCATTTGTAAGATTCGTGCGGCCTTAGCTGATGTCCGTAGATAAATCCCAAAATTTTTCCATTTGAATCTTGTGCGACAAAATAAGGATAATTTTTTTTTGTTTCGGAAATTTGCTTTTTGTATTCTTCAACAGTTGGATTTTCAGTTGAAAATGTTACAGCTGTATTTTTTACGTAATAATCGTAAATATCGTGAATTTCTTTTGCGTCTTTTTCTTCTGCTATTCTGATTGAAAAATTTTCCATGCTTATTCAGCTCCATTTGTATTTTATTGTAAAATTATTTTTGTCCGCAAAAACTTCCGCAGAAATTCCCATCGCAACTGGAACTGCCGGATCTACGTGGCCAATGTCAGCGTCCATTATTATTGGAAGATTAAATTCTGAAAGCAGGTCTGTAACGGCGTTGTATTGGTTTATTCCAAAAATTTCTTTTCCAAGCGAGGCGAGCGGACGTCCGATTATAAATCCTGAAGCTTTTTCAAACCAGCCGGCATTTTTCAAGTGCCAGACTTGCCGCCTAATTTCAGCTGGATTTCCATCGCAACTTTCAAGAACCCAGATAATTTTTTCTGCGCTGCGGTTAAATTCTTTTACGCTGTCAAGTTTTGTTCCGCACAAATTTGAAAGAACATCAAGGCAGCCTCCCAAAAGAATTCCTTCCATTTTTACTGAATCAGATTTTTCTGGAAAAAGTTTAAGGATTTTTTTTTCTGTAAGGTTGTAAGTTAAATTTTCAAGGTTTTCTGTTGAATCGCTGTCATTCTCTGGAAGCTGAAATTTTTCAAATCCTGAAATTTCTTTTACATTTCCTTCCAAAAGTCCGAGCGAATAAAGTTCAGGCTTTTGCCATTTTTTTCCAAAGCCCGTGATTGTCGGACCGTAAATTGCCGCGACTTTGCATTTTGTTACTAAAGGAAATATAAAATTTGTGTTGTCAGAATATCCCATGAACCATTTTGGCTTTGCGGCTGCAATTTTTTCAAAGTCAATGAAGCCAGCCGTTTCGCACATCAGTTCTCCGCCGCCTGCGGAAATAACTGCGGAATTTTCATCTGAACAATAAAATTCTTCAAGCTCCCTTGCTGCGTTTTTTGGATCTGTTGAAATTCCTTTTCCGTCGCTTTTGAATACAGTTTTGCCTGTGGAAATTTTGTAGCCAAGGGATTCGAATTTTTCCTTTGCAAAATTAAAGCGGGAAGTGTAAGGCTCTGTTGTGCATCCAAAAGAAGGAGCTGTTACAGCAATTGTGCAGCCTTTTTTTATTGAAGGCGGAATTCTTATGTCCATTCTGCAATTATATAATTTATGTCAAAAAAAATAAATTCTTTTTATGGAAAAAGTTTTTAGTTTTCTGCGCTGCTTTCAGGCGGAGTTTCTTTTTCCCGTTCACGCTCATTCAGCATTTCAGCATCTTCTCTTCCATGAAAAGAATTCCACTCTGAAAATTTCTGCTTTTTTGGCTTTTGAAAAACAGGCGAGTATTGCTTTCTCATTGCTGAATAATATTCTTCATCATCCATTGTGAATTTCCGTAAAAATAAAAAAAAAGCACCCTATGAAAGAGTGCTTGAATTGCCAGCGGTCAGAATCGAACTGACGACATAAGGATTTTCAGTCCTCCGCTCTACCAGCTGAGCTACACCGGCAATTGATGTATAAGACTATATGCTTTTTTATTATTTATGTCAATAGGAAAAACTGAAAAATTCCAAAAATTATTTTTCTTTTGGTACTTGATAAATTGCAGGCAGGGGTAGTGTACTGATAACTTTTTAAATTTAATTCTGTGAACGCCAAAGTTCTAGTTTCTTCTGTTGACGAAAGCAAGGATGAAAATTATGCTTACAAAGTTTCTTGTTTAAAAGAAGAATTCCAAAAATTCAATTTAAAATAAAAAAAGACTTGCCAAAATCAGACAAGCCTTTAAGTCGGGATGACAGGATTTGAACCTGCGACCCTCTGGTCCCAAACCAGATGCGCTACCAGCTGCGCTACGTCCCGAAACGAAATGGGCTCTGAGGGGATCGAACCCCCGACATTCTGGGTGTAAACCAGACGCTCGTACCAGCTGAGCTAAGAGCCCGTTTCAAGTGTCGCTATATTAGCAATTCATCTTTTTTTTGTCAATAGGAAAATATGAAAAAACTCAAAAATTAATGTTTTAGCTTGAAATTTTTTCTGTTTCTTTTGGAGGTATTTTTCTGCTCGGAAAAAGTTTTGTCAACTAATTCAGATATTGTTTCTGTAACGATGTTTTTGTATTTTATGAAATCTTCTTTTGTTTCCGTGAATAATTGAAACGGCTTTACTTCTAAAATTTCTAGAAACTTTTCTATTGTTTCTTTTTTAGGCCAAGTTTTTCCTGTTTCAATTTTTGAAATTCCAACTGATGTTATTCCTGCTTTTTCAGCCAGCTCCTCCTGCGTCATTTTTAGTTTTATTCTGTAACAGCGGATATTTGAGCCCAAAATTTTGCATAAATCCCTAGGTTTGTCCATGAGGCAATTTTATACTTGCAGTTTAAGTGAGAAGAAGAAATCTGCAATTGCAAAATCGAACGCTGATTAAATTGCTGGTTTAAGTAAGGTGTTTTTTTGATTACTTTAATTTGAAAGGAAAGTGTGTTTTTGCAAAACATTGAAATTTTTTCCCATGAATTGCAAAAACTTTTGAAATTTACTTTTTATTTTTTGTTCAGGCGGTCTTTGAGAGCTTTTCCTGGCTTGAATTTTGGTGTTTTTGAAGCTGCGATTTTAATTGTTTCTCCAGTTGCAGGGTTGCGTCCTTCTCTTGCGGCTCTTTTTCCAACTGTGAATGTTCCGAATCCAATGAGCTGCACGTCATGTCCTTTTTCAAGTTCCTTTGAGACAATCTCAAGAAATGATTTGAGCGCGCTTTCTGTGTCTTTTTTTGGCAATCCTGTTGATTTTGCCATTTTTTCAATAAGTTCAGCTTTGTTCATTTTTTTCTCCTAATTTAAAAACTTTTGAAATTGCCCCTGACTCTAAAAAACAAGAGACCTGGCATTTTTCAAAATGCAATGGGCAAAAGTATACTTGAATATTTATAAAAACTCTAGTGCAAAATTAAATTTTTCTAAAAAATACTGAACTTTTTTGAAGTTTCGTTGACTATCCATACAAAAACTGCTAATATCAATTACCCCTTGGAGTTGCGTATGCGGCTCCCATTCTGACCATAAGGAGAAACATACGATGAGAAAGTATGAACTTATGACAATCTTTCCTTTAGAGGAAGAAAAATCTAAGGCCGGCCTTGAAACTCTTAGAGCTGACCTTGCAAGTTTCGGCGCAGAAATCGAAAAAGAGGAAGTTTTCGGCGACCGTGATCTTACATACGAAGTAAAAAAGCAGAAACGCGGACACTTCGTTCTTTTTACAGTGAAATTGAATCCTGCTAAAATCATTGAACTTGACGGTAAATTCAAATTCAACAACAATCTTTTGAAATATCTTTTTGTTTTAATCGAATCAAAGAACGTATAAGACAAAAAAATCCGGAGTAGATTATGGCGAATTCTGATATAAACAGCGTTGTTATTGTAGGAAGACTTACAAGAGACGCAGAATTAAGGTATCTTAACAGCGGAACTGCTGTCGCTTCAATTTCTATTGCTGTAAACCGCAGCAAGAAAGACGGAGACCAGTGGATCAGCGAGGCTAACTTTTTCGATGTTTCATATTTCGGAAAAGGCGCGGAAGGTATCAAGCCTTATCTTACAAAAGGAACACAAATTGCGGTTCAAGGTTCTCTACGCCAAGACAGGTGGGAAAAAGACGGACAGAAATTCAGCAGGGTAAATATTCTTGCTGATTCAGTTGAGCTTTTGGGTTCTAGGTCTTCTGGAAGTCAAAATGGCGGCGGCTCTGATTCATTCGGGGGTTATCAGCAGCGCGCTTCTTATTCTCAAAATCAGTCTTCCGGCGGCGGATACGAGCCTTCTTCAGAAGCTTTTGGCGGAGACAACGCAGGCTTCCCTGAGGATATTCCGTTTTAATTCGGTTTCCGCAGTTTGAAAAAAAACTCTTAAAAACAGGAGCTATATTATGGCAGACGAAAAAGAAGTAAACGAAAATACAAATGTAACACAGGAGCAGCTTCAGGATTCAGGACGTGAAGACGAAGTTCGCGGAGCTCGTGGAAAAGGAAAATTTTTCTCTCACAAGAAAGTATGCCGCTTTTGCGCAAACAAGGGAAAAATTGATTACAAGGATGCGGACGGACTTCGCCGCTTTACAACAGAACGTGGCAAAATTCTTCCACGCCGCATAACTGGAACTTGCTCAAGACATCAGAAAGAAGTTGCAGCTGCAATTAAACGTGCGCGCGCAATTTGTCTTCTTCCTTTTGTTGCAGACTAATTTTTTCAGCAGAGAAGCCAACTCCTGGTGGATCTGCGTAAAATCAAAATTTTATAGGAGCTTGAAAAATGAAAGTAATTCTTAATGAAGATGTAAAACACCTTGGAGAAATGGGTGATGTAAAGAATGTTGCAAACGGATATTTCCGTAACTATCTTTTCCCTCGTATGCTTGCAGTTCCATGCACACCGGAAACAGAAGCTTATTTTGCTACAAAAAAGGCTGAAATTGAAGCCCGCAAGGAACAGAAGCGCAAGGACAGCATGAGCTTGAAGGAAAAACTTGAGGCTCTTGAAGTTGTTATTTCTATGCCTGCTGGAAACAATGGAAAATTGTACGGTGCTGTTACAAACCAGACAGTTTCTGACTTCTACAAGAAGAGCGGATTTGAGATTGAACGCAAGAAAGTTGAAATTCCTGGACACACAATCAAAAATACAGGCTCTTATTCTGTAAAAGTTCATCTTTATGAAACTACAGTAGCTGAAGTAAAAGTTACTGTAAAATCTCAGGATGATGCAACTGCTAAGAAAGAAGAAGCTCCTGCAAAAAAGAATGAAGCTCCAGCTGAAGAAGCAAAATCTGAGTAATAGCTGAAATTGCTTTGAAAAAAAATAAAACCGTGAGATTTTTCTTGCGGTTTTTTTTATTTAGGATTTATAAAAAACCGTAAAAGAGGAAAAATGGATCTGAAAGATAAGATACCTCCGCACAATATTGAGGCAGAGCAGGCTGTTCTTGGTGCTCTTTTGCTGGACTGGAGTTCTGTAAGCGATGTTGTAACATATTTGCGAAGTGAAAATTTTTACAGTCAGCAGAATCAGCTTATTTATGAATCCTTGATGCATCTTTTTTCAGCTGGAATAAAAGGCGACTTGCTCACTCTTGTTGACGACCTTACAAAAAATGGAAAACTTGAGGCAGCAGGCGGAGTCGCTTATATTTCTTCCCTAACAGATATTGTTCCCACAAGCGCGAATGTTGACTATTACGCTAAAATTGTCCTTGACCAGTCAACTCGGCGGAATCTTATAAAAATTTCCTCTGAAATAAAGGCATCTAGTTTTGACGAAACAAAGGAAAGCCGTTCTATTCTTGAAGATGCAGAGCAGAAAATTTTCAAGCTCACTGATATAAACCAGTCTGCGCAAGTTCTTGCAATGAAAGATGTTGTGCCGAAGGTAATTCAGATAATCGATACGCGCTACAAGAATAAAAATGCGTTTTCCGGCATTCCGTCTGGACTTAACGATCTTGACAGCATGACAAGCGGTTTTCAGAACAGCGAAATGATTATAATTGGCGCGCGTCCTTCAATGGGAAAAACCGCCCTTGCGTTGAGCATGATGCAAAATATTGCAATTGACCGCGGAATTCCGTGTGGATTTTTCAGCTTGGAAATGTCTGCGGATCAGATTGCGCAGCGTCTTCTTTCTCAGATTGCGAGAATTCCTGGAACAAAGCTTAGAAACGGAATGCTTAAAATAGAAGATTTCAAAAAGCTTCAGGATGCGGCTGGAGAATGTTTCAATGCGCCTCTTTATATTGTTGACACGCCGAACATGAAGCTCCTTGATTTGCGGGCGATGGCAAGACGCATGAAAGTCAACCAGAAAGTCCAGATTATTTTTATTGATTATATCGGGCTTATTACAAGTGAAAATCCAGATGCCCAGCTTTTTGAGCAGCAGTCCGCAATTTCAAAATCTCTTAAAAGCCTTGCGCGTGAGCTTGAAATTCCGATTGTTGTTTTGTGCCAGGTTGCCAGAGCCGCAGAAGGTGAAGAGCCGAATCTTGCTCAGCTCAGAGGCTCAGGCTCGATTGAGCAGGACGCTGACATGGTTATGTTTATACACGGAAAACGAAGCGATAATAAGGAAACTAACGAAGGCTACAATCCGGTTCAGGAACGAAAACTGATTGTGGCAAAACAGCGCAACGGTCCGATTGGCGATGTTGATGTTATATTCCTTTCAAGCTACACGAAATTTGAAAACAAAAGCAAGGAATAATCTGTTTACAGTTTGTTTCAATTTCTGTATACTATAATCTCAAAAATTCTGCGGAATTTTATGGAGGATGAAAGTGCTGATTCATTTCTGGGGAGTTCGGGGGTCTTTGCCTACGCCGCTGAAGAGTGCTCAGGTGCAGGCAAAAATTGCGGCCGTTGTTTCCCGTATTTCTCCAAAAGATTTGGAAAGCGCCGAGTCAAAAATGAAATTCCTTTCGTCTCTGCCTGAATGGATTTATGGAACTATAGGCGGAAACACTCCTTGCATAGAGCTTAGGTCAAAATCCGACGAGCTTTTTTTGCTTGACTGCGGAACAGGATTAAGAGAATTTTCTGTTGCTGGCCGACAGCCGGAAAACGGACATTATAATATTTTTCTTTCACATTTTCATTGGGATCATATTCAGGGCTTTCCATTTTTCGGACAGTCTTTTTCGCCTAATTCAAAAATCGATATTTATACGCCTTTTGAAAATGCCGAGGAATACCTTGAGCGTCAGAGCAGCCTTCCATATTTTCCAATAAACGCCTGCTTTGAATCTGTAAAAAATCAGCTTTCGTTTCACCTTATGAAAGAAGGCTCTCCAATAGAAATCGGCGGTTTGAAAATAGAATGCCACAGAATGTTTCATCCGGGAGATTCTTATTCTTATTCATTTGAAGAGGACGGAAAACGTTTTATTTACAGCACAGATGTTGAGCTTCAGACTTCGGATTTTGACAAAAATAGCGCAAGAAATAAATTTTTTGAAAATGCTGATGTTTTGGTTTTTGACAGCCAGTACACAAATCCAGAAGCTGCAAAAAAAGTGAACTGGGGGCACAATTCTTTTAGTTCTGCAATTGATTTTGCTTCTAACTGGAATATCAAGAACCTTTACTTTTTTCACCACGAGCCGAACTACGATGATAAAAAACTTGATTCAATTCTTGATGCTGGAAACAACTACAAAAAATATAAGTCGAATGGAAATTTGAATCTTTATATTTCAAAAGAAGGTCAGGAAATTCAGCTTTGAAACGGATTTTATATAAGATTGTTGTTTTTTTTACCTGGATTCTGGCGGCGCTTTCAATTCTTTTTGTGGCGGCTTTTGGAATGTGGGCTTATATTGTCAAGCCTGTTGATTCTGCGGAAAATAGCCGTGTTGAAAAAATCAGCGTGCCTTCAGGAGCTTCGGTAAGGAAAATTTCGATTCTTTTAAAGGAAAAAGGGTTTGTAAAATCAGCCGATGCTTTTTATTATGCCGCAAGATTCAGCGTATTTGACAGAACAAAGCCGTTCAGCTTGAAAAGCGGCTCGTATACTTTAAGCACTTCAATGGGGCTAAAAGAAATTTATCAGATTTTGCAGTCCGGCGCGAGCGAATACATTTCTGTTGTCGTTCCAGAAGGGCTTACAATGTCAAAAATTGCAAGAATTCTTGAAGATAAAAATATTTGTTCCGCTGCGGATTTTTTATTTTACTGCAAAAATTCTGAGCTTTTGGAAAAATATAAAATTCCTGCCCAGAATTTTGAAGGCTACCTTTTTCCCGACACTTATTTCTTTATAGCGCAAATGGAAGCAAAAGATGTTATTGAAATTATGGCGGACAACTTTTTTGCTAAAACCGCTGAAATTTCAGGAATTCAAGATTTGTCTCCTTTGGAACTGCATGAGCTTGTTACTTTGGCTTCTGTTGTTGAGCGTGAATATCGTGTTAAGTCTGAAGCTCCGCTGATTTCCAGTGTTTTTACAAACAGGCTTAAACATGGAATTGGGCTTTATTCCTGCGCTACAATTGAATATATTTTGACTGAAATTCAAGGCAAGCCGCATCCTGACCGCATAACTTACGATGATTTAAAAATTGACAGTCCTTATAATACTTACAAATGGGCTGGACTTCCTGCAGGACCTATTTCTAATCCGGGGCTTGTCGCTTTGTCTGCCACATTGAATCCTGCTAAGACTGACTATTATTTTTTTGTTCTTACAGATCCTGCGACTGGACGCCATACATTTTCAAAAAATTTTGACCAGCACAAGGCTGCGGAAAATACAAACTATTATTCAAAAGGTTTTTAAAATCAAATGCCTGGTCTTATATCTAAGGAATCGATTGACGAAGTTGCGGAAAAAACTGATATTGTCAGTCTTATTTCCGAGTACGTTCCTCTTGAACAGCGCGGCTCAAACTGGTGGGGCTGCTGTCCTTTTCACAATGAAAAAACTCCTTCGTTCAGTGTTTCTCAGGATAAAAAATTTTACCATTGCTTTGGCTGCGGAGTTTCTGGAAACGTCTTTGATTTTGTAAAGGAGATGGAAAAAATCTCTTTTGTTGAGTCTGTTGAATTTCTTGCAAAAAAAGCAGGAGTTCAGCTTTCATATTCAAGCGGTTCTGCAAAAACTGTGGATTCTTCAGCTTCAAAAATAAAAGACGAATATAAAAATTTGTATACAAGAGTCGCCGGAATGTTCCACTATATGCTCATGGAAACTCCAGCTGGAAAATTTGCCCTTGACTACATTTTAAAGCGCGGGCTTTCTCAGGAAACTCTTGAAAAATTTAAAATCGGCTACAGCCCTTCAGACCGAAGATGGCTAAAGCAGTTTCTTTTGAAAAAAAATTATTCCGATGATTTTTTGAATAATTCCGGACTTTTTAGCAAAAATTATCCAGATTGCGCTTTTTTTTCTGACAGGCTTATGTTTCCGATTTTTGACAAGGACGGAGACGTTGTCGCTATGGGCGGACGTTTTTTGCGCGGCGATGCCCAGAAGTCCCCAAAATATCTTAATTCCGGCGACTTGATTCAGTATAAAAAAGGAAGCACTCTTTACGCATTTAATTTTGCAAAGTCCTCAATACGTGAAAAGCGAAAAGTCATATTTTGCGAAGGCTACATGGACTGCATTGCTTACCATCAGTGCGGGATTACCTGGGCGGTTGCTCCTTTGGGAACGTCTCTTACTGACGAGCAAATTTCACTTGTAAAGCATTTTGTTGAAGAAATTTATCTTTCTTTTGATTCTGACGGAGCGGGGCAAAAAGCTACAAAACGCGCAATCCTGATGTGCAGAAAACAAGGCGTGGCTGTAAAAGTTATAAGGCTTTCCGGCGGAAAAGATCCTGCTGAAATTATGCTGAATTTCGGGGCTGAATACTTGACGAATGAAGTCAATAATGCTATATTTGATTCTGATTATCTGTTGTCTAAACTGCAAGAACTCTATCCTAAAGATACCCCTATGGGCAAGTCTAAAGCGTCATTAGATTTTTTTGAGTACATAGATTCTTTGCAGTCGGATGTTCAGAAAGATGCCTGTCTGGATCAGTTGTGCCAGACATACGGTATAGAAAAGGAGGCTGCTCGAAGGGATTATTTCAACCGGGACAAAGTTTCATACCGTTTTAGAAATGCAAGTACGGAGCAGAAAAATCCGGCGGATTCTGAAAAAATAAAAGTAACCGCTGAGCTGCAAGCTGTTATGACAGCCGTAACTGAAGATGTCAGTCTTTTCCAAAAAATGTGCGAATGTGTTTCTGTTGATGATTTGTCGGACAGTTATTCCAAGCAACTATTTGCTGTTATGCAAGAGTGCCAGAAAAACGGCTCTTTTTCAGTAAGCAATATACTTAACCGGATAGATCAGGAAAATTTCAGAAAGCTTATAATTGAAACTGTAAGCAAAAATACTGGGCGAATTCAAGAGTCTGCCGAAAGCTGTATAAATTACTTGAAAAGGAATGCTTGCAAGCGAAAAAAAATGTCTATTATGGAAAAAATTTCCTCTTTGTCGAGGAGCATTTTGCCGGAAGACAAGGCGCTTTTAGCGGAGCTTACAAAACAGAAAATGGAACTTGATTTCCAAATTGAAAATTTGAAGGATTAATCAATGGCTAGAAAGTCACCTGAAAAAAAATCTGAGTCAGTTAAAAAAGAAAAAAAATCGCTTGAATCAAAATCTGAAAAAAGCAAAAAGAATGATGATTTGTCCGAATTTGATGAATCAGAAGAAAATGAATCTGTTCAGGAAGAAAATTCAGAAGATGAGGAAGAGACTTCGGATTCTGAGCAGGATTCAGAGGAAGTTCTTGATCCGAATGTAAAAAAGCTTTTGGATTATGCGTGCAGCAAGCAGATTATTTCATGGGACGAAATCACCGAGATTTTAACTCCAGAATTTGTGAATTCTCCAAAGATGGAGGAAGTCCTTCAGCTTCTTACAAAAAACAATATTCAGGTTATGGAAGAGGATAATCTTCTGGATGATGAAGAAGATGAGGATGAGGACGACGAGGATTCGCTTTCTGATTCTGAAGATGATTCTAAATTTGATGAAAAACACCGCCTTGTTTCAAATGACAAAGAATCTGGAATTGACGATCCGATCAGGCTTTATCTGCGCGAAATTGGAAAGGAAAATCTTCTTACGGCAGAGCAGGAAGTTATTCTTTCAAAGCAAATGGAAGACGGCCAGAACATAATAAAAAATGTCATAAGAAATTCCGGCATGATTATTCCTGAATTTTATCAGATTTGCCACACAATTTATAAAAAAATAGATCCGCATGAGCCTGGAAAAGCCAGAAAAGAAATTAACGAGCTTATGGCTGAACGCCGCCGCTTGAGAAGCTGCTATGTTGAATATGTGAAGCCGATCCGCGAGCAAATGGCTGAATACATGGCGTTGAAAAAACAGCTTCATTCCGAAGATCCTACGATAAATATTTTTTCTGATGAAAATTTAAAGCGCGTAAGAGATTTTATAAAAGAGTCTCTTTTGAATGCAGATCTTCAGACTGAAGAAATTGAAACTTTCAGCGCAAAATTTATCACGGCTTCAAAGAAAATTGACGAGTACCATTTGATTCAAGAGCGCCGCATGAAAAAACTGCGGATTACGGATGCTGTCGGGCTTCGTTCAATTGGCCGCCGCCTTGCAATCAGAACTGAATCCGCAAAACTTGAAAAAGAGCTTGCGATGTCTGCTGATGAAATCCGTTCGGACTACACTGAAATTCAGAAAATTGACAGAAAACTCCGCGAGCTTGAGTACGACTTTGAAAATTCCGTTGATGAAATTCTTGAAATGAAGAAAGAAATCGAGCGCGGAAGACTGCAGCTTGAGCAGGCGAAAAACCGCCTTATAAATGCAAACCTTCGTCTCGTTGTTTCGATTGCAAAAAAATATACAAACCGCGGACTTCAGCTTTTTGACTTGATTCAGGAAGGAAATATCGGTCTTATAAAGGCTGTTGAAAAATTTGAATACCGCAAAGGCTATAAATTTTCAACTTATGCGACTTGGTGGATTCGCCAGGCGATTACAAGATCAATTTCTGACCAGGCAAGAACAATCCGTGTTCCTGTTCACATGATTGAGCAGATAAATAAAGTTGTCCGTGAAAGCCGTCAGCTTATGCAAAAATATGGAAGAGAACCGACTGATGAAGAAATCGCAGCGCAGCTTTCATGGCCTCTTGCGCGTGTAAAGCAAGTGAAAAATGTTGCTAGAGAGCCGATTTCCCTTGAAACTCCGATTGGCGAGGAAGAAGATTCATCTTTGGGAGATTTTATTGAAGACAAGGAAATTGAAAATCCGGCTAACCAGACTGCGTATACATTGCTTCAGGAGCAGCTTCGTTCTGTTTTAAGCACGTTGCCGCAGCGTGAGCAGGAAGTTTTGAAGATGAGATTCGGACTTGATGATGGATATTCTCTTACACTTGAAGAAGTTGGACTTTATTTCAATGTAACAAGGGAAAGAATCCGCCAGATTGAAGCAAAGGCTTTAAGAAGGCTTAGACATCCGCGCCGTTCAAGCGGTCTTAGGGACTACATTGATTCTTAAGAGAAATCGTGTAGACATAAAAGCCGAAATTGTGTAAAATATTGCACCTATATATAGAATTTACAAGAGGTTGCCATCTATGCAAATGACAGAAGAATTGGAAAGATTAAAAAGCTTGCAGGACGTGCTTGCTGAAAAATATGAAATTGAAGCGAAAGTCGAGGAATTGCCGAAAACTCTTGATGGCAGCACGGAAAGCCTTGACCGTTTCAAGAGAGAGTATATCGAAAAAAATAAGCTTTACGAAGAAAAAAAGGATATTGTCGCCCGTTTAAGAGTTGAGCTTGATGAAGCCCAGAGAAAGCGTGAAGAAGGCGAAAAGGGAATGGATGCAATTTCCACACACCGTGAATATGAAATTCTTGAAAAACAGATTTCAGAAGCGCAGGCTTTGGAAGACTCGAAAAGAAAAGAGCTTCAGCGTGAAGAAAAAAGCATGGCTGAGCTTAACGATTTGCTTAAAAGCGAAGAAGATTTGATTGCTTCAACAGAAAAAGATGTAAACGAAGCCCGCGAAAATCTTGACAAGGAAATTGCCGCTTGCAATGAAAAACTTGAGGCGTTAAAAGCAAAAGAAGCAGAAATGTCAGAAGGCATCGATTCAGAAACAATTATGAAGTTTCAGAGAATCATAAAAAGAAACCGCAAGGGAATTGTTGCTGTAAAAGGAAAAGTTTGCGATGGTTGCCACATGATTTTGCCTGCGCAGTTTGCAAATGAAGTTCACCATGGAGAAAAAATACTTTTCTGTCCTTATTGCAGCAGAATTCTTTTCTATGAAGAAGCCGCTGATTTGGATGAAAACTATGTTTCTATCCATGATGATGTTTCAGCTGATGATTTGGATGAAGATCTTCTTGAAGATGAGGATCTTATTGATATTGAGGGCGACGATTCAGAAGATTCAGATTCTTCTATCAAATCCCTTGATTATGAGAATTAAAAAATAAGGATATGTTGACCGCGCTAAATGAGATGATGATTTCTTTTTAGTGAGGTAAAGTCCGGGCTCCTCCGGAAAAGATGCCGGGCAATAACCGGGCGGAAAAGAAAAACTGCTGGTTTTCAGTAAAGTTTCTTTACCGACAGAAAGTGCTACAGAAAATTACCGCCTGTAATGGGTAAGGGTGAAAAGGCAGGGTAAGAGCCTACCGCGTTTTTGGCAACAGAAACGGCATAAGTAAACCTCATCAGGAGCAAAATCATATAGCAGTTTGGTTTTCCGGCCTTATGCTGCGGGTAGATTGCTGGAAGTGCCGGGCAACTGGCATTGCAGATAGATGGTCAACACGTTTTTCAATAAGACGTTCCAGAACCCGGCTTATCATATCCTTTTTATTTTTGTTTGCATCAGTTTTTCTGAAAGCAGACTTTATTTTGTTTATTGCATTTTTCGGGTGGGGAAAATGAAAGCTAGATACGGTTTAGACTTATTCTATCATAAAAGGAAAACCTTTGTTATTAAGTTTATAATCGCGTCTCTTGCAATTGTTTCTGTAACGCTATTTTCTTTTATTTTTATAAAGTTTATCGGAAATAAAATTTTTAAGCTTGATTCAGTTGATTCGATGTACAAAAACTGGTCGCTTCACACGGAAGAAGGCTATAAATCTGTTTATAGTTCCGCTTCAAAAATTCTTGATGAAAATCCTTATCATAATGCCGCTCTTGCTTTTTTAGGCTACAGTTCTTTTATGCTTGCGGAATCAGAAACTGACAATATAAAGTCGCAGGAACTTTTGGACAAATCTATTTTCAGCCTTAGAAAAGCGATGCATGGATGCAAAAAAGATACACTTCCGCAGATTCAATATATGCTGGGGCGCGCGTATTTTTACAAGAACAAAGTTTCAGCTTACCATTACTACGCTGACTTGGTTGTAAAATATCTTTCGCTTGCAGTTTCAAATGGATATAAATCGGCTGATATTCCGCTTTTGCTTGGATTGAGCTATGCGTCTCTTGGCGAAACTGACGAAAGCATTGCCGCATTTACAGAGGCGCTTCTTGTTCGTGAAACTGACACGCTTTTGTTCAACATTGCAAAGCAGTATTGTAATAATGGCCAGGAATCTGTTGCAAAGCAGTATCTTGTCCGCGTTATGGAAACAAGCCAGAATGAAGAGCTTTTGGACGACAGCCATATTCTTCTTGGGCAGATATATACAAGTGAAGGTAATTTTTCGGATGCGGAAAAAGAATTTAATTCAATTCTTGAAAAAAATCAAAATTCTGCTGACGCGCATTACGGACTTGGTGTATTATATGAGAAAAAAGGCGATAATATAAAAGCTCGGTCTGAATGGCGCAAATGCCTGAAAATTCAGTTCAACCACAAAGGCGCGCTGAAAAAAATGTCAGAGCTATAAAAATTTGAATTTTACAGAAAAGCTTGGAGGAGGAAAAATGAGCTTTCTTGATAATTTTACAACTGATATAGGAATTGATTTGGGGACTTGCAATACATTGATTTATGTCCGCGGACAGGGAATTGTTATTGACGAGCCTTCAGTTGTGGCAGTTGAAAAGGGAACTGGAAGAATTGAAGCCGTTGGTGTTGAGGCAAAAAGAATGCTTTGGAAAACACCTGGAAACATTGTCGCTATAAGACCTTTGGCGGACGGCGTTATTTCTGACAGCGATTCAACTGAAAAAATGCTTAAGTATTTTATTTCAAAAGTAATTCCGCGTCATAATCTTTTTAAATCCATAAGAATGAAAATTGGAATTCCTTCTTGCATTACTCAGGTTCAGCAGGATGCGGTAATGGCTGCTGCTTTGAAGGCTGGAGCAAAAGAAGTAAAACTGATTGAGGAAAGTCTTGCCGCTGCTATTGGCGCTGAAATTCCGATTTATGAGCCGGCCGGGCACATGGTTTGCGATATTGGCGGCGGAACTACAGAAGTTTCAGTTATTTCTTTGGGCGGAATGGTTGTTACAAGTTCAATCAGAATCGGAGGAAATGCTTTTGATGAGGCGATTATAAAGCATATTCGTTCTGTTCATAACTTGATTATTGGACAGCAGACTGCGGAACGTCTTAAAATTGAAATTGGAAACGCAATTGCTGAAAAAAATATTGATGATGACAAAATTAGAAAAATGGAAATCCGCGGTGGAGATGCGATTACTGGTCTTCCACGCCGTCTTGAAGTTGATTCTGTAGAAGTCCGCGAAGCTTTGAAAGAACCGGTTTCAAAAATCATTGAAGAAATAAAGAAAACTTTGGGCCGTACTCCTCCTGAGCTTGCAGCTGATATTGTTGAGCGCGGAATTGTTATGTCTGGCGGCGGCTCAATGCTAAAAGGCTTGAAAGATTTGATAAAAAAAGAAACAGGTGTTCCTGTGTTCCTTGTAGAAAAGCCTCTTGAATGTGTTGCAAAAGGCGCAGGTGAAGCATTTGAACTGTTCAAGGATATGTCTACTCGTCGTTCAATTTATGAAAATCTGAATGACTAAAAAACATCGGGTTGTTTGCTCATGGCGGGAAAATTTAAAGCTTCTATCCGCATAAAAACTGCGGAAATTCTTTTGGCATTTCTTGTTGTTTTCAGCGGAGTGCTTTTAGGTTTTTCTGGCGGCGGATTTGTTGTTAATTTTAATAAAGTTGGTTTTTCGGTAGTTTCTTTAATTCAGAAAGGAAGCAGTTCCGCAATAAGTGCTGTAACTGGAGTTGTTACGTCAATAAGGGATATTGCGGTTCTTCAAAAAGAATACAAAGAGCTTTCGGAAAAACTGAAAGACTACGAATTCATGCAGCGCAACAATGTCGAAATCAGAAAAGAAAATGAACGTCTGCGTGAACAGCTTCAGTTTGCCTCTGAAATTGAATATAAAAATATTCCTGCCCAGATAATCGGGCGTGATCCAGACAATCTTTATTCGGGAATTACAATAAATAAAGGCGCTAGAAGCGGAATAAAAAAAGGCTTTCCTGTTATTGCGATTCAAAGTGGAAATGTCGGTGTTGTAGGCAAGGTCGTTACAGCTGGTCTTGATACAAGTCTTGTAATGCCTGTTTATGACACAAAATGCAATATTTCCGCTCGGGTTCAAAACACACGTGATATTGGAATTGTTTCTGGAAACGGTTCTTATGGAAGCCCGTTGAATCTTCAGTATATACGAAAACGAGTTTTTGACAGTTTGAATCATGGCGATATTGTTGTTACTAGCGGTGAAAATGGCAATTATGTCAAAGATATTCCGATTGGCCGCATTTCAAAAATCAAAATTCTTGATTACGATTCGTCGCTTAGCATTGAGCTTGAGCCTGTAATAGATTTTTTGCGCTTGGAAAATGTGCTTGTCGTTGACCAAAAAAATTTAAATGACAAGCCGCCGCTTGCAAAAAATTAGCTTTATTGTTTGGAGAAAAAATGTTACGAGCTTTTTTTTCAAGTTCTGCCATTCTGCTTTTTGTTTCTGTTTTTGAAGCCGCAGTTCTTTCGAATATTGTTTTTCTTCCGGCTTTGCCAGACTTGTCTTTGATTTGCGTTTTGTTTTTTTCTATAAATAACGGAAAAATAATCGGGGAAACTACAGGTTTTGTTTCAGGCTTGTTTTTGGATTTTTTGAGCGCTTGTCCGCTTGGATTGAACTGCCTTCTTAGATCTGTGCTTGGCTACTTGGGCGGAATTTTCAATAAGTCCTTGAATACAGAAGGATTTTTTGTTCCGCTTTTTCTTGGAATTTGCGCTACGATATTGAAAGTTCTTTTTGTTTATCTTATTTCCGTGTTTTTTCCTCTTATTGTCGCTTCGTATAAAATTTTTTCTTTCAGTTTTTTATTTGAAATTTTACTGAATGGATTTTTAAGTCCGTTTGTTTTTAAATTTTTACGATTGTTTAGAAATAGCGTTATTTTAAAACCGGAGAATATTTTTCAATGAGCGGAAAAAATCGTTTTGATTCAGCTTTTGAAGATTCAAAAAACAAAAGCGGCTCGCTTAAAAAAAATTACAAAGCTTCATTTTTGCTAGGACTTATTTCTGTTTTTTTTGCTGTTTATGCGCTGAAACTTTTTAGTCTTCAGATTTTGGAAGGCGCGCAGTATCAAACACGCTCTGTTCGAATTTCAAGAACTATAACGACGATTGCGGCTCAGCGTGGAGAAATTTTTGACAGAAAAGCAAAGCTTCCGATGGTTATTAATACGGATTCTTTTGCTGTCGATTTGATTCCTGGTGAAATTCCTCAGGGATATTTTGATACCGTTGCAACAAAGCTCGCAAAATTTTTAGGAATTTCAAAAGCGAACATTGACACAAAAATTCCGCCGCGTCTTAGAAAAAGTTTTTCGCCTGTTGAAATAAAAACGAATGTTCCCTTTGAAAATATTTCAAATATTGCGGAAAATCTGACCGATTTGCCTGGAGTTTCCTGGAGAAACAAGCCTGTCCGCTATTATGCGGAAACTGGTTCTATGAGCCATGTTTTAGGATACGTTGGCGATATTACGAATGAAGAGCTTAAGCTGATGTACAACAAAGGCTATACTTCAAATTCAATCATTGGAAAAACAGGAATTGAAAGGCAGTACGACAGTTTGCTTCAGGGAAAAGAGGGAAGCATAAGCCGCACTGTTGATGTCTATGGGCGAATTTTAAATGAAGATCCTGTCGTAGTTCCGCCTGTAAGCGGAAAAAATCTTGTTCTTACAATTGACAGCGAAATTCAAACTTTGGCAGAAAAAGCGCTTGGAGAGCGGGTAGGGGCTGCGGTTGTTCTAAAGCCAGCTTCCGGGGAAATTCTTGCCATGGTTTCATATCCGTATTTTGATGCAAATATATTTTCAAAAGATGATGCTTCTGCTCAATATGCAAAACTTGCGGCGGATAAAAACAAGCCAATGTTGAACAGAGTTGTAAATGCGGAATATCCGCCAGCTTCAACTTTTAAAATCATTATGAGCACTGCGGTTCTTTCGGAAAAGGTTTTCCCTGCGGAAAAGAAAATAGAATGTCCCGGTAGAATTACTTATGGAGACCGAGTTTTCCGTTGCCATATCGGGCTTCCCGGCCATGGCTGGCTTGATTTAAAAAATGCGCTTGCCCAGAGCTGTGATGTTTATTTCTGGGTTATAGGAACAGATCATCTTGGAGTTGAGCGAATTGCAAGTTATTCCAAGGAATTTGGTTTTGGACAAAGCCTCGGAATTGATTTGCCTGCTAAAAGCAACGGTTTTGTTCCTACGCCGCAATGGAAAGAACGCCGTTACCACGAAAAATGGCTTGGCGGCGATACAATGAATATGTCAATCGGGCAGGGGTATACTCTTGCAACGCCGCTTCATGTTGCAAATATGATGGCCATGGTTTGCAATAGCGGAAAAATTTACAAGCCTCATTTGCTTAAGGAAGTTCGTGATTCTTCCAATGATTCGATTCAAGAAATAAAGCCTGAAGTAATGCATGAATCAACTGTAGCTCCTGAAGTTTGGAAAGAAATACAAAGAAATTTAAGATACACAATTTCAGACGGAACAGCAGTTTATCCGATGCACAATACTTCTGTTCAAATTGCGGGAAAAACAGGAACAGCCGAAGTTAATGGCGTTGGAAAAAATCACTGGCATTCCTGGATGGTTGCCTATGCTCCTTTTGATGCTCCGCCGGAAGATCAAGTTGTTGTCGCGGTTTTAGTTGAAGCTGTAAACACTTGGGAATGGTGGGCTCCTTATGCAACAAATATAATTATCCAGGGAATTTTCAATAATCAGACTTTTGAAGAATCTGTGGATGCCTTGAAATTCCGTTATTTGCTGAACAGACAAAGAGCAGCCGGAGGAAGACGCGAATGAAAATCAAATTTTTTAGTTCAATTGATTATATTCTTCTTTTGTGCGTTTTGTTTTTAATAACTATAGGCATTGCTTTTATCTATTCTTCCGGAATAAATTCTGAAGGAGTTCTTGTTTCCAATGAATATATAAAGCAGATTATCTGGTTTTGCATTGGATTTTCTGTAATGACTATAATGGCTTTGCTTGACTATAGAAGATTGGAACGGTATTCCCATTACTTTTTTATTTTTATGGTGGCAATTCTTGTATACACAAGGTTTTTTGGAAGATATGTTAATGGAGCTAGAAGCTGGCTTGGAATCGGGGATTTGGGAATTCAGCCTTCTGAGCTGATGAAAATTGCGTTTATACTTTGTTTGGCGCGTTTTCTTGACAAGTCTTCTGCGGAAAAGCCCATGAAACGTTTCGTGCTTGCAATTTGCATAATGATGGTTCCAATGGGACTTATTCTTCTTCAGCCTGACTTGGGAACTGCAAGTGTTTTTCTGCCCATTTTTCTTTTTATGTGTTTTATGGCCGATGTTCCTGTCCGCTATCTTATGATTGTTTTTCTGACTGGAATGCTTACCATTATTTTTGCGGTTCTTCCGATTTGGGAAACTGAAATTTTGCGGAAATCTGTTCCTGTCATTCACGTTCTTTCAAACATGAAACTTAGAATTCTTGTTTTTTCAGCTTCCCTTGGAATTTGCATAATCGGAATTTTAGGAAATATGTTTTTCAAGAAAAAATATTATTATTGGATTACGTATTTCTTTGGAATTTTTTCATGCGCTATTGCTGGTTCCTGGGCTTGCGGAAAAGTTTTAAAGCCTTATCAAATTGCAAGACTTATTGTTTTTATCGATCCGAACAGCGATCCTCGTGGAGCCGGTTGGAATATAATTCAGTCAAAAACAGCAATTGGAGCTGGAACTCTTTTTGGCCGCGGATTCATGCAAGGCTCGCAAAGCCATTTACGTTTTCTTCCTCAGCAAAGCACCGACTTTATATTCAGCATTTTTTCGGAAGAAATGGGATTTGCAGGCGGAATCGTTTTGTTCTGCGCATTTTTTGCAATCTTGCTGCGGATTACTTATATAATAAGGCAGACTAATAATTCTTATAGTTGCTACATTGCTTCAGGAATTCTTGGAATGTTCTTTTTTCACTTTATTGTAAATGTTGGAATGGTCATGGGAATAATGCCAATCACAGGAATTCCGCTTCCGTTTCTTTCTTATGGCGGTTCGGCTCTTTTGACAAATATGCTTGCTATCGGTCTTTTGATGAGCATTAACAGACGCCGTCTTGATTTTAAAACGACTCTATGAAAAATTCTGATTTAATTGCTCCGCTGAAAATTTTTGGTTCCAAGTTGAATTCTGTTCAGTCGCCGTCGCGTTATGTTGGCGGAGAATTCGGAATAACTGTAAAGCCGCATTCCGATTCGGACGAATATTTTAATTTTGCAGTTGCATTTCCTGATTTGTATGAAATCGCAATGTCAAATCTTGCTGTAAAAATTATTTATAACGGTCTGAATCTTCTTCCGAATGTGAGATGCGAACGCGTTTTTGCGCCAGATGTTGATTTTGAAAATCTCTTAAAAGAAAATAATGTGCCGCTTTACACAATTGAAACTGGAATTCCGTTATTTAAAACAGACATGATTGGTTTTTCAATTGGCTACGAGCTTGGAATAACGGAAGTTTTGGCAATGCTTGATTCTGGAAAAGTTCATCTGCTTGCAAACGAAAGAACTGAAGATGAGCCAATTGTTATTGCAGGTGGATGCGGCGTTACAAATCCGGCTCCGTTCAGTGATTTTTTTGACGCATTTTTTATTGGAGAAGCCGAGCCTGCGCTTTTTAATTTAGTTGAAGATTTATCCAAGCTGAAAAAAAATGGTGTGTCAAGAAAAGAATTGCTTGAATTTATAGAATCTAAAAATTTTATTTGGACTAAAAAAAAGCATCTTGAAAAAAAAGTTGCAAGAAGAGCAGTGCAGGCTGATTTTGGTCTTGTTCCGTCTGTTTCTGGATGGTTTCCTCTTCCGTCTAGCAAGCCTGTGCAAGATCATGGCGTTGTTGAAATTATGCGCGGATGTCCAAATGGCTGCCGTTTTTGCCATGCGGGAATTTATTACCGGCCTATGCGCGTAAAAAACAAAAATTTAATAATAGAAGAAATAGACCATTTAGTTTTTGATGCCGGCTACAGAGAAGTCAGCCTTAATTCCTTGAGCAGCGCGGATTTTCCTGAAGTTTCAAATTTGCTTGACATTTTAAATGAGCGTTACAAAGGCTTCAATGTTTCGTTTCAGCTTCCATCGTTAAAAGTAAATGCAGTTTCACTTGACATTCTTGAAAAACTTTCGAAAATCAGAAAAAGCGGTCTAACATTTGCCGTTGAAACTCCAGAGGAAATGTGGCAGCTAAGTCTAAATAAGGAAGTTTATGCAAGCCATCTTGAAGAAATTATAAAGGAAGCAAAGAACCGTGGCTGGTCAAGCGCAAAATTTTATTTTATGGTGGGGCTTCCTCTTGGCGATTATTTTGAAGACAGAAATTGTGCTCCAGGAGCTGAGGGCAGTGAAGAAAAAGCTATTGTTGATTTTCTTCTTGAGCTTCAGGCAAAAACAAAAATTCAATGCAATGTAAATGTCGGAGTTTTTATTCCCAAGCCGCATACTCCTTATGAGCGTGTAAAGCAGATAAAGCCGGAAGTCGCAGAGGCAAAAATTGAATATATATTCAAAAGCCTTCCACGTGGAAAATTCAAAATGGGACGGCATAATTACAATGCGACTATTCTTGAAGGGCTTCTTAGCCGCGGCGATTTTAATGCGGGCAAAGTTATCTTGAATGCTTACAAAAAGGGTGTTCGGTTTGATGCCTGGGATGATTATCTACGAAAAGATTTTCCTTTGTGGGAAGAAGCTTTTGAAGAAGCTGATTTTAATGTCAGAAACTGGATTTTTCATGACTGGACTGAAGACAGTTTACCTTGGAATTCTGTCAGTCTTGGTCCTGCGCAGGGTTTCTATAAAAAAGAATGGCAAAAATCTCTTGAACATAAACTTACTGAAAAATGCAGTACAGACTGCAACCATAAGTGCGGAGTTTGCAATCAAAAAGAAAAAATAGAAGTGTTTACAAAACAGACTGTAGAACCTGTATTAGAGTGTGTAAAAAATAATACACTAAAAGCTCCTTTACAGATGCCTGAATGCAATATTCCTATTCTTTATAGAGTAGTTTTTAATTTTACAAGAAAAAACGGTGGGGAATTTACAGCTTACTTGTCCCAAGTTGAAATTTTTCACAAAGCGGTTTTGCGTTCCGGGCTAAATTTTGTATTTTCATCTGGTTTTAATCCATTGCCGCGCTTGGAATTTGCTTCTGCAATGACTCTTGGAATTCCTTCTTTTGAAGAAACAGCATCTTGTTTGCTTTATGAAAATATGGAAACTTCTGAGTTTATTTTGAAGATGAATAAAGTTTTGCCTTCAAATTTGCAGATTACAGAAGCTTTTATTTTTCCTGTGACGAATATGAGAAAGCGTGAATCCTTGAGCCAAGGGCTTTGGGGAGGAATTTATAGGTACAGTTTTTATTTGCCAGCGAAAGCTTTTTTTGAATCAGAGCAATGCAAGGAATTTCTTGAAAAAAATTCGGCTGCCAAAATTGAATCCATAGGGGAAGACAAATATCAAGCGATTTTGCCAGTCAGTGATAAAAATTTCCGTATGGCAATTGAATCCTTCTATGAAAAAAAATGGTATGAAATTGTATGTGTAGAAAAACTTCACACGCTTGCCAAAAATGAAATAAATGGCTGGACTGCTGAAGATGAAGAAATGTGGAGAAAAGATAATAAGAATTTTGTAAAGTCAGCTTCTTGTAAATCTGAACAGGCTCCAGTTTCATTTATAGAACTTTATTCGCAAATTGCAAAAATAAACATTGATCTCATAAATAAACGTAAAGAACTGCAAATTGAGCAGGAAGAGTTCTTGAAGTCCCATCCTGATTTTTTTAGAGGAAAAGTTTGATAACACAAAAAAACAGAAAAAGAGAATAATAATATTTTAGTAGACAGAATGCGCATTATAAGCAGTTATATATGTTCTAAAAGTTACACTTTTTATGGAAGAAAACTGTGTTTAAATCAGTTGTTCAAGCTTTTCCTTTATGAATTCGCTTTTGCTTTTTAAGTCAATTGCTTCAGTTTGCAAGATAATTTGGTTTGGTTTTGCTGAATTTAGTTTTACGCGTCCTGAGCTTGTTTTTATCAGCCCGAGAAGTTTGTCAATGTTGACTTTTGAAATTTTGCTGAATTCAACTTGAACAATTCCTTTTTTTTCTTTTAAAGAGCTTATCGATAATTTATTGCAGATTATGCGGATTTTTGCAAGGCTTAAGAGGCTGCTTACTTCATCTGGAATCGGCCCGAATCTGTCAAAAAGCTCTTCCCAAACTGAATTTAAAGAATCCTGCGTTTGAACAGATGCGATTTTTTTGTAAAGCTCCATTTTTGTCTGTGTGTCTTTTATGTAAGTGTCTGGAATAAATCCGGTGTATTCAAGTTCAAGAAGAACTTCTTCTGGTGCTGTCCAGTCGCTGCTTGAAAGTCTTTCTATCGCGGAATTTAAAAGTGTTAGGTACATTTCAAATCCGACTGCGTAGACTTCGCCGCTTTGGTCTTTTCCAAGAAGATTTCCTGCGC
This sequence comes from uncultured Treponema sp., assembly GCF_945873775.1. Taxonomy (GTDB): domain Bacteria; phylum Spirochaetota; class Spirochaetia; order Treponematales; family Treponemataceae; genus Treponema_D. Next base: position 22,599 of record NZ_CAMCEC010000019.1, on the reverse strand, counting down.
CGCGGATTTCCATGTCTTTCATTGCAATTTTAAATCCGGAGCCCAGTTCTGTAAAATCGCTTATTACTTGAAGCCTTTTCATTGCCACTTCGCTTAAAGCTTTGTTCTGCGGATAAAAAAGGTATGCATAGGCTTTTCTGTCGCTTCGCCCTACACGTCCGCGCAACTGATAAAGCTGGCTTACTCCATACATATCCGCACGGTCAATTATTATTGTGTTTACGTTTGGAATATCGATTCCGTTTTCTATAATTGTAGTTGCCACAAGAATATGAAATCCGCCCATTTTAAATCTTCTGAAAATGTCGTCAAGTTCTTCGCTGGTCATTTTTCCGTGCGCGGTTTCAACTAGCATTTCGGGAACAAGATTTTCAAGTTTCAGCCTTGTTTCTTCAAGAGTTTCAACTCTATTATGAAGGTAGAAAACTTGTCCTCCCCGCTGAACTTCATTTCTTATTGCGCGGGCGACTTTTTCATCGTTGTATTCTTCGATTGCAGTTTCGATTGGCTGTCTGTTTTGAGGCGGCGTTGTAAGAAGCGACATATCCCGAATTTTTAGAAGACTCATGTGCAGCGTCCGCGGAATTGGTGTTGCGCTCATTGCAAGGCAGTCGATGTTTGTTTTTAAAGTCTTGAGTTTTTCCTTGTCTTTTACGCCGAATCTTTGCTCTTCGTCAATTATCATCAGTCCAAGATTTTTAAAAATGACATCTTTCTGAAGAATTCGGTGGGTTCCTATAAGAATGTCTATTTCACCGCTTGCAAGTTTTGAAATTGTTTTTTTCTGTTCCGCTGGAGAGACAAATCTTGAAAGTTGCGCGATTGTAACTGGAAAATTTCTAAAGCGTTCCTGGCAGTTTTCAAAATGCTGTTCTGCAAGAATTGTTGTAGGCGCAAGGAATGCGACTTGTTTTCCGCCCATTACTGCCTTGAATGCCGCGCGCATTGCAATTTCAGTTTTTCCGTAGCCGACATCTCCGCATACAAGACGGTCCATTGGAACTGGCTTTTCCATGTCCGCTTTAATTTCCTGTGTCGCTGAAAACTGATCCGGCGTATCTTCGTAAGGAAATGCGGCTTCAAATGCTGCGTTCCATTCTGTATCCTTTGGAAATGGAAATCCGCGTGAAGCTTGTCGCTTGGAGTACAGATCTATCAGTTTTTCGGCGATTTCTTCAACTTTTTGCTGAACTTTTGCTTTTCTTGCGCTCCAGCTTTTTGAGCCGATTCGGTCGAGCCTTGGTTTTTCATTTTCACTTCCTATATAACGCTGAACCATATTCACTTGCTCTATAGGAACAAAAGCAATTTCCTCGTCTGCATATTCAAGCTTTATGTAGTCGCGTTCTGTACCCATTGCTTTTACGCGCTCGATTCCCTTGAAAAGTCCGATTCCATAATTTACGTGGACAATGTAGTCTCCCGGAGTCAGATCAACAAACGTATCAATTGGCTTTGAATTTACTTTCCTGATTGACTTTGGCGTGTTTTTCTTGCGTCCGAAAATTTCATTTTCTTGGATAACAAGAAGCTTTTCATCTGAAATCATAAATCCGGCTGTAAGAGCCTGCGGAAGAACTTGTACTCCGGAATCACAAAATTCCTTTATAATTTCTTTTATTCTTAAAGCCTGATTTCCGTTGTCGGCGAAAACAAAAATATTGTACTTTTCCTTCAAGAATGATGTCAGCTGCTCTTTTAGATAGTTTATGTTTCCAAAATAACTTTGCCCCGCTTCTGATTTTATTTCTAGCGATGTGTTGAATGCAATGGAATTGTCTTGAATATTTTCTTCTGAATTGCTCAGTGTATCCAATGTTCTGAATGCAACAAGTTTTTTGCATTCGGTTGCCAGATTGAAAAAGTCAAGCTGCATGGTTGCAGGCAAAAACACAGGAAGATTTTGGCGGGCAAGCCGGTATGCCACTGTATATTCGTTTTCGAGCATTTTTTCTGCATTCAAAAGTCTATCCCAGTCAAAGAAATAAACATCTGTATTGTTTGTTAAGTAGTCTAAAATTGAATACAGTTTGTCAAATAGGATTGGGTAAAAAAGTTCTTCTCCTTCTGTTTCCTTAAATTCAATGAGCTCTGCAAGTATTCTATCTTTTTCTTGTTTTGCAGCATCTGTAAGGGCTAGGTGTATGTTCTTTTTGTCTAACAACCGGTTGTTAATACTGGTATTGTAATCTGTTTCTTTTTTATCAATATCCGACTGTTTGTTAGTTTGTAAATTGTTGGTGGTGTTGCTTTTTTCAAATGAACGTTCGTTTGAATTCTGTTTTTTTACCTTATCATAAATAGCAAAATCATTTTTTATGCCGGCTTCATCTTCTTTTTTCCATTCATTTTCTAGTTTTTCAATAAGCTCTTCTGTCCAAATAATTTCCTTTTGCGGATAAATTACAAGATGCTCTATGTTTTCCTTTGAAGTCTGAGTTTCTGGATCGAAAAGCTTTATTTGGCTTATGGTATCAAAATCGAATACAATTCGGTGCGCAAATTTTTCTCCGCTCATAAAAATTTCAAGAACTTCGCCGCGCAGAACAAACTCGCCTTTCATTCCGATTTTTGGAACTCTAAGGTAGCCCTGCTCTGCCAGTTTTTCAGCTAGTTTTTCAGGATCAAATTCCTGGCCTTTCTTTAAAACTGTAACCAATGATTTTGTGTATGAAACCGGCGGAACTGGAGTTAAAAAAGCCCTTTGCGTTATTATGAAAACTCTTGGTTTTTCAGAAAATGGATTTTTTACTGCGAGCTTTGCAAGGATTCCTGCTCTTTCCCCAAAAACAGCCGAGCCTTTTGCCGCAGGTCTGTACGGGATTGTTCCCCACCAAGGAAACTTAAAAATTTCTACGGAATCTTCAAAAACTGTATTTAAATCAGTTTCGCATTCATCAGCTTCTTTTTGAGTCGGAACAATTATAACAATATCTTTTTGAAACTGGAAAAATTTATTTTCATACTGAGTTTCATGGATGCAGTTTTGTCTGTACCTTTCTTCAGTCTGTCTGATAAAAAAAGCTGGAAGACTTCCCTTTAGCCCTGAGATTTGAAGCGGAAATTCTTCAGGCTTCGCATCTGCGCACTTTATTGCTGCCGAGTGAAATTCAGTGCAGGAATTAATAAGGCTAAACAGCGGATTTTGACTTTTTGTTGATAATGTATTTTTCATAATTGTCCGATATAGTATATAGAATAATCTGCTTATTTTAGCTTTATTTGAGGGAATTGCAAAGCCCTGTAAATCAAAAAAAGAGGTTTTCCTCGGGAGTATTTTTGTGAACATTAAACGCTTTTTGCTTACGGTTATATCAATTTCCTGTTTTTTTGCCTATGCGCAGGTTCCAGAAAAATCAGAACAGAAACTTGACAATGCGGAAGTTTCAATAAAGTTTTATGATAGAACTGTTTATTATCCGGGAGACTCGGAAAATAATCCTGTCTATGTTTATATAACTGTTTCAAATAAAGGCTCATCCACTTTGAGATTTAAAATTGCTGATGACAAAATGTTTTCTGTGGATTTTATTGCTTTCAATGTGAAAAAGACACAGCTTCCTTCAACTCAAGGCTTGATAAGAAAGCGCACAACAAATCAGACTGTATATTTTCGCGAAATTTCCCTTGAGCCGGGCGAAGAATATTCTTTCCGCGAAAATTTAAAAGACTACCTTGAAATAAAAGATCCTTCTATTTATTATGTTGAGCTTAGATTTTATCCGGAACTTTACAGAAATAAAAATATCAGCTTGACTTCAAACCGCCTTAGCCTTGAAGTCCGCCCTAGCCCGTCCGCAGCTTCGTCATCAGCCCTTCCAGTTGAGACAAACAGCGCGGTTGTTCTTCAGCCGGAAGATATAAGCCCTGACCGTGTTGTTGAACAGACAATTGTTGCGCGCCAAAAAAGCCTTTGGGATCAGTTCTTCCTTTATATGGATTTGGAGGAAATGCTCAAGCGTGATCCTTCGCGTGGAAGAAAATACAATCTTGTGAGCGCAGATGAGCGCGCCGATATGCTTCGTTCGTTTAAAGCTGACTTGATGCTCCAGAGAATTGACTATGACATTGTGGCGATTCCGTCTAAATTCAAAATTGAAACAACTTCATATTCGCAGACTGAAGGCACTGTAAAAGTAATTGAATGGTTTAAAAATGACAATTTCATGGAACGCAAACGCTACACTTATTATGTCCGCCAGCGTGATGGAATTTGGCAGATTTACGATTATACAGTAGACAATTTGGGAACTGAATAATGGCTGAAGCAAAACGAGCCAAATATTTCTGTGAAGGCTGCGGTTCAGAAGTCGCTCCAAATGCAAAATTCTGTCCAAAATGCGGACGTTTTTTTGCGGCGGTAAGATGCCCGAACTGTGGCCATATAGGAACTGTAAGAAATTTCTTAAGGGGCTGTCCTGCCTGCCATTATGCTGTGAGTCAGGAAGAACTCTATGGAACTTCTGAAAACGGCAATGGTTCAGAAAAAAAACAGCTTTCAAGAAATTCACGGAAAAAAATAAAAAAGGCATTTGGCTTCCATAAAGAATCGATTTTTTCAGATGATGTTCCAGCATGGCTTTTTGTTGCAAGCATTGTCGCTTTAATTGTAATTTTTGCGGCTTTGTTTATGAGATGCAAAAGCTGAAATTTTACTTTCTTTTGTTGAATTCCGCTAAATATATTTGACAAAAAACTGATATTTAAATATACTATTCAAATCTTGCCCAGGTGGTGGAATTGGTAGACACGCTAGTTTCAGGTACTAGAGTCCGCAAGGATGTACGAGTTCAAGTCTCGTTCTGGGCATTTTCAGTCTTTTAATGCATTTTCTATTATTTCAATCATTTCATAAAAATCTTTTACTTCTGCATAAAGTGGATTTTCCTGCTCGATTTTCAATTTGCCTTGCCGTTTTCTGTTAAGGTACAACGTGTTTATTCCAAGTTTTCTAGCTGGAACTATGTCATGCTCCAGGCTGTCTCCGATGTACCAAGTTTCGCTTTCTGATGAATTTGCAAATTCCATTGCCTTCTGAAAAATTTTCAAATCCGGCTTGCTGATTCCAACTTCCGAGGAAATAATGATTGGGCTGAAAAAATCTGTTACGCCGGCTTTTTTTAGTTTTGACCGTTGATTTTCAGAATCGCCGTTTGTTATAATTCCCATTTGAATATTTAAATCTGAAAGTTTTTTTAATGCTGGAGGCGCGTCGGAAAAAAGATTGTATTCCTTTTCATAAGTTGACCAGTAAAGGCTGAATCTTGAATCAAGCTCCTCTTTTGATTTTATTGGGTTTCCGTTAAGCTCGAATACTTTTGCAATTCTTCCTTTCCGCTGCTCGTCAAAAGTCAACTCTCCTGCTGAATATTTGTCAAAGAAATGCTGCGCCCATTTTTTCCATTGAAAGCAAAATTCATCAAAATCCATATAGATTTCATTTTTATATTTTTCAAAGACTGCCTTTATTCCAAGATTTTCCGCAGATTCAAAATCCATTAACGTTCTGTCCAAGTCGAAAAAAAATACCATGAAACTAAGTTAGCATTTTTTTTGCTTATATTCTATAGAAAGAAAATGTTTTTAGATGGAGGAATCTCCCTTTCTATTGACAAAATTTGTGATTTGACTAGACTTTTTGATTATGCGTGCTACAAGAGCTTTGATTCATTTGGATAATTTAAAAAACAATATTATAGAAATAAAAAAATGTTTAAAACCTGAAACAAAAATGTGCGTTGCTGTAAAAGCCGATGCTTACGGACATGGAGCTGTTCCTTGCGCAAAGGCTGCTCTTGAAGCTGGCGCGGATTATCTTTCTGTTGCGACTTGTGAAGAAGGTGTTGAGCTTAGAAATGCTGGCATTGACTCGCCCATTCTTATGCTTAGCCTTTGTTCTCCTGATGAAGTTGAAGAAGTTGTTTCCGCTGGAATTACGCCTTTTGTTTTTGATGAGGAATACATAGAGCTTTTTTCTTCCGCTTGTAAAAAACTTGAAATAAAAAATTTTGAAGTTCACCTTGCAGTTGATACTGGAATGGGTAGAATCGGATGCCTTCCTTCTGAAGCTGGAAAAATTGCTCTCAAAATAAAAAACTGCGGAAATCTTTTCCTAGGCGGAACTGCAACTCATTTTGCGCTTAGCGATTGTGTTTCAGAAAAGGGAAAATCGTATACAAAGTTTCAGTTTGAAAATTTTCTTGAGGCAATTAGAAACATAAAATCAGCTGGAATTAATCCCGGGCTCTGCCACTGCGCTAATTCTGCAACAACTCTTGATTCCCCGGAAATGCACCTTGATATGGTTCGTCCTGGAATTATTGTTTATGGCTATTACGCGGATGAAGTTTCAAAAGAATATTTGGTTTCAAAAGGAAAAAATATAGAGCTAAAGCCTGTTATGACTTTGGAAAGCTACGTTTCTTCAATCCGTAAGTTTGAAAAAGGAAAGTTTGCAGGCTATGGATGCAGATGGGAAGCCAAATCTGATACCAATGTTGGCGTTGTTCCAATTGGCTATGCAGACGGATGGTTCAGGCGTTTTTCTGAATGCGGTGTAAAAGTTGCAGTAAATGGAAAAAACTATCCTATTTGCGGTCGCATTTGCATGGATCAGTGCATGGTAGATTTGGGTGCAGATTGTACTGCAAAGCGATGGGATAAAACCGTTTTGTTTGGGGACAGTTCTGACGGAGCTTTGCAGACTGCCGATGATATTGCGCAGCTTACAGGTACAATTTCATACGAAATAACCTGCGGAATCTCAAAACGTGTGCCGCGTATTTTTATTCAGTGAGAAAATTGAATAATTGTTTTTTGCGCTAAAAGATACTTTTTTACTTCAGCAACTAGATAGAACGAGCCTGTAACTAAAACTGTCGCCTTTTCTTCTGTAGCCTTGGAAAGTATATATGGAATGGCTTTTAAATAATCGGGAATTGCAGTGTATTCTATGCTGGATTTTTCAAAAGCTGCCTTTAGCCGTGGAAAGTCAGATTCTTTTGTTCCTCCTGGCACTGTTAAAATTATGTGGCTGAATTTTCCTTTGAATAATTCTGCTATTTCTTCTGCATTTTTATCTGCAGCACAAGCAAAAAGAAGGTATGAATCGTTTTTTGCATTTGAAAAAAGGTTACAGAATGTATCCATTGTAAAGCCAATACTTTTTACTGTGTGGGCTCCGTCTAATATTAGATTTGAAATATTCCTGAACTGCGAATTTGTCAAATCAACTGGTTCAAATCTTCCGGGAAGAACAGTTTTTTCAAGACCCTTTTCGATTATAGTTTCATCAAGATTTGGAAACACTGTTTTTACGGCAAGTGATGCCACAGCCGCATTTCTTGCCTGAAATTCTCCTAGCAGCGAAAGAGAAACATTTAAAGGTCTTGAAAACTTTTCAGAATCTAACGAAAAGCACATTTTTACCGAATTTTGTCTAAAAAAATAGACATCTTTAAAAATTGTTGAATTTTGCTGTATGTTTTTATATACAATTTCAGATGTTTTGCAGCATTCATCAGTAAAAAGTATTGGGGAATTTTTTTCTTTTGCAATTTTTCTAAAAACATCTTTTACTGAGTCTTTTTGTCCAGAAACAATTACAGGAATTCCTTGCTTTATAATTCCCCCTTTTTCTGTGGCGATGAGTTCCTCTGTGTTTCCAAGATATTCTGTGTGTTCAAGTTCAATCTGGCTTATGCAACTGCAAACTGGAGTTATAACATTTGTTGCATCAAGCCTTCCTCCGATTCCGACTTCATAAACTGCATATTTTGTTCTGGCATTTTTAAAGCAAAGCATTCCAAGCAATGTTGCAAGCTCAAACCAAGTAACAGGTCTTTTTCCGGGAAGTTCTTCTGTCTTAATGGAATTTATGCTGTCTATAAGCTGCTTTACAGATTTCTCGTAAACTTCTTCAGGAAAGGGGCCAGAAACTGTACCTATCCTCTCATTGAAATTCAAAATATGCGGAGACGAATACAAGCCTGTGTAATATCCAGCTTCCTCCAGAATACAGGCAATCATTTTAGAAATTGAGCCTTTTCCTTTGCTTCCTGCGACGTGAAAACTTGGACAGCGGTCTTGCGGATTTGAAAGCCGTTTGCAAAGAAATTCCATCGTGTCGAGCCAAAAAATATTTTTCTTTGGAGTTTTTTCAAAATTCAAATATTCTTCTGCAAAACTTTCAAAGACACCGATAGCAGATTTTTTTTCATTCATTTGCTTGCCTCTAGGAATTTTTCATAAGTCCATTGGCTTATTGAATATCTGTAGTTTATTGACTTTATTGCGTCTGCGTTTTTTTCTAGCGAAGAAAATGAAGGTATGACAATGTACGAATCATCTTTTTTGTAAATTGAATAGACGGCTTTGTTTGTGTTGCTGAATATTTTTAAAACAACTTTTTCCGGCTTGATATTTTCTGACGGCGAAAGATAAATAAACTGCCCTCTTCTTAGTTTTGCGGAAGTTTCATTTTCATCAGTTACGCATAAAGGCTCGATGTACGGATCTGCCCAAAATGAAGCGTCTTTAAAAAGAAAATTTGAAACAAAAGTTTTTGCTTCCCAGACTGTTTGCTCTTTTGATGTCCTAAATGAAATTCTTTCAGAAATTGGATCTTCTATTCCAAAGAAAAATTCTGAAACTTTTTCAGTTCCTTTAAAAAAAGTTATGCGGCATGAATTTTTTTCATCTACACCAAGGCTTGCCCAGGACGAAACTTTTTCAGCTTTTTTATATAAAGTGTTTTCTTTTTCTGCTTCCGCCAAAAAATTTTTTATTGTCTGAATGTCGCCTGGCCAGTTTAGCGTCATGTTTGAATCGTCATCTGTTCCAAGCCATATATTGTCTTTTTGGGATATTATAATTTTTTTTCTTTCTTTTGCGTTGTAAATTTCAACAGAAGAAATTTCTTTGGCATTGCTGATGAATCTCATTTTTGAAGTTTCTGGAATATTTTTTCTTGAAAGTGGAAGAAAAAGCAGCAGAATAACTAGAACAAGAATTATGTCAAATCCGTAAAATATAAGAAGAGCTTTTTTTGATGAAATGCGCTTCATTTGTTGAACCTCCTTCTCTTTGAAAAGAAAATAAAACTTATTGTTAGGTTTGTAAATATTGGTAGCACGCATGTTGTAAAAAGTGTTTTTATTGCGGCGTCTCTGATATTTTCATTGCTGATTTTATAAAGCGTTGTGTTGAATGTAGTTTTATTTTTTAAGTTTAAAAGCTCATATTCACCGTTCAGCATAAAAATTCCGTTGCACAAAAAATCAAGGCTTCTTGAATCAACATCGAAAATTGAATTTGAATTATACGAAAGCAGCGAATCTGAAAAAGCATATTGATCTGCAAAAAGTATGAGCGACGGAGATTTTTCATTTTCTTTTGTAGATGAAGCGCAGACTGTAAAAGTAGAATATTCTTCCTCTGATTCTGCTGTCTTTGGAACTGCAAAAGGATTGGTTATAAAATTTTCTGTTCTTGGAATTTGCCATGAACGATTGCTTGTAAAAAGAAGCGGAACTGTTTTTAACTTTTCAATTTCTGCAACTTCATTGTCAATATCAAATGCGCAAGGCCAAAAAACTGAAAGTCCTGAAAGCGCATTTTCTTGTGTTCTTAGGGAAATCCAAAGCGGATAATTTATATATTCTGTCTGCGCGGCTTTTTCATTTCCGTTGACATCGGAATTGCTTGTCATTGTAATTCTTAAATTTGAAATATCGCAAGTCAATGTCTGTTTAAAATAAATTCCAAAAGTAAACATGAGCCGCTCAAAAAGCTGATTTGATTCATTTTGCTTTACAGACCAGTTGTCTTCAAAATCTATGGAATAAGGCTGGCTTGCAATAAAAACTTTTCCGCCATTGAGAATAAAGTTTTCAAGAATTTTGCAATCAGTTTTTGTGAAGTTGTCGCTTCCGAAAATAATCAGCGGAATGTTAGGAAGCTCATCAAACGAAATATCAGCGCCTGAATTTTTTTCAGAAGGAAGCGATGTCTGGATAACAGAAAAGCCTTCCGCCTCAAGATATTGAAACGCAAGTTTGTATCCATTTGCAAAAGATGAAGCGCAGACAACTTGAACTGGATTTTCTTTTTCTTCAACAAGAGATTTTATTTTTCTAGTCAAATCAAATTCAAGCCTTGATATATTCAGCACAAACGGAATTGTTTCGCTTTTGCCAAGATAGTCAATTTTTATAGCAGAATAAACATTTGTGATGCTTGCAGAATCTGCGGAAGAAGTTCTAATCGGATAGCCTCGTATTCCAATTTCAGAAAGTTTTTGTGAAATATTTTCTTTTGCGGGATTTATAATTTCAACTGAAACTTTTTTTGATTCTCCTGCGTAGCTTTGCAAAAAATCAGTTACGTCTTTTACCTGCGGATAAAGGCTTTTTAGTTTTGGACTTAAATAATAAGAAATTGAAAGCGGATCTTCAATTTGACTTAAAATTTTTTTACTGTATTTGCTTACGCTGAAATTTTTTGATGAAGTAAAATCAATTTTTAAATTCAAACTTTCATTTGCAATTGTAAAAAGTAAAAAAGAAAATGCAAATGCGCGTTTTATTTTTTTTAAATAAACGGATTTGTTTTCTTTTCTGTCTTCCTGAATAAAAAATGCAAGCGCATAAAAAAATGCAGCAGATGAAGCAAAGAAAAGAAAATCTGTGATGCTGAAAATTCCTTTTGAAAAAGAATCGAATCTCCAGGCGAATGAAATGAATTTTATTATTGCGCTTAAAAATTCCGGCGGATTGAAATAAAGCGGAATGTTGTGAATTGAATTTATGATTGCAAGAAAAAATGCGGAAACTACAAAAGAAACTCCAGCGGATTTTATTATGCTGAAAATAAAAATTACAAAAGAAACTGCTGCGGCAAAGTAAAATAAAATTCCTATAAATCCAACGCAAGCTTGAGAAATCTCAATGTCCCCAAAAAAAGAAACGCATACTGGAACTAAGATAGAAAGAAATGTTGCAAAGCAGCAAATAAAAAAAACTGAAAGAAATTCAGGAAAAAATACAAAAATTGATTTTAAAGGAAAATCCTTTTTTACATTTGAAGAAATTGAAACTAGTACAGGCAAAAACAAAATGCAGGCTGGCGGAAATGCTGAAAAAAAATTGTGCAAATCTGTAGAACCTGCTCCAAGAAAAAATTGCTGCCCGATAAAAAATCTAAGGTTTACAAAAATTTCAAATGCGGCAACTAAAATGTATGTGAACGGATTTATTGCAAAGTTAAAAAAGTATCTTTTTAAAATAGATTTCATTGTGATTTTTCCGTGGCGCAAATAAATGCTTCCTCAAGGTTTTTACAGTTAAATTTTTTTGTTATTTCTTTTTCAGTTCCGCAAGCTGCAACTTCTCCGTTTGCAATTATATAAATTCTATTGCACAAAGAAACTGCTTCTTCAATATGATGCGTTGAAAAAATAATTGTCATTGAGTTTGAAAGTTCTTTTAGTTTTTTTCTGAACGAAGCGATTTGTGCTGGATCTAGTCCTGCTGAAAATTCATCAAGAACAAGAATTTTTGGAAGTCTGCAGATTGCTTTTGCAAGGCTCGTTCTTTGCTTAAATCCTTTTGAAAGGTTTGAAATTTTTTTACTGAAAACTTCTTTTAGTCCGCAAATTTCCGCAGCATTTTTTATTGTTAGCTCAGCTTCAGTTTTTTTCTGTCCTGAAATTTCAGCTTCAAAAAAAAGAGTTTCTTTTACGGTAAGGCTTGAATCAAGCTCTGGAACTTCTGGGACAAAAGCGGTTAATTTTTTAAATTCATCGGTTTCTTCTGTTCCGCAGATTTTTATAGTTCCGCTAGTCTGGTAATGAAGCCCGCAAATTGCTTTTAGGACAGAAGTTTTTCCTGCTCCGTTTGGTCCGAGAATTCCAGTGATGGAATTTTTTCCCGCATAGAAATTTATATTTTTGCATGCTGAAAATTTTCCGTAGTCTTTGCAGAAAGAAATCAGTTCAACTTCATTCGACATAAGGAATCTCGATTCTCATCCTGTCTTTTGTAAGGCGTGCTTCTGGATAAACTTGCTGCGCCTGCTCCAAAAGAACATTTAGCTCTTTGTCGTTGTAACGCGGGCTGTAGTGAATAAGTCCCATTCTTAGCGCATTGGAATCTCTTGCAATTGTGGCTGCCTGCCGTGAAGTCATGTGCTTTTTTTCTTTTGCCTGATCTTCGCATCCGTCCGCAAACATTCCCTCGCAGATTAAAAGGTCGCTGCCCTTCACTTCTTTTGCAATCGACGGAAGATACATTGTATCTGTCACAAAACTGAATTTCCGTCCGCTTCTATTTTTGCCAACAACTTGCTCTGGCTTTATTTCAATTCCGTCTTTATTTACGACGCTTTCGCCGCGCTGAAGTTTTCCCCATAAAGGTCCTTTTGGAATTTTTAATCTCTCTGCTTCTTCTGGATTGAATTCTCCTGGGCGGTCAAGTTCTTCCAGCGTATAACCTACACAAGTTTTTGTGTGTTCAAGCGGAAATGACCTTATATAAAATCCGTCGCCTTCATAGACTACGCCCGGCTCTGTTATTTCTTTTACAACAATCGGATAATTTATGTACATATCCAGAACTTTGCGGCTTGTTTCTATATATTCTGCAATTTTCGGCGGACCAAAAATATAAAGAGGCTCTGTTCTGTCAACTTGTGAAGAAAGCATAAGAATTCCAGGAAGCCCTGTAACGTGATCTGCGTGCGTATGCGAAACAAAAATCGCATTGATTTTCTTCCACTTTAAATTAAGCCGCCTTAAAGAAACCTGCGTGCCTTCTCCGCCGTCAAATAAAAACAAGTCTCCGTCGCGCCGAAGCAAAACTGATGTAAGGTGGCGATATGGCAACGGCATCATTCCTCCGCAGCCCAAAATAAAAGCTTCCATGTTCATGGAAACGATTTTATACAAAAAAAAGACTTTCTTCAATCTAGCGTATTTAGAATTCTTCAGGGCAAACGCATTATAAATAATTTAAGTAAAGTTTGCGAAAAGGAACGGTTCTGTGGCAAAAACATTCTGATTGGTGCGACCGCGTGAGCGGGCAATTCTATAGTTACTTTGCAACAATCAGCGTGTAGCGCATTATTGCGCGTTTTTGAACCACGAAACCGTGACTGGGAGCCAGTTTTATGCTGAATATATTTATAATGCGTTTGCCCTGTTTAGAATTCTTGATGTAACCTTGCAAGTTTGATTTTTATTTACTATAATAATTAGTCTTTATTTTTATAGGGGAAAACATTGAAAACTATTTTTAAGAATATTGTTGCTCTTGCTTTATTTTCTGTTGCTTTTGCCGGTGCATTTTCAGAATCGCCTTATAATAAAAATTTGTCAGCTGAAGATATTGAATCTTTAGGCAGCGGAAAAACTGTAATTAAAAATACAGGCTCATATAAAAAAATGTGCATGAAAGGCGAAAATCCAGGCTTGAAAAAAGCTGTGGAAACTGTAACTGAACTTAAGCCTGCTTATTTTGCGGAAGTCATAAAAGAATATCCTTACGAAGGCAATGAAAATCTTCTTGAAAATTTTTCTTCGCTTGTAATGGACATTCCATCTTATGCAGGAATTCCTTATTATTCAGAAAGAGCCGAAGAATGGTATGACTTGTATACTTCCGCGGAAATAAAGTCAGCTCAGGAAGATGGAAATACTCAGATTGTAAATGCCGATTTTGAAATGAAGCCTTTTGGCCTTGTTCCGATGAAAATCACTTCGGAAAAAAACGACGGATATTATTACTATGAATCAACGAATCTTTCTACAATGCGTTACTACGATAAATTCAATTGCGTTAGTCCGGAAAACATGAAGTCAATAATTGTGATTTTTAGATCTGATGACAAATGGATTCTTTATGGAATCGGAGCGGTAAAAGCTCCAAGTGTTTTTTTTCTTAGAGAACGCGTTGACACATCTTTTATGAACAGGATAAAAACTTTCTGCGCCTACTTCTTTGCAAAAATGGAAGAGCAGAAACAACAGGAGCAATAAATGGGCAATTCAAATTTTACTGATGTTGTGATTCTTGCTGGCGGATTTGGTGAAAGGCTTTGGCCCGCTTCAACTCCGGAATTTCCAAAGCAGTTTATGGCTTTTGCAGACGGAATTTCTTTTTTGCAGAATGCAGTCATAAGAGCGTTGGCAGTTGAGCCTTCAGGAAAAATTCTCATTATTTCGCGTCCTGAAATTTGCGTAGAGCTTACAAAGCAAGTTGAAATTTTAAAAGAAAAAGTTTCCGTACAGCAAAAAAAGAAAATTGAAAATGACTTGTACGTAATTGCAGAACCTTGCTCTAGGCACACTTGCCCGCCCCTTTTGCTTGCCTGCAAATTCCTTGAGCTTGCGGAAAAATCAGAGCATTTGATTTTGGTTTTGACAAGCGACCAAGTTATTTCGCCTTTGGAAAATTTTGTTTCTGACTGCAAGAAAGCTGCGGATTTTGCGCATCAGGGAAAATTTGTGTGCTTTGCAATTCCGCCTTATGAACCTTCAACTGGATTCGGCTACATAAATATGGGCGAGCCTTTGGATTCTGAAAATTCAGTTTTAAAGATTGAAAGCTTCAAGGAAAAGCCTGACTTGGAAACTGCGAAGGCTTATCTTGCGAGCGGAAAATATGCTTGGAACAGCGGAATGTTTGGATTTTCAAATTCGCTTTTTGAGTCTGAAATAAAAAAGTATGAAAGTGAAATGTACGAAACTTTTAAAATTTTTGATGCTGAAAAATTTCCAGAGCCAGCGCTTCTTAATTCGATAAAGTACATTGAAAACTGGCAGCCGCTTAATGAAGCCTATAAATCTGTAAAATCAATTGCAGTTGACAATGCCGTTGCCGAGCGGACACAGAATGCGGTTTGTGTAAAAGCTTCTTTTAACTGGGACGATGTTGGAAGCTGGGATTCATTTGAAAAATATTTTGAGCAAGCCGAAGAAGAATTTATTTCAGTTGAAAGCGGCGGAAACTTTGTCTATTCCGATATGCCGGTTGCCCTTTGCGGAGTGCAGGATTTGATTGTTGTTGTAAAAAATGGTAAAATCCTTGTTATGAAAAAAGGCGCGAGTTCTTCCGTTAGAGATGTTGTAAAAAAATTCAAGGAAAAACAGTAAAAGCGTTTTATTACTTTGGAGCAAAAAATGGTTTGGCTTATCGGTTACAAAGGAATGCTTGGAAGTGAAATTGCCAAGCAGCTTACAGAAAATAAAATTGACTGGATTGGAAGCGACAGAGATGTTGACATAACAAATCCTGCAGAGCTTTCAAAATTTGCGCACAATCACGGAACTGCCGCTGGAAGAACTGGAATTTCTGTTGCCCGCGGAACTGTTCCAGAAAAAATCACTTGGGTAATAAATTGTGCCGCCTACACTGCTGTGGATAAAGCCGAAGAAGATTCAGAACTTGCGGAAAAACTAAACGCTGAAGGTCCAAAGAACATTGCAAGGATTACACGCGAACTTGGCGCAAAGCTGATTCACATTTCAACCGACTATGTTTTTGATGGAACTGGAAATTTTCCATATACAGAAGATATGCTGAAATGTCCTGATTCAGTTTACGGAAGAACAAAAGCGGCGGGCGAAGATTTTGTAGAAAAAGAAATGACCCAGTACTACATTTTGCGTACTGCATGGCTTTATGGTTTCGACGGAAAAAATTTTGTCTACACAATGACAAAAGCAATGAATTCAAAAGATGAAGTGAGCGTTGTTTGCGACCAGAAAGGCACTCCGACTTGCACTGTGGACTTGGCTTCTGCAATTTTAAAAATTATGTCCACATCAGAAAAAGCAAAAAGCCTGTTTGGAAAAAAATCAGCCCTGCCCTATGGCGTTTATCATTTTACAAATTTAGGCGAAACGACTTGGTTTGACTTTACAAAAAAAATATATGAGCTTGGAAAAAAGTACGGCAGAATTACAGAGGACTGCGCTATAAATTCTTGCACAACCGATGAATATCCATGCGCTGCAAAACGTCCTGCATATTCGGTTTTAAGCAAAGAAAAAATTCAAACCTTGCTGAAAATTAAAATTCCTGAATGGCAAGAAAGCCTAGAAAAGTTTATAAAAAACGACAGATTTTTAATAAAATAGCCAACTGAAAAATTGGATAAAATTTTTTTTGATGCCAAAAATGTCATTATCGGGCTGATAATCTATTGCAAATTTACAGTAGAAGCCTCTTCCAAAGTCGCTCCGCATGAATTTATTCCAGGAAGCTCCGGGCAATATGCCGCCCAAGAATTAACAACGTCGTCGTATTCCAATACAACCCTTAATGTCATTTTTAACCTTCTGTTTTCAACAATATTAACATGCGGAAAACGAAATGACAAGAATTGTTCTTTGAATCATTTTTGAACAAAATGCAATTAAGTTGAAATTGACATTTGTCTATTTTAACATTATATTTATCACATGAGTTACATTAATGAAGAAATTACAAAAGATATTTTAACAGCATCAGAAGCATCAGAAATATTAGGTGTTTCAAAGCAACGGCTTTCTGTTTTAATAGCTGAGAATAAAATTCACTGCAAAAAACAGTCGAATGGTGGGCTGATTATTTTGCGGCAGGACATTGAAGAATACATGAACAAGGATGTTTTTCATAGTAAGAAACTGAAAGATTTAGCAGAAATAACATCGAGATCCCTGGAATTTTACAAAAATCATAAAAGTGAAATAGGTGAAATTTATAGAATTACAATCTATGCAAATGCTATAGATGCTATACATGATGGAAATTATGAAAAATCAGAAGATTTGTATGGTCGGAACCTTTATCGAATAGACGTTCCTTATATGATAATAAAAGGAACATACAATGAAATGTGGTTAAGCGGCTGCAAGTGTGGCTATTGCGGAACTGGAGCATCCGGATCAGTACAAATACTTGAAGACCTTGGTATAGATAATTCTGAGGGAAAAATCAATTCTAAAATAATTGAATACAATAAAATAAATGGAAAATGGATTCTTTCTATAAACAGAAACTCCAGTCTTGAAGACAATATCGAAAATAAAACGAGACTAAAATTTTTTACACAAGATGGCAAATTAATTCTTGTTCAGGATGACAGTTTCATTTTTGAACAAAATATCGTTGAAATATTAAACCAATACAAAGACTTTATGCCTAATCCTTATTCAATAAGTTTTATACGTTCAGATGAAGAAGCCATTCAGAATGGTTACTTCTTGAAATCATATAGTATTGGACAAACAATTGTTTTCAAATTGATTTTAGAAGATAAAAATAAAAATCAGATTTGGTTTCCTTTTTATTATGAGGATAACAAATCAGTTTATGAAAACCCGACAATTAAAAATATTCTTGAATACTGTGGATTTGAAACAAAGGAATTAACAAAATATGATAAAATAAAAAATTGGATAAACTTAAATGTTTTCAATAAACAGTTTGATAGTGATATGATTATAAAAGGACTTTAATATAAACATCAATCCTAAACATAATGTTTCTGTGAAAGTCTTTCTGTAAATTCCCAAAATAGTAAGTTTATGATAAAATAAATCATAGACTTGCTATGACAAATAAAAAGCACATCACAAAAGATAAAAATAAGTCTTGTAATCTATAGTCCATAAAAACCAAACATATATACCATCTGGATAATTTTTTTTCATATTTTCTAATTGCACAACAGAATAATCAGAAATTTTATATATCCTATAACTCTACCTTTTTTTATTTTTAAAAACTGAATATATTTTATATAATAAGAAAATACAGTTTACCCTTTCATACACTCCCCATAAATCTCAGCCATCTTCCTTACCGCAATGTCAACTGAATATTTTCTAGAATCTTCTATGTTGCTCTTTCCCATTTCTGTTCGAAGCTCGGAATTTTTATAAAGAACCACAATCTTTTCAACAAAGTCAGCGTTGTTATCCAGCTGATAAAGTTCTCCGTTCCGTCCTGGAGCAACGGCATCGGTCTGACCACGTATACGACTTGCCACAATCGGAAGACCACTCGCCATCGCCTCAATCACGCTGATTGGAAGACCTTCCTGCCGACTTGTCGTAACGTAAAGGTCAGAAATCGCACACAGCAGATTTATGTCTTTTCTGTAGCCGGGAAACCAGATTATGTCTTCAACCTCAAGATTCACGGCAAGAATTTTCATTTCTTTCAGCTGAACGCCTCGTCCTGGCATTATGACTTTCAGATTCGGAATCCGCTTTTTCAGCTCCGGAATGTTTTTTATGAAAAAACCGTGGTCTTTCCGCGGAATGAATTCAGCAATGTAGAGGATTATGAAATCATCGGAATCGTATTTGTATTTTGAGCGGAGCGTAAGTTTTTCTTTAGGAGAAACAGCCTTGAATTTTTCAAGGTTTATTCCCACTCCGTCCATCATGAAAACCTGAGCATGTTTTTTCATCACGCAGCCTCCACATTCAAGAATGAAGGCAAGCAGAACTGCAAAACTACTCTACAGTTGCCCCCCCCACGACATTTTCAGAAATGACCTCGTTGTATATTCCTGCCATTTTCTCCACTGCAATATCAACGGAATATCTCTTCGCTTCCTCAACATTCCGCCTGCCCATTTCCTCACGCAGCAAAGGATTTTTATACAGAAGAATAATCGCATCTGTCATTTTCTTTTCTGATTTCGGGCTGAAAATAAAGCCTGTTTCCTTGTCTTTTATCAGCGAACGGTGTCCACGGTTGTCGCTTACAACAACTGGCAAACTACACGCCATTGCCTCGATGATGTTTACAGGAAGCCCTTCCCGAAGACTTGCGGAAAACGCCACGTCGCTCATCATCGTGAGTTTTTCGACATCGCGCCTGTAGCCTAAGAATTCCACGTATTTTTCAAGGTTTTCTTTCTGGACAAATTCGCGCACAATCGGAAGAGTCTCTTTTCCAATCAGAAGAATTTTCAGATTCGGAATGATTTTTGCAAGCTCTGGAACAGACCTCACAAGCATAATCTGGTTCTTGTTTTTGTTCAGTTCCGCAACAACCGTGATGATAAAATCCTTTTCAGAATATCCAAGCTCCGTTCTCAGCGCATTTTTTTCTTCCAGAGAGCAAGGATGAAATCTTGAAAGGTTTACTCCAACGCCGTCGATCTTGAAAATCTCAGAATGATTTTTTTGCCCGTTCATAGTCTTCCTCGTTTATTGTTACAATCACATCAGTGCAGTGCGAAAGCCATTTTTCCATTGGATAATACAAAAGCCAGTTCAAGACCGGCGCACCTTTGTAAAAATGGAATCCGTGCGCAGTGTAAATAACCTTGATTTTGTGCTGTTTCCAGAGCTTTTTAGCCGCCAGCCGCCCCAGGACACCGCCCATGGGGGTGTGACAGTGGAGAATCTGGTAGTTCCCGCTAGCTAAAATTCCCCTCAGCTGCCGCAGTCCCCGAAGATTCTTGAGGCTGAAGGGAGTCCGGGCAATGCTGATGGCAAACTGCCTGTCGCAGTCGGCAACCTGCTCCTCCCCTGCGGAACAGTAATCCACCTGCCAGCCCTGCTCCCGGAACCACCGCATGAAGGGCCGGTTGAACTTGGAGAAGTTGGCGGTGTTGGACAGGAAAAGGACTTTACGTTGATACGAATTATTTTTATCCATGGTTAGCCTCATTTTGAGAAGAATGTTATGTAAAAGATTTTTTATATGAATTGAAATAAACGAACGAATTAGAAATCAGTTTCTAAAAACTTAAGTAATTTGTTTGCTGATGTTTTCCACGAGAAAATAGTTTCATTTTTTTCTTCTGCGGCTTTTCCCATTTCAGGAATCTTTTGCGGTTCTTCATACATTTTTAGAATCGAATCAGCAAGAGCATTTTTGTCATTTGGTTGAATAATAATTCCTGTATCTTCAAATACCTGTTCTGGCAATCCGCCTACATTTGTAACAATAACAGGTTTTGAAAACGAATACGCAAGCATTACAACACCGGACTGGGAAGCCTCTATATAAGGAACTACAACAAAATCAATATCCTCAAAATATCTGTAAATCTCTTCGTTCGGGATATATTTATTTACAACATTGCAAGATTTTCCAAGCCAATTTATTTTCTCATTATCAGAATCTGAAAATTTTCCTTTTCCAACAATGTTCAGCACAATATCCGGATCTTTTTCCTTTATTATAGTCATTGCATCAAGGAGAACAGAAATTCCCTTATATTCATGGATTCTTCCGAAAAAAAGAATCCTTTTTGTTATTGAATTTTTATTTTGGAAATTTACTGACCTGTAATAATTATAATTTCCGTGCCTTATCCAGCAAATCTGTTTTGTATTAAGAACATATTTTTCAGAAATCAAAGGTATAAATCTTTCGGAAAGAGTAACAATTTTATGTGAGTGTCTTATAATATAATCGTTGAATCTATCAATTAAGGAATTTTTCTCACCCAAATGCATGGAAACATCATGGATTGTTGTTATAACTTTTGTTTTTTTGTTTACAGAAGGCAAAATCATTCTTGCCCAAATAGAAATCATAGGTATGTAAATCCAGTCAGGTGAAAATGAGTCTATTCTGTTTCCAATTTTTATAAATTTGAGAATATTCAGACTTTTTAAAACAAAATCCTTTCCATTTTTATATGTCGGTGTAAAAATCAGGTTCAGATTTTCTTTGTTATTTAAATTATCAAAGTCGATCTTGTTTTCAATCAAAGTTGAAAGAATAAGCTGAATTTCCACTTTTTGCTCCAAAAGATGGCGAACCATCTCATAAGTGTAAACACAGCCTCCCCCCGATTTTCCTAAATATAAAACTGTAATTTTCATTTTTCTATTTCCTTATCTATAAAATCCAATATGTTTTTATTTACAGAGCTAAATTTTCTCATATAAAGCCAATCATTCTCACTCATTTTTTTAATCACAAATTCTCTATCATCATCAGTTATTTCTAATGAGCCATTCTTTCTAAGCCGTTGTTCACAATTAACAAGATAGTCTTTTCTAGGGATTTCTTTTTCAATTGTATTAATTATCGTTTGTAATAAAATTTCTTCAGGATTATGAATATATTTTCCAATTTCAAAAATGTATGGATTCTTATCTATATAGATGAGAAGTTTATCCACAGTTGAATATGTAAGTTCCATCCAGGTTTCAGATGTACACCAGTTCAATTTCAAATTTTTAATTTTTTTTACATGAAAAAAGAAACCAAAAATTTCAGGTAATCTTTTAATTATTTCTTTTATTGGTACTCTTTGTCCTTTAAAACATCTAGGACGAATAAAGCAGAATGGTTTTATCTCTAATTTAAATTTAGTATGCAGAAATGACAGCCAATAATTATTTCTATTTGAAAGACACATTTTTTTAAATTTTTTACCATAAGTTTCAAGTTCGTCAAAACTCAAAAAAGCAAAAAAATTTGTCGGATATTTTTTATAAAGATATTCCTTTATATATTTGTTTGATTTTATTGGATAATCAGACCCAGATGCTAGTATTATGTACCCCCCCACGGAGTTTTTCTATTTTTCTCTAAAACTTTTTTCATCAGCAAAATAGAAGCTTCTACACAAGTAATATCGCCCCAAATAGTTTCAATACGCTCATCGTCATCTATAAAGCAGTGTTCAGGAATCAGAGCCTTAAAAGGACTCGCGTCAACTGATTTTTGGACATGGATAAAAAAATCAACGTCTGGTCCATCCAATTTCTTTACAGTTCTTGAAAGAAGTTCCGGATCGTTATAGGCCAATATACAGTAACTAATTTTCATGAAAAATCTCCATTACATCAAATTTTGATTTAGGTCTTCAAAAAAGTACCACCTAAACGGCACGTATTCATTGCTGTGGTTTGCAGTTACAGAAACTATTAAATACATAAAGAAGTACGCATAAAAAGGAATCATAAAAAGAATTCTGTAGTTAATGTTAAAGCGTTTATTACACTCAGGAATCAGAAGACAATAATAAATCAAAAAATACTGAGCTAAACGTCCGCCTGTGTGTCCGCCCAAAACAAAAGGGAGAATCACGCCAACAGCACAGATATTAACAAACCCAGAAGAATTTTTTCTATGAAATACAAGGGCATATAAAAAAAGAATCAAGTAAACAAGCCTCTGAAAACTTCCGCTGGAATCTTTTATGCCGCCTTTTTCAAGATACATAAGAAAAATCGGCAAAATACTTCCAAGGATTTTTGGAAGAACGACTTTCATTCCGACATATATTCCTATGACAGCAAGCATTGTTGTCATAGGCTTTGCATAATATAAAGGATAAAAAAGCAAAGCTATTGCAGCTGATTTATGGAAGAGAATTGATACAATACAAATCAAAAAGTATTTAAATATTTTTCTTTGCTCAATATATTTGAATCCATAAAACACAAAAGAAACGGCTACAGCCTGTCTTATCGTGCTTAAGTCAGTAAGATAAAACAAACATAAATAAATCATAAGAGATTCAAATTTTGAAACGCTATATTTATTTATCAATATTCCTATATTTGCATAAGTTATAACCGCTATTAGAGTTCGCCTGAATTAACCACAGATAGTTCACCAAGAAAAACCAAAT
>NZ_CAMCEC010000018.1 GCF_945873775.1 uncultured Treponema sp. | reverse complement strand
CCTAGCCTTATAGGCTAAGTGCAAACCACCCGTTTGACGGGTGGTTTGTGATTTACAGAATTTGTGTTAGAATTTAAAGCTGCTCATTTCACCGCTAAGTTTTTCAACGCCTTCTGTGTTCTTTGAAACGTGGTCTTTTGCAGTTGAAATTGTGTTGTTTATGTTGTTAAGGCTTTCGTTGATGTTGTCCATTTTTTCGTTTGTTTCAAGAGTTGCCTTGTTCAAGTTTTCCATTTCAATTACAATCTGCTCGCCACCGTGAAGCATTTCGCTTGCTCCGTCTTTTACAGAGTTTGTTGAGTCAGTAATAAGTCCGATTCCTTCAAGAATCTGCTTGTTTCCTTCTGTCTGCTCTGTCATTGCGTTGGAAATAACAGTTTCCTCGTGCTTTACTTTTTGTGAAAGCTGATAGATTACATTGAACTGCTTTAGAACATTTTCTGTGTTGTCTGCAACTGCGGCAATTGATTCAGAAAGCGCCTTGAGGTCTTTTTCAATTGACTTTGACTGAGTGTCTGTTTGTTCCGCAAGTTTTCTGATTTCTTCAGCAACAACAGCGAATCCTTTTCCTGCATCTCCTGCGTGAGCGGCTTCAATTGTTGCGTTCATTGAAAGGAGGCTTGTCTGGCTTGCAATATCCTGAATGATTTTGCTGGCGTCAAGAAGAAGCGTTGATTTTGAAAGAACATCTTTTGACAAGTCGGAAGCTTCCTGAACTTTTTTCATTCCGCTGTCTGCTGCGGCTTCAAGATCCTGCGTAGTTTGATTGTTCTTTTTAAGAATGTTTGTTACGCCGTCAACGTTTGCAACCATTTCTTCAATTGCGGCTGAAGACTGGGTAATTGCAGAAGTCTGGTTTTCAATTTCATTATTCAAATGGCGGATGTGCTGAATAATTTCATTTGCAGTTGCGTTTGCTTCTTCTACTCCGGCAACCTGATTTGTCATTTCTGTTTTTACAGAATTTGCAATGTCTTTTGCATCCAAAAGTTCAGTTACGGAATTGTCAATGTTTTCTGCAAGTTCTTTTGAAACAGTCAGCGTTGAAGAAACATTTGTTTTTATTTCAGAGAAAATTTCTTTTACAGCTTTAAATGCTCTGTTCAAGTTGTTTGTAAGAAGTCCAAATTCATTTCTTGTAATAACTGGAATCGGCTGCATTTGATAATTTTTGTGCGCAAGAGAATAAATGACTTCGTTTACAGCGTCAAGATTTTTTGCAATATCTTTTGTGTTTGTAACAGTTGTAATCGCAATTGCTATAAGTGAAAGAACTTCAATAGGAATAAGAACCGAAAGAAATTCCATTAACTTGTCTTGCTCCATAAGCTTAGGAACAGACATTGAGCCGTTCAAAAGAAGGAATGAACCGATTAAATTCAAAGTTGTCATTAAAATAAGACGCTCTTTGTTTGAAGATGTCATATTTGTCTTGTCAAAAGGAAGATAATGCATTTTTCTTTCAAGGAAAGAATTGTACATTGTATAGAAAGCAATGCTGTAAAGGCAGATTAATCCAAGGTAAATCAGCGTTAAAGAAAGATATGATTCCTGATTTTCAAATGCTGAAAAACTAAGTCCGCGCGCACTGATAGAATTTGCGATTGTAGAAGGAACAAATATAGAAAGAAAAATGTTGTAGCCAACGATTATTTTTCTTGATAAGGAAATATAATTATTGCAGGATTTTTTTGATTGCTCAGTTCCGTCATAAGATCTTAATTTTTTTTCAAGAATATTTGTATAAGCAATTGGAAGTATAATAGCTAAAAGATGGCTGAAAATGCAAAATGGATAAGTTAAAGCAATAAAAACTTCGTGAGGTGTGAGAATACCAGTCATAATCATGTAGATTGGACCGATTATAAAAGGCACGGTAGAAACGCAGAGAAGACATATCAGCGTTGCCGGGCTGCTGTCCTCTGGAATAACGATTTTTTGAACAGAATCTTCAGAACTCATGTTGTTTTTCCTCCTATTTTGAAAAACTGTAAAGTTCTAACTCCCTCCCTATTTGTACAGTTTTTCGGCTAGGAATTCAATATATTCTGTTTTTTTTGTTTTATTAGTTCTTATTTAAAAATCCCTTTAAAGAACTTGCTCCTTTTTCAAGTGCGTTGTTAATTTTTTCGTTTTCTGGAATTGAAATTCCTGCGTCTTTTAAAGCTTTTTCTGCTGTGGCTTTTGTTTTGTCTTCAAGCTGCTTTTGAAGTTCGGCTTTCTTTTTTTCAAGAAGCGAATTCAACTTGTCCATATTTACGCTTTGGCGGTTTATTCCGTTTTCAATGTTCACGAACTCTGAAATTTTTTCTGTTACTCCGCCAGTTTTTTCGTTCAGCTTTGCGGCAATTTCTTTTTTGGCTTCTGAAACAAGATTTGAAATTTCTGCGTCTGCGGTTTTCTTTAATGCTTTTATGAATTTTTTATCAAGGTCGGAATCAACTGAAATGCTGAATTTCTTTTCGCCGTTGAAAATTGCAGTTGCTTCCATATCAAGATCTTTTATGTTTGAAAGCGCGGTTTTGTAAAGATTGTATGCGAATTTCGGCTCAAAACTTTCAGAAGAAAATGAAATGTTTTCCAAGTTGAATTTTGCCTTGAGTGTTATGCTTCCGTCATCGCCCATCGTTCCTTTTGCAGTTACATCAGTGCTTGAATTTAGTCCAAGGTAAGGCGTTGAAAATTTGATTGGGAAATTGTCCCCGGAATAATCTGCGCTGACCAAAGGATTTTTTGTTTCCGTTCTTGTGTCTACAATTACATTCGCCTTGTGAGTCTGCTTTTTTGTGGAATAGCTTCCGTTGAGTAAAGCGGGAGAACCACGTTTGTCCATATCGTTTGTGATGTCAGTTCCTTTTGCGTCAAGATTCAGTCCGCTGAAACTTATTTTTTCAATTAAGAATTTTGGGATTCTGTCCTGCTTCCAGTAAACATCAGTTCCTTTTGTTCTTGCAATCGTCTGCTTTTTTTCTTTCTTTTCTTTTTTAGGTTTTTCTGATTTTGAAGAAGATGCTTTTGCCTGAAGAGCGTAATCTGCGGCTTGCTTTATATATGGATAATAATCGCCTGCCATTGAATAGAAAACGCTGTCCAATGTGTTGCCCAAAATCTTTTTTCCGTCTGAAATTTTAAACGAAGTGATTTTTGAAAGCTGCTTGTTTATGAGCGCATTGTCCGAAGCGATTGCGTCTTTTACTTGTGAAGAAAGCGCGTTTATTTTTTTTGAATCAGATTTTACATCATTTGCTGTTGACTGAATATTTTTTGTAAGCGATTTGCTTTTTTCCATTGCGCTGGTTACATTTTCGATTGCCTGTTTTAGCTTTGCAACGTCGTCAATGTTTCCCCAGTTTGTATCAAGAACTGAACGGACGCTTTGGTCAAGGTCTTTTACTTGAGATTCAAGTTCTTCCGGCTTGTTTTTCCACTTTGAAACAAGGGCTTCAGCTTCTGCCTGAACTTGTTTTGCGGTTTCTGGAGATTTTAAATTTCCTTCAAGCTCATTTATTATGTTCTGCGGATTGTATTCTGCAAAAACTTCTTGTATTGAATTCTTTACGGCGTTAAGAGCCTCATTCTTTTTTTCTGAAAAATCAAATGAATTTTCGGACTTTTGTTTTTGCTCTTTCTGCTTTTTTTCTTTTTTAGGAAGCTCGCCGGAAGTTTTTCTTTCTGTGTTTACTGCGAATCCTGAAAGCTCAATATTTTCAGCGTCGAATTTTCCGCGCAAGGCTTGTGTCAAATTAAATTTGATTTCGATTTTGTCAGCTTGAAACAAATTTTTCATTGGTGAATTTTTGTTTGTCTGCTGAAGATTTTTTATAGTTACGCTTGCTCCGATCAGTTCAACATTTACAGAAGAAATTTCGGTTTTTGCGCCAAAAGCAGTTTGCATTGCGCCGGTTATAGCTTTTTTTGCAATTACGTTTTTGAACGTGATGAAGAGAAGAACTGCGGCTGCGATTATTCCGATTGTTGCGGCAAAAGGAACAAGTTTAAATGAAGCTTTTTGTCTTTTGATTTCTTTTGCAATTGCCTTGAATTTTTTCAGCTGCCGTTTTGAAATTTGCTTGTCGCGTGGAACAAAAAGTTTTCCTTGCTTTTTTGGATGCGGCGCAAAAATTGATTTTATCAGCTCAAGGTCAGCAGGAATAAAAATTTTCTTGTAAATTTTATTTTCAATTTTTTTTGGCGAATAAGTTTTCTTAAATATTCCAGGAAGTTTTCTTGCTGAAACAAGTTTTTCTTTTTTGACTTTGTTTTTTTTCATAAAGCGTCATCCTGTGTAATAAGGCTTGTGATTTTTTCAGCAAATGGAAGTTTTGCGATGGCTTTTGCAAGTGGTGTGCGTGCGAAAATTGAAGAAACATATTTGCGCCAAAGTTTTACAAATGCGATTCCGAATATAAAACATGGAATATAAATAAGAAGAGAAAATACAAAAGAACCCATTACAATTGTGTTGTTGAATTTTGTGAATCCGACGAACGGAATGTCAATCAGCGTGGAAAAAGTTTTAGTTAAAGGCGCGTAGTTCAAGATATAAAATCCGATTGAATCGAATTTGGAATCCAACAGCCAGGCAAACTGGGAAGCCACAATCATTGCTACAAAATAAAGTCCTTTGTTTATTCGCACAAAGCAGAAAAAAATAAAAATTAAAAACCACAATGCGTTGTTTTTGGGAATAAATCCAAGCATGATTCCAAGGCAGAGCGCGTTTGCAAGTTCTGATGGCTTTGAATTTGAATTGAGTGCTTTAAAGAATTTTATGATTTTTTTAAGCATTTCCTCTCCTAGATTGAAAAGTTTTATAAATCCTGAAAGGGTTGCTGTTCAGATATGGAGTATATCGGACTCGAACCGACCACCTATTGATTGCGAACCAATCGCTCTACCAGATGAGCTAATACCCCGAATGCAGAAAAACTGCTTGTTTTGTATTTTATCTAAGTTTATCTTTTGTTTCAAGTGGAAATTTTTGTTTTAACTTCTATAAAATCTAAAAAAATATTAAAATGTCTTGTATGAAAAAAATTGCTTGTTTGTTTTTTAGTCTGTTTGTTTGCGTGTTTTTTTGCTTTCCGCAGAAAATTGGAGTTTTAAAAGGTCCAAGCGGAATTCCTTCAGCGTATTTAATGGAAAATTTTTCTGATAATGCGGAATATGAAGTTTTTTCCGGCGCGAATTTTCTTTTGCCAAAACTTATAAAAGGCGAAGTTGAAATTGGATTTCTTCCGCCGAATGTCGCTGCGAAAGTTTACAACGTAAATAAAGGCGCGGTTGTAATGGCGGCTGTCTGCGGAAATGGAATGGTAAGTCTTGTAACAAAAGATTCTTCTATTAAGAAGCTCAAAGATTTAAAAGGAAAGGAAATTTTTGTTGCGGGCCAGGGAGCGACTCCAGATTTTATGTTCCGCTACATTTTAAAGCAGAACAAAATAAAATTTGACGGAACAAAAAACAGCGTTCAGCTTTCTTATTCAGTTCCAAATGCTGAGCTTGCGCCTTCTTTGATTCTTGGAAAAATTCAGTATGCGGTTGTTCCTGAGCCGTTTGCAACTGTTGCCTGTGAAAAAGATAAAAATATTTTAAGAGCGGTTGATTTTCAGAAGGAATTTTTTGAGCTTTCTGGAATTGAAAATTTTCCTATGACGGTTATTGCCGTGAATGCGAAGTTTGCAAAATCAAATCCTGAAAAAGTAAAAAAGTTTCTTGAAGAATATAAAAACGCTTCAGAATGGACTTTAAAAAATCCAAAGGAAGCAGGTTTGCTTGTAGAAAAATTTCAGCTTGGATTAAATGCGCAAATTGTAGAAAAGGCAATTCCAAAATGCGCCTTTGTTTTTGAAACAGGAAATCAGGCAAAAAACGGAATTGAAAAACTGCTTTCTGTGTTTATGGAATTTGAGCCGGCTTCTGTTGGCGGAAAACTTCCTGACGGCGAATTTTACTTTGAATAAAAAAAAAGTTTTTGCTTTTTCTGTTGCGTTTCTCTTTTTAGTTTGGAAATTTTTTTCACTGGCGATAGATTCACCTTTGATTCTTCCTTCTCCTGAATCTGTCGCTGCGGATTTTTTTTCTCTCGCTTCAGAAAAAGTTTTTCTTAAATCTTTAGCTTTTACTTTTTTTAGAGTTTTCTGCGCATTTTTTATTTCGTCTTTTCTAGGAATTTTATTTGGCTTTTTATGCACGAAATTTTCCGTCTTGAAAATTCTTTTTGAAATTCCGCTTGCGTTTGTCCGCTCGGTTCCGCTTGTTTCTGTAATTTTGATTGTTCTTTTTTGGCTTGGCTCTGATTCTGTGCCGGTTTTTGCTGCGGTGCTTTTGTCTTTTCCTATTGTTTTTACATCGGCTTTTTCGGGGTTTTCGTTTGAAAATAAAAAAATGGAAAGCGTCTGTAAAATTTTTAAAATTACAGAAATGCAGAAATTTTTATTTTTGAAAATTCCTTACGCTCAGAAATTTTTAAAAGATGCAATGAAAAATTCCTGCGGAATGATTTGGAAAGCAGTTGCCGCCGCGGAAGTTCTTTCTGTTCCAAAATTCGCGCTTGGAAGCCAGCTTCAGAATTTTCAGGTTGTTCTTGAAATTTCAAAAGTTTTTGCCGTTACAATTTTTATTGTTTTGCTTGGATTTTTAAGTGAAAAAATTCTTTTGCTTTTCTTTTTTACCTTAAAAAAATTTTATAAGAATTTTATAAATTTTTATTTTCAGTCTGATTTTTTTAAACTGCCTCATCTTTCCTTAGAAAAAGAATTTTCCGTGGAACTAAAGAATTTTTGCGTTGAATACGACGGAAAATTTGTTTTTAAGAATTATTCAGAAACTTTTGAGCAGAAAAAAATAACTTCAATTGTCGCGCCAAGCGGAAGCGGAAAAACAACATTGCTTGATTTTGTGTCTGCAAATTTTTCTTCTGTTTCGTATTCAATGCAGACTCCGAATTTATTTTTGTGCCTTAGTGTTTTTCAAAATGTGCAGCTTCCGCTTTTAAATATTTTTGGAAGAAAAAAATCATTTGAAATAACGCAGAATATTTTAAACAGTTTTGGGTTGAATGGAAAAGAAGAATCTTCCGTTGAAAAAATTTCAGGCGGAGAAAGGCAGCGTGTTTCTCTTGCGCGCGCAGTTGTTTTTCCAAGCGGAATTCTTTTGCTTGATGAATCGTTTCAGTTTTTGGATTTTTCAGTAAAAAAGAAGTGCATTGAATTTATTTTAGAGCGTCAAAAAGAAAATCCTCGGACTGTAATCTTTGCCGCAAACGAAATAAAAGAAGCAGTTTCGCTTTCAGATAAAATAATTTTTTATTCTTCATCTCCAATGCTTCCTTTAAAATCTTTTTTAGTTTCTGCGGAAGACAAAAAAAATCCGGCTGTGCTTGAAAAAGAAATTCTTGCATTGCTTTTAAGTTTTTAAAAATATTCCTTTTATTTTTTCTGAATGATATAATTTTGATATGCAAAATATTTTTTTTGATACTAGAATTCTTGATAAAAAATCACGTGAAAAATTTTCTTTGACAGAAGAGATTATGATAGAAAATGCGGCGCAGGGACTTGAATCTTGCGTTATGCCTCATGTTTTCCATGAAAGCGCGCGCTACATAAACCGTCCTTGCGTTTTGATTCTTGCAGGCCGTGGAAATAACGGAGCTGACGGATACGCTCTTGCACGCAGGCTTTCTTGCCATGATTTTTGTGTGGCGGTTTGCTGCATTGGCGAGCCTTCCTCTGAAATTGCAAAGGTTCAAAAAAAACGCGCTGAGCTTCTTGGAGTTTCTTTTATTTCGCCTTATGATTTGGATTCTTTTGCGGAAGAAAAAAGCTTTGACATTAGCGTTGTCGTTGACTGCATTTATGGCAGCGGATTTCACTTGCCGTTGGACGCGGAGTCAGAAGCAGTTATCCAGAGTGCAAATAAAATAGAAGCCTTTAAAATTTCGTGCGATGTTCCAAGCGGACTTGATTCAGCAGGAAATGGAAAAACTGTTTTTTGTGCTGACGAAACTGTTGCGATGGGAGCTTTGAAGCTAAGTTTGTTCAGCGACAAGGCAAAAGATTTCTGCGGAAAAATAAAAGTTTGCAATCTTGGAATAAGCAGAAATAATTTTGAGTTCCTTGATTCTCCTGACGCTTTTTTGCTTGAAAAAGAAGAAATGAAACTTCCGTTTAGAAAAATGCAAAATGTCCACAAAGGAACATTTGGGCACGTTGCGGTTGCTGCTGGTGAAAAAACTGGAGCTGCAAAAATTGCCGCAAATGCCGCTTTTTCTTTTGGAGCTGGATTAGCTACTCTTGTTGGAACAGAAGATTCCGGCTTTATGAATATTATGGCTTCCTTGGAGCTTCCTGAAAACACAACGGCTCTTGTGCTCGGCTGCGGATTCGGAAGAGAAAATTCCAGCTTTCAAAAATATTTTGACTTTTTAAAAGAAAACAAAAACATTCCGTGTGTTCTTGACGCTGACATTTTTTACTACAAGGAAATTTTAAATCTTTTAACGGAGCGAGGAAATTTTGTTTTAACTCCGCATCCAAAAGAATTTTCTGTTCTGCTTGAAAACTGCTCTCTTGGAAAATTTTCAGTTCAGGAAACTGTTGAAAAAAGAATTGAGCTTATAAAACTTTTCTGCGGAAAATTCAAGGATTCAGTTCTTGTTTTAAAAGGCGCGGTTGTTGCAATTGGAATGTGGTCAAAGAATGAAGGACGCGCAAAAATTTATCTAAATCCTTATGGGAAAAATTCCCTTGCAAAAGGCGGAACTGGAGATGTTCTTGCTGGCCTTATTGCTTCACTTCTTGCGCAAGGATATGATTGTGCGAATGCGGCTGTAACAGCATCTTTGGCGCACAGTTTTGCTTCGGAAAAAGTGAAGAACAGCTTTGCCCTTACACCGCAGCTTTTAATCGAAAAAATTTCAGAGCTTTAATTTTTTAGAGGTAAAAATGAAATACGCGTTTCAGTTTGCACTTATAATTTCAATTTCTTTTATCGGGGAAATTCTCAACAAGCTTATTCCCCTGCCCGTTCCCGCCAGCATTTACGGACTTGTTATTTTGTTTTTATGTCTGGAGCTAAAAATCATAAAGCTTCATCAGGTAAAGGAAGCTGGAGATTTTCTTCTTGTTATGATGCCCGTGATGTTTGTTCCGTCCAGCGTTGGTTTTATGACGGCGTTTCCGGTTATGAAAAAATACGGCTTATGCTTTGTGGTGATTGCAGTTGTTACAACTTTTTGCGTCATGGTTATTACAGGACATATCGTTCAGCTTATAATCCGCGCAAAAAACAAAAAGGCTTTAAAGGAAAAATAGCAATGAAAGATTTTTTTATGAACTCTGTTTATTTTGGGATATTTTTGACTTTGGTTTCCTATGCGCTTGGAATTGTAATCAGCAAGAAGACAAAATTCTTTTTGTTCAGTCCGCTTATTGTTTCGATTGTCCTTTGCATTGTTTTTCTTGTAGCCGCAAAAATTCCTTACGAGTCTTATGCTGCCGGCGCGGACTTTATTGCCTGCCTTCTTACTCCTGCGACAGTCTGCCTTGCGATTCCCTTGTACGAGCAAGTTGAAAAGCTCAAGGAAAACTGGCTTGCCGTTCTGTGCGGAATTTTCTGCGGAGTTGTGGTCAATTTGGTTCTGATTTTTCTTTTCTGCCTTCTGTTTAAAATGGAGCACACGGAATATGTTTCGATTCTGGGCAAGTCGATTACAACTGCGATTGCGCTTGGAATAACAGAAGAACTGAACGGAATTATTCCTGTAATTGTTGTGATGGTTGTTCTTACAGGAAACCTCGGAAATCTTTTTGCTGTCCAAGTCTGCAAGATTTTCAAGATAACGGAGCCTGTGGCGAAAGGAGTTGCAATAGGAACTGCTTCCCATGCTCTTGGAACTTCCAAGGCGATTGAAATTGGCGAAGTTGAAGGAGCAATGAGCGGACTTTCCATAGGAATTGCAGGAATTCTAACCGTAATTCTTGCCCCGGTCTTTGCAGGCCTTATTCCTTGAAGTTTTGCAATGATACGGAACAAATTCTTCTGGAATTTGCATAAATATACAGGAATAAACTGTATTTTCCAAGAATATTGTATATTCCTGAAGAATTTGTATAAATATTGAAGAATATAAGGTGTTCCAGACTTTTTATGCATATTCTTCAGGAAAATTCCATATTCTTGAGTTTTTTGACGAATTCCATCTGGAAAATACAATATTCCTGAAGTTTTTAAAGAATTCCAGATGAAAATTAAATATTTTAGAAGAATTCCTTTTCTGCTTTTATAAAATTCTTTGATGTGATATAAATTCTGTAAGATTGAATATTGAATTTTGATGTCATTATCGGGCCTTGACCCGATAATCCGTTGAAAAATTTCAGTAGATTGCCGTGTCAAGCACGGCAATGACAAATAAATGGCTTTAAGGAAGTTTTATGACACCGCAGGAAGTTATCGACAAGGCTAGAAAAATCGTAATAAAAATCGGAAGCAACACGCTTGCAAAGAACGACGGAACAATCAACGTGGACTTTATGCAAACTTTTGCCTCGGAGTGCGCGTCTTTGATTTCAAGAGGAAAGCAAGTCATTGTGGTTTCTTCTGGAGCGCAGGTTGCAGGTCTTTCCACGATAAGCGGCTGGGCGCATAAGGGAGACATTCACTACAGGCAGGCTTTGTGCGCGATTGGCCAGGTTGAGCTTATGGACAAGTGGCGTGAAGCGTTCGGCAAGCAGAATCTTCATGCGGCTCAGCTTCTTCTTACAAAAGAGGACTTTATGGATTCCCACCGCACTTTGAATATAAGGAATACTTTGTTCACGCTTGTTGACGAGGGCGTTGTTCCGGTTATAAATGAAAATGACTCTGTTGCCACTGACGAGTTTTGCATTGGAGACAACGACAATCTTAGCGCGCTTACTGCTGTTCTTTGGAGCGCGGACTTGCTGATTCTTTTTAGCGACATCGACGGAATCTACACGGACAATCCTAAGACGAATGAAAACGCTGTTCTTGTTGAAACTGTTGAAAATATCAATGAGCTTAAAAATCAGATTACAATCAGCGGAAAAAGCTCTTTTGGAACAGGCGGCATTTCCACAAAAATTGAAGCGGCAAAAAAAACTACGGCTTCTGGAATTCCGCTTATACTTGCGAACGGAAAAAAAGAAAAGGCTTTGGAAAAGCTTTGCAGCGGAGAACTGAAGGCGACTGTTTTTACAGCTGATGAAAACGCTTTGTTCAATGCGATAATGGGAGGCAGCAAATGAAAATCGGATTCATTGGAATGGGAAACATGGCGAAGGCGATTGCGTCCGGCTTTATATCTTCAAAAAAAATTCAAAAAGAAAATATTTTTGCCTTTGCTCCGAATCAGGAAAAGCTTAAAAAAAACGCTGATGAAATTGGATTTGTTCCGTGCGAAAGTCTTTTTGCTTTGTCGGATTCCTGCGATGTTTTTATAATGGCGTGCAAGCCTTACCAGATAGAAGGCGTTCTTTCAGAAATCAAGGAAAGGCTTTTTGGAAAAGTTTTGGTTTCTATTGCGGCTGGCTGGAGCTATGAAAAATTCCATGGAATCCTTGGGGACGATGTGCGTGTTCAGTGCATAATGCCGAATACTCCTGCGATGGTTGGAGAAGGCGTAATGCTTTTTGAAAAGGAAAATTCTTTAAATGCAGGTGAGCTTAAGGAAATAAAAGACTTGTTTTCTTCGCTTGGAATTATAGAAGAGCTTCCTGCAAGCCTTATGGGAATTGGAGGCGCAATAAGCGGATGCGGTCCGGCGTTTATGGATTTGATAATTGAATCCTATGCAGATGCCGCTGTTAAATACGGAATCTCAAGGCAGACGGCTTATAAAATTGTTTCACAGACAATGCTTGGCAGCGCGAAGCTTCAGCTAAAAACAGAAGCTCACCCTGGAATTTTAAAAGATGCGGTTTGTTCTCCGGGCGGAACTACAATCCGTGGCGTGGATTCTCTTGAAAAAAACGGTCTGCGTGGAATTTGCATTTCTAGCATTGACGCTATAATGAAAAAATAAATTTATTTGTAGTAAAGCATTTCGTATTTTGCAAACGCTGAAAAGCCGGCTTTCTTGTATGCGCAGATTGCCGGTTTGTTTTTTTTGTTTACGAATAAGACTGATTTTTTATTTTCAGTTTGAAATTCTTCAGCAAGTTTTTTTACAAGGCAAGAAGCTAAGCCTTTTGAGCGGAATTCTTTTTTTGTAAAGACTCCACCAATCTGAATAAAGTTTTTTGAAATTGCGTTTGTCTGGGCTTTTGCGCAAAATGAGTTTTTTTGTTTGACTGCAAGAACTTTCTGTGTGCGGAGAATTTTCTCAAGCTTAAGCCTTTCTAGCGCAAGATTTATTTTTTTCCATTCAGGTAGAACTTCTTCCTGCGTGTAAGAAATGTGCAGAGGAAAAAGTTTTTCGGCGTCTTGCAAAGAGCATTCTGCAATTTCCAAATTTTGCACGGAATTTTCTTTGCTTTGTTTGTATTCCATAAAGAACATTTGCCTTATGTCGTCCGGCTGAATTTTTTTCAGCTTGAAAAGCAGTTTTCTGATTTTTTCTGTTTCGTTTTTTTCTCCCATTATGCAGGAAATTTTCTTTTCACAAAAAAAGTTGCAAAGTTCTTTTTCAATTTCTTTTGTGAGCCTTGGAATAAAACTTGTAAGAGTTCCGCCTTCTGAAAAATTAAAAACGCCCAAAATTTCAGTTTCAAAAATGACATAAAGCTCTTTGCTTTTTTGCATTGCCATTTGCATAAGCTGAATGCATATTTTTTCATGCGGCAAAAGAAAATTTTCTGCTTTAAGAAAGAGCTCTTCGTTTTCTGCGGCTTGGATAATTTTCAGCATTTTTAATTTGTAATGTCCTTGAGCCATTTTCCAGATTTAAGGCGTAAAAGTCCTGCGAATGTTTTAAGAAATCCTTCTGAAAGCAAGCATAAGTAAATAAAGTTTGGCGGCAGATGGAAAACAAAAGCTGCAATGTAGCCTGCTGGAATTGCAACGCACCACATCCAGAAAATGTCGTGGAATGCGGCATATTTTGTGTCTCCTCCGGCGCGGCAAAATCCTACAATAAAAAACATACAGAACGCATTGAACGGATAAAAGCAAATCAGTTCTGTGAGCATTTTTTTTGCCTGCAAAAGAATTGAAGAGTCTACATTAAAAATGTACGGAAGCATTGATGAAAGAGGATAAAGGAAAAGTCCGATTAAAGCTGCGCAAGAAGGAAGAAACCACGCGAATCTGTAAGTGTAAAGTTTTGCTTCTTCAAAATTTCCAGCACCGATTTTTTTTCCAAGGATTATTCCGGCTGCGTTTCCTGTTCCTATAAAGAAGACCCAGGTCAGCTGAGAGATTGTTCCGGTTATATTGAATGCGGCGATTGCGTCCGTTCCCGTATGCGCGAAAATTGAATTCTGAAATGTTATTCCCATTCCCCAGGCGGTTTCATTTAGAAGCACAGGCAACGCTACTGAAATATATTTTAAAACAAATTTCTTGTTGAAAGAAAAGTAGTTTTTAAAAGGTCCCAGAATTTCAAATTTTTTTGCAGAAGAATATATCAAAAGAACAGAAGTTCCTGCTGCTCTTGAAATTACTGTTCCGATTGCGGCTCCGGCAACTCCCATTGGCGCGATTGTGAAAAATTCAGTTTTTAATCCGAATATAAAAATGTAATTGAAAACTGCATTCAGGATAATTGAAATTGTTGTGCATATCATCGGAAGATACGCATGGTTTGTGCTTTTAAATGCGAATTCAAACGGAAAACTTATTGCAAGAAAAATATAGCTTATTGCAACATATCTTAAATATTTTGCGCCATACAAAATTACAACCGGATCTTTTGAATAAAGGCTGATTAAAAATTCCGGAATAAACAAAGCCGCTATTGTAAAAACAATGGAAACAAAAATTGAAAATCCGAGCATTATTCCGAGCGTTTTTTGAATTCCTTTTATGTCGTTTTTTCCCCAGAACTGCGAAATAAAAATTGCGCCGCCTGAAGATGTTCCAAAAAGAATCATATTCAGTATAAAGTAAATTTGATTTCCAAGTCCTACTGATGCGATTTCTGCGGCTCCAAGCTGTCCAACCATGATTGTGTCCAGCATATTTACAAAAACTTGCATTAGGTTTTGAAGAGTGATTGGAAGCGCAAGTGAAAAAAGTGTTTTATAAAATCCAGGAAGATGTGTTCTTATTAAAGCTGTATTTTTTTCTGACATAAATTCTATTCTATAAAAAATAAAAGATTGTGTCATTACTGCCGATAATTTAAACATGAAGAAAATTTTTTTGTCAGCAATATTTTTTTTGTTTTTTCAGAATGTTTTTTGTCAGAATGTGCTTTTAAAATACAATGGAAGCGGAAGCTATGTTTATATTGAGCGCACCGATGTAAGACGCTACGACAATGGAAAATATACAGGACTGGTTAGCCGGGAAGTCCGCTCTTTTATTGCTCCGACTTCTGTTCCTTCCGGCGGAAAAATTTCAGACAGATATTATGACGGAAGTTTTTTTATAGACGAAGCCACAAAGCGGAATTCACGAGAAGTGAATCTTGGCATAAATGGTGCTGTTCCTTCAAGCTTTAAAATTTCTTCGGATGGAATTCTGACAATGCTTGTTGACAACGGCTATCCGTCTTTTAGAAGTTTTCCGGCTTTTACAAATCAGCGCATAAGCATTGGAGACAAATGGCAGGCAAAAGCTGAGCGTGTTGTTGATCCGCTTAACAAAGGAATTTTTACAAAGCTTCCGATTTTAGTTGAATACACTTATCTTAAGGATGAACTTTTTCACGGAGAGGAAGTTTATGTTTTTAGCGCGCAATGGGCAACTCGCTATGGAATTTCCTACTGGGATTTTGCAGGCGACAAGGATTTAAAATCAGCGCAAGGAAGCCACAAGGCGACAATGTATGTGAGCAAAAAAAGCGGGAATGCTCTTGTTGTCCGCGATATGGTTGACGAAACTTTTATTTACAATGACGGCAACATCTATTCGTTTAAAGGCTCGATTTCAATGTTCACGGAATATCCGCCGGCTTACGACAAAAACAAGCTTATTCCGGCGTTGCAGCGTGTAGCTTCTGTTTCGGAAAAAGAGATTAAAGAAATTCTTGAAAAACCTGTTAATGAAAGCAGCTGGATTGAAAATGAAAAAAAATCTAGCGGTTCAATTGAAAAAAATGATTTTGAATCTGGCGCGAATTCAAGAAGAAATAATTCTTATGCTGAAAAGAAAATTGCAAAAAATGAAAATCAAACTTATGGAGCAAAAAATCATCCTCAGAAAAAAAAGGATTCTGCGGATGAGATTCAGTCGAAAATTTCAGCAGGAAAAAATTCTTCTTCAAATTCAAAGTCAGAAAAAAAAGTCATTGTAGAAAACACTGCGGCAGGAATCCGTCTTACAATGCAGAATTTGAATTTTAAGCCGGACAGCGCGGAACTTTTGCCTGGAGAAAACGAGCGGCTGGATCAAATTGCGCAGGTTCTAAAAGAAGTTCCCGATCAGATGTTCCTTGTGGAAGGACATACGGCAAGCGTTGGCTATGAAAAGGGCGAAATGAAGCTTTCTGTTGAGCGCGCAAATTCTGTTGCAAACGCTTTGATTCAAAGAGGAATTCCGCGTGAAAAATTTATCTGCAAAGGCTCGGGCGGAACAAAACCGATTGCGGACAATTCAACGCAGGAAGGAAAAGCTAAAAACCGCCGTGTAGAAATTACGATTTTGGAATAGAAGCTATGATAAAAATCCTTTTTGTTTGCCACGGAAATATCTGCCGTTCTCCAATGGCTGAATTTATAATGAAATTTCTTGTAAAAAAAGCCGGGCTTGAAAACAATTTTTTAATTGAATCAAAAGCTACAAGCACGGAAGAAATTGGAAATCCGCCGCATCCTGGAACTTTGAAAAAACTTGCGCAGCAGGGAATTCCGGTTTTTCCGCATAAAGCTGTTCAAATGAAAAAGTCTGATGCTGAAAAATACGACTTTATAATTGGAATGGACAGTTTTAACTTAAAAAATATTCAGCGTATTTTGGGAAGCAGTTTTAATAAAAATATTTTTCTTTTGCTTGATTTTACTTTGCGTCCCGGAAATATTGCCGATCCTTGGTATACAGGAAATTTTGATGCAACTTTTAACGATATTTGGGAAGGATGCAGTTGTTTTTTACAGAAGTTAACTAACGGAAGTTTGGAAACTGAATGAAATTCCGTCTTAAAACTATCATTAGTTAATTAAAATAACGATAGTCATTTTTTGTATCGATTTTAAAATTTATATTAGGATATTTTTATGACATTGCAACAGCTTCATTACATTATAGGCGTTTCAGAATCTGGCTCTTTTAACAAGGCGGCGGAAAATCTTTATGTTTCTCAGCCTTCTCTTACATCGGCAATAAAAGAAGTCGAAAAGGAATTCAGCATTTCAATTTTCAACCGTTCAAGCAAAGGAATTTCTTTGACTCAAGACGGAAAGGAATTTATTCAGTATGCCCGTCAGATTTATGCGCAGTATGAAAATCTTTTGGAAAAGTTCGGGGAAGGATTTCAGCGCAAGAAAAAATTCAGCGTGTCATGCCAGCATTATTCTTTTGCCACAAAATCTTTTGTTGAGCTTGTAAAAAAATTCGGAACTTCAGAATATGAGTTTTCAATTTTTGAAACAAAAACGCTTGATGTAATTGAAAATGTTGCAACTCAAAAAAGTGAAATCGGAATTCTTTATATGAGCGATTTCAACAGAAAGGCAATCAAGAAGATTTTAAATGCAAACGATCTTGTTTTTGAAAAGCTTATTGACTGCAAGGCTTATGTTTATCTTTGGAAAAATCATCCGCTGGCAAAAAAAACTTCAATTTCTCTTGATGAGCTAAAAGATTATCCGTGCCTTTCTTTTGATCAGGGCGGAAACAGTTCGTTTTATTTTGCAGAGGAAATTCTCACGGAAAATGAATATCCAAAAACAATCAAGACAAGCGACCGCGCCACAAATTTAAATCTTATGGTTGGCTTGAACGGTTATACTCTTTGCTCTGGAATAATTTGCGAAGAGCTGAACAGCTCTGATTTTGTTGCAGTTCCTTTTAAATCTGACAAGGAAAATCCAAACAGTGTAATGGAAATCGGATATATTCTAAAGAAAAATATAATTCTTTCAAAAACGGGCGAAGAATATATTGAGCAGCTAAAGTCTTATTTGAAGGCGTAAGTTGTTATAAAAAAAATCTATATCTCCGAATAAAAATTTAATATTATTCATGCCTTTTGAAATTTGCTATTCTTTTCTCAGAAAATAAAACTTTGCTTGGAGGAAAATATGAGTTACAAATTCGAAACGCTTCAACTTCACGTAGGACAGGAAAACGCTGACCCGGCTACAGATTCTAGGGCTGTTCCAATTTATCAGACAACGAGCTATGTATTTCATAATTCACAGCATGCGGCGGATCGCTTTGGTTTAAAAGACGCAGGAAATATTTACGGACGCTTGACGAATTCAACGCAAGATGTTCTTGAAAAAAGAATTGCGGCTCTTGAAGGCGGAGTTGCTTCTCTTGCGGTTTCTTCCGGCGCGACTTCTATAACTTATGCGATTCAGGCTTTGGCAAAACAAGGCGAGCATATCGTTGCGCAAAAAACAATTTACGGTGGAAGCTACAATTTGCTTGCGCACACTTTGCCGCTTTACGGAATAACAACAACTTTTGTTGATGCCCACAATCTTTCTGAGCTTGAAAATGCGATTCAGCCTAACACAAAGGCTGTTTATATTGAAACTTTGGGAAATCCGAATTCTGACATTCCAGACATTGACGCTATTGCAGAAATTGCGCACAAGCACGGACTTCCGCTTGTGATTGACAACACGTTTGGAACTCCGTATTTGATTCGTCCGATTGAACATGGCGCTGACATTGTTGTGCATTCTGCGACAAAATTTATAGGCGGACACGGAACAACTCTCGGCGGAATTATAGTTGATTCTGGAAATTTTGACTGGGAAAAATCCGGCCGCTATCCGTGGATTTCAGAACCAAACCCAAGCTATCATGGAGTTTCATTTACCAAAGCTGCCGGAAAAGCCGCATTCGCAACTTATATCCGCGCGATCTTGCTGCGTGATACAGGAGCTGCGATTTCTCCGTTCAACGCTTTCCTTCTTCTTCAGGGCGTGGAAACTTTGTCGCTTAGAATTGAACGCCATGTTGAAAACACAAAGAAAGTTGTTGAGTATTTGAGAAACAATCCGCTTGTTGAAAAAGTGAATCATCCTTCATTGCCGGATCACCCTGACCACGCGCTTTATGAAAAGTATTTTCCGAATGGCGGTGCCAGCATTTTTACTTTCAATATTAAAGGCGGAAAAGAAGAAGCTTGGAAATTTATTGACAGCTTAAAGATTTTCAGTTTGCTTGCCAATGTTGCGGATGTAAAATCGCTTGTCATTCATCCGGCTTCAACAACTCATAGCCAGCTTTCTGATGCGGAACTTGCAGACCAAGGAATCGCCCAGAATACAATCCGTCTTTCCATTGGAACAGAACATATTGATGACATAATTGCTGACTTGGAAAATGGGTTCAATGCATTAAAATAATTTTCTTTGATTAAAGTTCCCCGGTTTTCTTTATGTAGATTTCCGGGGATTTTTTTGCGAAAAATGCAATTTAGCTGGTATTATTAAAATTTAATAAAACTGAATATTTATATCATACCAGATTTTTGCTAATTTTTTTTATAAATAAATTATGCGAGGAAAAATATGGAATCAGGAAAACAGTATGAATTGAATAAAAATCTTGCCCAGATGCTTAAGGGCGGCGTAATTATGGATGTTACAACTCCAGAACAGGCAAAGATTGCAGAAGAAGCAGGAGCGTGCGCGGTAATGGCTCTTGAGCGGATTCCGGCGGACATAAGAGCTGCTGGCGGCGTTTCCAGAATGAGCGATCCAAAAATGATAAAAGGAATTCAGGAAGCGGTTTCAATTCCTGTAATGGCAAAGTGCCGCATCGGGCATTTTGTGGAAGCACAGATTTTGGAAGCAATTGAAATTGACTATATAGATGAAAGTGAAGTTCTTTCTCCAGCTGATGATGTTTATCATATCAACAAAAAGAATTTTAAAGTTCCGTTTGTATGCGGCGCAAAAGATTTGGGCGAAGCATTAAGAAGAATCAGTGAAGGCGCGTCAATGATTAGAACAAAAGGCGAACCGGGAACAGGAGATATAATTCAGGCTGTCCGCCACATGAGAAAAATGAATTCAGAAATTTCAAGAATTGTTTCTATGCGTGAGGATGAGCTTTATGAAGAAGCAAAAAGCCTTCAGGTTTCCTATGAGCTTGTAAAGTTTGTGCATGAAAACAAAAAGCTACCTGTTGTGAATTTTGCGGCTGGCGGTGTTGCAACTCCTGCTGATGCGGCTCTTATGATGCAGCTTGGCGCGGAAGGAGTTTTTGTAGGCTCTGGAATTTTCAAATCAGGGAATCCAAAGAAAAGAGCGGCTTCAATTGTAAAAGCTGTTACAAATTTCAATGATGCAAAACTGATTGCCCAGCTTTCAGAAGATTTGGGTGAAGCTATGGTTGGAATCAATGAAAGTGAAATCGCCATTCTTATGGCAGAGCGCGGAAAATGAGAGCGGCAGTTCTTGCGCTTCAAGGCGCGTTTTTAGAGCACGAGAAAATTCTTGAGTCTTTAGGCGTGCCTTGCTTTGAGCTTAGAAAAAAATCAGACTTGGAAAAAGATTTTGATGCTCTTGTTCTTCCGGGCGGAGAAAGCACTGTGCAGGGAAAACTTTTGCGTGAGCTTGAAATGTTTGAGCCTTTAAAGCAGCGCATTGAGTCCGGAATAAAAGTTCTTGCAACTTGCGCAGGCCTTATTCTGCTTGCCGAAAAAATTGAAAATGATCCGCGTGTCCATTTTGGAACAATGCCGGTTTGTGTAAAAAGAAATGCTTACGGCCGCCAGCTTGGAAGTTTTTTTACAGAAGAAACATTTGGAAATCTTGGAAAAATTCCGATGACTTTTATCCGTGCGCCTTATATCGAAACTGCTCGGGAAGATGTTGAAATTCTTTCAAAAGTCGATGGAAAAATTGTTGCCGCAAAATTTAAAAACCAAACTGCGCTTAGCTTTCATCCAGAGCTTAACAGCGATAAAAGGCTTTACGAGTGGTGGATTCAAAGCTGAAAATTTTTAAACTAGCGGCGCGAATATTCTGAAAATTCTTCCAAGCATTTTTACAATCAGCGGAAGTTTTTTGTAGTCGTCCAAAGTCATTTCTTTGCACGAAAGTTTTGTAAGCTCAATGTCGCGCTGAATTTTTTCTATAACGGATTTATTGTAAATAAGAAGTCCGTCTTCAAAGTGATGGAAAAGGCTTCTGTAGTCAAGATTTATTGATCCTACAGTCGCTATTTTTCCGTCGCTTGTAAAAAGCTTTGAATGTATAAATCCCGGCAAATAAAGATAAACATGAACTCCATTTTCAACAAGCGTCTTTAAAAAAGTTTTTCCAATGCAGAATGTCAAAAAATGGTCAGGCTTGGAAGGAACAATAAGCGAAACATTTATTCCTCTGCTTGCCGCAAAAATCAGCGCGCTTTTAAGCTGGTTGTCGATTATAATGTACGGAGTTGTTATGCAGACATTTTTTGTTGCCTTTGACAGAATGTAGAGGCAGATATTTTCCGCAATGTCTTTTTCGTTGTAAGCGTTGTCGGCATAAGGAATTAAAAGACCTTCGATGCAAGAATTTTCTTGTGCTGTCGGAAAAAACTTTTCGTAATTTTTATTCAGTTTCTTTTCTGGAAATTTTGCAAGATTCCACATTTGCAGAAAAAGCGCGGTATAAGTTTTTGTCGCGTTTCCTCTGATTTTTACTGCTGAATCTTTCCAGTACGAAAATTTGTTCTGCCCAAAGTTAAAATACTCGTTTGCAAGATTTAATCCGCCTGTGTAGGAAATTTTTCCGTCAATCACTGCAATTTTTCTGTGGTCGCGGTTGTTTTGCTGCAAGTTAAAAACTGGAGTCAGCGGCATATAAATTTTTGACTTTATTCCAAGGCTTGTCAAATATTTATGGTAAACTTTTGTGGACGCAAGCACAGAGCCTATTCCGTCGTAAAGAACTCTGGCTTCTACGCCTTCACTGACTTTTTGCTTTAGGACTTCAAGTATCTTCTGCCACGAATCATCAGGCGTTATTATAAAAAATTCCAGAAAAATAAATTCTTTCGCATTTTTAAGTTCCTGCATAAAATCCGGAAAAAAATCTTCCCCGCATGAAAAATATTCAACATCAGAATCTGTGTATGCAGGAAATTTGCCGCTCTCGTAAAGATAAAATGCAAGGTCGGAAATTTCAGGAAATGCTGATTTTGTTTCCGCAGACTTTGGAACAAATTTCCAAGTTTGAATTTCGCTTTGTTCAATTTTATTTTTGAGCCTTGAGTTCCGTGTTGCCATTTTTGTATAGACATAAAGTGAAATTCCGAACAACGGAAAAATCATTGTAGGAAAAAGCCATGCGATTTTGAACTCGTTCTTTCCATCGCAGTTTGAAAGATAAGCCATAAAAAGAAAGCCTAACGCCAAGTTTACTCCGGCAAAATAAAAGAAGTAAGGAGAAAATTTTATTATGAAAAACAGATACATGCAAATCTGCATTGCAAGCAGCAAAAAGCAGAAAACTACGCGGCTGTAAATAAAACGCTTAAAAAGCTTTAGTTTTTTCTTCATATAATAAATTTATTCAAACCGCATTTTATTTTCAACAGAATTTAATGGAAATTATTTTTTGAAAAAAACTCATAAAAATTC
Source organism: uncultured Treponema sp. (assembly GCF_945873775.1). GTDB lineage: Bacteria > Spirochaetota > Spirochaetia > Treponematales > Treponemataceae > Treponema_D. The sequence continues at coordinate 30,736 of NZ_CAMCEC010000018.1, read as the reverse complement.
CTCAAAGTACTTGACAAATCCCGAGGGGGGTACAATAGGCGTTGCTGAATTTTTTTTCAGCGGAATCTATTTTTTAAGGAGTGAACTTATGAGAAAGTTTGCTAAAATTTCAGCTGTATTGGCAGCTATGGTTCTTGCGCTTGCATTTGCAGGTTGCAATTCTAGCAGTGATGACGATGATGGTTCTGTAAAATATGCTGAGTCTTACATCGAATTTACTAGCGACACAACTGCAAAATGCTACGAATATTTTGACCAGGAAGATGTTGATGATGAAGCTGCTCCTTCTGTTGGATATTTCTTAGATACTGAAGTTAATTTTAAAACTAACGGAAATACATTGACTGTAACAGACGGCAAATTTTATTACTATGAAAAAGGTGATTGGCCTTATGACAAGATTGAAGATATTGTTGATGAAGGCACAGACTGGTCATTGACTTACACAATTTCTGGCTCGGAATTGACTGAGGTATTTAAGTGCACAAAGAAAGGCGAATCTGGAACTGATACAACTAAGTATACAAAAGTTACTAAAAAGCCAACAGAACCATATAGAAAGTAGTTTCAATTTCGAGTTTTAAATTTTATTGTCATTATCAGGCTCCAGGTAAAATATCTGGAGCTCTTTTTTTGTTAAAGGAATCTGCTTCTAAAAAAGTTAAAACTGCATTTCAAAATTTAGTTGCGTTGAACAAACAGCGGTTTTGCTATAAAATATGCGAATGTTTCGTATCTATGTTGAAAGAAAGGCCGGTTTTCAGAATGAAGCGGCGCGGATTTTTTCCGAGATTACAGGTTTTTTAGGAATTGGTGGAGTTACCGGCGTCCGTTATTTCAACCGGTATGACATAGAAAATGTCGCGGATGAAGTTGCAAAGGCTTCTGCTGTAAGAATTTTTTCTGAGCCTCAAAGCGATTTTGTTATTTACGATTCACTTGAAGTTCCTGCTGATGTTACCCAGATTATATGGGAATATCTTCCGGGGCAGTACGACCAGCGTGCGGATAGCGCAGAGCAGTGCCTTACACTTTTGCGTGAAGGAATGAAGTCTGCCACAAAAGTCGGAACAGAGCCGCCTGCTGTAAGATGCGCAAAGATTGTTTTCCTTGAAGGAAGTGTTTGCGCGGATGACGTTTTAAAAATCCAGAAGTATCTTATAAATCCAGTTGACAGCCGGCTTACAGACAGCTCAAAGCCTGCAACGCTTAAAATGTCTTCTATTACACCGGCTGATATTGCAGTTGTATCTGGATTTATTTCAAAGTCAGAAAGCGAGCTTGATTCATATAGAAAAGAACTTGGTCTTGCCATGGATTTGGCTGATGTTAAATTCATGCAGGATTACTTTAAGTCAATAAACCGCGATCCAACCTTTACAGAAATCCGCGTTTTGGATACTTACTGGTCAGATCATTGCCGCCACACAACCTTCCTTACAGTTCTTGACGATGTAAAAATTGAAGACGGACCTTATGCTTCCGCCTTGAAAAAATCGTTTGATAATTATAAAGCTGTTCGTGCGGATTTGTATGCCGACCGCAAAGACAAGCCTGTTACTTTGATGGACATGGCCTGCATTGGTGCAAAATATCTTCGCAAGCACGGAAAACTTGACGACCTTGAAGTTAGCGCGGAAATAAATGCCTGCTCTGTTTTTATAGATGTTCATTATACAAGCGGCGAACCTGATGAACGCTGGCTTTTGCAGTTTAAAAATGAAACTCACAATCATCCTACAGAGATTGAGCCTTTTGGTGGAGCGGCAACTTGTATTGGTGGCGCAATCCGTGATCCTCTTTCCGGACGTTCCTGGGTTTATCAGGCGATGCGTGTTACTGGAGCCGCCGACCCTACAGTTCCTTTAAGCCAGACGCTTTCTGGAAAACTTCCGCAGATGAAGCTTACACGTGAAGCTGCCCAGGGATTTTCTTCTTACGGAAATCAGATTGGACTTACAACAGGTCAGGTTTCTGAAGTTTATCATCCGGGATATGTTGCTAAGCGCATGGAGCTTGGCGCGGTTATTGCTGCTGCCCCTTGTGATCAGGTTATGCGCGAAGAGCCTGAAACCGGGGATGTTGTAATTCTTCTTGGAGGCGGAACTGGACGCGACGGAATTGGCGGTGCTACAGGCTCTTCAAAAGTTCACGATGTAAAGTCTGTTGCAACTGCCGCTGCTGAAGTTCAAAAAGGCAACGCCGTTGAAGAGCGTAAAATTCAGCGTCTTTTTAGAAATAAAGATGTGTGCCGCATGATTCGCCGTTCAAACGACTTTGGAGCGGGCGGAGTTTCTGTTGCGGTTGGTGAGCTTGCTTCTGGACTTGATATAAACCTTGATGCTGTTCCAAAAAAATATGAAGGTCTTGACGGGACAGAGCTTGCAATTTCAGAAAGCCAGGAAAGAATGGCAGTTGTTGTCCGCAAGGAAGACGCGCAGAAATTCATCTTGGAGTGCAATAAAGAGAATTTGAACGCGGTTGTAGTTGCGGTTGTTACAGATACAAATAAACTTGTAATGAAGTGGCGCGGAAAGACAATTGTAGACATTGACCGCTCTTTCCTTGATACAGCCGGAGCTGAGCATCATGCGGTTGCTTCAATAGAAAGTCCTGCAGAACAGAAAAATTCTCCTTTGGTTCATCCTCTTGAATCAGTTGAAAAAATTCTTCTTGAAGATTCAGAAAATCCGGACATAAAAGAAGCATGGCTTTGCAATATGAACGATTTGGCTTGCTGCAGTCAGCGTGGGCTTGGCGAGCGGTTTGACGGTTCTATTGGCGCAAGTTCTGTTCTTATGCCTTACGGAGGAAAATATCAGGGAACACCGGAAGCTGGAATGGCTGCTAAAATTCCAGTTGTTTCCCCGCACGAAACTTCTACAGTCAGCCTTATGAGCTACGGTTTTGATCCTCGTGTTTCCCAGTGGTCGGCATGGCACGGAGCGCAGGTTGCAGTTCTTTCTAGCTTGGCAAAAATTGCCTGCATAGGTGGAAAAACCGACACTTGCCGTCTTACATTCCAGGAATTTTTTGGGCGCGCTGTAACAGAAAAAACTTGGGGGTATCCTGCAGCCGCATTGCTTGGTTCTATTGATGCCCAGCTTGCAATGGGAACTGGCTCAATCGGCGGAAAAGACTCAATGTCTGGAACTTTTGAAAATCTTAACGTTCCGCACACATTGGTTTCTTTTGCCGTGAATGTTGACGATGTAAAAAATGTTGTGAGCGGCTCTTTCAAAAAAGCGGGAAGCAAAGTTTTCCTTGTGAGCGTTCCATATTCTGCTGAGCTTGTTCCGGATTTTGAAGTGTTCAAGAAAAACACTGCCGCGCTTTACAAGTTTAATAGCCAGAAAAAAATAAATGCGATGTACCCGGTTTGCGCCGGCGGAATTGCAGAAGGATTGAGCAAAATGTCGCTTGGAAATAAAATCGGAGTTTCCTTGGACACAATTCCTTTAAGCTGCACAGCCGCCTCTGGAATAAAAGAAGCCGACGTTAGCGATTTGTTTACTCCACTTTATGGTTCAATTTTAGTTGAGTCGGATTTTGACCTTGACTTGGAAAAAGATTTTATTGAAGGAACAGTTTCTAAAATTGGAGAAACTATTTGCGAGCCTAGCATTGAACTTGAAGATGTAAAAATTTCTCTTGATGAAATTGAATCTGCCTGGGAATCAAAGCTTGAAAAAGTTTTTCCTCCAGTTTCTGGCGCAGAGCTTCAGCCACCATTGCCTTCTTTTGCATTGAAAGAGCATGAGTCGCTTGAAGAAACTAGAAAAAAATCTTCTACGTTTGATTATTCAGCCGGAAAAACAAAGCCAAAAGTTGTGATTCCTGTTTTCCCTGGAACAAACTGCGAATACGACATGGCGCGTGCGTTTAACTTGAATGGCGGCGAAACAAAAATTGTTGTGTTCCGCAATAGAACTCCAAAAGACTTGGCAGAATCCTTGGATTTGTTCAAGGCGGAGATTGACGAGGCGCAGATTCTTGCTTTTGCAGGCGGATTCAGCGCAGGAGATGAGCCGGACGGTTCAGGAAAATACATTGCCAATGTAATCCGCGAGCACAGAATTGCAGACAGCATAATGGAGCTGCTAAAAAAACGCGATGGCCTTGTGCTTGGAATTTGCAACGGTTTCCAGGCGCTTATAAAAACAGGGCTTGTTCCTTATGGCGAAATAAAAGAACCTTCCGCAGATATGCCTACACTTACTTACAATAGAATCGGACGGCATATAAGCAGAGTTGTTCGCACAAGAATGGTCAGCGCAAAAAGTCCCTGGGCGCAGGATTCCAGTATTTTGAATTCAAAGATTCACCTTATTCCTGTAAGCCATGGAGAAGGACGCATTGTAATCACTGAAGAGCTTGCGGAAAAACTTTTTGCAAACGGACAGGTCTTTACTCAGTATGTTGACGAAAATGGAATTCCTTCAATAATAGAGCCGGACAATCCTAACGGAAGCCTTTTTGCAATCGAAGGTCTTACAAGTCCGGACGGTCGTGTTCTTGGAAAAATGGGACATAACGAGCGCACAATGGGCACAGATAAAGGCGGCTCAAGCATTGACCTTATAAAAAATATTGCAGGAATGGATTCAAACGAAAGTTCTTGCCAAAATATTTTTGCGGCTGGAATAAGATATTTTAACTAATTTAATGGATAGAAAAATGAAAAGACATGGAATTTTTATTGCTGTTCTTACAGCGGTATTTCTTCTTGTTTCATGCGGCGCGCCAAAGTGGTATTCGGATTTTGATTCTGCAAAGGAAGCTGCCAAAAAGCAGAAGAAAGATATTTATCTTTTGTTCAGCGGAGATGACTGGGCGGAAACAAGCAAGCCTTTTAAGGAAAAAATTGTTTTAACAAAAGACTTTTCAGACGAATTTGGAAAAAAATATGTTTTTGCGAATTTGGATTTTTCTCAAACTGAATATGCAAAGACAAATGTTCCAGAAAATGCTTCCGAAGATGAATTGAAAGCGGCTGCGGAAATTAAAGAATCCTACGAAAAAAAGGAATTGCTTGCGCGCTATTACAATGTCCGCAAATGGCCATGCGCATATCTTGTTTCAAAAGACGGATATGTTTTGGCTTCTGTTGATTTTGAAGAAAAGCCTGAATGTACTTTTGAAGAGTATTCTGCAAAAATGAAAGATGCCGGGCAGGAAGCTTTAAAGACAAAAGCCTTGGTTGAAAAAGTTGAAAATTCTTCCGGAATAGAAAAAGCGCAGGCTATAAATGAGCTGGTTGAAAATACAAGTCAAGAACATTGTTTCCTTTTAAAAGATTTGATTCAGGAATTTATTGTTCTTGATAAACAGGATTCAACAGGACTTTTGGGTGCTTACGAAGTCCGCAACGCTTACAATAAATCGCTTGAAGCATTTGCAGAAGGAAAAGATCCCGCCGAGCCTTTTGAGCAGATTGCAGAAAAAACTTCCCTTTCAGATTTGCAGCGTCAGGAAGCTATGTATATGGCGGCTTATGTTCTTGTAAATTTGCCGGATATTGATTTTGAGCGTGTTCAGCAGTGCTTGGAAAAAGCTTACAGCATAAAAACTGAAGGCGGATATTCAGAGGAAATTTTAAAGGCATTGGAAACTGTGCGCAAATTTTCAGCAATAAAAGAAAGTCAGGAGAACCAAAAGTAGTGGATTCTCTGGCTGTTCCTTTGCCTGCGCTATTGGCAACTGCGGTAGTTCTTATTGTTCTTTCAACAATTTTTTCTGCCGCGGAAAGCGCATTTTTTTCAGTTAACAAGCTCCGTGTGCGGCTTTTGCGTGGAAAGCAAGACAAACGCGCAATCCGTGTATGGAATCTTCTTAAAAATAAAGACAGACTTATAAACACGCTTCTTGTTGGAAACAACATTGTCAACATTGCCCTTTCTGCGGTTTTTACTTTTATAGCGGTCGGACTTTTTGGTTCGGCTGGAATCGGGCTTGCGACTTTTGCAGTAACAATTTTGCTTTTGGTTTTTGGTGAAATTACACCGAAAATTATCGCAACTCATCACCCGGAAGCTGTCGCGTTTTTCTTTAGTTTTTTTGTTCAGATTATTGAAACTCTTCTTTTTCCGCTTGTAATTGTTTTCACTTCTTTTTCAAGGCTTGTGCTTAAAGCTTTAAAAATCAATGTAAATCCAAAAAAAGTTTCTTACACTGAAGAAGAAATAAAAACTTTTTTGGATGTTGGATGCGAGCAGGGAATTTTAAAAATAAATGAAAAAAACATGATGTCGCAGGTTTTTAAGTTCACTGACCTTGAGGCAAAAGACATTATGATTCCGCGCAAGCAAATCAAAGCCGTAAGTGTAAATGATTCTTATTCCGACATTATTGAAAAAGCCCAGCGTTCTGGTTTTTCCCGGTTTCCTGTTTATAAAAAAGACATTGATGATATTGTGGGAATTATCTATATAAAAGATATGCTGTCGTTTAAAAACAGAACTTCAGAATTTAGCGTGCAAAAAACAATGCGCCCTCCCCTTTTCATTCTTGAAACAAAAAAAATGTCCGGTGTTCAGCAAATGCTTTGGGAAAACAGGCAGAGCATGGCGGTTGTAATTGATGAATATTCTGGAACTTACGGAATTTTAACAAGAGAAGACATTGTCCGTGAAATTTTCGGTCCTGTTACAGATGGAAAAAACATCCGCGCGCATAAAGCAAATCTTATAATTGAAAATACTAATGAATGCGAGCTTGACGGTTTTGCGCGTCTTATTGATTTAAATGAAAAACTTGGAATAAATCTTTCTTCTGAAAACTGCGAAACTATAGGCGGCTTTATTTGCGAAAAACTTGGTTCTATTCCGCAGGAAGGAAACTTCATTGTTGCGGAAGGATATAAATTCACAGTAATAAAAATGGAAGACAACCGCGTAAAAAAAATCAAAATGCAGAAAGACGGAGAAAAAAAATGAGCGTGCCTTATATTCTTTTGAATCTTTTTGCAATTGCATTTCTTTTGTTTTTGGGCGCATTTTTTTCAGCGACAGAAACTGCGTTTACCAGCATTTCAAGAATTTCTGTAAGGCAAATGCTCAAGGAAAACGCAAAAAATTCAATAAGAGTTTACAAAATAAAATCGGAGCTTGATCAGCTTATTTCAACAGTTTTAATAGGAACGAATTTTGTAAACACACTGAACTCTTCAATTGCTACGGCTTTTGCAATAAAAGTTTTCGGGGCGGAATATGTTTCTTTTGCCACTGCCGCAATTACAATTTTAGTTATTGTTTTTGCTGAAATAATTCCAAAGACGTTTGCGAGCTTTAATCAGAAAACTGTGGCGCAAAATTCCGCAGTTCCGATTCTGATTATTCAGAAAATATTTTTTCCTGTAATCTGGCTTTTCTTTCAGTTTACAAAGCTTCTTGACTTTCTTGAAAAAAAACTTATAAAGGCAAAACGTCCGTTGATTACAGAAGAAGAACTGAAAGCGCTTATTGCAATCGGGGAAAACGAAGGCACGCTGGAGCAGGACGAGCGCAAAATGCTTGAGCGGATTTTTGAATTTTCTGATTTGCGCGTTCACAATATAATGCGGCATCGTTCCCTTGTGCGCCATATTTATGAGGCGGATTCTTTTGAAGATGTCATAAAAATTTTTGAAGAAACCGGCTACTCAAGAATTCTGGTTTATAAGAATGACAGTGAAGAAATTGTTGGCGTGCTCTATTTTAAGGATGTTCTTTTTGCTGATAAAAAAATTTGTTCTTGCAAGGATTTTGTTCGCCAGTGTATGCGGCCGGTTCTTTTTGTGCCGGAGACTTTAAGCGCAATTGAGCTTTTAAAGAAATTCAAGGCGGAAAAAAACAATTTTGCAGTTGCTGTAAATGAATATGGTGAAATGACTGGAATTGTAACTTTGGACAATATTCTGCACGAAGTTTTTGGAAGAATTACAGATGAGCATGGAATGGCGGATGTTCCTCCTGAAAAACGCATAACACTTGTTGGCGTGAATGAATTTCTTGTTCCTGGAGACATGAAACTTGACGATTTGAATAATGTGCTTTACATGAATCTTTCAAGTGAAAATTTTGATACTTTAGGCGGCTGGCTTCTTGAGCGGTTTGACGAGCTTCCGGCTGTAGGCTCTGTATATAAAAAAGACGGGACACTTTTCATTGTTGAAGATCAAAGCGCCCGTCGTATTCAGACTGTAAGAATCAGGTTATGATTCCTTTGCAATTTGTGCAATCATCTGCGCAGTTTTTTCCATTCCGAGGAGAGAACTGTTTATAAGCATATCGTAGTGCGCTCTATTTCCCCAAGTGCGTTCTGTAAATGTGTTGTAATGGTTTGCTCTTCTTTTGTCTATGAGCTTTACATCGCGTTCCGCTGTGGCAGGATCAAGTCCTTTTGTTTTTATTGCGTACTTAACTTTGTCAGCAAGCGGCGCATAAATAAAAATATTCAAAATATCTTTTCTGTCGATTTCCTCACAGTGGCGCAAAACATAATCTGAACAGCGTCCGACAATAACGCAAGGTCCTTTTTTTGCAAGCTGAATAATTGCGTTTCTTTGCGCATTGAAAACTTGGTCGGCAAGAGGAGCTGCTGATGTTGCGGAGTTCATTCCAAGATGCATTGTGCCTGTTCCCGGTGTGGCGTAACTTGCTCCAAGCAAAAGCGTGTAAAGCCAGCCAGAAGAAATGTTTTGCTCATTCTTTTTTATAAAATCAGGATGAAGTCCGGAATCTTTTGCTGCAAGGTCAATTATTTCGTTATCGTAAAAAGGAATTCCAAGTTCTTTTGCCACGATACTTCCGATTGTATGTCCGCCGCTGCCATATTCACGGCTTATAGTTATGTATTTTTTCATTTTTGTCCTCCTGTTATTTTTTATATTTTATCATAGTTTTTTAGGAATCGCATAAATTTTTTTTAAGTTTTTTATGCTAGAGGATCTACTTTGAAAATTTTTGCAAGTTGATTTCTTACTGCGTCAAGGTCTTTTGGATAAGGAGCTGTAAAAACAACTTGCTCGCCTGTTTTTGGATGCGTAATTTCAATTGAATAAGCATGAAGCGCAAGCCTGTTTAAAAGCGGACGTTCTTCATAAACATCTCCGTTCCATTTTCGCTTGATGTCGCTAAGCCGGACAGGTTTTTGATTTCCTGAATAAAGCGGATCACATACAATTGGAAATCCCGTGGACTGAAGATGCGCGCGGATTTGATGGGTTCTTCCAGTTTTTGGAAACGCCTTTATCCAAGTGTAAGGTCCGCAGTTTCCCGCAACTTCAAGATAAGTTACAGACGGTTTTCCAAATTTCTTGTTGATTACAGTTCTGTGCCTGTCATCTCCATCTGGAAGAAGCGGAAGATCCACAGTAAAATTGTTCCAAGTTGGATGCCCGTTTACAAGGCAATGATATGTTTTTTTTACAGTTCTTTCTGTAAACTGCATTGAAATATTTCTGTGGGCTTCTGGAGTTTTTGCGTAAACTACAATTCCGCTTGTGTCCTTGTCAATTCTGTGCACTGCAAAAAGGCTTCCGAATTCTTTTTCAGCAAGAAGATCCAACCGTGGAGCTTCAGCATCATATCTATCTGCGGCAACTAAAAGTCCGCTTTTTTTATTCAGCACTACAATTTCATCGTCGCTGTAAATTACTGTGTAGCTTGGAGTTGTTTTCATAAAAGTATTTTAGCGGATTTTCTGTTTTTTACCAAGAGCGTTTTTTAAAAGACTGCCAAAGGTGTTTTGTAAACTGGATGGGTACAGATTTCTATGTTTGCATTATATGCTGCGGAAAGATTTTCTTTTGTCATTATTTGTTCTGGAGTTCCATAGATGCAAGGCTTGAATTTTGGGAGCAACGCAATTTTTTGTGCAAACCTTGCGGCTGTGTTTATGTCGTGAATTGAAATAAGAATTCCAGTATTTTTTTCTTTTACAATTGATTTTAAAAGGGACAAAAGCTCCTCTTGGTAAGTAAAATCAAGTCCGGCTACTGGCTCATCTAAAAGCATGAAATCTGTTTCTTGCGCAATAGCTCTTGCAATTCTGGCCTTTTGAAATTCTCCGCCTGAAAGTTCCAGAATGCTTTTGCTTGTCAAATTTTCTATATTAAGCTGTTCTATGGCTTTGTCTGCCGCATAAAAGTCAGTTTTTGAATAGAATCCAGTGAAGTTTGTATGCGGAAATCTTCCTGTAAGAACAATGTCTTTTACACTGTAATCCCAGACAGGAAATTCTTTTTGCTGCATATAGGATACAGTTTTTGCTCTTTGTCTTATGGTAAGGCAAGAAATGGGTACAGATTCTTTTATGTTTCCAAAAACTGGCTCTGTCTGTACCCCTGCCATTATTGAAAGCAATGTTGATTTTCCGCTTCCGTTTGGCCCTGAAAGGCAGACAAATTCTCCTTTTTTTATAGAAAGATTTATGTTAAAAAGAATTTGCTTTTTATTCCAGCCGGCATTGAGGTTGCGCACTTTTAGTTCGTCCATTCTGTACCTCTTTTTTTTGAAAACAAAAGTGAAATAAAAAATGGCGCGCCAAGTATTGCTGTAACTGTACCCACTGGAAGTTCTGCCGGTGCGATTACGGTTCTGCAAATGGTGTCAGAAATAAGCAGGATTGAAGCGCCTGTAACCATTGAAAGAGGAACTACAGTTTTTGCCTTTGCTCCAAAAATTTTTCGTGTTATATGAGGCGCAATCAAGCCTACAAATCCTATTGTGCCGCCAGCGCATACTGCCGCAGAAACTGCAAGAGCTCCAGAAATTAAAATTATAAGCTGAAGTTTTTTTACAGAAAGCCCTAGTGAAATGGCATTTATTTCTCCACAGGAAAGAATGTCCAGCTTGAATATGCAACGGCAAAAGATTGCAACTGCACCCAAAAATGGTGGCAGAATAAACAAAATTTCTTCCCAGCCTCTTCCGCTAAAGCTTCCTAACATCCACATATAAATAGAATGAAGTTGCCTGTCATTTAAAGAAAGTAAAATTGAGCTGAATGCGGAATACAGTGTGCCAAGCGCAGTTCCGCAAAGCAACAGTGTTGACGGTGATTTTTTCCCGGCAATGGCTATTACAATGATTCCAGATATAAGCGCGCCTAAAAAAGAGCCGAGCTGCAAGGACGAAAAAAAAGTTGTATTGAAAATTCCTATGCAAGAAGCTAAGACTGCGCCTAATGTTGCGCCAGATGAAACTCCCATTATTCCGGGTTCTGCAAGCGGATTTCTAAAAAACAGCTGAAATACAGAGCCGCTTCCAGCTAGCGTTATGCCTGCGATAAGACAAAGAATTGTGCGTGGAAGCCTTATGTTAAAAAATATTATTTTGGAAAAACTGTCACCATTACAGAATAGTTCTGTAACCTTTATTTGCTCAGCTCCAAAAATTAAAGAGAAAAATATGCTTGCTGCTAATATTATAAACAGTGAGGCTTTTTTCATTTAATGCTTTAATTTGTCAGTTTGCTTAATGCAAGCACAGCTTCTCCTATTCTAAGACCTGGCCTTGAAATTAAATCAGCATTTATGGTAAAAATTGCATTGTTTTTTACAGCCGGTATTTTGTTCCAGCCTCGGCGCATTTTTATATCTTGCGGGGTTATGTCATTTGCATCTGGCAAGATTATTATTTGTGGCTGGCTTGCGATAATTGATTCTTCGCTTATCATTGGATAGCTTTCTTTTATTGAATCGAATACATTTTTGTAGCCTGCTGCTTCTAAAAGCTCATTTATAAAAGAAGATTTTCCTGCTGTCATAAAAGGTTCATTCCAGACTTCGTAGTAAACAGTTTTTATGGGAGCAGATTTGGGTACAGAATTTATCTGCTGTTCTATGTGTTCGACGATTTTTTTCCCTTCAATCTGTTTTTCAAGAAGAGTTGCAATATAAAGGATTTCTTGCTTTGTCTGGGAAATTCCGTTTGCGGCGTTGCTTAAAAAAACTTTTATGCCTAGATTTTCAAGGGGCTTTTTCAAAAAATCGTGCATTCCTTGCGAGCCGTAAACAAAATCCGGGGAATATGCCAGTATTGTTTCAATGCTTAAAGTTTTTCCGTCGAATCCGCCAACTGAAGGCAATTTTTTTAACTCTTCCGGGTAGTCGCAGTAGTCTGTTCTTGCTTTTATTTTGTCAAAACTGTCTAAGGCGCATAATATTTCTGCCCCTGAAGGTGAAAGGCATACTATTTTTTGCGGTGAAAATTTATCTTCTGCACCCAATGATAAAAGGGTACAGATTGAAATTAATGCGAAAAATGCAAAGAATTTTAATTTTTTAACTTGAAAATTCAATTATTTTGCGCCCCATTCATTGTAATATGCGTCAATTTCTTTTTTTATTTCGTCAGTAATGATTTTTTTGTCGCCATTTGTGTATAAGCATTCAACAACATCTGCCATTGAAACTATTGCACGTGCAGGAAATCCGTATTTTTCTGTTATGACATCGAGGGCGGCTTTTGTGCTGTCGGGAGCTTTTTCCATGCGGTTTAAGCTTACAATTTCGCCTACAATTTTTATTCCGCCTGAGACTGTTTCCTGTGCTTTGATTTTTGGGTAAGTTTCTTCAATTGACTTTCCGGAAGTTGTAACGTCTTCTATTATAACAACCCGGTCGCCGTCTTGAATTTTGTATCCTAGCAAAGAGCCTTTGTCTGCGCCGTGATCTTTTTCTTCTTTTCTGTCTGAGCAGTATTTGATTTCTTTTCCATAAAGGCTGTGGTACGCGATTGCTGTTGTTACGGCTAAAGGAATTCCTTTGTATGCTGGTCCAAACAAAACATCAAAATCGTCTCCAAAATTATCGTGGATTGCTTTTGCATAGAATTCTCCGAGGCGTGCAAGCTGGCTTCCTGTTGTGTATGCTCCTGCGTTCATAAAAAATGGAGATTTTCTTCCGCTTTTGAGTGTAAATGAGCCGAATTTAAGCACGTTGCATTCAACCATAAAATCTATAAAGTCTTTTTTGTATTGTTCCATAAGAAATTTCCTTGAATTGGTTAGTTTGAAAATTAATGCCATTAACTAACGATAGTTTTAATACAACTATCGTTAGTTAATTATTTTACATACGCTCGTTTTCTACAGAAAGCGCATTTTTGCCCATTACGGCAATTATTTTGCTTCCGTCTTTTAGAATTTCAGCTGGAATTGTAGAAGAATTTATGCGTTTTCCGTCTACTTCAATATATTCAATTCCTTTTGAAATGTGCGAAGGATTTTTAACTTCAATGTGAAGATTCATTTTTCTCCAGCGACGTTCAACTTTAAATCCGTCCCAGTCATGCTTAATGCACGGATCAATCAAAAGTCCGTTGTACTGCGGGCGAATTCCAAGCATATACTGCGTGATTGAATAATAGTTCCAAGTTGCAGCTCCAGAAAGCCATGAAACTCTTGTGTTGCCCGGACGCTTTGAATATGTAGAATAAGTTGTCTGACCGATAACATAAGGCTCGCTCTGGCGGATTTCTGCCTTTGTGTTGTATGCGGCTGGAAGCGCGGCTTTGCAATATTCATAAGCTCTGTCGCCGTTTCCGTTCATGATTTCAGCGATAACTCCCCAGCCTTGAGTGTGGTTGAAAATTCCGGCGTTTTCTTTGATTCCCGGAAGATATACAACTGAGCTCATTATGTCGCGGCTTGCATAGATAAATGGCGGCGCGCAAAGCATAAGTCCATAAGGTGTTGCAAGTTTTTCTTTTACAGATTCAAGGCAGGTTTTTACTTGGTCTGGAGTTGCCGCTCCTGAAAGAACTGACCATACTTGCGTGTTGAAGTAAATCTGTCCTTCTTCGATTGACTGAGTTCCGTAAACTGTTCCGTCTTCTGCGATTGCCCAGATAAACCATTTTCCATCCCAGCATTTTTTCTGGATGTTTTCATCGAGCTTTTTGCGCTCGCTCAAAGCCCATTCAGCTTCGTCATTTTTTCCGAGGCGTTTTGAAATATCGGTATAAGTTGTAAGTCCGAGTCTAAGCTGGAATGCAACAAAAAGGCTTTCTCCATGGTAGCCAAGCTTAAGGCAGTCGTTCCAGTCGGCAAGAAGTCCGCATGGAAGTCCGTCTTTTCCCATGCGCTCAAGGTTGAACAAAAGAGCCTGCTTTAAATGTCCGTAAACTGTGGCTTCGCCTTTGTCTGCATAAGGAACTACGCGGTTAAAGAAATCAAAGTTTCCAGTTTCTGCGACAAAACAAGGCACTGCGTTAAAGAACCACTGGCAATCGTCTGAGCGGAATTCCTCTGCTGGAATCATTTTTTGTTTTCCGGCTTCAAAATCCTTGCTGATTACAGGTAATGCTCCTCCGTTTGAGAACTGTCCGCTTAAAAGCCGAACAAGACGTTCTTCTGCTTCCTGTGGAATTGCCGCGCTTACTCCAAGAATATCCTGAACTGAATCTCTGTAGCCAAGTCCGTCGCGTTCTCCGTTGTAAACCAAAGATGCTGCTCTTGACCAGGCGAATGTTATAAGGCAGTTGTAAAGTCCCCACATATTCACTGTGTGGTTTATGTCTTCGTCTGGCGTAACTGTTGAAAAACTGTCTAGCTTTGAATGCCAGTTTTTTACAAGCTTTTTAAATTCTTTATCTGCGCGTTCAAATGTTCCAAATTCTTCTACAGTTTTCTTGCCTTCAACATTTGCGTCTCCGATTCCAAGGAGAACCATGATTTCTTTTGTTTCTCCCGGATTCAATTCAAGGTCAGCCTGAACTGTTCCGCAAGAATTGTCTCCGAACGCTTCTGAATTTGAACATTCGCCTTTTAAAACTGCCGCTGGCTCTTTGTAGCTTCCGTAAGTTCCGATAAATGCTTCACGGCTTATGTCGAATCCTGTCATTGGCGCGCCGGCAAGAGCCATCCATTCGCTCATGTAGTCGTTGACCGCTGGATTTTTCTGATGCTGAATATAAAGATTTTCGTGTATTGAATAACGCAGCATATTTGGCGCGGATTTTTCACCCTTAACAATGAAAATTGAATACTGCAAATTTACTTGGTCTTGCGTCGTGTTCCACTGATTTGAAAATTCGCAGTAGCTGAATGCGCGGAGCTTGCGTTTTTTGCTGCCGGTGTTTGTAACTTTTAAACGCCAGTATTCAAATGTTTGTCCGAGCGGAACATAGTATTTCGTTTCAGACTTGATTCCTTCGTATTCAGAAGTGATTTTTGTGTATGCGGTTCCGTGGCGACATTCGCTTTTAAATTTGTCCAAAGGTTTTCCTACAGGCTGCCATGAAGCTGACCAGTAGTCTCCGGATTCCATGTCGCGCAAGTAAAAATAGCGGCCAGGCTGATCCGTTGGAATTGAATTGAATCTAAGGCGCATAAATCTTCCCTGCGCTCCAGACTTGTAGAATCCGTAGCCACCGGCATTGTTTGTTATGACAGCTCCATATTCAGTTGAGCCAAGATAGTTACTCCAGGAAGTCGGTGTGTCTGGACGTGTAACAACGTATTCTTTGGCTTCATCGTCAAAATATCCGTATTGCATTTTGTTCTCCGTAAAATTTGCTTTTTCAAATCATAATGAATTTTTGCATTTAGTAGAATAGAATTTTCTGTGGAAACGAAAGTTTTAGAAAAATTGTAAGAATTTATAAAAAAAATGAATTTTTTGTTTGACAAATAAAAGAAACGGTGTTAGCCTAATTTTTAGGAAACCGGTTGCCATGTGATTAACTTCACACGTCCTTCTTGGCGGCCGGTATTTCTATTTAGGCAAGCTGGATTTTTTTCCGGCTAATATTTTTCATAAAGTTAAAATGGAGGAACTTATGAAGAGAACTTTTGCAGTTATTTCTGCGGCAATGATCGGAGCTTTTGCTTTTATCGGGGGGGGGTGCTCTAAAGATAAAGCGCCTCAGGGAAAGTCAGATGCAAACAATAAGCTTGTAGTCTGGTCTTTTACGGACGAGCTGGACGGAATGATAAAAAATTATTTCCAGAAAGATTCGCGCTTTGCAGGAAAATATGAAATTTCATATTCACTTACACCGACAGATCAGTTTCCGAATAAACTTGACCCTGTTTTGGCATCTGGTTCCGGCTGCCCTGATGTTTTTGCTCTTGAAGATGCTTTTGTGCGCAAATACATTGAATCAGGTCTTTTGCTTGACATTACAGACATTTACAACGAAGTAAAAGACAAAGTTTATCCTTATCCTGTAGAAGTTGGAACTTACAACGGAAAAGTTTACGGAATGTCGTGGCAAGTTACTCCGGGCGCAGTTTTCTACCGCCGCTCGCTTGCAAAAAAATATCTTGGAACAGATGATCCAGCCGAAGTTCAGAAACATCTTGCTAACTGGGACAAATTCCTTGAAACTGCAGAACTTTTAAAGCAGAAATCAAATGGCGACTGCTATGTTGTTTCTTCAACTGGCGATATGTTTAAGCCTTACAGCGCAGGCCGCGCATCTCCTTGGGTTGTTGATGACAAGCTTGTTATTGACCAGAAAATGTACGACTACATGGATATGTGCAAAACTTTGCATGATAAAGGCTATGAAGGCCGTGTAAATCAATGGTCGGAAGGCTGGTTTGCAGGAATGAAAGGAACTTTTAAAGACGAAGCTGGAAAGAATAAAGAAGTATTCAGCTATTTCCTTCCAACTTGGGGACTTCATTATGTTCTTAAGACAAATGCTCCTGAATCTGCTGGAGACTGGGCAATGTGCGCAGGTCCTGTAGGCTATCGCTGGGGCGGAACTTGGGTTGGCGCATGGAAAGGAACAAAAAATCCTAATGCCGCAAAAGAACTTATAAAATACATTGCAACAGATGACGCTTTCCTTGAGGCTTGGGCAAAAGATACAGGTGATGTTGTTTCAAACAAAAATGTTGTTGAAAAAATCAAAGACAGCTATGCAGACCCTTACCTTGCAGGACAAAATCATTACTCTGCTTTTGCGCAGATGGCTGAATCTGTAAACGGAAAGCTTTCACAGGGAACAGATCAGGCAATTGAGTCTATTTTTGCAGAGGAAACTGCGGCTTATGTAAACGGAGAAAAAACAAAGCAGCAGGCTCTTGATGACTTCAAGGCTCAGGTTTCTTCAACACTTTCACTTTCTTTGTAATAACATAAATATTTGTGCCTGATGTAGTTTTTTGCTGCATCAGGCTTTGTTTGCCCGGTTTCTGCCGGAGAACTTTTTGGAGGTTTCAAGATGAAGAAAAAATCCGGAATAGAAACCAAGACAAATAGAAGCGGATACTTTTTTGTTTTGCCTTTTATACTGGTTTATGCGGCTTTTCAGTTGTGGCCGATTTTGTATACATTGATTTTAGGATTCAGTGATTTAAAAGGTCTTCGCTCTGACTTTAGTTTTGTTGGGCTGAAAAATTTTCAGAAGCTTATAAATGATAAATATTTCTGGGGTTCAGTAAAAAATACGTTTATAATGTGGGGTTGCAACTTTATCCCTCAGCTTGGAATCGCTTTGCTTTTTGCAATTTGGTTCACTGATGTAAGGCTGAATTTAAAGGGAAAAGGATTGTTCCGCGCGGTTTTTTATATGCCGAATCTTTTGACAACCGCATCTATTGCGATTCTTTTTAGAAGCCTTTTTGCTTATCCAGTCGGACCTGTGAATCAGTTTTTGACAGGAACTTTGGGAATTTGGTCTACTGGAGTTGTTGATGGTGAAGTTGTAAAGCAAGGATTCAATTTCTTTAGAATGCCAAATGCTTCGCGCTTGATTGTTTCTTTTATTCAGTGGTGGATGTGGTGCGGCCATACTTTGATTATGCTCATGGCTGGAATAACAAGCATTTCTCCTTCCTTGTACGAGGCTGCGATTGTTGACGGAGCGAATAACCGTCAGCAGACTTTCTATATAACATTGCCGCTTTTGCGCCCGATGATGCTTTATATTCTTGTTACTTCGATGATTGGCGGAATGCAGCTTTTTGAAATTCCTTTCCTTCTTACTGGAATGCATGGTGAGCCTGACTTTAAAATTAGAACAATGTCGGTTTATCTTTACAATATGGGATTCCAAGGCGGAACAGATTATTCTTATGCCGCTGCAATTGCGATTGCTATATTTATTATCACAATTATTTTATCCATTGGAATAAATGCTCTTGTAAAGGAGCGTCCTGTAAAATCCCGCAAGGAAGACTAATATAAGGAGCTTGGTATGAAATATAAATCTGAACTTTCATTAAAAAGAACTATTTTATATGTGCTGATGATTTTCTTTGCGTTGCTTGCAGTTATTCCAATTTATCTTATGCTTATAAACGCAACAAGAACAAATGCGCAGATTAACTCTGGAATTTCTCTTTTGCCGGGAACTAATACTTTGCAGAACTGGAAAAACCTTACAAGCCGTTCCTTTAAAATCTGGCGTGGATTTGGAAACAGTGCGGTTATTGCGATTTTTTCAACTGTGCTTGGCGTTTATTTTTCTACATTGACAGCTTATGGAATTCAAGTTTATAAATTTAAAGGAAGAAATTTGCTCTGGGGATTTATTCTTGTTGTGATTATGATTCCTGGAACTCTTTCGTTTATTGGATTCTATCAGTTTATGGCGAAAATTCATCTTACAAACAGCTTTATTCCGCTGATTATTCCTTCGATTGCTTCTGCTGGAACTGTTTTGTTTTTGCGTCAATATATGGAATCAATTCTTTCATTTGAGCTTATTGATGCTGGAAGAATTGACGGAGCTGGTGAATTTAGAATTTTCAACACAATAATGCTTCCGATTTTGACACCGGCAATTGCGGCGCAGAGCATCTTTTCTTTTGTTGCATCTTGGAACAATTTTATGACGCCGTTTGTTCTTCTTTCTGATCAGGATAAATATACTTTGCCGATGCTCGTTCAGTCTTTGCGAGGCGATATTTACCGCACAGAATACGGTTCAATTTATCTTGGAGTTGCGGTTTCATTAATTCCAATTCTTGTGTTCTATGCGTTTATGTCAAGGTATATTATTTCTGGAATTACAATGGGAAGCGTAAAAGAGTAAAATAAAGACAGAGGTAAATTCATTATGAAAATCTATAATCCTATTCTTTCCGGATTTCATGCAGATCCTTCAATTGTAAATGCGGATGGCGAATGCTTTATTGCAAATTCTACATTTGAATGGTTTCCGGGAGTTGAGCTGCACCGTTCTAAAGACATGAAGACCTGGAAATCTGTGCCTTCTCCGCTTTCTGAAAAACGTCTTTTGGATATGGCGGGAAACAAAGCTTCGTGTGGAATTTGGGCGCCGTGCCTTTCATATTCGGATGGAATTTTTTATCTTGTTTTTACAAATGTAAGAAGCTGGAACGATAGTCCTTGGAAAGACTGCCCGAATTTTTTAACTACAGCTGAATCGATTGAAGGCCCGTGGTCAGATCCAGTTTTTATGAATGCCTCTGGATTTGATGCTTCATTATTCCATGATGATGACGGAAAAAAATGGTTTGTGAACATGGAATGGGATTATAGGCAGCAAGGTCCGCGGCAGTTTTCTGGAATTCTTGTTCAGGAATATGACTGCAAGGCAAAAAAACTTGTTGGAAAAGTTCATAAAATTTTTCTAGGAACAGACATTGGTCTTGTGGAAGGTCCGCATCTTTATAAGCGTGATGGATGGTATTATCTTGTTTGTGCGGAAGGCGGAACTAGTTATGAGCACGCAATAACTTGCGCAAGGTCAAAGAATTTATTCGGGCCTTATGAAGTTCATCCTGCAAATCCGCTTATTACTTCTTATGGCTACGGCTGCAAAATAAAAAGAGCTGGGCATGGCTCTTGGTGCAAGTCTCCAGACGGAAAAAAAGATTATCTTGTTTATCTTTGCGGACGACCTCTTGAAGGAACTGAACGCTGCGTTCTTGGACGTGAAACTGGAATTGCTGAACTTGAGTGGAAAGATGGCTGGCCTTGGGTAAAGCAGTCTGACGGAACTTTAAAGAATTGTCCGCCTGATTATATAGAAGTAAAAGGCCGCGGAATTATTGCTCCAGGATGCGGAGTTGCCCATGTTGCAGAAAAATATGAATTTAAAAACAAGGATTTTCTAGCGGAATTTAAAACTTTAAGAATTCCTTTTGATGATAAACGGTTTTCAATTTCAGAACATCCGGGATTTTTAAGAATTCACGGAGGTCAATCTCCTAGTTCTTGTTTTGAGCAGAGCCTTTTAGCGCGCCGTCAGACTGATTTTGATTTTATTGCTGAAACTAAAATGGAATTCACTCCGGAAAGTTTTCAGCATTTTGCAGGAATGATTTACCGTTATGATGAAAAGTCCCAGTATCTTTGTGTTGTAACGCGGGATGAGCAAAAAGGAAAAGTCATTCAGGTTATGTCCATTATGCCGGAAGGATTTATACGTGAAATGGAATGTCCGCTTGACGAAGAAAAACCTGTTTGGATAAGACTTGAAGTTCACAAGAAAACTGGATTTTTCTATTGGTCGCAGGATGGAAAAAATTTCAGGCAGATTCGTCCGCTTATAGATGCAAGCAAACTTTCTGATGAATATGGAACTCAAGGATTTACAGGAGCATTTGTTGGAATGTATTGCGCTGACTTGATTTCTTATAAGAAATTTGCGGACTTTGAATATTTTTCCTACAAGAAGCTTGACTAGATTTTTATTTAGGATTTTATTTTCCGCCTTTGTTTGAATTAGGATTAACAGAAATTTATTTGTAAGAATATTGAAATTCTTGTTTATCCTAGATTAAGATTATAAATCGTAATTCACGCGGAGGCGGAAAATTCAATGGTTACAATTTATGATATTGCTTCAAAAACAGGTTATTCTGCCCCTACAGTTTCCAAGGCTCTTAATAAAACTGGCGGCTTAAGCGATTCAACTAGAAAAAAAATTCTTGATGCAGCCAAAGAATTAAGTTACCGTCCAAATATAACAGCCCGCACTCTTACAACAAAAAAATCCTTTCTAATAGGAATAATTTATGAAGATGCCGATATGCAAAGAGGTTTCGACCATCCTTTGTTTGGAAAAATTCTGAATAAATTCAGGGAAGATTTTGAGTTTGCCGGATACGATTTGCTTTTTATTTCCCATGCTCCAATTGGAGAAAAAAAATCTTACGTTGAGCATTGCTATCACAGAAATGTAGATGCGGTTGGAATTATAAATCCAATCAGCGCGGACAATGAAATTATGGAGCTTGTAAAATCCGACATTCCTTGCGTTTCAACAAACTTTATAATTCCTGGAGTTCCAACTGTTGTAACAGCAAATGTTGAGGCTGGATATAAAGCGGCTTCATACTTTATTGAAAACGGGCATAAAAAAATTGCCTATATCGGCGGAACTTATTCGCAGTATAATATGGCTGCAATTGACCGCTTGGAAGGATTGAAAAATGCCTTTGAAGATTTCGGATTGAAATATGATGAATCTTATGTAAAATTTTGCCATAAATGGTCGCGGGCGGAAAGCCATGATGCTATGAAAGAACTTCTTGAGCGGCACAGCGATATTACCGCAGTTTTTGTTGCAAACGACAATATGGCGGTTGGCGCAATGGAATATGTAAAATCAATTGGAAAAAGAATTCCCGAAGACATTTCTTTTATTGGTTTTGATAATGAAATGATTTCTGAATTTTATTCTCCGTCTTTGACAACGTTCAGGCAGGATATAAAAACGATTGGCGAGCTTTCCGCAGAAATTCTTATGAACCGTCTTGTTGGAATTCCTGTGGGCGAATGTGTCCGTGTTCCAGCTGAATTTATAGAAAGAAATTCGGTAAAAAAACTTTAGCATTTGCCGGGTGTTGAAAAAATGACGGAATAGCATTATCCTTTTATGGTTTGCGGTTATCGTATATCGGTATTACACAGGCTTCCCAAGCCTGATAGGCGGGTTCGACTCCCGTTGACCGCTTGTTTTCAGCATATTACAAAGACTTTTCTGGAGAAAACAATGAATCCTTTTGATATGGTAAAAAATCTTGCG
Organism: uncultured Treponema sp.; assembly: GCF_945873775.1. Taxonomy (GTDB): domain Bacteria; phylum Spirochaetota; class Spirochaetia; order Treponematales; family Treponemataceae; genus Treponema_D. The sequence continues at coordinate 8,798 of NZ_CAMCEC010000018.1, read as the reverse complement.
GGAATGCAGAGCCAGCTTAAGGCGGCGCAGGAAAAGCTTGCTGAGCTTGAGGCTGAAGGCTCTTCCGGCGGAAATATGGTGCAAGTTACTGTAAACGGAAAATTTGAGCTTGTAGATATAAAGCTTGATCCAATCTGTGTTGATAACAGAGATGTTCCTATGCTTCAAGATTTAATAAAAGCCGCTCATCATGCCGCCCTTGAAAAAATGCAGGATGAAATAAAAAATCAGCTTGGACCTATGGTGGCAGGAATGAATATTCCGGGAATGGGCGCGTAAAAAATGAACGCTCTTGACGAGTTGACAGAAAGTTTTTCAAGGCTTCCTGGAATCGGAAAAAAATCCGCAGCTAGAATTGCAAGCCATCTTTTAAAAACCGACAGCTCTTTTAATATTCGTTTTTCAAATCAAATTTTGTCGTTGCAGGAAAGAATAAAACCCTGCTCCATTTGCGGCGCCTGGACAGAAGAAGATCCCTGCCCTATTTGTTCCGACATTGCAAGAGATAAAACAATTCTTTGTGTTGTTGAGCAGCCACAGGATGTTGCAACAATCGAAAGTTCCCACGAATTCCACGGATTGTTTCATGTTTTGGGCGGAGTTATTTCTCCTCTTGAAGGAATTACGCCGGACAAACTTAGAATTTCCCAGCTGCTTGAGCGTGTAAAACTTGGTGTTATAAAAGAAGTTATTATTGCAACGAATCCCACTGTGGAAGGCGACACAACGGCTCTTTTTATACAGCGAGTTTTGCAGGATACTCAAGTTGTTGTTACGCGGCTTGCTTCTGGACTTCCGGCTGGCGGCGACTTGGAATATGCGGACCGGCTCACATTGGCAAGAAGTTTTCAGGGACGCGTTAAAATTTAACATAACAGCTCTTCTGGTTTGATTTTATCAGTTATCCGTGTTATTCTCTAAATATATATGAAATTTATTTGTTCCATAAAAATTTTTGCCGCCTACATCGCTATTGTTATGCTTGGTCTTTGCACTGGCGCGTTTCTTTATATGACATATTCGCTTTGCACAGTTCTTGTTGCGGGGCAGAAATTTTCTGCATTTAGTTCAGGATTTTTTTTACAGGGAATTTTTGAAGTTTTGCCGGCTGTGCTTTCATTATGTCCTGTTTTCATTTCTTTCTATTTAATTCGGCATAAAGAAATTCCTTGGTATTCGGTTCTTGTCTGCATGATTTTGCATTTGTGCCTTTGGATTTTTTTTATTCCGGCTTTAAAAGAAAAACTTGAAATTTCAGTTTGTAAAAATAAAGAAATGCAAACTTCAGTTTCTCTTTCGCCTGGATATTTTAGAGCTTCGCAAGACAGCCGTTATGTTTTGTATTATTCAGAAGTTGATTCAGAAAACAATGCTTCTGGAATTTGCATTGACCGGTCAAAATCAAATGGCAACGTTTTTACTTTCAGTTCGGAAAGGCCCGCTGTTTTTCAAGATGAATTTTCAGATCCGCTTATAAAAAATACAGTTGAAATGCCGGTTCTTCTAAAGGAAATTTTAAAGTATTTTCAAAAGTTTACAGTGGCTTCATATTCAAGATGCTCTGAAAATTTTGTTTCCTGGATAATTTTTTCTTCAATTATATTGGCTTTTAGTTCTGTGGTCTGGATAAAAAATATTTCTGCCTGGCGGCTTGTAAATGTGCTTTTTATTTTGATGGACTACATTTTTGTTTTCTTTTTGAATTTTTTTATTTTGGGCGCAGACGATTCTTTGTTTCAGAAAATTCCAGCGCTGATAAAATCTGTTCCGGTAAAATCGCTTTTAGTTTGCATTCTAAATATTTTTGTTTTTGCGGCGGCATTTGTTTTGTGGTTGATTTCAAGACTTGTAAAAGAAAATTCACCAGAGCCTGCTTACTACGGAGATGACTTATGAAAAAAGTTATTTTTATTACTGGAATATATACGGCAATTATTTTTGCTCTTTGCCTTTTGATTTCTGTTTTTTTTATTCCGCGTCCTGAATCTTTGATAGCCGGCACAGAAAAATCGTTTGTGTTTTATTACGGACTTTATATTTTTTTAGTTTGCCTTCCGGGAATTCTTTTAAGCGGATTTACAGTTTCTTGCGCGGTTCTTTGGCAGAAAAAAACGGGAAACAGCCGCTCAAGGTTTTCTCCTGCAATGTTTTCAAGGTTCAAGCTTGTTTTGTTTTCGTCGCTTGCGTTTATTCTTTTTCTTTCGCTTAATGAAGAAATTTTCAAGCCGTCTGCAAAACGTAAAATTGATTTTATAAAAGAAGCTCCGTCGGATTTTGCGGATGCGATTTCTATTGCCGGACATTTTTTGGAGCAGAACCAGCCGATTCTTGCGCTTCAATATGCAAAAAAAGCAGTGGAAATTTCGCCAAAAGACACGGATGCAAAAAGAGTTTTAAAGCTTGCAGAAGATTCTGTTGATCTTCTTATTGACAATGAAATGCATGGAAAGAAAAATGCGCCTGCTGCAGAAAAAGTGCAAAAGCCGCTTCACATAAAAGATAAAGGCCACACAATTCTTGAGCTCTTGGAAAAGTCTGATTCTGCGGCGCAAAAAAAACAGTGGTTTGACGCTCATTATTGGGCGAGTCTTGCAGTTGAAGCTTGCGACGGAAAAAATACAAATCTTGATGCGGCAGTTGAAAAATCAAACTATGCCTGGAAAATGCTGAGCCTTCCAGTTGAATTTGACAATTCTGCTGAGCGGAATTATTACAAAATAAAAAAAGACGGATACATTGCTTTTTCCCGCGGAGATTTTTTAAAGGCATATTACACTTTTCTTGGCTTAAAAAACAATTATGCTCAGGCTGCTGATGATCCTGATGTAAAAAAATTTCTTGCGCTTTCGGAAGAAGATTTGGAAAATCAATATTTCTTTTTTGACGAAACAAAATACATAGAAGAGCTTTCCGACAGCCATAAAGTTTATTTTTCACTTGATTATCCTGACGGATCAAAAAATATTTTTTATATTTCGAATGCGATGGACATAAAAAAAGAAGGCAGCCTTGTCCGCTACATGGAAAATTTCAATGTTGTGCATTACAATGAAAACGGAAAATTTGCCTATTCATTTTTTGTTCCGTTTGCAAAAGCTGTTGCCCAGCCAGTTTCTGAATTTGGCGAAGAAAATCTTGCGCTTTTGGGAATTGAAAAAAAGTGGGAATATGTTCCGTTTGTTATCCTTCAGTCTGTAGACCGAAATACGGAAGGCTTGGTTTCGCGCCCAGTTTATTCTTATGAGCCTACAGGACTTTCAGAGCTTGACGCGCAGAATCTTGGAATTGAAAATCCGCAGAAAAAAGAACATTCCGCAAAAAGAATTCCTTTGAACATAAAGAAAGCTTCGTCAATGGTTTTGCCAATGCAGTTTTCTGATTTCAATCTTATAAATGCGGCGGCTTGCGGGGCTAAGGAAATGCCTCTTCCTGTTTTATTTAAGCTTTTGCCTAGAGCGTCTGGATATGGTTTTTCGCAGGAAGTTTTTGCGCAGAATCTTGTTCAGCGAGGAACTTTTCCTTTTATAATGCTGATAATGTTTGTTTTTTGCGCTTGCATTGGCTGGAACTACAGAATCGAGAATCCAGATGAAATTTTTAAATTCAAGTGGACTCTTCTTATTCCTGTTTTGGGCTTTATGATGGTTGTTGCCTTTAACATTGCGCTTTATTTTTTCAATATGCTTAGCTATGTTTTGGTCGGACTTTTAGGAACAAACGCTGTTTTTGCTGCTGCGGCTTTTTATGTGCTTATATTTTTTGCAGCTTCAGTTTTGTTCCTTTCTCGCAAAGCCTAGTTTTCCAAAGCTTTTATTCTTTCCATTAAAGGCGGATGGCTGTAGTTGAACATTGAATAAATCTTTGGCGGCTCAAGTTCAGAAAGATTTTCTTTGTTCAGCTTTATAAGCGCGCTTATTAACGGCTGGGATGTTCCGCACATTTCTTTTGAATAAGCGTCTGCCTGAAATTCGTCTTTTCTGCTAAAGAAATTAGAAACAAGCGAAACAATATTTCCGTAGCCTTCAAAGACTAATCCGATAAACAAAAGTCCCAAAGGCTGAATGTAAGGCGCGACATTGTTGAGCGGCTCATATCCGAATGCAGAATAAAGAGCAGGAAGTTTTGCAATTAAACTTGCCGCCAGCAGCGAAACAAATACAAGTGGAATCATAACAATCATTCTTTTTGCAATGTGATGCTTTTTGCAGTGTCCAAGTTCATGTCCAAGAACCGCTTCAATTTCTGAAGGCTCAAGCTGCTTTAATAGCGTGTCGTACAAAACGATTCTTTTATTTTTCCCAAAGCCTGTAAAATACGCATTGCTGTGGTTGCTTCGCCTTGAAGCGTCCATTGTAAAAATTCCAGAAGTCTTGAATCCAGTTTTTGCAAAAAGTTTTTCAATCCGCTCTTTTATTTCGCCTTCTTCAAGAGGAGAAAATTTGTTGAAAATCGGCGCAATCAGAACTGGATATATGTAGCTTATTCCAAGTGAAAATGCAAGGTAAACTATAGCAAACAAAAGCCACCAGATTTTGTTAAAGCAGACTATAAGGGCAACTGCGGCGCACAAAATTGGAATTGCTATGATTGCAGATAAAACTGTAGATTTTATAAAATCCAGAATCCACATTTTTAAATTCATATTGCTGAATCCAAACTTTTTTTCTATGCGGAATTCTCTGTAAAGTGAAAACGGCAGATTTAAAATAAAAGACGGAATTCCAGAAACAATAGAAAAAAGAATCACTGTTGCAAAAACATTTGTTGTAAAACTGTAGAATCCTTCATAAAGGAAAACATAGAATCCCGACAGAACAAGAACAAGCTTTAGAATAAAATTCAGGATGTTTGAAGGAATCCAAACAAAATATTTTGCGTCTTCATAGGCGCAGGTTTTTTCTAGTTCCTGGGCATTTACAAAATTTTTTAGCCGTTCTGGAATTTGTTTTCCGTGCTTTTTTCTGAAAAAGAAATCCGAAGTTTCAAGAAACTGATTTAATGCAAAATCAAAAACAGTTCCCGCTAAAAACAAAATAAAAAAAACAGACGAATTAAAAATCATTTTTCCACCACAACAAGATTTCTTTCATGATCTTCCAGAAAAGGAACTTCCAGTTTTATTTTTTTATACGACGGAACAAGGAATTTTATAGATTCCATTTCCGCAGAAATTTTTTCTGTCCTTGCTTTGTATGCCGCAAGAATTCCGCCTTTCTTTAGCATTCTTAAAAGCAGCTTTGTATTTTTTGAGTCAAACGGATGAAACGCGCGGAACACTTCAATGTCAAATGATTCCGGCTTTATTAAATCAGCCTGAATGCAGTTTACTTTTACATTTGAAAGATTCATTTTGCAAACTGCGCTTTCCAAGAATCCGCATCTTTTTTCCATGCGCTCAACAAGCATAAAATTTTGCTCAGGAAACGCCACCGCCAAAGGAATTCCAGGACATCCGCCGCCAGAGCCTATGTCCGCAATTTGAAGAGATGCAATGTTTTTTTTCTCTTGAATTTTTTTGATAATAGACGCAATGCTAGGAGCCGCCGCAAGGCTGTCAAGAATGTGGTTTACCGTAAGCTCATCTGCCGAATCCGCTTTCATAAGATTGTAAGTTTTGTTGAATTCAAGAACGCATGAAATATAAGTTTCAATTTGGCTGATTTGATTTTGCGAAAATTCCAATCCTAGTTTTTTTAAACCTTCATTAAGTTTTTCGTTCACGCTTGTTCTCCAAGATCAATTAAAAGTTCCAGTTTCCAGTTTGGATCTTCTGTGCGCATTGAAACAAGGTTTCCAACCCGCATTGCAGGAAGACTTTCAAATTTGGAAAGCTGATATAAAAATGAATTTTCATTCAGGTAGTCTTGCGTTACATTTGCTGCGGCTTTGTAATTTAAAGTTCCGTTTTCGTTTGGAGAAGTTTTAAATAAAATATGGAAAGTTTCTGTTCTGTTTTTTCCGTCGCTTGAATAAACTCTGTCGCCTGTAATTAAAAATGTTCCGTCCAGCTGCACTTCCGAAATATAAATTTTGCGGCAGGTTCTTAAAATGTCGTAGCCGTTTACGCTGAACCTAAGAAGCCTTGCCTTTGCTTTTTCTGGCAGTTTTTCTTCTTTTGCAGGAGCGGCTGAAACTTCGTCAGTTTTTTTGCTGTTGTCTTGGCTGGATTTGTCTTTGATTTTTTCTATTTCAGCAAGAATTTTATTTAGAAGAATTTTTGTTTCCTGCGAATTATCTGATGATGAAAGTGAAAATATCATGGAATTTATGTCGCTGGAAAATCCCTTCTCATTTAAAAGTGAAATATCTTTTGCGCTCAGTGCGGATAAAATTTTCTTTTGCATTTCGCTTTTTGCATTTGAAGATTCTGCGTTTTTATTTTCCGCTTTTGTTTTTTCTGATTGGCTTGAATTATTTTGGCTTGCGTTTTTGCTGTATTCAGGCTTTAAAACTGAGCCGGGAGAATAAAAGCCGTTGCCAATTTCCGGGGAAGAAACTGTTGGCATGGAAGGAGATGTAATGGAACTGAACGGTGTGCTTTGCGCGCTTGCATTGAAAAGTGTGGCTATGGACAAAGCAAGAACAATGCTTTTTTTAGAGATTTGCAAGACTTTCCTCCACAAATTCCAAGCGGTGGGTAAGCTCGTTTATTGTCTTTGTAAGCCTGTCGCGTTCTTTTTCAAGTTTTTCTTTTGGATCGATTTCTTTTGCCTTTTTCTTCATCATGGCAATTACGCTGTCTGGGCTTTTTCCGCTTTTGATTGCTTCTACTGCTTTTGCTTTTTCACCAGGCTTTTTGCAGCCCGCTACAATTTTCATGTTGTCGAATCCAAGAGCCGAATCTTCGTCCGGGAGCAAGCCAACTTTTGAAGCGCTCTTTGCCGTTGTCCGCGGAATCTGAAGAATTCTATCCAAATAATCTTCGTAGCGGATATTTGCCTGCTCGCAAAGCGCATGTGCTTTTACAAGGCTTCTTCCGAGTTCATGCATTATGTGTCCGTTTGGTTCAATATATTTTTCACGGATTTCTTTTGTTAGCTGCTCAAGTTCCGGGGAAAGAGAAACGTCCAGCTTGTAGTAATTTTTTTCTTCCGCAATGTCCAAAAGCGCATGGAATTTTGCCCAGAAATAGTTTGTGTGGCTTTTTGATTTTATAGGTGGATTTTTTCCGCCTGAAAGCTCTATCTGCTCTTCGTTTATAAGGTGGTGCGTATATTCGTGGATTGCCGTGTAGACAAGCTCGTTTTCTGTCTTGAAATTTTTGTTGTGAAGAAGGATTTCCCTTGTTTCCGGCTTGTAAAGTCCGTTTACCCGGCTGCTTTCCTTGCCTGTCATTGTTACAGTGAATTCAAGGTTTGAAGGCTGAATGTCCAAAAGCATATTTTTAATTGATTCGTTGTCCATAGACCTTGCATTTTAATGCAAATGCGCCGTCAGTTCAATTCATAAAATAATTGCCGCCGATTTAAGTTTACATAAATTTTATTTCTTACTATTATGTATGGCATGATAAAAGCACAGATAAACGATAACGAGCTGAACAGCCATATTGATTCACTTGAAAAGGACGGACTTTCTATTTTTGTCATGGCGGACGGACGGGCAAGAGGCGCGCTTTTTCATGGAACGCGTTTTGTAAATCAGCTTCGCGCTCAGCATAACCTTGGAATTCTTGAGACAATGGTTTTGGGACAGGCTTCAATCTGTGCCGCTCTTATGATTCCCACGATGAAAGGAAAAGAGCATCTTACTTGGCATTATGACACAAACGGCCCTGCAAAAGGTTTTTCTGTTGAAGCTGATTCTTCCGGCTATGTGCGCGGATTTTTGTATGAAAACCATATTCCTGTTGAAAAGCCTTTGGAAAGCTGGGATTTAAGCCCTTTTCTTGGGGACGGAACAATGACAATGTCAAAAATTCATCCGGGCGACAAAGCTCCGCAAACCAGTTCTGTGGAAATTCTTTATAAAAATATCACCAAGGATTTGGCTTGGTTTTTTCAGCAGTCTGACCAGATTCGCACGGCGTTCAACACAAGCATTTTTATGGACAAAAACGGACGTGTGATGGGCGCGGGCGGAATGTTTGTGCAGGTTATGCCTGAAACTGGCGGAACAAAAGAGGCTGGCTCGAATACACCAAGCGGCGCAGACCAGAAAGTTGACGAAGAGCTTATAGAAAAAATTGAAAACGCTTTTTCTGCCTGTCCTTCGCTTGGAAAATGGTTTTCTGAAAAAGGCAAGACAGAAGACATTGTTCATGGGCTTTTCCGCGAGTTTGAGCCTGCGATTGCAGTTGAGCGCGACATTATTTTTGACTGTCCGTGCAGCAAGGAAAAATATATCGGCTACTTAAAGACTCTTCCAAAGAATGAGCTTGCCGACATAAGACAAAACGACCCTGACCCGCTTGAAATTGTCTGCCGCAACTGCGGAAGCGTCTACAAAATCCCTGTAAGCGAGATTTAATCAAAAATTCTCGGCGAGAATTTTTTAAAAATACGCCGTGCTTTTTAAATTTTACGCCGAGAATTTTAGAAAACTCGGCGTGTTTTTTATTGCATTGTCATTGCTGGGCATGGTTCTGGCAATCTTGCAGCGGTTGTCATTATCGGGCTTCCTTCAGAAACATCGCAGGTGCAAGCCCGATAATGACATTAATGACTGGATTTATTTGTAAAATGAATCTATAATAAACTAGTGTAGTTAATTACTTGACACAGGAGAATTAATGCCCATAATCTTCTCAGTTCTCAGTTCTCAGTTCTCAGTTCTCAGTTCTCAGTTCTCAGTTCTCA